>NZ_CP150302.1:1942291-2589721 GCF_038051945.1 Paenibacillus sp. FSL H3-0469
CACATAGGCAAGATCATCGTTGCTATATAGAGAGAGTACCCCCAGCACAGTATCATCGGAGATGAATCCGGCCTCCTCTGCGGATACCGTCAGGGCCAGCGCATTGGCCAGCGCCTGATTGCCCTCCTGCTGCGGATAAGCCTGCAGATACAAGGCATGCGGGTCCAGCTTGTTATTCACACACCACTGGGCAAATACGAGAATCATCATTTCCTCGTCCCGTTTATAGCTCTCGATGATCCGCTCTTCCATCGACTTGTCGTAATCCTCCATGTTGTCCTCCTCTCTGCTGCGATTCTGACCGCTCAGCGGCTTAGTCTTGCTGCTAATTCATGGCTCGGCAATACAGCCGAAGCGGAAATGCCGCATTGCTCCGGTGTCGCTATATTGCTGAGATAATGGCTGACCGCTCCGCTGAAGCCTCTGCGCTCCAGTACGGTATCCCAGCTGCCAAAGTTCTGCGTGCGCGGCAACGAGCCCTGCTCATATAATATAACCCGTTCCATGTCGGTCACCTCAACCGATCTCCCATGTCCGTGCAGCTCCAGCTTCTCCAGATCGGCTCCGGCATCCCGGACCATGCTGTAATGGCCGGTGGTCCCGTTCTCCCAGCCCAGCATTCCCGAAGCCTGCAGAAGCCGCCCCTCCGCATCCGCCTTCAGGCTGCTATGCAGCAGCTCATAATCCCCGCCGGACAGCCAGAGCAGCAGATCCAGCATATGGATCAGGTCATCATGGATCGTCTCATGGCTGCTGCCCTGCTGCAGCTTCGTGCGGTGCTTGACTGCGGTGGATTGGCTGATGCCTCCGGCCTTATGCAGCCAAGATTTGGCTGCGGCATACATCGGGGCATAGCGGCGGTTGAAGCCCACCCCCAGCAGCAGCCCCTTGTTCTCAGCAAGCTCTGCCATCCGGCGGGATTCCTCCAGATCATAGGAGAGCGGCTTGTCCACATACACGGATACCCCATGCTCCAGGCAAGCGGTCACCAGCTCATAGTGCGTGGTTGTAGGACTATGTATGAACACAGCATCCAGATCCCAGGACAGCAGCTCCGTAAGCTCGGTTGTGCCCCGCTGAAGGCGATAAGCCTGAACTGCCCGCTCGACCGTAGCAGAGGAATGGCTGAGCACACCCACCACCTCGGCCTGATCATGCCGGGAGAGCAGCGGCAAATAGACTTTACGGGCAATATCGCCAATGCCGATCAGTGCCACTCTTTTGCGGACAGATAGTTTCATTAACAGCATCTCCCTTACATACTCGGGGGAATTTCTATTCCCTTATAGATGTATTATACCGTGACATGCTGCGGGAACAATGATCTTTGCTTCAATAATTGCTTTAATTGCTTTTTTTTCAGTATGATGAAATGGATGGAGTGAAGAAGGGGCATAGTATAATGAGAAAATGGCTAACAATTATTCTGTATGTTTCGTGCATAATCCTCGCGTTTATCTACAGGTATGAACTCTTGGCCTGGCTTAGAGAGGATCATCCTTTGTATTTGTCCATGCTCGCGGCCACAGTGCTGGCCTTGTTTCCGGTCCTGCCCTATAAGCTGATTATCGGTCTGTTCGGGTATGCATACGGAAGCTTCGCAGGAGCGTTAATCTGCTGGAGTGCTACCACAATAGCGGCAGCCCTTGTCTATGGAGCCGTTACATCCATGTTCCGGAGCAAATCAATGGCCTATCTAAGCAGAATTTCGGCGCTGGACAGATTTGTGTCCGCTGTGGAGCAGCGTCCTTTTGCATCCGTAGTGATTGCCCGGCTGGCACCGTTTATCCCGCAGATGGCTGTGAATATCTATGCCGGTGCCGCCGGACTGCCTTTCTGGAGCTATCTTGGAGCCACCGCGCTTGGCAAAATCCCCGGCATCGCCCTATACGCCTTCCTCGGAGGACAGATGTTCCAGCATCCGCGAAGTGCCTTTGTAGCTATAATCGTGTATATTGCCGTACTGGCTGTGGCCGGATTGTCCATGCGCCGCCGTCCTTCTGCGGGCCGCTAACACTTCAAGAATATCAGGCATGCTGGCAGTAAGCCTCTATTTGATTTATAATTAAATTGTGATCTATTTAATTGCATTCTACAGATGGAGGGATAACAATGAGTGAATTTCAAGCTGATTCTATAAATTTCAAGACCGAACAGGCCACCTTCGCCGGTGGATGCTTCTGGTGTATGGTATCCCCTTTTGAAGAGCTTCCCGGCATTGTCAAAATTATCTCCGGCTATACAGGCGGACATACTGTAAATCCGACCTACGAAGAGGTATGCTCGGAAATGACCGGACATGTTGAGGCGGTACAGATTACGTTCAATCCGGATATTTTCCCATATAGCAAGCTGCTTGAGCTGTTCTGGCAGCAGATTGACCCTACCGATGCCGGAGGGCAATTCCATGACCGCGGCACTTCTTACGGAACGGCCATCTTCACCCATTCGGAGGAGCAGCGCCAGCAGGCAGAGGCTTCCAAGGCGGCCCTTCAGGCCAGCGGACGCTTCTCTGCTCCCATTGTGACGCCTATTCTTCCGGCTAAGCCCTTCTACCCTGCCGAAGAATATCATCAGGGCTATCACCACAAGAATCCAGGCCATTACAAGCGTTACCGCAAGGGCTCGGGCCGGGAAGCATTCATCGAAGCCCACTGGACCCACAAGGAGGACCCGCAGAGCCTGAAGGAGCGCCTGACTCCGCTTCAATATGAGGTGACACAGAACAGCGCAACGGAATCTCCGTTCCGCAACGAATTCTGGGATCACCATGGGGACGGGATCTATGTGGATATTGTCTCCGGGGAGCCGCTGTTCAGCTCAGAAGACAAGTATGATTCCGGCTGCGGCTGGCCGAGCTTCACGCGTCCGATCCGGGACTATGCGGTCAAGGAGAAATCCGACCTCAGCCACCTGATGGTCCGCACTGAGGTACGCAGCAAGACAGCGGATTCCCACTTGGGCCATGTGTTCAATGACGGCCCTGGAGCGAATGGACTGCGGTACTGTATCAACTCGGCAGCTCTGCGCTTTGTTCCCAAAGAGGATCTGGAGAAGGAAGGCTACGGCGAGTACCGCGTGCTCTTCCAGCATGCTTAAGGCTGGAGATCCCGGCTTGCTTCAAGCTATAGCTTCCTATTTTGCATAACTTGCCTGTGGCCCGAATGTATGCTGTTTTTCACATATATTCGGGTCACTTGCCTGCGTACCTGTACAATGTATGTTGTTTTCCGCATACATTCGGGCCACACACCTGCGCATCAGCACAATGTATGCTGTTTTCCGCATACATTCGGGCCACACGCCCACGTTCGTGCACAATGTATGTTGTTTTCCGCATACATTCGGACCACACACCTACGTACGTGCACAATGTATGTTGTTTTCCGTATACATTCGGGCCATATAATTTCCTGAACAAAACAAAGCCTCCAGCCCGGAGTCACGGGTATGGAGGCTTTGTTCTACTTGTTTTACTTGTTCTGCTTATCCATATTCTCCTCTTCCGTTGCGGCTGGAACTACAGGTGCCGCTTCAGTATGAGGCTGCGGTTCCCGGTCCGGCAGCCGGTTGCCGCCTAGCCGCGCCTGTTCAAGATGCGCGGGTTGCCGCCGTTTGATGCTTTTCCGTAACCAGAGCACCAGCGCCACCACGACACCTGCTACCAGCAGGACGGGGAGTGCAGCCGCCAGTACAACAACAAGCCACTGGAACATCACAGACAACGCCTTCATGCTGCTCTTGAGCGCTTCGGAAGCTCGTTCACCAAGCGGCCCCTGGGCATTGGTCTTGGTAAGGGTAAGACTCTTCTCAGTCTGGTAGAGGCGAAGCTCGACTGTAGAGAACGATACGTTCTGATCGATATACCGCATTCTGCCCTTAATCTGTTCGATTTGCTCTTGGATTTCCCCAAGCTGGTTGGCGAACTGGACGAGATCGGCCGGTTTGGTCGCTTTTTTCATAAAATCAATATATTGTGCCTCCATCATTTGCTTCGCCTTAAGGCGTGACTCCAGGTCCACATATTCCTCCGACACATCCTGCCCCTGGATGCTTCTCTGGAGCTTCTCATGCTTAATCTTCTCCAGATTGTTCAGGAACGGAGAGAAGCCTGCCGCAGGCACTTTTAGGATAATGGTTCCGCCCTGTTCATATTCAGACATATTCTCTGAGAATTCGATAATGTAGCCTCCGGCCAGAGTAACCATATTCCGCACTTCAGTCTGCGCTGCCCCATAGTCGCTTACCTCCATATTGAGGTTCGCCTTGTAGATCAGCTTCTTGTTCAGCCCTGCTACCACATCGGTGCCGGTGAATCCGGCAGAAGCATCTGTCCCTTGCCCACTATCCATCTTGGGGAGTGCCGAATTTCCCCCGCCGCCCTTCACCGCAGCCTGACCATTGTCAGCCATTGCCGTGTTAGCTAGACTATCCTCCTTAGCCTCTACCGCAGCAGGCGCACTTTCCGCTGATCCGTCTGATGCTGCTTCATTTCTGAACGCGCTTTCTGAATTCGCTGCCGAATCTGAATTGCCACTCGACGCGCCGCATCCCGTCAGAACCACGGCTACAACCACTAGATACAATAAGTAATGCAGACCCCATTTTCGCATGCTCATTCCTCCATAAAGTGTAATTGTATACTGCTTACGGTGTTTCAGCTTAGTCGGAGTACGGCCATTATCTCTATCGGTCCGTCCGTTCCGCACTTATCCCTCTTGACGTTCCAAAAGCTGGAAGGTTGCAGCCATTTACGGAAAATAACAAAAAAGACCATTTCGCGATAATTTGTTCTGCGTGGCCTTGTTTGCGTAATGTCTCTGTATTTGTTACAATTACGATGATAAAACGGCAAAAAAACACCAAAAACCCTATTCGCATAGAATAAGGTTATGGCGCTATTCGGACAAGCTCCACCTTGCCCGGGCAGCTGTATTGATTTCTTGCCGATTTATGTTGCCTACTACTACAAGAGGAGGTGAACCCTCATGGCAAAAGACGTATTGTGCGCAGTTAATTCTTGCACCTACTGGGCTGAAGAAAACAAATGCAACGCTGAATCCATCTTCGTTGCTTACCACAGCTCCAAGCAGCCTACACAATCTGAGGAAACAGATTGCAAAACCTTCGAAAGCAAATAATGAATGATTGCAGAATATGAAGGAGCCCTCCACAGGTTCCTTCTTTCTTTTCTCATTCTATCAAGAATGAGAATTATTATCAAGTGTTTCCTGCAAAAATAAAACCACTGCAACCGGAGACTGTACTCTCCCGCTTGCAGTGGTTTTTCTGTGCAACTCTGAGGATTTTAAACGGAACAGCCTCGTCTGTTAACGGGTCGCTGCGCTGTGCTGCTCTCTTACCAGGACCGCGGCCTTCACCATATTGCGCAGTGCGCCTGTGGTCTCTTCCCAGCCCCGTGTCTTCAGTCCGCAGTCGGGATTAATCCAGAACTGCTGGACATCCAGCACGCGCAGCGCACGTTCGATGGCCGAGGTCATCTCCTCTACCACCGGTACACGCGGACTATGGATATCATACACACCCAGTCCAATTCCCTTGTCGTATTCCTGCTCCTCGAAGCTGACGATCAACTCACCATGGCTGCGCGAGGTCTCAATGGAGATGACATCCGCATCCATCGCCGAGATCGAACCGATCATATCATTAAATTCACTGTAGCACATATGCGTATGCACCTGCGTGGTATCCTTGACATGATTCGTGGCGGTACGGAAGGATTTCACCGCCCAGTTCAGGTAATACTCATGATCTCTTGCCTTCAGCGGCAGACCTTCGCGGATCGCCGGCTCATCGACCTGAATCATCTCGATACCAGCCTCCTCGAGCGCGGATACCTCATGACGCAGGGCGAGGGCGATTTGTCCGGCCACCGCTTCCCGGCTGAGATCATCGCGGACAAAGGACCAGTTCAGGATCGTGACCGGTCCGGTCAGCATTCCTTTAACAGGCAGCTTCGTGAGTGACTGGGCATACACGCTCTCCTTCACAGTCATCGGCTCTATAAAGGCAACATCGGCATAGATTACCGGCGGCTTCACGCAGCGTGAGCCATACGACTGAACCCAGCCGCCTGCGGTGAACAGATAGCCGGCCAGCTTCTCGCCGAAGAATTCCACCATATCCGTACGCTCGAACTCTCCGTGTACCAGCACATCCAGACCAAGCTCCTCCTGAAGCGTAATCGCCTCGGCGATCTGCCGCTTGATGAACAAGTCATAACGCTCCTGGTTCCAGACACCCTTGCGCCATTTCAGACGGGCCTGGCGGACTTCAGCCGTCTGCGGGAAGCTGCCGATGGTCGTGGTCGGCAGCAGCGGCAGACGCCACTTCTCCTGCTGAACCTTGACACGCTCGGCGAACGGAAGGCTGCGGTGGTCCGGCAGCTGGGCAAGGGCACGCACCTGCTCCGCTACATCCTCACGCCCGCGCTCCGGTAAGGCACGGAATACGGCCAGCACCTCATGGCTGCGCTCCAGCTCGGCGGCATAACGCTCTCTACCTTCGTTCGCGGCTGCCGCAATCAGAACCAGCTCTGCCAGCTTCTCATTGGCGAACGCCAAGGCATTCTTGACCGCAGCCTTCAGCTTGACCTCACTCTCAACCGTTACAGGCACATGCAGCAGACTTGACGCTGGCTGGAGAATTAACTGTTCCTGAGGCACATAGCTCAGCAGCTTCGCTACCAGCTCCAGCTTGGCATCGGTATCGGCGCGCCAGATGTTGCGTCCGTCCAGGATACCGGCGCCGAGTGTCTTATCCTGCGGCCAGCCCAGGCGTGCAACCGACTCCAGATTCTTGCCGCCGTCATGGACGAAGTCAAGCCCCAGACCTTGCACAGGCAGTGCCAGCAATGCTTCAAGCGGCTCCGCAGCTTCGAAATAAGTCTGCAGCATCAGCTTCAGTCCTGGTACAGCAGCAGCAATCTCATTGTAAATGTTCTGGAGCAGTGCGGTATCCTCAGCCGTTAAGCCGGTAACGATTGCCGGCTCATCGATCTGTACCCAGGCTACTCCTTCAGCCTGTAGCTCCTGAAGCAGCTGTACATACAGCGGGAGGAAGCGTGCGGCAACGGCGGCGATGTCGGCTGCCGGGAAGCCCTTGGACAGCTTCAGGAAGGTATACAGTCCGACTATAACCGGCTTGCCCTCAATGCCTGCCCGCTCTTTGGCGAAGCGGTAGGCGGCCAGCGGCTTATTCGCTGTCAATACCGGGGTCAGGCTGCCGATTTCAGGAACAATGTAATGGTAGTTCGTATTGAACCATTTGGTCATCTCGCAGGCCGGGGCTTCTGCATTGCCGCGCGCCATGGCAAAATACAGATCAAGCGGAATCTCCCCGCCCTTATAACCGTAACGCGCCGGTACGATCCCGAACATGGCGGCGGTATCCAGCACATGGTCATATAAGGTGAAGTCGCCCACCGGGATCAGATCAATTCCGGCCTGCTGCTGGGTCTGCAAGTGCTGAAGCTGGATATCTTCCATCTGTGAGCGGAAGCTCTGCTCATCGATTTTGCCGGCCCAATAAGCCTCCAGTAATTTCTTCCATTCACGGTTCTTGCCGATTCTCGGATATCCGAGGCTGCTTGTCTTGATTCCTGTACTCATTGATGTCCACTCCCCTGTATAATTGTCTGCCCTTATGCCTGCAAGCCTTAATCTGATGCCATCTTACTGCACGCCTCCAGCGCCCCGCAACAGATTCCACGCAATCCGGCTATACAGATTCCCTATAGCAGAACGCCAAAAAAGCTGCACCCTCATAAAGGAGGAGCAGCTTAGACATGGAGTTCCGGCGAAATCAGAACCAGATCAGATAAACCACACCCGCAAGTACAATCCGGTAGATCGCGAAGGGCAGCAGCTTGATCCGGTTAATCAGCTTCAGGAAGAAACGCATCGATACCAGTGCGAATACGAAGGCGCTGATGAACCCGGCAATGAAGAACGGCAGGGCATCCAGCGTAAAATACTGCCAGTTCTTCAGCAGTGAAATCAGGCTCGCCCCGGCCATAATCGGCACCGCCATGATGAAGGTGAAGTCGGCTGCCGCACGGTGGCTCATGCCCAGCAGAACCCCGCCGGATATCGTCGACCCCGACCGCGAAAAACCCGGCCACAGGGAAATGCATTGGATCAATCCGACTGATAGCGCCTGCCTATATGTAATTTGATCCACACTCTCAGTCCGGGTATTCGCAGGCGCAAAACGGTCGGCACAGATCATAAATACGGCTCCTATCACCAGTCCGATCAGCACTGTGGATATCGAGAATAAATGTTCATCAATATAATCCTCGAACAGAAATCCGAATACACCTGCAGGTATCAGCCCTACGATCACCTGGCCCAGCTTCAGCCTGCCTTCTGCCGGAGCCTGCGGCTGACCTTCTGGGACTACAGTCAATTCCTTGCGGCTGAACCTCTTCAGTCCCAGCAGGTCAATGAACCGGTTGCGGAAAATGATGACGACTGCAAGTATGGAGCCCAGCTGAATGACTATCTTGAACGTATTCGCCGTATATTTACCCAGGAACTCCTGCGATTTAAGCCACATATCATCCACGATGATCATATGGCCTGTCGAGGATACCGGAGCAAATTCGGTCAGCCCTTCCACAATGCCCAGGATAATTGCTTTGATAATAGTCAGCAGCTCCATAACTAGCCCCCTAAATTGTTTTCATTATAATAGTTGTAAACTCGCACAGCTATTTCTGAAACTTACAGATACCATGCAATATTGCAGAGTCTAATCCATAACGCTGACTTGACAGACCGGAACGTACACCTTATATTTATATGCATGCGCATGCATTCATTATTTCAACAATTCCATTTACATCAAAGGAGCGAGACCCATGACAAAAGATCTGTTCACCCCCTATGAGTATAAAAGCTTAAAGCTGAAGAACCGGGTTGTCATGCCGCCCATGTGCCAATATTCAGTTACCAATAAAGATGGAATTGCTAACGACTGGCATTACAACCACTATGTCAGCCGTGCCGTCGGCGGTGCCGGACTAATTATTGTCGAGATGGCCGATGTGGAGCCGGATGGCCGGATTACCGATTATGATCTGGGGCTGTGGTCTGATGAACAGATCCCGGCGCTGGCGCGGATTGTGGAAGCCAGTCATGCCCATGGGGCCAAAATTGGAATTCAGGTGGCCCATGCCGGGCGTAAGGCGGAGGATGCCAGCGTCCCTGTCTCCGCTTCCGCTATTCCTTATGACGGCAAGTCCAAAACTCCTCATGCCCTGTCAACAGAAGAAGTTAAAGACATGGTCCAGAAATTCAAACGGGGCGTAGAGCGTGCGGTTCAGGCCGGGTTCGACACCATTGAGCTGCACGGCGCCCATGGCTATCTGATTCACCAGTTCCACTCGCCGCTGACCAATCAGCGGACTGACGAATACGGACAGGATCTGACCTTGTTCGGCCGGGAGGTTATCGCTGCCGCCAAGAGCGTTATGCCTGAGGATATGCCGCTGATCATGCGGATTTCCGCACGGGAATATGTGAAAGGCGGTTATGGCATCCAAGAGGGTCTGGAGATCAGCAGAGCTTATAAGGAAGCCGGGGCCGATATTTTCCATATCAGTTCAGGCGGTGAGGGAGCAGTTGACGCAGAGAATGGACCGGGCAACCATGCAGCCTATCAGTTGCCGCTGGCCAGAACGATCCGCCAGGAGCTGAACGTGCCGGTAATTGCTGTAGGACGGTTGGATGAAGCGCTGCTGGCCAATGCCGTAATCGGCAATGAAGAAGCTGACCTGGTGGCGGTAGGCCGGGGAATGCTGCGGAATCCTTACTGGACACTGGAAGCGGGTGTGACGCTGCGCCAAGACGCAGATGTGCCTAAGCAGTATGCCTTAGGATTCCCGCGTTAAGGACAATTCGTCAGCAGGTTGCCTATGGTGATGGTATACTTATAACAACTACTACTCATTACAGGTATACACCGGGAGGATGGAAGACATGACTAACCCCCCTTCGAATGATCTGATTAACAGCTGGGTATCGCTCTCTCTTATACAGACGAAGGTGGCCGCAGCCCTTGAAGCGAAGCTGACCGAGAACTATGAGCTATCGCTTAAGGAATTCTATGTTCTGCTGTTTCTGTCCGAAGCCCCTGAGAAAAAATTGAAGCTTCAGCAGCTGGAATCAATGGTCGGGCTTAGCCAGAGCGCTGTGTCTCGGCTGGTCAGCCGCTTCGAGGCCAAGGGCTGCGGAGCGCTTGAGCGCAAATCCTGCGAGACAGACCGCAGAAGCATTTATACTTCACTGACTGCCATTGGCCAGGACAAGGTTGACCGGGCGAAGCAGACCGTTAATGAAGTGCTGCAGGAAGCCTTTCCTGTAGACGACACGCAGCTGCTGCTGGAGCAGCTTATCCA
The DNA here is from genome assembly GCF_038051945.1 of Paenibacillus sp. FSL H3-0469. Taxonomy (NCBI): domain Bacteria; kingdom Bacillati; phylum Bacillota; class Bacilli; order Caryophanales; family Paenibacillaceae; genus Paenibacillus; species Paenibacillus sp. FSL H3-0469. The sequence continues at coordinate 1,952,715 of NZ_CP150302.1, forward strand.
GCTGAAGCAATCCTAGACCCGGGCAGCTGCCTGCCGGGGCAACCGGCGTCCCTCCCGAGGGGCGGCGGTTTTTTGTCTGAACCTCCCTCTCTCCCTGAGCATACATCATACTAATACGTAATTAAGAATAGCGGGGTGTATGAATGGTATTCTCTGTTATGCAGCTGGTCGGCGGCCTTATTCTGTCATTAGGCTGGATTCCGCAGATTGTGCAGATCCTCCGGACCCGTTCGGTTGCAGATCTCAGTCTGAAAGCTTACCTGCTGATGCTGCTCGGCATCCTTCTTATGGAGGCATATGCGGTTAACCTGGCGGCGCAAGGGGTCGGATTTGCTTTTCTGATCACCAATTCCTTATCACTAGCCGTTGTAACAACGGTAGTCCTGCTGATTATCCGCTACCGGACCCAAGGGTAACGTTGGTTTTAAAGGCTGCACCTCCGTCCTATCTGCGTTATACTTTCTGTAACAAAAGGATGTGGGAGGTACTGTAAATGAAGCAGAATAAATATGATGATGAGGGTTTCTTTGCGAATTACAGCCAGATGCCCCGCTCTACGGGCGGGCTGGAGGCTGCCGGAGAATGGGAGGTCTTCCGTACCCTGCTGCCTGATCTGACGGGCCAGCGGGTGCTTGATTTGGGCTGCGGCTTCGGCTGGCACTGCCGGTATGCCCGTGAGCAGGGGGCAGATTCCGTTGTAGGCATCGATCTTTCAGAGAATATGCTGGAGCGGGCCAGAGCGATGACTCATGATCCGCAGATTAAATATCAACGGCTGGCGATTGAGGATGCTGCTTTTGGTGCGGATGAATTCGATACCGTTATCAGCTCGCTGGCGATCCACTATATTGAAGATTTCGGCAGCCTCTGCCGCCAGGTCCGGCATTGTCTGAAGCCCGGGGGAGCCTTCGTCTTCTCTGTAGAGCATCCGATCTTCACCGCGCTCGCCGCGCAGGATTGGCATTACAGCCCGGACGGGGAGAAGCAGCACTGGCCCGTCGACAACTATCACTTGGAAGGCGTGCGGCAGGCTGACTTCCTCAATCATGTCGTCATGAAATACCACCGGAATGCTGCTACCTATATCAATACACTGATCCGTTCCGGCTTCACCTTGACCGGGATCTCCGAGCTGCAGCCGACTCCGGATATGCTGGAGCAGAATCCTGCCTGGCAGGAGGAGACCCGGCGTCCGATGTTTCTGCTGCTATCGGCAGTGAAGCGGTAGCTGTTATAGAATATACAGTATTAATGCAGACCAAACAGATATGCGAACTCAGGTGCAGACATGCGCAAAAAAAAGACCAGCCGGACGGTAGTCCGCTGACCTTTTATCATCCCCGTGGTTCACGGAGTTCACATTGCATTATTCACATTCACTGTGCCTTCCTGAGTCTTGGCAAGTGCGGACGGAATCTTAGGTGCCTGAACCAGCTTCCGTCTGCCCAGAGAGGTTGTAAAAGTGATTACATAACCGGCTACAACTACAGCCATCACCGTATACAGCGTTTCTCTTAACGGCATATAGAAGAGGGAAAAAGCCAGAACGATTACATCCATCAGGATAAATACGGTTCCTACCTTAATACCTTTCCATTCACTGATCAGCACGGACAAAATATCGTCCCCGCCGCTCGCCCCGCCGCCCAGCAGGACCATTCCTGCGCCCAGACCTGTCAATACCCCGGACAACAGCGCCGCAACCGGCAAGTTATCCTGCAGGTCAATAACCCAGCCGGAATAGCGTTCCATCAGCCCGTAGAATACCGTGAAGGCCACTACGGATATGAAGGTGTTCACTACGAATGACTTTCCTTTGAAAATGATTGCGATGATGAGTACCGGAATGTCCAAAATCAGGATGCTTAGTGATGGTGAAATCCCCAGTACATACTTGCCGAGCAGCGACAATCCTACGAATCCGCCTTCGGTCAAGTGGTTCTGATAATTAATGTGATAATACGTAAATGCAAGCAATAGTGTTCCGGTCAAAATAATCGCTAACCGGAGCGGCAAACTCATGCCACTGTCTTGTTTCCTCATTACTCGGTCTCCCCTTATCGTATATGGCGGCTAGACGTTCGTGCCGGTCTCTACGAGGGGATGTACGTGAGGAGGTGTTAGTCCTTCGCATACAATACTCCCTTCCCTTCGCAGAAGCGGCTTCGTCAATGAACAACGGTTCGCGCACATTCTACAGGGAAGCTAAGTATAAGACAGATCATAACGTTTCCAAATCGTCCTTTGGGGAATCGTCCTTCGGGGACACATGGTATCCTGATCCTTTCTTTAGTTTGATATGTTCTGAATAGATTATACCACGCGGAAGGGCCACTCTAAACAGTTTCCATCAAAAATAAGCAATCAGCCCTGATTTCTCAGCAGACGGTTGACCGTCTCGCGGCGGACGCCGATCAATTGTCCGATTTCTTCCTGTGTCAGCAGATCTGTAAGCTGTGCGCCATGAGAATATTCGGTCAGCCAGCGGGTCAGCAGAGCCATCCGCTCCCCCGGCGTCCCAACAGTGAGATGATCGAGCCTCGTCTGCATGAACCGCACCTTCTCCTGAAGCAAAAGGGCGATCTCCATCACCTTCTCAGGCTTCTCCCTCAGCTCCCGGTACCATTCTGCAGCCGGAATCAGCTCGACCTCACTTTTCATCATCGCCACTGCGGTTCCATGCGCCTCCTTCGGCGAAATGAGGGAATGATGCGGAACGGTCTCACCAGGATATAACAGGTTGAACAGTACCATGTTCCCGTTCTCATGCAGTCTCGTGACCTTGAACAGTCCGCTCTTCACCTTGAACAGGTTCTGGCCGCCGTCTCCCTGGCGGAATAAGACCTCACCTCTGTGCAGAATCATTTCGCATTCTCCTTTGCCTTCTCTGTATATATATTTTTAATTATACCGAAATAAGACACCAAAATGGAGGGGCAAGCGTAAAACAGCCATTATTCATGAGTTCAACGGTAAAGAAACCGCCCGGGGCAGAGAATGGTCTCTGCTCCCGGGCGGTGTCAGGGAAAGGTAAAATAGGTTATTTCGCTTCAATCGGCTTCTTCCAGAGCCCAAGGATCAGCCCGGAAATCACGGAGCCGATCAGCACAGATAACAGGAACAGCGCGGCATTGCTGGACAGGAAGGCTACGAACACACCGCCATGCGGTGCGGGAACGTTGAGGTTCCACAGCTGGGTAAGTCCGCCGGCTACGGCAGAGCCCAGGATACAGGAGGTAAGCACCCGCAACGGATCAGCCGCAGCGAATGGAATGGCTCCTTCGGTGATGAAGGATAAGCCCAGCACATAGTTGGTTACGCCGGATTTACGTTCGGTCTCCGTGAATTTATTCTTGAAGAATGAGGTGGCCAGAGCAATCGCCAGCGGAGGTACCATCCCTCCGGCCATGACTGCGGCCATCATCATTCCGTTCGTATTGCCGCTGGATGTAAACACGCCGATAGCAAAGGTATAAGCTGCTTTGTTGAACGGGCCGCCCATATCAATAGCCATCATCCCGCCAAGCACCAAGCCCAGCAGAATCTTGTTACCGGTGCCCAGATTATTAAGCACATCGGTCAGTCCCCCATTGATCCAGCTGAACAACGGATCGAACAGGAAGAACATAATCGCACCGGTAATCAGCAGGCTGAATACAGGATAGAGCAGAATCGGCTTCAGTCCGTCCAGTGTGCGCGGCAGGCCCGAGAAGGCTCTGCGGAGCATAACCACAACGTAACCGGCCAGGAACCCTGCGGCCAGACCGCCGAGGAAGCCTGAATTGGAGTTAAGGGCCATTAGACCGCCGACCATACCCGGCATCAGTGCAGGCCGGTCGCCGATGCTCATCGCGATAAATCCGGCCAGGATCGGAATGAGGAAGTGGAAGGCCCCGTCACCGCCGCCGATGCTCTGCAGCAGCTTAACCAGCGGGTTGTCGGGGCTGGCCACCTGTTCAATCAGGAAGGAGATCGCCAGCAGAATGCCGCCGCCGACTACGAACGGCAGCATATGCGAGATGCCGTTCATCAGGTCTTTATAGATTTTGCTTCCAATAGAACCGGACTTCACAGGCGCAGAACCTTCTTCACTACGTCCAGAGCTGCGGTAGATAGGTGCATCCCCTGCTACTGCGATCCGGATCAGCTCCTCTGACTTGCGGATACCGTCGCTAACAGGACGCTGGAGCACAGGCTTACCGCTGAAGCGCTCCATCTCCACGTTCTTGTCGGCGGCAATAATGACCCCGCTGGCCCGGGCAATCTCGTCCGGTGTCAGCACATTCTGCGCACCCTCCGAGCCGTTGGTTTCGACGCGGATATTAACGCCCATCTCCTTGGCCTTCTTCTTGAGAGCGTCCTCAGCCATGAAGGTATGGGCAATTCCAGTAGGGCACGCAGTTACAGCAACTACGAAGCTCTGTGAATTCGGGTTCCCGGTAACGATCCGTGCCGGTTCAGCTTGCGGTGCGGCTGCCTTCGGAACAGCCTTCACTTCCGCTGCCTTGGCTTCCGCTTCCGCCTGAGCTTCAGCCTCCGCTTGCTTGGCATCGAATAAAGCAGACACCTCGGCAGGTGTCTTCGCACCCATGAGCTGTTCGATGAATTCGCTTTCAATGAGCAGCCTGGACAGTGCAGCGAGTGTTCGCAGGTGCATATTTCCAGCTCCGTCCGGCGCGGCGATCATGAAGAATATATGGGCCGGTGCTTCATCCAGGGAGGCAAAATCAATTCCGGCGCTGCTCTTCGCAAATACCACCGTTGCTTCCTTAACGGCCTTGGTCTTGGCATGAGGCATGGCAATGCCTCCGCCGATGCCCGTGCTGGACTGGGCTTCACGCTCCAGAATCTTCTCCTTGAACAGCTTTGCATCCGTGATACGGCCGCTGGCCGCGAGACTGGCAATCAGCTCGTCAATGGCCCCTTCCTTCGTGGTAGCCTGCAGCTCCATTATCATCGTTTCCAGTATCATCAAATCTGTAATTTTCATCAAATCTCAACTCCCCGAATGTACTTGAACCTCTTACCTCTGTTATTCATAGCTGAGATATGGCAATAAGCGGACGAAGCTCTTCAATCAATGTCTTGTCTGCCAGATCGTCGGAGAACGCTGTGGCACTTCCTGATGCCACACCGGCACGGAAGGCTTCCAGCACATTCCCTGTCAGCGATAAGGTGCCCACGAATCCGGCAATCATCGAATCACCCGCACCTACTGAATTTCTCACCTGGCCCTTAGGAGCGCTGGCATGGTAGACCTCTTGCCCTGTAATGAACAATGCGCCTTCTCCAGCCATGGAGACCAGCACATGCTTAGCGCCGCCCGTAAGCAGCTTGCGTCCGTAAGTGATAATCTCCTCCTGGGTGCTGATCTGAACACCGAACAGCTCTGCCAGCTCATGGTGATTCGGCTTGACCAGCAGCGGTCCCTGGGATAAGGCATCCTGCAAGGCCTGCCCGGTTGTATCAATAACGAACTCCGCGCCCTTCTGCTTGCATACTGCAATCAGCCTGCTGTAGAAATCTCCGCCGAGCGAAGGTGGCGTGCTGCCTGACAGGATCACTATGTCACCCGGCTCCAGGGCTTCCAGCTTGTGCAGCAGCGAATCCGTCTCGGTCTCCGTAATGACTGGCCCGGCCCCGTTAATCTCCGTCTCCTGGCCGGCCTTAAGCTTGATATTGATCCGGGTATCGTCCGCAATAGGAACGAAGTCGCGGGATATCCCTTCCTGGCCCAGCCAAGTGTCAATATAGCCTCCGGTGAAGCCGCCAAGAAATCCGGTGGCCGTATTCTCCACGCCGAGCTGCTTCAGAACACGGGATACGTTAATTCCCTTCCCTCCGGGCAGCTTCATATCCCGCTTCATCCGGTTGAGTCCGCCTAATGTTAACTCTTCTACCTCCACGATATAATCGACGGAAGGATTGAGTGTCACCGTATAGATCATCATTCATCCCTCATTTATAATGTTTGTCTTCCCATCCCATCACACCAGTGTATAATCCACATCCAGCTTCTCAAGCTGCCTCCGGAAGCTATCCGGTATCCCGGTGTCCAGAATGCAGTGGTCCATCTCCTGCAAATCTGCAACCTTGCAGAAGGAGATCTGCCCGATCTTGCTATGGTCGGCCAGCAGGATCGTCTGCTTCGCTACAGCGATCATTTTGCGCTTCGTGGCCGCTTCCAGCATATTGGGCGTCGTAATCCCTTCGCGGATATCCAGCCCGTTGGTACCGAGGAAGGCCTTATCCACCCGCACCATGTCCAGCGAGCGTTCGGTCATCGGCCCGACAAAAGCCATAGTGTCCGGCCTTAGCATCCCGCCTGTAATGGACACCTCAATATGCCGGCAATCCTTCAGCTCATTCAGCGCCATGATCGAGTTGGTAATGACCTTGAGATTGCGGAACGGTTTCAGCGCCCGGGCAATCTGCAGGGTGGTGGTACCTCCGTCAAGGAGAATGGCATCGCCATCCTCTATCATCTCCACAGCCTTCCCGGCAATCCGCAGCTTCTCCTCCAGGAACCGGTCTTCCTTGTCCGGAACCGCCGCTTCAAAGTTCACACTCTGCAGGGACACCGCCCCGCCATGCGTACGCTTCAGCAGCCGTGCTTCCTCCAGCTCCTTGAGGTCCCGGCGGATAGTGGATTCCGAGACGGACAGCTCCTGGCCCAGCTCCTGAACCGAGGCTCTTGTATGCTTCTCGACAAACAGCAGAATCATCCGTTTGCGTTCTTCTTCAAACATGCAGCTCACTCCTTAGGATGTGCAGCTACCCGCTGCCGGATTCCTATATATACAGTAACTACTGAATTTAAAGATAAGATGACTGGATTCAAATCACTCGTGATTGATGTTGACCATTTGTGCTCATTTATGATTGTAACAGCGTTTTCATGAACTGTAAAGAGGCTTTCTCTGCTTATTTTTCGCCACTAAATCATGAGTTTAGCCCTGACATTCCTGCCGTATTCACTTCTGCTGCAAGAATTGGAGCATCTTATGCTCATTTCTGCTCATTTCACCCTGTCACTATATCATCCTGTGCGGCAAATTACCTCCCGATTGCCTATTTCACAATGGCAGCGAGCGACATATTTATATTACATATGGGGAAAAGCGGGTGAACAGGAGATGGCCTATTACAATAACAACGGATATGGCAGCGCGGGCGGTAACGGCGGCAATGGCAGTAGCAGCGGCATTAACGGCCACGGAGGGGCGGGCAGCGAAGGCCCAGTAGAAACCGAGGAGCTCAGTGCAGAGGATTATGCGATTATTGCTGCCGGCTTCGGCGTTCTCGGGGAACTGTTCACTTTTTTCTCTCTGGTAAAAGCCAAGCAGGTAACCCAGGAAACAGGCGGAAAGGTAGGTCCGGTTATCGACCCGGTGCTGTTCGTACAGAACCGCAAAAAAAAAGCAGCCAGACGAAAGTCCCGCCGGCTGCGTTGAACGTTTATTTTGTCCCAACCCATCGCTTACTTCAAAGGAATGGCCTCATGCTTCGCAAATATCCCTTGCACCTTCTCCCTCTGCTCCTCTTCAGGCAGAAGGACAATAACAATAATATGCTCCAGATCAGCATGCTCCGCATACGCCTCCGCGTCCTCTTGCGGAATGCCCATCCCGATCAGGCTGACCGCAAGCCCGTCTGTCTCCAGATCTGCTCCCGCCAGCTTGCGGGCTGCCGGACCTGCTGCGACCGCTGAATCGGCCACCATATCCAGTCCTACCCCGAGTCCGCGTGCTGTGCCGAACAAGCCCTTATTCCCCTGCCCTGCCTCCACATCCCCGATTCCTCCATCCTGGCTGATGATCTCCAGCGTGTTCTTCTGCTTTGTCACGGCTGAGATATGCTTCGCCTTGATCCCGTTCTCCTTCAATTCCCCGATCGCCAGCACCGCATCACTCCGGTGTCCAAAAATCCCCAAAATCAATATTGGCATGCGGCATCCCTCCTGTTACTGCGATATTACCACCCTGCCTGGCGGTTGAACCTGCCTTGTACCTTGCTGGCAACAGCGGCTCCGGCCGGTCGTGAATCAATCTCTTCTAATTCGGTTATAAAGATACGTATACATAAATATAAACATAACTTAAGAGATAGGGGGGACTGCCTATGCTTCAAAGCAAGTATTTCCGGACTTGCCTGGCCATTATCGCCTTTTTGACGATTCTGTACCTGGGCTCTAAGGTCATTTTTCTGTTCACACCGCTGGTATCTATCATTCAATTGCTCCTTGTACCGATGATGCTGTCGGGCTTCATGTATTATCTGCTGCGGCCGATCGTCAACTATCTGGGCACCAAAAATGTAAACCGCGGGCTGTCCGTGCTGCTGATCTATCTTGTGTTCGCCGGACTGTTCGTCCTATTCTGGGTACTGGTCTGGCCTACACTGCGCGAGCAGATCCAGAACTTCATTGACAATACGCCATATCTGGTCGAGGGTATACAGAATCAGTTCAACAAGCTCCAGAATGATCCGTCGCTCTCCCGCTTCTTCAAGGGTGATACAGATGTGACCACACGCCTGACGGAGTATCTGAACAATGTCATTACCTGGGTAACGAATTCAATGTCTAATCTGATCGCAGTGATCTCCAGTATTGTCGTGGTAATCGCCACCCTGCCGATCATTCTCTACTATATGCTGAAGGACGGCAATAAGCTGTCTCCGATTCTTCAGGGCCTGATCCCGAGAAAGTACCGCAAGGAAGGCCAAGAGATGTTCAAGGATATCGACTCTGCACTCAGCGGCTTCATCGTTACGCGCGTCCTGCTTAATGTGGTGCTTGGCATCTTGCTGTATATCGGATTTTTGCTGATCGGTCTGCCCTATTCCCTGCTGCTCGCCTTGATCTCCATTCCGCTGAATTTCATTCCTTATGTGGGCTCGCTGCTGGCGGCGGTTCCGGTTATTATCGTGGGGTTCATCGAATCGCCTTCACTCGCGATCTGGTCAGCCGTTGTCATTCTGATCGCGCAGCAGATTCAGGATAACGTGCTGTCCCCGGTCATCTACGGCAAGTCGCTGGATGTGCATCCGCTGACCACGGTGCTGCTTGTACTTGTGGGGGGCGACTTCTACGGCCTGATCGGCGTCCTCATTGCGCTTCCGGTCTATATGATTATCAAAATCATCTTCCTGCGCATTTACGAGATCATTGTCGCCGAACGGGTGGATCAACCCGTCCCTGAGCCCGGCGCTCCGCCAGGGATTGAGATCGAGATTGTCAAGGACGATCAGCTATAGTTGGACAAAAAGCCCTCCGGCGCAGATGATCTCCGCGCCGGAGGGCTTTTCAATGTACACACTTGGATGAATCTGGACTTCAGCCCCGGAGCGAACGGACCACGAAGATGTGGTTGCCCTTAGGCAGATTCTGCCCGTCCCGCAGCGTCACGGAGCCTTTGGTATGTGCGATGATCGTCGCATTGAACGCCACCAGCTGGTCTCCTTTCCAGACGGTAACCGCTGATTTGAAATAGACGGCATTATCAAACTGCAGGCGTTCTGTCATAATATATCCGACCGAATGGAGAACCGGGGGCAACGCTCTCTCTTTGGGAGCCAGAGCTTTGATGTATACAATATCGCGGAAAGGGACGGCAATCTCCTGATGCCCGATGACGGCTACCGAAGCTGCAAGATCCCATCTGCGCAGAACGCCTTTCATGATCGTGTATGGCTGCTCGCCGCAGTACATAATGACCGGTCTGCCAACCCAATGCTTCATGGCTCCACGCCCTTCCCTGTGCCTGAACTACTTATACCTTCGGTATGGACCAGTCTATGCCCTTAAGCCCATGCTGCTCCAGATACTGGTTGGCCTGAGAGAAGGGGCGGCTGCCGAGAAATCCGCGGTGTGCAGAGAACGGGCTCGGGTGCGGAGACTGGATCACCTTATGTCTGCTGCGGTCCACGACCGCGCCCTTGAGCTGGGCATGACTGCCCCACAGGATGAATACCATCGGTTCTGTCCGCTCGTTCAGCTTCTCCATAATGGCATCCGTGAAGGTCTCCCAGCCCAGACCCTTATGTGAATTCGGCTGGCCCTCGCGTACTGTCAGCACTGCGTTAAGCATCAGCACACCCTCTTCCGCCCAGTGCAGCAGCGATCCGTGACCCGGCACCTCTACACCTAGATCACTATGCAGCTCCGCATAGATATTGCGGAGTGACGGCGGAATCCTTACACCCGGCTCGACCGAGAAGCTAAGGCCATGGGCCTGTCCTGCGCCGTGATACGGGTCCTGTCCAAGAATGACTACCCGGGTCTTACTGTAAGGCGTCAGCTTCAGCGCCGAGAACAGCTTGTCCTTCGGGGGATAGACTGTATACTGCTTGTACTCGCGTGCCAGAGCATAGCGCAATTCCTCAAAGTAAGGCTTCTGTGTCTCTTCCTGAAGCACTTCATCCCAATCGTTGCCAAACATCCTGTTCTCCTCCCAATTCCCCTGCTATTAGTATTGTTTCATTACCTGTTATTAACCAGAATAACAGGAACTTATTTGCGACCATAGTCCGCTTTGATCTCGCCCCATGACTTCGTCTGCCATTTCAGCACCTTATTGTCATAGGTATGGCTCCGCAGCCAGCTCTCCGCCCGGTCAATCAGCTGCCAGATCTCCTCTGTGGAGGAATCCCGCGGCAAGGTCGTGGCCACCTTTTTCTGCTTGACCCATTTCATTGCATTGACAGAATCACTGTAGACCGTCTTGCTGCTGCCTTCCTTCTTAAGCAGAGCCAGCGCATGCACAATCGCAAGGAACTCTCCAAGGTTATTAGTCCCTTTGCGGATCGGGCCGCAGGAGAAGATCACATCCCCGGTCTGGGTATCCACGCCTTTGTATTCGACCGGTCCGGGATTGCCCCGGGTGCCTACATCCACGGAGATGCTGTCATAATCGATCTCCTCAGACGTCTCCACGCCAGCACTTCGGCTCCAAGACTTGCCTGACTTGCTTGTACCGGACGTCCCTGAAGCTGCCGCACCCGTTCCCCAGTTGCCCTTCCAGCCTGCCTTGTAGGCTGTCTCAGCAGCCGCCTTGCTCTCATAGGACTTATATTTCGCTCCGGTGTAATGATCCGTCTGCGCTTGGCATTCCGCCCATGTATTGTAGACTCCAGGCTTCTTACCTTCCCATACTACGTAGTATTTCTGCTTCGCCATTCCTGTTGCTCCCTCCTGCCGGTGTAACCTTAATCCAGATTCATATTGTAATGCATCCCGCGTTCATATTGAAGCCCGAATACACTCGAACGCCTGCTGATCCCGAATATATATTGGATAATTACCGGCAGGCGCGTTCATACTAATACGGCAGCTTAGTCCAGCACAGCAAGCGTAGTATCGGCAATGGTCTGGAGCTTGCTTGTATCCTGTGTTGCCTTGACCATAACCCGCAGACCTACCAGGGCATTATGCAGATAAGCAGCAAGCGCCGGGGCCGCATGCCGGGAGGATAGCTCTCCTGTCTCGTGACCGTGCAGGATTAGCCTCTCAATTAATCTCTCTGTATTCAAAAAAGCCTCATTCGCCCGGCCGGCAGCTTCCGGATCATGACCCGACAGCTCCACTGCCGTATTCACCAGCATGCAGCCCTTCGGCTCCTCTTCACTTCTGTGAATTGTGGCTTCGAATAATAGGCGGATAGCTGCCTTGGCGGAGGTGATACCCTCGATCCGGCTCTCCATCCGGGAGCTTATAAGGGATGCATAGCGCTCCAGCGCTTTTATATATAAGGTATGCTTGTCTCCAAAGGTGTCATACATGCTTCGCTTATGAATTCCCATACCGGTTACAAGATCCTGCATGGAGGTCTTCTCATAGCCCTGCTGCCAGAAAATCGTCATTGCCTTGAGCAATACATCATCAATGTCAAACTCTTTGCTTCGTGCCATGATCATGCTCCTTTCGCGGTCTATTTTACCATTTATAGAACGATCGGTAAATATTATTGTAGCAGTGTTAATTAAATCACATCCATTCCGCACCAATCATTCTATATTAATTTTAAGGAAAATCACATCAGCATTTCACACCCAAGGAGGTTATCACATGAGAAAAATCGCATTAATACTTGCGGCATTCACCCTGACCCTGCTCATCGGATGCGGCAACGCAAACAAAAATGCAAGCAACACTGGCACAGCAGCGAACACGGGCAATACGGCGGCTACGGCTGCGCCGGATGCAGTCACTTCGGCTTCGGTAGTCGATAACGGGGAAGCGTTCAAGAAGGCGATCAGCAAAGACGGCACCTGGATTGCGGCTACGCTGAAGGACCTGAGCTTCTCCGAGGAGCTTGTGCTCGACGGACAATTCATTCATAAGGAAGAGCCTGCCCGCAAAATCGCGCTCTATACCCAGGATGCTGATCACAACATCACGAACTCCTTCAAGCTCACCGCTCCGAAATTGACGATCCGCAGTGAGAATGCCCGGATTCAGGGAGGGACGTTTGTGGGTGATGTCTATGTGGAGGCTGACGGCTTCGCCGTCGTGAATGCCACCATTGAAGGCAATGTCTATTTCTCCGATGACAAATACCAGGCTACCTATTCCGCAGCAGATCAAGGGAAGGTAACCGGCGTCACTGAAGTGAAAAAATAATGCGGCAGGGTGCGGGGTGTTTCTTCGGGCAATCAGCCGGGGAGAACACCCTCTTTTTGCATTGTTACCCTGGAAAAGAGGTGCTGGCCTAATGAAATTCATCCGTAAATATGCTATCCTTCCTCTTCTGCTCCTGATGCTCTCCTCCTGCAACGGACAGGATGCGGCCGAGACAGAGCCGCAATACCGGATTCAGTCCGGTCATGATCTGAGTATCCTGACAACGAGCGATACCCATTATTTAGCGCAGGAGCTTAGAGATCTCGGGCCTGCCTTCCAGCAGTTTCTGGCTGCCGGTGACGGCAAGCAGCTCGGCTACAGCAAGGAGATGATGGAGGCTCTGGGCTATGATATCGGAATCCGCAAGCCGGATGTGGTGATTATCAGCGGAGATCTGAGCAACAACGGGGAAGAAGCCAGCCATAAGGAGCTGGCCGGACATCTGAAGCGCATTGAACAAGACACCGGAACCCGGATCTATGTGATCCCGGGCAATCATGATATCCGGAATCCCTGGGCCCGGAGCTTCCGCGATAAGCGCCAATACGCCACAGATTCCGTGAGCGCCACAGAATTCCGCAAAATCTATGGCAGCTTCGGCTATGATGAAGCCCTGCTGAGGGACGAGGATTCGCTCAGCTATCTGGCTGCCCCGTCGGAGGAGCTATGGCTGCTCATGCTGGATACTGCACAGTACGGGGACAATAAAGCGCTGGGCCATCCCCAGCTGGAGGGCCGGATCAGTGACCGGACCCTGGAATGGATCGCCGCCTGCGGCGCGAAGGCCGCTGCCGCAGGCGCGCAGCTCGTGACAGTCATGCATCACAGCCTGCTGGACCACAGTGAATTCATTCAGGAGGGCTTCACTGTAGAAGACCATGCCAAGGTTACAGATGCCTTGATGAAGAGCGGCGTGCAGACGGTTCTCAGCGGGCATATACACATTCAGGATATCAGTGAATACAGTCATGACGGGGAGCGCATCTATGACATCGCCAGCAGTGCTTTATCCGTTTATCCCCATCAATATGGAATCTTAACCTATTCCTCTGCCCGTCAGAGTCTGGATTACAGCACTGCAAGATTAGGGATGGATCAATGGGCAGCCGCCACCGGCAATACCGATCCGAACCTGCTGGGCTTCAGGGCTTACAGTGAAGCGAGTTTCCGCAAGCGGTCTGCCACCCGGAGTTATTCCCGTCTGGCTGAAGACCCCGCCTACGCCCGTTATACGGAGGCTGAGCTGAAGCAAATGGCTGACGTTGTCGGAAGGTTGAACGAGAACTACTTCGCAGGCTCTGCAAGTACGGGCAACGCTGCCGTGACCGCTACAGAAGGCTACCGGCTCTGGCAGGACGCCCCGGCAAGCTGGACGAGAAGCTATGTTCTGAAGATGGCCTTGCAGCAGCCGAAGAACAATCATGAGCTGCATGTCCAGTCTCCTCAGCAGTGATGTTTGAATAACTGGAAAAAGGTGTAAGATAGACAAGTATGCTTACACCTTTTGCTGAGGAGATGATGATCACCATGTTCACACGTATGGATGAGATTATGATTGAAATCCCGGACGTCGAGAAACCGGATCCTAATGCCGCAGCAGCCGTACAAGAGCTGCTCGGGGGCAAGTTCGGTGAAATGTCAACACTTAATAACTACTTGTACCAGTCCTTCAACTTCCGCTCCAAGGACAAGCTGAAGCCCTTCTACGACCTGGTGATGAGTATTACCGCCGAGGAGCTGGGCCATGTTGAACTGGTCTCCCACGCCGTGAACAAATGTCTTAGAGGTTCCACGGCCTATAAGAAACCCGATTCCACGCCTCTGGGGGATGTCAAAGACGCACGGCTGTCTTATCATTTCCTGGCAGGCGCACAAGGGGCCATGCCGTTCGATTCCATGGGCAATCCGTGGACCGGAGCCAATGTGTTCAACAGCGGTAATTTGGTTGAGGATCTGCTGCATAACTTCTTCCTAGAGTGTGGAGCCAGAACCCATAAAATGAAGGTCTACGAAATGACCGACCACCCTGCCGCCCGGGCGGTAGTCGGCTTCCTGCTTGTCCGTGGAGGTGTTCACGTAGTTGCTTATGCCAAGGCCCTGGAGATTGCCACAGGTGTCAATGTCACCAAGCTCGTGCCGATTCCTTCGCTGGACAATAAAGCATTCAACGAAGCCAGGAAGTATGAGGAAAAAGGTGTCCATACGAAGCTCTACACCTGGAGCGATAAGGATTTCAACTCGATTGACCAGATCTGGAAGGGCACGCACCCTGAGGACGGGCTTCCACTGGAGGTCATTCAGGGTGTACCGAAAGGCTTCCCTATCCCCGAAGCCCCGGAATCGAAGGAAGAATTCGCACCGGGCATCTCTGCCGAGGAATTCAAGGAGATTGCCAAACGGCTGAAAATGGCCGGGAATATTCACGACTAGCAGCCAGATCCAAGCCTATCCTAGCGAATAATAGCACCTATAAAGAAGCGGATGTCCCGGAAGCCATGAACTGGCTGCCGGAACATCCGCTTTGTTTGGGTATGGAGACTTGTATGATCTCCGCCTTATAACTCAGGCTCAAGCAGTAGTAGGGTATCGGCCACAGCCCGCCCATTCACAAGCAGCATAATCGTATGCTCACCGGGATAGTGCTTGCGTGTCGTCAGGTTGGCCCAGCGGTGGGTCCGGGTGCCGGAGAGTCTGGTGCCGCCGGGCACGGTTTTGTCGGATAGCAGAAACAGCTTGCGCGAGGTCTTACCGCCGGCCTTGACGAAGTTGATCCCATATTCAATACGGATGCGTACCGGACCGCCCTCCCGGATCGTCAGAGCGTATTGAAGCTCACAGTGCTCCCCGATCCGCAGTACAGCCGGGTCAGCAGCCAATGCAGCCGAGCTGACCAGCGGGGTGCCGCTCTCCTCCGGAGCATATCCGAACAGCTCCATGATCTCAGGGTCGGCCTTGCGGATCAGCGAGCGGCAGCCATGCCGCACAATCCAGTCTGTGTTCACGTTACTGCCCAGCCAGCGGCGGGCGGTGGCTATGACGATATCGGGGTGATCCTTCGCGATATCGTTCAGGTTGTTGGCTACACTTTTGCGCACATAGAGTGACGGGTCAGCCTTTAGCTTCTCCAGCAGCGGCAACAGCGGAGACGGGTCGCGCTTGAACACCGGCAGTGCCTGGCCCCAGGGCAGACGGGGACGGCTGCCCTCGCTGGCAAGCCGCCGCACATGCTCCCCCGGATGCTCCGCCCAGATCAGCATCTGCTCCATCATCCGCTGCGGATCACGCAGCAGGAACGGCCTGACGGCAAATTCCGCCGAGGACCTCTGGGTGAACCGCTCCAGCGCCTCCATCGACAGCTCCCAGTGCTCCCCGCTTCCGCCATACACCTCCACGAAATCCGGGAAGATCAGATACGGAAAGCCGACACAGTCCTTATCTATCGCATACAATATCTTCAGCGCTTCCTCATAGTCCGGGGGCAGGCAGCTGCCCAGCGTCTCTGTAATCCGCCGCATCCGCGCCTTCAGCTCCAGCTCCTCCCACGGCTCCTTCATCGCCTCCGCAACGAAGCGGCCTAGCTCGAACGAACCGTAGACGGCTTTAATTTTCATTCCCAGACTGTGCAGGAATTCTTGGTTGTACATTGCTTTCAGGGGTTCGGCCATTCTTGAATTCCTCCTGCTGATGTAATGGGATTCTCTTATGATGAGAGCATACCATACGAACCGGACAACCCTGTGTCAACTTTCAGCTGGATATATATACACAAAGTTTAGCCTATGTTCAAATCCGGCAGCCTGTCGTACAATAAGATTTAAGTTTTTTCCCGCTGACGATGAACTTATTCAATGAAAGGACTGGGACTTTTGCCACAGACACTTGTTAAAAATATTGATTTTTTCGTAGCCGCACTGTCACAGACCTTCGTATCCGCCCTCCAGCTTGACCCTGACGGAATGTACTCCCAGGTAGGCAGCGGAGTCGTTGAGAAATTCTCTGAGGAGTATGTCCGGCTGAAAAGATTCGACGGCACCACCTCACATTACGCCCGCGACATTACGAAATTCCAGCACAACCATGCCTGAGAAGGCTTCGGGTTTATCAACTAGAGGAAAACCGGCAGAGGAGAAGCAGCGCCCGCCTGTGATCCTCCATCCCTCTTCAAACGCAGACCCTGGACCTTGATCTGGGTCTGTTTTTGCGTTTACTTTTCACAAAATATTAACGTGTGCATTTCAATAAACTATTGACTTGACGTTGCTGGAGAACTAAACTGAAATCGTTAACAATTCCATGTACCCGGGGAGATCCTATGATTACCATCAAAGATATTGCCCGTGTTGCCGGTGTGTCCCATACTACCGTATCGAGGGCGCTGAACGGCAACCCGCTGATCAAGAAGGCCACCCGGGATAAGATTGAACGGATCGCCGCCGAAATGAATTATGTGCCGAATTACAGCGCCAAGAGCCTGGTCACCAAGAGATCATTCATCATCGGCCTGTTCTTCTCCAGTATTGAGCAGGGGACTTCCTCAAGCTTCCTGGTGGATGCGATCAAAGGCATTACGCATAGCCTCGATGAGAACTATAATCTGACGGTGAACGGGATCGACGGTGTCCAGCATTTCAGCAATATTCAGCCGCAGCGCTTCGACGGCATTCTGGTCATGAGCCAGAGCGATGAAGACAATGCCTTCATTTATCATGTGAAGAAGATGGGCATTCCGCTAGTGGTGCTTAACCGCCAGCTGGAGGACCCGGGCATCATGAACGTGGTGGCCAATGACCGTGAAGGCGTGAAGGAAGCAATTGACTATGCTGTGCAGCAGGGTCACCGCAAGCTGGCTATTATTGAAGGAAAGCCCGGCTTCAAGTCCTCAAGCGAACGCAAGCAGGGCTTCCTGGACAGTCTGATTGCAGGCCGGCTTCCGCTGAATCCCGATTATTTTGCCTCAGGAGATTATAGCATTGAGAGCGGATATGCCGCGATGAGCAAGCTGCTTAGCCTGGAGGACCGGCCTACGGCTGTGTTCTGCTCCAATGATGATATGGCGATTGGCGCCATGAATGCCTGTTATGCCCACAAGGTCAGGGTGCCGGAGCAGATCTCACTGATCGGCTTCGATGATATGATGTTCGCCCGCTATACGAATCCCGCCCTAACCACCGTCCGCAAGCCGATTGCCGAGATCAGTGAGCTGGGCATCGCTATGCTGATCCAGCTGCTTCAGCAGCCGGAGACCCCGCC
Organism: Paenibacillus sp. FSL H3-0469; assembly: GCF_038051945.1. Lineage (NCBI taxonomy): Bacteria > Bacillati > Bacillota > Bacilli > Caryophanales > Paenibacillaceae > Paenibacillus > Paenibacillus sp. FSL H3-0469. The sequence goes on from NZ_CP150302.1 coordinate 1,970,587, forward strand.
GCAGCAGCTGTTCGTCAAGACTTCGCTGGTTGTACGGGATACGGTGGCCGCAGAATAACTCTACCAGAACCGCCGCTATTTTCTGCAGATACGGAGCCTTCCTGGAGAAGTGAAGGAATTCCGTATCTTGCTTAAAATAAAATGTTAACGTGTGCAATTTATCACTGTATTCTAAAGGAGATCATGACCACTATGACAAACCGTTTATCCAGAAGCACTCACCCGGAGCTAACCCTCCATCCTGAACGGATGATCCAGTTCGGCGAAGGCAACTTCATGCGTGCGTTCGTGGACTGGCAGCTGCAGCAAATGAACAATCAGGGTCTGTTCAACGGCAGCGCCGTCCTCATTCAGCCTATTGCGCAGGGCCCCGGAGGAGTAGCTGAATTGATGGCCGCTCAAGACAACCTGTACACTGTGCTGCTTAACGGCATTATGGACAACGAGACCGTCAATTCCCGCGAAATTATCGGCTCGGTCAGCCGGGTGATTAATCCATATACCGATTATGAAGCTTATCTCGCGCTCGCCGAGAATGATGATCTGGAGTTCATTACCTCCAATACTACCGAAGCCGGCATAGCCTATCTTCCAGGTGACCGCGCAGACGATGCTCCCCCTAAGAGCTTCCCTGGCAAGCTGACTGCGCTGCTCCACCGCCGCTTTGAGCTTGGCAAGAAAGGGTTCGTCATTATCCCCTGCGAGCTGATTGACCGTAACGGCGAGAAATTGCAGGAGATCGTAGAACGTTATGCGGCTGACTGGAACCTTGGCGCAGAATTCCTGCAATGGCTGAAGTCCGAGAATACTTTCTGCTGCAGTCTGGTAGACCGGATTGTTCCCGGTTATCCGCGTGACCAGGCTGCTGTCCTCGAAGCTGAGCTCGGCTATCTCGATAACGTGATGGTAACCGCAGAACCGTTCCTCTTCTGGGTCATTGAAGGGCCGGAATCTCTGGCAGAGCGCCTGCCGCTAGCTAAGGCCGGACTGAATGTCGTGGTGACACCGGATATGACGCCTTACCGCGAACGCAAGGTTCATCTGCTGAACGGACCGCATACTGCTATGGTTCCTCTGGGCCTGCTCGCCGGTCTTGAGACGGTTGAAGACGTCATGAACGACGGTACCTTCTCCCGTTTCGTGAAGCAGTTGATTGAAGAGGAGCTGATCCCGATGCTGGATCTGCCTGCTGAGCAGCTATTGTCCTACGCCGATGCCGTACAGGAGCGCTTCCGCAATCCGTTCATCCGCCATGAGCTGACCTCCATCTCGCTTAACAGCATTTCCAAATTCAAGGCCCGCCTGCTCCCGGTCCTGCTTCGCTACCAGCAGGAACGCGGCAAGCTTCCGGAGCGGATGACTCTCGCCTTCGCCGCCCTGCTGCTCAGCTACCGCGGAGACCGTATTCCCCGGCAGGACGGCGCAGAGGTACTCGCGGTGTTCGATCAGGCCTGGAGCCAGCCGGCCAGCTTCGTGAACACTATTCTTGCCGACACCAGCCTGTGGGGACAGGACCTGACCCGGCTGCCGGGGCTGGCTGATGCGGTTGCCGCCCATTTGCAGCAGCTGGAGCATGAAGATTCCCGCGCAGCATTACAGGAACTCGTCGGCTGAACCCGCTCGTTTGTATGAAGAAGTTCGGAGAAGTGTAGGCTTACAAACTTGGCATATGCTTCCGAAGCGAGTTTGTACGAAGAAGCTCAGGGAAGTGTATGCTTACAAACTTTTAGGAGGGTCAACATGAAGAACTTAATGAAAATGAACCCGAGAGATACGGTAGCTGTAGCCTTGAGGCCGATTGCTGCCGGAGAAGAACTGACGATAGACGGACTGACGGTTCAAGCCGCCCAGGAGATTCCGCAGGGTCATAAGATTGCCCTGACCGGCTTCAGCAGCGGAGATACGATTACCAAATACGGTTCCCCGATCGGTCATGCCACGGCACAAATTGCCGCAGGCGACTGGATTCATACGCATAACATCAAAACCAATCTGTCCGGCGAGGAAGAATACGAGTATGTGCCGGATGTCCATCCGGTAATCTATCCGCGCCGTGATTTGACCTTCCAGGGATACCGGCGGAGTAACGGTAAGGTGGGCATCCGTAATGATCTGTTCATTATTCCGACTGTGGGCTGTGTGAACGGCGTGGCTGAACAGATGCTTCAGGAATTCAAGGCTGAGCATCCCGATCTTGGCGGATTCGACAATCTGACCGTGCTGAAGCATCCTTATGGCTGCTCCCAGCTGGGCGATGACCACCGCATGACCCGCAGCATTCTGCTCGATGCCGTTAATCATCCCAATGCAGGCGGCGTACTCGTCTTCGGCCTGGGCTGCGAGAACAATATCGTCTCCGAGTTCCGCAGCATGCTGGGCGATTATGACGAATCCCGGGTTAAATTCCTGGTAGCCCAGGAGGTAGGCAATGAGCTGGAAGCAGGTCTTGTACTGCTGGAGGAGCTGTATGAAGCCGCTGCGAACGACGTTCGTGAGCCGGTTCCGCTCAGCGAGCTGAACATCGGGCTGAAATGCGGCGGATCTGACGGGTTCTCCGGCATCACAGCCAACCCGCTGCTGGGCGCATTCTCCGACTTCATTATCTCCCAGGGCGGAACCTCAGTGCTGACGGAAGTGCCGGAAATGTTCGGCGCAGAGAAGGTGCTGATGGCCCGCGCAGAGAGCAAGGAGGTCTATGATGATATCGTCTCGCTGATCAATAACTTCAAGCAATATTTCCTCTCTTACGGCGAGCCTGTCTATGAGAATCCGTCTCCGGGCAACAAGGCCGGCGGCATCAGCACGCTGGAGGACAAATCACTCGGCTGCACCCAGAAGGCAGGATCGTCACCAGTCGTGGATGTATTGCAGTATGGCGTGAAGCTGCGCAAAAAAGGGCTGAGCCTTTTGCAGGCTCCCGGCAACGATCTGGTCGCCGCCTCCGCGCTTGCCGCTTCAGATTGCCAGCTTGTGCTGTTCACAACGGGCCGCGGCACGCCGTTCGGCAGCTTTGTGCCAACGGTTAAGATAGCAACGAACAACGACCTTTTTGCCAAAAAAGGCCACTGGATGGACTTCAACGCCGGTCCCCTGCTGGAAACGCCGATGGCCGATGTGCTGGAAGAATTCATCACCTATATTATCGATGTCGCCAGCGGCCGGAAAACACGGAATGAGCAGAATGAAGTGCGTGAGCTGGCTATTTTCAAAACTGGCGTTACCTTGTAGAACTTATTCTATTTATCCTAATCCATTCAAAGGGAGATCCTATTCATGTTCCTAAACGAGGACTTCATGTTGTCCGGCGAAACAGCACGGCTACTCTTTCATAATCACGCCAAAACCATGCCCATAATCGATTACCACTGCCATCTGGACCCGCGCGAAATCTATGAGGACCAGCCATTTGAGAATCTGACCGCAGCCTGGCTGTACGGCGATCATTACAAATGGCGGCTGATGCGCGCGAACGGCGTGCCTGAATCGCATATTACCGGTGACGCCTCTGATTATGACAAGTTTCTGGCCTGGGCCCGTACACTGCCTAAGGCAGTTGGCAACCCGCTGTACAGTTGGACGCATCTGGAGCTCCGCCGTTTCTTCGGGGTAGAGGAGATGCTAAATGAAGCCACAGCGCCGGCCATCTGGGAGAAGGTCAACCGTAAGCTGGCTGAACCGGGCTTCACCCGGCGCGGACTGATCCGCAGCAGCGGTGTCAAAGTGATCTGCACCACCGATGATCCGGCAGATTCCCTGGAGTACCACAAGCTGCTGAGTGAGAGTGAGACTGCCTTCCAGGTGTTCCCGACCTTCCGTCCTGACAAGGCGCTGAACATCGATGCCGAAGGCTTCGCCGCCTGGACCCTTAAGCTGGAGTCGGCCTCCGGCCTGCCGGTCAAGAGCTATGCCGGGCTGCTGGAAGCCCTGCGTAACCGGGTCGCCTTCTTCCATGAGCAGGGCTGCCGCCTGTCGGACCATGCGCTGGATGTCCTGCGTTATGAAGCGGGTGAACCTGGAGCGGTTGAAGCTATTTTTGCCAAAAGAATGCAGGGCGCTACTCTGTCGCCGGAGGAAATCACCCGCTACCGCACAGAGCTGCTGACCGCGCTGATCGGCTTCTATCATGACAAAGACTGGACCATGCAGCTTCACCTGCATGCCTACCGCAACAACAATACGCCGATGTTCCAGCGGCTTGGACCGGATACCGGCTATGACGGCATCAACGATCTGCCGCTGACCACAGCGCTGTCGCAGCTGCTTGACCGGGCCGAGAGCGGCAGCGGCTTGCCGAAGACGATCCTCTACTCGCTGAATCCCGGCGACTACCCTGCCCTGCTGGCTCTGCTGGGCTGTTACCAAAAGGACACCCCCGGCAAGCTCCAGCTTGGCTCCGGCTGGTGGTACAACGATACCCGCAGCGGCATGCGCCAGCAGCTGACGCTGCTGGCCGAAGGCAGTCTGCTCGGCAACTTTGTCGGCATGCTGACCGATTCGCGCAGCTTCCTCTCCTATACCCGGCATGAATATTTCCGCCGCGTACTGTGCGGGCTGCTCGGTGAACTTGCCGAACGCGGGGAAGCGCCGGATGACCTCAGCGTCCTGGGGGCTATGGTCGAAGATATTTCTTACAATAACGCAGCCGGATATTTCGGGTTCCAGACGGCCGACAGCGGAGCCGGGGTCACCGTCTAATGGAGGCATGCTGAAGATGCCGACAATCTATATCGCCGGAGACTCTACCGCTGCCCAGAAGGGCGGCGGGGAAAGGCCGATGGCCGGATGGGGCGAATACCTGCAGCAGTATGTCAGCCGGAAGGTGCGGATTGAGAACCGGGCCATCAACGGACGGAGCACACGCTCCTTCCTGGCTGAGGGCAGACTGGCAGACATGGAGCGGGATTTTCTCCCCGGTGACTTCCTCCTGATCCAGTTCGGCCATAATGACCAGAAGCTGGAGGACCCTCTCCGTTATACAGAACCGCATACCGATTACCGCGAGAATCTGAAGGTATTCATCGATTCCGCCCGCAGCCGGGACTGCTTCCCTGTGCTGCTGACATCGGTGAGCCGCCGCCGGTTCACCCCGGACGGTGAACCTGATCCGCTGGCCGTCGGACTTTATCCGCAGGTCATGCGGGAGGTTGGCGTGGAGACCGGAACGCCTCTGCTCGATGTTTTTGCCGCCTCCCAGCAGCTCTACCGCAGGCTGGGAACCGAAGCATCAGCCGGGCTGTTCATGCATCTGCCGCCGGGTGCCCGCCCTAACTACCCGGACGGCATTACGGATGACACACATTTCTCCAGATCCGGGGCGCAGCAGATTGCAGCGCTGGTAGCCAAGGCGCTCGCCCAGTGTGCGGAGCTGAAGCTGCTGCACCCGTATTTGAGGGTGTAGTTGGGGGATGTAGGCAAGGTAGCAGAAGCGCTCGCATAGTCTGCAGAGCTGAGGCAGCTGTACCCGTATCTGCTTGTGTAGGCGGGAGATGCAAACAATTGTGTCGTGCGAATTAAGTTGTGTATCAGTCTGTGGGGCATTGTAAACGTACTGCACATATTCGCCATGCTTACATGTTGCTTCAATCCTCATTCAGCATGACCAGGCCGCCTGTGACCACTTTTGGACATAGGCGGCCTGATTTGCGGGAATCTCCCCGCGGCGCTCCATGCGAACTCTTGTCCCAGAATACAAAGGAGGCTAACCCTATGACCGTTCCATTTCACTTGGGCGTCCGCGCCCATGACTTCAAGCGGTGTTCGCTGCCGCAATTAATAGATAAGCTGAAAGAGCATGACTTCCCGGCGATTCAGTTGGCGCTGCATAAGTCTTTTCCGGAGAGTGTGACCGAGCTTAGCTCATTGAGTCCGGGGACTGCTGCGTACTATGGCGATGCCTTCAGACAAGCGGGTATTAAGATTGCAGTCCTCGGCTGTTATGTGAACATTATAGATGCTGACCCTGCCAAGCGCATGCAGGCGCTGAGCGACTTCAACACTCATCTGCGGCTGGCCCGTGACTTCGGTGCGAGTCTGGTCGGCACGGAGACCGGCAGCGTAGGTCAGGGGTATACAACGGATAATTTCACGGAGGATGCTTTTGAACAAGTGGTTGAGTCCGTTAGTGCCATGGTTGCTGAGGCCGAACGCTTTGGAGTAACTGTAGGCATCGAGGCAGGCGTCAACCACCCGCTCTACACGGTCCCGTTAGCCCGGCGTCTGCTGGATACTGTGCCGTCTAATAACCTGCAAATTATACTGGATGCCGCGAATCTGATGACCCCGGACAATTACCTTCAGCAGGAGCAGATTGTGACAGAAGCGCTGGAGCTGCTGGGTGACCGTATCGCGGTTCTGCATCTGAAGGATTTCACGGTTAAGAACGGCGCCATCGACATCGTTCCTGCCGGACAAGGGATGCTGAACTTCGCCCCGCTGCTCCGCTACATGAAATATAAGCGCCCTCATATCCAGGGCCTGCTGGAGAGCACTCCTGAGGAACATCTCCAGACTAGTGCTCAGTTGCTGCGAAACATGTATAACGAGGTTTAACAAAAGTGCTCTGTGGATGGATGTTGGAAGGCTGGGAGGCTGGGTAAGAGATGCTCGATAATGGAGGTTGGATGAGAGATGATTAATGAGAGGTAATGAGTGAGGGATGAGGTAAGGACTTCGGCGAATTCAGGGGCATTAGTGCTCTTTATTTGCTCATTTGTCCTGCGTTTGCTGAATTCAAGTGCATTAGTGCTCTTCATTTACTCATTTCGCCCACGTTTGCTGGATTCAGAGGCATTAATGCTCTTCATTTGCTCATTTGTCCTGCGTTTGCTGGATTCAGGGGCATTAATGCTCTTCATTTGCTCCCACTGGGCTGCATCTGATTTACGCACCTTCATGACTGCCCAAAGTATTCAGTTTTTCACACACATTTGCTCCGCTTGCCTCACTGCCGCTCAGTGTATTCGGTTTTTAGCACACATTTGGTCCACGTGCCTTACTGAAGCTGTTTTTCGGTTTTTCACATACATTTACTCCACTCACCTTCGCGCCAGCGCATTACACCCCAACTTTGTACTCCCCTTATCCACGACAGACGCATATTACGATTACTGTACAGTACAAAAGTGCCCCGCCGTATCGATGCATGGGGTACTTGTGCTGCATTCTTGTGCTGTATTTCTGTGCATCAACGTACAGAGGGACGGATACAAGGTACGTATGAGTAAAAGAGAAACAAAGCAATGGAGCAATAAACATATAGCCTTCCCCCTACAAACTAACACCAATAATCTTGCACAAACTGCAGCTTCTCCCCCAACATATACACTCCATAGCTAGTATTGTTGTACAAAAAGCAGGATTTCTCCTCTACCCAAGCTGCCTAGCCTGCACATTCCTGCATTTCCTGCAACAATCCTCAGGCAGGCCCTGGTTTAGGGGGTGCCAGGTTGCATAATCTGCAACATTTGAGGGTATTCGCTCTATATGAGCGCTCCTCTAAATGAACGGTCTTCCAAACGAGCGGTCGACTAAGCTGCGCGCTATATGCATGGCAATAAGACCGCCCATAGCCTAACCGGGCGGTCCGTTGCTTGGTGCCGCTATTCCCCGGCCTCGGGGGAAATCACACCTTTTTTGAGAATAATATTCCCGTAGAGCGCTTCTTCCCCAGTAATTAGAATGGCGTAGCTGTGCTTGGAGCGGTCATAGAAGTCAAAACGCTCTTCATACTCCACCTGCACCGCAGGATCATGCCGGGTGAGAATCTCCTTGTACGTGTCCCATATCACCGGAACGGTGGGGTCCCCCTCCACTACGGCCATGAAGGCCGCCTGAGCCGGAGCATAATGATCCAGCGGGAGCAGCTCCAGGATCGCGTCAAGCAGCCGGGGGATGCCGATCCCGTCAGCCCGCAGCACCCGGGAATGCAGCGCATGTCCCGGATAATTGGCATCTGCCAGCACCAGCTCATCCCCGTGGCCCATCTCCATCAGGGTGCGGACAAGCTCGGGGGAGAGCAGTTTGGGTATTTTTTTGAGCATAGCTTTCGTCTCCTCTCCGGCCTCATTACATTCCGTAGAATGATCTCAGCGCCACAAGTTCCTCAATCCGGTGCGGCGGCAGCTCACGCTCTCCATCAATCATGCGGGTCAGGAAGGTCAGCTTCGCCGTATATTCAAGCCGCTCCATGTTCATATAAGCAGCCATTACATCCTTGCCCCAGGTCAGGGCTCCGTGGCTCTCCAGCAGCACAGCCGTCTTCTTGCCCAGGAAGGGAGTCAGCGAATCCGGGATCTCTTCGGTCGAAGGCGTCCCGTATACCGCCAGTGGAATGTCGCCCATGGCAATGACGGATTCCGGCATCATCATTTTGTCCAGAGCTTCCCCCTTGATGGCAAAAGCGGTAGCATACGGCGGATGCGCATGAACCACCCCGCCCATCTCCGGCAGCTCGTTGTAGATCTTCAGGTGCATCTTCACCTCCGTGGACGGCCGATAGCCCTCCGCTGCATCCAGGATCTCTCCCTGCAGATTGACTTTGACCAGCATATGCGGCTGCAGATAGCCTTTGCTGACTCCTGTAGGCGAAGTAATGACCTCGGTGGCTGACAGGCGGGCTGAGATATTACCGTCGTTGGCCGCGATGAAGTCTTTGTTGAACAGATTCCGGCCGATATCACAGATTAGGCGCCGTAGTTCTTCTTCGTGATTATTCATAATTGCCTCCTTGATTGCTGCTTGATTACTGTATGAAACTTGTCAGTTCTGATGTGTTAAAGAAGGCTGGTACCGCACGGTTGAGCAGGACCGGGCTGCCACGCTGCGGACCTCTGCGGGATCGACGGCTCCAAGCGCCGTCAATTGCACCAAAATGTTGCCGATCGCGCTCGCTTCTACCGGTCCGGCAATAACGTCTTTGCCGGTGGCATCCGCCGTCAGCTGGCACAGCAGCTTGTTCTGAATGCCGCCGCCGACCATGTGAATGCAGTGCACCGGACGGCCGGTGAGCGCCTCCAGCTCACGGATCGTATCCGCATAAGAGCGGGCCAGGCTCTCCAGAATCGAGTGGATGATCTCCGCCCGGGTCTGCGGCACCGGCTGTCCGGTGCGGATGCAGTAGGATTCAATCCGCAGCGGCATATCGCCCGGCGTGCTGAAGAGCGGATCGTTCGGGTCCAGCATGGCTATGCACGCCCCCTGCCGGTCCAGCTGCCCGGCAAGCTCGGCAGCTTCCTGATGGCTGAGCGGTTCCCCCGCTTCAGCCCAGCTCCGCTGGGTCTCCTGGAGCAGCCAGAGGCCGGTGATATTTTTCAGCAGCCGGTTGGTGCCGCGAAAGCAGCTCTCGTTAGTGAAGCCGCTGGCCCGGGCGGCATCGCTTAATACAGGCTCGGCCGTCTCCAGGCCGACCAGCGACCAGGTTCCGCAGCTGATGAATGCAGCGGATGGCAGCGGATTGCTGAATCCGCCGATCCGGTCTGGATCGCCAAAGCCAGGATCAGCGCAACCAGAATCGGCATTGCTGGACTCAGCGTAGCTAGAGCCGAAGCCGCCATACGGAATGGAGGCCACGGCTGAAGCCGTATCATGCGAGGCACCGGCGATGATCTTAAGAGGACCGCTGCCCAGCTCTTCCTGAAGTGCGGGCCGGAGTTCACCCAGCACCGTGCCTGCCGGAACCAGCCGGGGCAGCAGCGTAGCCGGCAGCTCCAGCCTGCGCAGCACTTCGGCTGAAGACGCTGTGGACTGCGGATTCAGCAGGCCGCTGGTGCTCCAGATGGTCTGCTCGGCCACCGCCACGCCGCTGAGCATATAATTGAACAGATCCGGCATCATCAGCAGCTGTCTGGCGGTTGTCCGCAGCTCCGGCTTCGCCATAAGGTCGGCAAATAATTGATAGACCGTATTAATCGGGCTGGACTGGTTGCCCGTCAGCTTGAATTGCTCTGCTGGAGGCAAGGCAGCCTCCAGTACTGAAGCGATGTCCGCCATCCGCTGATCCCTGTAATGATGCGGAGCATCCAGCAGCCCGCCCTGCTCATCCAGCAAGCCGTAGTCGACTCCCCAGGTATCGACGCTTAGAGAGTGCAGCGGGCCATACTTTGCCGCAGCCGCTGCAATCCCTTGCTTGATCTCCTCAAGCAGCCGCTGCACATCCCAGTGTAAATGTCCATTCACCTCTACCGGCCCGTTAGGGAAGCGGTGAATCTCTTCCACCATTACCTTCCCGTCCCCGTAGCTTCCCAGCATCACTCTGCCGGAGCTGGCTCCCAGATCGATGGCCAGCAGCCGGATTCCTTGGTTACCGGTTATCTCCATAGCTCTCGTACCTGCCTCTGTCATCTTCCCACCTCTTCACCTGGAGGATTAATAGAGCGGACCGAAGTTGCGGCAGGCTCTGTAATCGGCACTCTCCAGATTCTCCGTGCCGAACAGCGACCAGACGCGCGGACGGAAAATCCGCGCTTCCTCCACGTTATGCATACTGACCGGAATCCGCAGGATCGAGGCCAGCGTAATGAGATCCGCACCGATATGCCCGTAGCTGATCGCCCCGTGATTGGCGCCCCAATTGTTCATCACATCATAAACTGACTGGAAGGAGCCATGGCCTGTCAGCTTCGGGGCGAACCAGGTTGTCGGCCAGGTAGGGTCTGTCCGCTGGTCTAGCGTATCGTGGACCTCTGCCGGAAGCTCTACGGTGTAGCCCTCTACCAGCTGGAGGACAGGCCCCAGCCCCTTGACCAGATTGAGCCGGGCCATGGTGACCGGCATGCCGCCCCGGGTCAGATAGTCCGTCGAGAAGCCGCCCCCCCGGAAATATTCCTGGGAAGCCGGGCGGAACTGGGTCTGCGCGATACAGGCAGCCGCCTCTTCATCCGTGATGTCCCAGAACGGTTTGATTGCCGGCTTGCCGTCAATACTCTGCTCGCCGGTACCGTCCAGCGCAGCCGAGCCCGAATTAATCAGATGCAGCAGCCCGCCTGCCGCTGCTCCCTCCAGCTCATACCCGGTCACGCGCTTCACGGCCGCCGGACTCCAGAAGGTGCGCACATCGGCAAAAATCTGCGCCGTATTCGTCAGCAGATAATTGAACAGCATCGTCACCCCGTTCAGGCTGTCGTTCTCAGTGGCGACGATATAAGGCGCCCGTCTGCCGTTCCAGTCGAACGAAGAGTTCAGAATCGTCTCCATGAAGTCGCCGTTCGGGAAATGGTCGGTCCATTGCCGCTGGCCCTGGAAGCCGCCCAGCAGGGCATTGTGACCACTCGCTTCCTCCTCGAAGCCAAGCTTTGCAAGCTGCGGATTGCCGGTCATGAGATCACGGGCAATCAGCGTCATTTTGACAACCGTCTCCCACTGCTCTTCTTTAACCTCTTCACTGAGCTGCAGATGCTGCGGATTATTATCCGCCCCCACACGGCAGTTGTCCTTCACCCAGGCCAGCGCCCGCGCGAACTCCTCAGGATCATAGATCCCTTCCTCAAATCTGCGTACAAATTCAGACATATCGATATATTCATTGCGCATGCCGAGATATTCCTGGAAGAACTGCTCGTTCACAATGGAGCCGGCGATTCCCATCGACACAGAACCCATCGACAGATAGGACTTCCCCTTCATCAGAGCGGCTGCCAGCCCGGACCTCGCGAACTGCAGCAGCTTCACCTGAACATCCGCCGGGATTTCCTCGCTGCTGGATTCCTGGACATCCTCTCCGTAGATGCCGAAGGCCGGAATGCCTTTTTGCGCATAAGCAGACAGAACTGCCGCCAGATATACCGCCCCGGGGCGCTCCGTTCCATTGAATCCCCATACCGCATGCGGGATGGACGCATCCATATCCATCGTTTCCGATCCATAGCACCAGCACGGGGTGACTGTAATGGATACGCCCACACCTGCACCCGCGAACTTCTGCGCCGCCGCCGCAGCCTCCTTCACGCCGCCAATCGTAGAATCGGCAATGATACACTCTACCTGTGAACCATCCGGATACCTTACATTCTTCTGCAAAAATGCCGCCACACGCTGCGCCATGCCCATCGTCTGTGCCTCCAGCGATTCGCGCACCCCGCGTCTTCTGCCGTCAATCGTCGGCCGGATTCCAATCTTCGGATAATTTGCTGTCACTGCTGTTCCTCCCCGGAATCGTAAGTTGATAGTATGAGAACACACTGGAGCCATAGCTCCGATTAGTAAGCGCTACCAAATACAGCCTCTGCGGCCTGCACACATCTGTCTTTCATCGCCAACTAATCCATTTCTTCTACATCATAGAATCACTCACCTTCAAAGTCAACACTATTCCACACTTTAAATTTGGTTATTGTGTGGTTTTGTGTGATATAATTGCAGTGAACTGTGGAATTGTTTGTGTTTGTGGGATTTATGTTATGCAGCAGGTTATAGTAAACTGTACATAACTACATAACGTAAGGGTGGGCATGAGTATGAAGGCTTTTGAACGGCGGGATCTGGTCATTAATGAGCTCTACAGGCATAAGAAGGTTCACGTGGCGGATCTGGCGCAGAAATTCGGTGTATCGGAGGAGACGATCCGGCGCGATCTTGACCGGCTGGACAAGGAGGGCATTGCCAAGAAGAATTACGGCGGGGCGATTCTGAACGCTCACACCAACGAGGACCCCTCCTACTCACACAGGCATCAGGTCAACATTGAAGCGAAGCGGATGATTGCGGTAAGTCTGCTGGAGCTGATTAATGACGGGGACAGTGTGATGACGGACACCAGCACTACGGCTTTTGAAGGATTGCGGAGAATTGTGGAGGACAAAAAAAATCTGACCATCATCACCAATTCCCTGGCGGTATTGTCAGAATTCCAGCATTCCGGGCAAAAGCTTATCTCCACGGGGGGCCTGCTCGGGCCGGAGACCAGCTCTTTCGTAGGGCCTACGGCCTCGCAGACTATTCTGAAATATAATGTGGATGTGGCGATTTTCAGCTGCAAGGCACTCTCCATGACCGGCGGACTCTGCGATTCCAACGAAGCGGAGACCGAGCTTAAGGTGCTGATGCAGCAGCAGGCGAGCAAGGTAGTCCTTCTGGCTGACCATTCCAAGTTCGACCGGATCGCCTTCATCCGGCTGTTCAGCTTCGACAAGGTCGATTATATCGTCACCGATCAGCGGCCGTCCGGGGAATGGATCGAGTTCCTTGCCAAATATCAGGTCTCCCTGCTATACCCTGCTGATTCACAATAAGTCTTAACGTTGACGTTTAAAAGCCTGCGCCGACACGTACACGAACCGTTCCGCTCTGGCCATCATATGGAACTTCTGCTCCGGGAAGTGGCGGTACAGGTAATCCACGAAATAACCCGGATTCTCGGCATTGCCGGCGAACAGGTCATAATGCAGCGGAACTACGGTCTCAAAATCTGAGGTCGCTGCGAACTCCGCCGCTTCCCGGTAATTCATATTGCCGACGATATTGCGGCTGCCCCGGTAATAATCGCGTCCATTAATCGGCAGCAGCGCCAGATCGATCTTGCGGCTGCCAACCTCCTCAATCAGCTCAGGGAACAGCACGGTATCCCCTGCATGATAGAGTCTCACCCCGTTCAGCTCCAGGATATAGCCCACGTACTTAGGATGTCCCTGTTCATCGCGTTCAAGCTGTTCGTGCGCAGCTGCCACGGGAATGACCTTCAGCCCGCTTGCAGGCTCAGCTTCAGTGGCAGGTAAGGCAGCAGTCAGCTGATCCTTGCGGATGCCTAGCGCCTGCAGACGTTCCAGGCAGACCGACGGAGCCATGAACTGCGCCTGCGGATTCAGTCCGGCAAGCACGGGGAGCGCCTCCTCATCCAGATGATCTGAATGGTCATGGGTAATCAGGCAGACCTCCATATTTGTAATTTCGCCAGGCCCCACCGGCGGCGGGAAAGTCCGGTCCGGGTTCGGGGATACATAAGGATCAATGTAGACGGTCACCCCCGCCCCCTTGACAATAACGCTGGCTTGTCCGAGGAACCAGACCGCCAGGCAGCCGTAAGGCACCTCAGTGCTGCGGATTTCTTCGATCAGTTCTTGTCCTGCTAATGGCATGATGGGTTACTCCCTTCCTCTTCTATCTCTCATTCATCATGGCTGGCTGATACATCTCTGTTTAGTTTATACCCGCGAGAAGGTAAATGGAAGCGCTTGTGATAATCCCTGCTTGTTACCGGTGACCATTGATGGGTACAATTAATAGATAGGTATCTCAACAACAGGACAGATAAAGGACAGGTGAAATGAATGCAGAATTACGGATTCGCAAGAGTCGCCGCCGCTTCCCCGGAACTCCGGGTGGCTGACTGCGTATTCAATGCAGACCAGATTATTGAAGCCATCAATACAGCCAGCGCCCAGGAGGTGGAGTACCTGGTACTCCCGGAGCTGTGCATCACCGGCTACAGCTGTGCGGATCTGTTCCTCCAGCCCCGGCTGCTGGAATCCGCGATGCAGGCGCTGCTGCGGATTACGGCCGCGACGGCAGAGCACCGGATGATTGTCATTGCCGGCCTGCCGGTCTCCATCAAAAGCAGGCTGTTTAACTGTGCCGCTGTGCTCCAGCAGGGCCGTATTCTCGGGATTGTGGTCAAGACCTGCATTCCCGGCTACAGCGAATTCTACGAGCCGCGCTGGTTCGCGGGAGCCGGCGAGCTGGAGGTGTCCGAGCTGCGGATCGGCGGATCGGCGGTGCCGGTCGGCAATGATTTGATTTTTGCCTGTGAGAGCGACGGGAATCTGTCGTTCGGTGTGGAGATCTGCGAGGATCTCTGGGTGCCGGTGCCGCCAAGCAGCCTGCTGGCCCAAGCCGGTGCGACGCTGCTGTTCAACCCGTCGGCCAGCAACGAGCTGGTCGGTAAGGCCGATTACCGCCGCCAGCTGGTCGGCGGCCAGTCCGCCTCCTGTGTGGCCGGTTATGTCTATGCCAGCTGTAATACCGGGGAATCGACAACAGACGTTGTCTTCGGCGGACATTCGCTGATCGCGGAGAACGGCCAGCTGCTGGCCGAATCGGAACGCTTCACTCATGAGAGCCGGATGATTACCGCCGACATTGACCTGCCGCGGCTGCAGTATTCCCGTACCGTGATGGGCACGTTCCGGGCAGGCAAGGGCGGACGCAATTACCGCGAGATTCTCTATACCGCGCCGCTTGGCAGCAGCACCCCACGGGAGCTGAAACGGAACGTAGGCGTCAATCCGTTCGTGCCGGGCAATCCGCTCCAGCGGGACGAACGCTGCCAGGAGATTCTCTCGATCCAGACCTCCGGCCTGATGAAGCGTATCCGCCACATCGGCACGAAGCAGGCTGTGATCGGCATCTCCGGCGGCCTCGACTCTACGCTTGCGCTGCTGGTTGCCGTGCGGGCTATGGAGCTGCTCGGACGTCCGGCCAGCGATGTGCTGGCGGTCACGATGCCGGGCTTCGGCACGACCAGCCGCACCTACGACAATGCTGTAGGCTTGATCAAGGCGCTTGGCGCCACGATGAAGGTCGTTGACATCAAGGCGGCCTGCCTCCAGCACTTCGCGGACATCGGCCACGACCCCGAGGTGCATGACCTGACTTACGAGAACGTACAAGCCCGCGAGCGTACCCAGATCCTGATGGATCTCGCCAACAAGAACGGCGGGATTGTCATCGGTACAGGCGACCTGTCCGAGCTGGCGCTGGGCTGGTGTACCTATAACGGCGACCATATGTCGATGTACAGCGTGAATTCGGGTATTCCGAAGACGCTGATCCAGTATGTTGTCGCCTGGTATGCAGACCATGAAGCCGACGAGACGGTGAACAAGTACCTCTACAGCATTATCGAGACCGGAATCAGCCCGGAGCTGCTGCCGCCTTCGGCAACCGGAGAGATCGTCCAGCTGACCGAGAATATCCTGGGGCCTTACATTGTGCATGACTTCTTCCTGTATTATATGCTGCGTACTGGCGCTTCTCCCGGCAAAATGCTCTATCTCGCCCAGCACGCCTTCGGCGGTGCTTATCCCAAGGAGCAGCTGACCGCCTGGCTGAAGGTGTTCGTCACCCGCTTCTTCACCCAGCAGTTCAAGCGCTCCTGCCTGCCGGACGGACCGAAGGTCGGTACGGTCAGCCTCTCGCCGCGCGGCGACTGGCGCATGCCAAGCGATGCTTCTGCCGCGCTCTGGCTGCAGGAAATCGAAGAATTGTAACTCCCGGCCGCAGTGACAAGGCCGAAGGCAAAAAGGCGTCCCCCATCATCGCAGGATGATCAGGGACGCCTCTTTTTTGTCAGCAAATAGCTTCACTCGTACCTATTATCAAGAATCAAGACTTCATCGCTGCCGAACGGGGTCTGAATCGTTACCGTCTCACCCGGACACGCCAGAATCAGCCCTCTGCCCATAGGCGACCAGAGTGAAATGCAGAATTCATCCAGCTCAGCTTCACCAGGAATTACAATCCGGTACGTATCCTTCAGCGTCTCCTGCCCGATACGCAGCGACACTCGGGAACCGACCAATACCATAGAACGTTCTAGCGCATCGTTGTCACCGGACAGAATCCGCTCCACCGTCTCCTGATAGCTTTTGATCATCGCCTGTACCTCTGCCCGCTCAGCCGGAGACTCCCATGTTCCCCTGTCCAGAATAGAGAATTTATGCTCATCGAGATAGACCAGCTGCTGCACCAGCTCTTCGCGCAAGGAAACGGTTCTGAGACTATGGCTCATAGTAGATTTCACCTACCTTCTTCATCAGGTCATGCTCGAAAATACGCTTGTTCCTGCTCATAGCCCTCAGTCCTCCTATATAAGAAAATAGATCCCGCGCAGGGACCTATTCTCTATGATAGCATCTTTCCTAGGAAAGACAATCTCATGTGCAGGGGATGGCGTGCTCCTGTTCAACGCTTCACAGAATCGGCAGATTTCCCGGACGCCACGGCAGCGGCCCGGCTGTACATATTCAGGTCCTGCAGCTTAATCAGCACCTTGCCGAACCGTCCGCCTTGGCGGATAACGACTTGCTGCTGCGGGTAGGCCGTGTGCAGATAGTCTGTAACTACCTTGCGGGTAGCCTCTCCCCCGTCCAGATGATGCAGCGGCAGCATTTCCATCACCTCAGCGGCTGCTGCTTCCAAGGTCAGCTCCTTGCTTTTCGCTTCTCGGGTAATAATCGTCTCATAGGAATAGCCCTTCAAATATAATAATTGCGTCAGATAAGCCATATCTGAGGACTCCGCATGAACCTCCCGGCCCGTCAGCAGCGGCAGCACTTCATTCATCAGACTATGCTCCTGCACACCTGCCGAGGTGCTGATATAGCAGTATTGCCGGGCACAGCTGATCACCTTCTCCGTGCTCTCCCAGTCGAACACCGCCGGACACATGGACACGAAGACCAGATCGAAGGCATTCAGCCAGCCGCGTGCGCTAATGTCTATATTCTCGAACGCTTCGTGCACCAGCTCCACCTGTCCGGGAGCCGCTCCGGCAGTGTTCTTCAGGAACAGCTCCGCTAAGGGAACATTAGGCTCTACTGCTGTAACCTTGGCCCCCCGCTCGATAAAAGGAACCGTGAACCCGCCCGAGGCTGCGCCCACATCGAGAACTGTCAACCCGTTAAAATCCACGCCCTGGCCTTCCATCCAGCCGATAATCCGCTCACTCCGGTCCCGCCCGGCACTGCTGAAGACCTCTTCATTGAACACCTCGGCTTTATGATCGAAGCTCGTGTGCGGGTTCATGCCCATCGCCTTGAACTTGTTAGCCATTGCCTTGGGATCTTCCTTCCAGGCCTTCTCCCATACGCTTGCATCGAATAATCCGTTATTCATTAATCATTCATCCTCTCTTATATACAGACTTAATAGACTTTGAATATCCATAATACATCCGGCAAAAACGGCCTTGACGCCCTTAGAGGGACGGCAGCCGTTTTTGGCGGGAACCACGCAGAACACAGCCCGGCAGCCGTTCTTGCGCCATGACCGTATTTGCTCAGCCAGTTCTTACTGCTGACATGCCCGCATCTTATCCGCCAGCTCTGACATCATCTTATTCCGCAGATAATCCTCCATCTGCCCTTCGGCCTTGACCATCTCCTGCTGAATCAGACACTGACTGGGATGGTCCAGCGTGCAGTCGAACAGCGACGCTGTGCCTTCAATGGCATGGATGATATCCAGGAACGAGATTTCGTCCCCCTTGCGCCGCAGACGATACCCGCCATTGGCCCCGGATGCGGATTCGATAAGCCCGGCCTTGACCAGCTTGGTCAGAATCTTGGACAAATACGTAGGCGATACATTCTGCCGCTCGGCAAGCTGCTGCACGCCCATCGGCTTATCGGGAGTGTGCGCCACCAGGAACAGCATCGTGTGCAGGGCGTAGTTCGTTGCTTTGGAGTATTTCATGTCTTATTCCACCTTACATAAGGACTATGTCTTTAATTGAAGACTTTATTTATCTATAATAGCGCTTATGTGGGAAGATTGCAAGGGGCAGGAGAGTGGAATGGGTGGAGGATTCTTTCCAGCACACAACAAAAAACAGAGCCCCTTACTCCCGTAGGCTCTGCTTTGCAGCATGATCAGTGGCTGAAACAGCCCCATCTACACTCCCCTTACTTCCGCAAAGGGTACTGGAATCTGTATTCCCCGGAGCCGAGCGTAACCTTCACCGCCTGTGCCATCTGCTCTGCGGAATGAATACCAGGGGTCTGCTCAAGCGGCTGTCCAGCCTCCATTCCCGTCTCCGATACTTCAGCCAGCAAGGCGTCCGGCAACAGTACCGTAGCCGAGGTATTCGGGGGAACCACGGCGGTCAGCCCGATTATCCCGGAGTCTATTGTCCATTCGGAACGGATCTTCCCGTACATGGATTCCAGACTGGCGGCAGCCGAGGTGAGTCCGCCTCCCGGATGCGGCTGGATCAGGAACTGCTTATAGCCCGGCCCTTCCTCTGTCTGTTCGATCCCGGCCACATAACGGTACAGGAAGTCTCCTACCGCCCCGTAAGCATAGTGGTTGAAGGAATTCATCTCCTTGCTCCAGAAGCTGCCGTCCACCTTAATTCCGTCCCAGTGCTCCCAGATGGTAGTTGCGCCGCGGGTAATCGGATACAGCCAGGACGGATAGTCCGTCTGGAGCAGCAGCTTGTAGGCGGCATCGTAACGGCCCGCTTCCGCCAGCACCAGAGTCAGATAAGGCGTGCCCACGAAGCCTGTCGTAAGATGATAATGGCTCGCTTCCAGCAGTTCGATAAGTCTTGCAACCGTGCGATCCTTGGCACTTCCTTCCACCAGACCGAACATCAAGGCCAGCACACAGGCTGTTTGGGTAGCCGGACCTTCCTCCCCCGCTGGCAGGATATACGCTTGGTTGAACGCATCCTTGACCCGGTGATGCAGCTGCGAGTACTTCTCCACATCTTCTGTCCGGCCCAGCACCTTCGCCGTTTTTGCCATTAACTGGACCGAATAAGCATAGAAGGCCGTTGCAATATAATTCCGGTCCGTAGCCCCCACATGACTGTCCGCCTTGGCATCCAGACCCAGCCAATCTCCGAAGTGGACGCCGGTATTCCATAGGAACTCATCTGTCCCTTGGCGGCGGATATATTCCACCCAGCCCTGCATGCTGCTGTACTGCTGCTCCAGAATCCGCTTATCCCCATAGCACTGGTAGATCGTCCATGGACAGATGACCGCCGCATCGCCCCACGCCGCAGAGGAATGTGCCTCCTCCCCCAATATATGCGGAATCACGTATGGAACTCCTCCATCCTCCCGCTGATCCGCTGCCAAGTCCCCCAGCCATTTGCTGAAAAAGGGGGCCACATTCATCAGATACGCCGCCGTGCGGATGAACATCTGCGCGTCCCCGGTCCACCCTAGCCGTTCATCCCGTTGCGGACAGTCGGTCGGCACATCGACGAAATTGCCCTTTTGCCCCCACAGGATGTTGTGCTGGAGCTGATTCAGCAGTGGGTTCGAGCAGGTGAAGGTGCCGGTTGGCTCCATATCGGAATGCAGCACCACGCCTGTGAAGTCCTGCAGATCCAGCAGTTCCGGGAAGCCGATCAGCTGGACATACCGGAAGCCCTGGAAGGTAAACCGCGGCTGGAAGCTCTCCCTGCCCCCGCCTCGGGCGATATAAGTAACGGTCTGTCTGGCCGTCCGGAGGTTCTCGGTATACACATTGCCCGCCTGGTCCAGCACCTCGAAATGCCGCAACTGATATTCCTGACCCGCCGCGCCATCTACGGTGAACCGCAGCCAGCCGACCATATTCTGTCCGAGATCCAGCACAGTCTCCCCTGCCGGGGTGCGGATGAAGGCCGCAGGTGCCAATTCCTGGACTGCCCGGACCGGATCATTCTCCTGCGCAAGCAGAATATTCTTGGCATACGGAAGAATCTCCGCCGGTGTCCACAACGTGTCGTCATACCCCGGCAGGCTGAAGCCGTGCTGCGCCAGGCGGGCGTCATAGGTCTCGCCATGATACAGCTCCGACATCAGGATAGGGCCGGGTAAGATTTTCCACTGCGGGCCGGTTCCTATGATCTGCTCCGTGCCGTCCTCATAGGTGAGATGAAGCTGCATCAGCAGCGCTGTCCGGCTGCCATAGATATGCTTCCTGTGCTCCCAGCCGAGATTCCCTTTGTACCAGCCGTTCCCGAGCCAGGCACCCGCCGCATTGTCCCCAAGGGTGAGCAGCGGGGTCACATCATACGTCTGGTATTGCAGGCGGTGGCTGTAACTGGTCCATCCCGGATTGAGATAAGTGTCTCCTACCCGTGTTCCGTTCAGCTCCAGCTCATACAGCCCGAGACTGGTCACATAGATTCTGGCACGGGCGACCGGCCGGTCCACCTGGAAGCTTCCGCGCAGCAGCGGGCTTTGCTCTGCATCTTCCGCCAGACAGGCCAGCGGAGCCGTAATCCATTCTGCGGTCCACTCCTCCGGCGAGAGCAGCCCCATCTCCCACCAGGCCGCCACGGACCACTCCGTGGAACGATGGTGCTGATCCCATATTTTAACCCGGTAATAATAACGCGTCCTGGACTGCAGCTCCAGCTCTTTCAGCTCGATATGGACAGATTCACCCGACTCCACTCTGCCCGAGTCCCACCATACGCTCCCGAAATCCGCCGCGCCTGCCACCTGTAATTGATACGCCTGCTGCCTTACATCGCGCTCATCCGCCCGCAGCTGCCAGCTGATTCTTGGATTACGGATATCCAGTCCCAGCGGATTCTCCTGGTACTCCACTCGCGGTTTTTGAATAGCTATCATTGAATACACCTCGTCTTTTATAGGATTAATCCTGTATATATGACGCGCTTTCTATTACAATTATAGGATTCCGCATGGTTTGCATGACCTGCAATATGGACATTTCACGGGGGTAAAAAGGACTTTCTGGATCTGGAGGAGGGAATTGATGGATTCGGCCAACCATACGCTAAAAGGGGAGTATTTCTTCCGGGGCAATCTCCTGTTATATGTGAACCGCGCTACCGAGAGCTATGATCTTCCGCTTCACTCCCATGACTTCATGGAGCTGACCTTCGTGGCCGAGGGCAAAGGATTTCATTATATCGGCCAGAAGGCTCACCCGACAGGCAAGGGCCAGCTGCACTACATTCCTGTCGGTGTCTCCCATGTCTTCCGCCCGTCTTCACCCAGTTTAATGCGTGAGCCGCTTGTCGTGTACAATTGTTTGTTTAAGCCGGAGCTGCTGGACCGTCTTGCCCCCATGATTCAAGACCCGCTGATTGCCTCCTACCTGGAGCAGATCAGAGAACACCGGCTGCCTTCCTTCTCCGTGACGGACCTGAACGGCTCCATCGAGAGCCTGTTCCTCTCGCTTCACCGCGAGGTTCACCTGCCGCAAAGCGGATCGGACAGCTACCTGCTGACCTTGTTCGTTCAGCTTCTGATCAGTATCTACAGACTGAAGCATGATGAGGTTCAGTTTCCGCTGGGCAGGCAGACGCAGTTTTTGCAGATTCTGAATTACGTCCAGCTGAACTATGTGCAGGAGATTACCCTGACGCATCTGTCACGCAGCTTCGACTGGAGCGAACGGCATCTTCAGCGGCTGTTCAAGGCGCATACCGGGCAGACCTTCTACCGTTATCTCCAGAACGTGCGGATTCAGAAAAGCTGTCTGCTGCTGGTCCAGCAGCCCAAGACACCCGTACAGCTCATTGCAGAGCAGGTAGGATACCACGATCCGTCGACATTCACTCTGGTCTTCAAGCGGATCATCGGAACCACGCCGGGGAGTTACCGGCAGACGCCCGGAAGGACACATGGCGGAAGCGATGAGGCGGGAGGAATAACTTTGACGCAGAATGATTGATGTTATTGATAAATAGTGTTAGGCTATCAACGGTAAACTCCATTCCAGCTACACAGAAAGGTAGTCCTATGATTAAAGTTCAACACCTGTCCTTCTCCTTCCCGCAAAAAGAGCTCTACACTGACATTTCGTTTACGCTCGAAGAGGCGCAGCATTGCGCTTTTATCGGAACCAGCGGCAGCGGAAAAAGCACCCTGATCGACATTCTGATGGACCGGGACAGATATTTGTTCGACGGCAGCATTGAGATGGAGCCTGATTGCAGCATCGGGTATGTCAGCCAGTTCGCCAAGCCGGACCTGCCTGCCGACACTACCGTGTTTGAATATATAGCCGGACCCTTCATTAAGCTACAGGAGGAAATACAGCTCATCTGCACAGAGATGGAGACCTCGGAGGACATTGAGCCGCTGCTGGAGAAGTATCAACTGGCTCTGGACGCTTACGAGGCCTTGGGCGGAGATGATTACGAGAGCCTCATTCACAAAAAGCTGAATCTGGCGGACCTCATGAAGCGCAGGGACCTCAAGGTATCCGAGCTGAGCGGCGGGGAATTCAAGCTAGTTCAGGTCATGAAGGAAATGCTGAACCGTCCCGACTTCCTGATTATGGATGAGCCGGATGTATTCCTGGACTTCGAGAACCTGAATGCGCTCCGGCAGCTGATTAACTCCCATAAGGGAATTCTGCTGGTGGTTACGCACAACCGTTATCTGCTTAACCATTGTTTTAACAAAATCATTCACCTTGAGAACAAGGAGCTTCAGGAGTTCGACGGCCGGTATCTGGAATACAACCTCTCCCTGCTTCAGACCAAAATAGAGCTGCAGGAGCTGGCCCTCGCCGAACAGGAAGAGATTGAGCGCAACGAGAACATCATCGACAACCTCCGGGTCATCGCCACGTATAATTCAGAAGCCTCCAGAGGGAGAGCGCTCAAAGCCAGAGTGAAGTTCCAGGAAAGACTGGAGGCCCGCAGAATCAAAGCGCCGTTCGTGGACATTAAGCAGCCCCAGATTCATTTGGGAATGGTGCATGAGCCGCAGAACGCGGACGCTCCTGTAGTGACAGTCCAGGATTACCGGGCGGCCTTCGATGAGCTGCTGCTGGACAAGGTTAGCTTCGAGATGAATGCTGGTGATAAAGTCGCCCTGATCGGTCCGAACGGTACCGGCAAAACAACCCTGCTGCGCGATATCGCGCGGGGCCAGCACGACTCTATAACCCTGAGCCCGGAGGCTACGGTAGCTTATCTGTCCCAGCTTCAAGGCGAAGTGCTGACAGATTCGAACACCCTGCTCGAAGAATTCATCGAGGCCGGAATGGCTACGTATGATGAGATCCGCACCCACCTGGCATCCTATGGCTTTGAAGGCGAGATTGTGAACCAGAGAATAGCAGCCCTGTCCGGCGGCGAAAAAAATCTGCTGCAGCTGGCCAAGGTATCTGCTCTGAAGGCCAATGTCCTGCTGCTCGATGAGCCGACCAGCCATCTGGATACCTACACGCAAATCGCTCTGGACCAAGCCATCCAGGAGTATAAGGGCGCAATTCTTATGATCTCGCATGACTTCTATTCCGTGGTCAACGGGATGGATTATGTGCTGATTATTGACGATAAGACAATCCGCAAGATGACGATCAAGAAATTCAAGAAGATGATCTATGCCCTGCATTTCGATAAGGATTATCTGGAGCTGGAGCAGAAGAAGAAAGCGGCCGAGACCCGGGTAGAACTGGCGCTGAAGGATAACAATTTTGAGCTTGCCAAAAGTCTGGTCATCGAGTTGGAAGAGCTGATTAAGCGGATGTAAGTACACAGCGAACTGTAGTACATTAGAACACCTGGCGCCAGCTAATGTATGCTGTTTTCCGCATACGTTAGGGCTGTGCGCCTGCGCGCTAGCAAATGTGTGTTGTTTTCCGCATACATTCGCCCGTTGCGCCCGTGCACCAGCAAATGTATGCTGTTTTTCGCTTACATTTGGCCCGTGCGCCTGTGATTCAGCAAATGTATACTGTTTTCCGCATACATTCGCCGTTGCGCTTGCGCGCCAGCACAATGTATGCTGTTTTCGCTTACATTCGACCCGTGCGCCTGTGATCCAGCAAATGTATGCTGTTTTCCGCATATATTAGGGCGGTGCGCCTGCGCGCTAGCAAATGTGTGTTGTTTTCCGCATACATTCGCGCCACAATTTCCTAAACAATAAAAAAAGGCCGCCAATTTCGGCAGGGTGTGTGAAAGCTCCCCTGCCGGAATGGCGGTCTTTTAGATG
This sequence comes from Paenibacillus sp. FSL H3-0469, assembly GCF_038051945.1. Taxonomy (NCBI): domain Bacteria; kingdom Bacillati; phylum Bacillota; class Bacilli; order Caryophanales; family Paenibacillaceae; genus Paenibacillus; species Paenibacillus sp. FSL H3-0469. The sequence goes on from NZ_CP150302.1 coordinate 1,995,222, forward strand.
TGCCTTAACCTGCCTGGACGGGCAGATCAGACTTAAGCATTAGCCAAAAGTCAAATGAACCGTATGAATCTCATAAGGCTTGAAATCAAGCCGGATCGCTGAACCGTCTATGGCCTCTGTATTCAGCGGCCGCTCCATCAGATCGCGCAGCTGCCAGGAGGAGACGGTATAATCACTGCTGACACTCGCCGAGCAGCGTGTGCCGGTATACTCATGCAGCCGGACTATGCATCCGCTGCCGTCCTCGGCCAGCTTGACAGCATCGATGGCAATGTTCGGGGCATCGCAGGTAATTAAGGATTTGCCGCTTCCGGCAGTATAGGCTCCTTCCACAGCCAGGAGCGGCTGGTTCAACGCCCATGCTTCCTGTACCGTCCCCGCAGCCACCCAATCCCCTACATGCGGCAGCAGGGCATATGTGAAGTGATGCTCGCCCTGGTCCGCCAGCCGGTCGGGGCTGGTCGCCGATTTGATCAGCGACAGACGCATCGTATGATCCTTAATGTCATAGCCATATTTGCAGTCGTTCAGCAGACTGACTCCATAGCCCCGTTCTGACAGATCCGCCCACTGATGGCCCACGCTCTCGAACCGTGCATAATCCCAGCTTGTATTCCAGTGCGTCGGCCGCTTTACGTTGCCGAACTGGATATCGTAAGTCGCTTCCGTCGCCCGCACAGCTACCGGGAATGCCGTTTTCAGCAGCTGATGCTGCTCATGCCAGTCTACGTAAGTCTCGAAATCAATCCGCGCGCTTCCGGCGTACACCTTAACCTTTTGGATAATGGTAGAATCCATGTAGGTCCAGTTGAATTCCAGCACCGCCTGGAGCGGGCCGCATTCAGTCAGCTTGACGGAGCGCAGAGCGGTGATGACCTTCATTTTCTCCTGATAAAATAAATCAATATCCCACGCATCGAACATCTTCGGCTTATCCTCGAACACCTGCAGCACATTGCCGCATTCTCCCGGGGCCAGCACCTCGCGAGCGGCGCTGCGGTCGAAGACCCGGCTCAGCTGTCCGTCTGTGTTCCACTCCAGAATATAATAAGGAGTCGTAAGTGTGGAATCCTGCCAGCGGAACGGAATGGAGGGGTCTGGCTGAGCAGCTTCGGAACCGCCAGGCTCAGCGGCAACAATCACTGTACTGCCCAGCGCCGGAACCGCCGCTGTCTCCACCAGCCACTGCCCGCCGGAGCGTTGTGCGTTCAGCCGGTTGCCTTCGGCGTCTGTCCAGACAGCATTCTCTGCATCATGAGGCACAGTTGCCAGCCGGGGCGCGGTGAAGAAGGCGCTGTTGAACAGCGTGTATTCGGTGCGCAGCGGGGCCTCTGCCGGTGAGAGACCGGATTGCGGCGCAGGCGAACCCTCGGCAGACATAGATGCGAGACCGGCTTGCGCTGAAGGCGAATCTGCAGCAGGTCCAGATGCGAGACCGACAAGCCCCTCCGCAGCAGCCGCCCGTGCTGCCAGGCCGATCTGCTCTGCTTCCGCGTATTCTACGCGTGAGTCTTGATACACCTCATGAATGGAGGAACCGGGAATAATATCGTGGAACTGGTTGCGCAGAATGGTCTGCCAGCCTTCCAAAAGCGAATCCGCAGGATACTGGCTAAATTCGCCGCTCTCCGCCGCCCACAGCATCTGCAGCCATTCCGCTTCGCGGTAGAGGAGTTCCAGCTTGCGGTTCATTTTTTTGTTATAGGCCTGGCTGGTATAGGTTCCCCGGTGGTACTCCAGGTATAGCTCCCCGTCCCAGGTGTGCACATACTCCTCCGCCCTGTCTATCGTCTCATGAAGCCGCTCGAAGTACTCCGCTGCCCGGCCCGTCTTCACCTGGGGAAGACCCGGCATCGTATCCAGCCGCCGCCGCATCTCCAGCATCTCGCGGTTGACACCGCCGCCCCCGTCCCCGTAACCATAGGACAGCAGCAGCTCGCGGTTCAGGTTCTTGTCGCGGTACTGTTCCCAGATGCCCTGCACGGAGAAAGGCTCGATCAGGCCGTTATAGGTGTAATACCAGGCCCCCGATTCCGGGCCCTCCGGCGTCGTGATGAAATGGGTCAGCACCTCGCTGCCGTCAATTCCTCTCCACTGGAACGTATCATGCGGCATCCGGTTGTACTGGCTCCAGCTGATCTTGGTGGTCATGAAGGTGTCAATGCCCGACTTGCGCAGAATCTGCGGCAGCGCCCAGCTATACCCGAACACATCCGGCAGCCATAAGTATTTGCAGTCCACCCCGAACTCCTCGCGGAAAAACTTCGTCCCGTACAAAATCTGCCGTACCAGCGACTCGCCGCTCGTCAGATTGCAGTCCGCTTCCAGCCACATCGCCCCTCCGGCTTCCCAGCGGCCCTCTTCCACCCGTTCTTTAATCTCCTGATAGATCTCCGGGTAATCCTGCTTGATGTATGCATAGAGCTGAGGCTGGGTCTGAAGAAAAATGTACTCCGGAAACTCCTTCATCAGCCGCAGTACGGTGGAGAAGGAGCGGGCTGCTTTCTCTCGGGTGTGAGTTAAGCGCCATAACCAGGCCACATCAATGTGCGTATGGCCGATAGCGGTTACCGTCACTGGATGCTCCTGCTCCATCCGGGCAAGCGCCTCACGCAGCAGTGTTTCGGCTTCCTGAACCGAAGCATAGAACGCCGCGCTTCCAGGTCTGGACCAGTCCAGCCTGTTGAACGCCTTGTTCAAGGCGGCCAGCAGCTCATGCTTCTCGGTCCGGCTGTCCGAAAGCTGCTTAATGGTGCCAAGCGCCGCCCGCCCGGTGTAGTAGAGGTTGTCGGCGGACTCATCCAGATAGGCCAGCTCTGCCCGCTTGATCTTGTGCTCCTGCGGAATCAGCTGCCCGTCGCCGTTCAGGCCCGACCATAAGCGGAAGGTGAAATCCAGTTCCCGCCCGGCCGCGCCGTCTTCCAGGAATACCTCCTGATGGTTGGAGTCCACGCCCTGATAAGGCTTCCCGTCCAGATAGAGCAGCGATTCAAACCCGCTGTTATTCCCCCCGCCGGTGCGCCCGAAATCGAACAACCCGACCACACGTTTCCCCTGCCATTCGGCTGGAACGTTTACCTTGCGGTACAGCCACAGATAAGCATCATAGCCGGTCCAATACTCCCCGGTCCGTAGCTTCCTTCCCCCGTCAAGTGCAGGCGGATAAGCACCGTTAGCACCTTCAAGATCCTCAGTAACCTGCCACTCCACTAACTCAATCCGTTCACGGTACCGGTACCCCTCGAGCTCTCTCAACCGCGCACCAAGCTTCTCTTCTGTCCAGAACATTAACATTCTCCTCCCATGTTATAACACGTGTTATCAAGCGGGCAAAAGTGGTGGGCGGGCTAGTTCAGGTGCACTTATGCCCCTCATTTGCTCACCTGGCCCACTTTTGGCTAATTCAAGAGCACTAATGCCCCTCATTTGCTCACCTGGCCCACTTTCGGCTAATTCAAGAGCACTAATGCCAGTAATTTTGCAAACAACCTACCATGTAATGGAAGTCCAAAAAATTGCACAAAAAAAGAGATTCCTTTATCGTAGAAGTTGTTACGACACCCACGAAAGGAGATCTCTTGCTTTATAAGTTAGCGGAAAAAGGGTTGTTGTGTCAAGTCACTTCATGGTTAGAAACGAAGAGTCGCTTGTTGTTCGGTGACCGATACGCCAAAAAACTGAACTGGGGCAGTACTGTCTTTCTTTTTTTAGAAGCCCTATTGAGTCGTCGTCCCGGAGTACAAAATATAGTAGACACTCTGGTGCGGACGCCGTGCTATCAAGAGTGGACCGGGGTGACCTCCATCCACCAATCGTCTCTGAACCGGAGGCTCAGCCAATTACCACCTGAACAGCTGCGAGACCTCTATCACTCCCGCCTCCAGCAGTTACTGGAAAGAGAAGGACCTCCTCTGCCCAAGCACTTACAGAAACTCGGTCCTTTAGCAGCCGTCGATTCCTCCACCATAACCGTGGGAAAGCTTCGCGGGGAGTGGGCGTTTCAGCAAGCCGGGACGAATGCGGTGAAACTGCACACCTGCGTGCAGTTAACCGGCGAATCTAGCGCCATTCCTACTGCTTCGGTGCTGTCCACTGGAACGGTGGCGGACTTGGATTCGGAAGTCCTGAAGCACCTGGTGCTCCAGAAAGCATTCACTTATTTGCTGGACCGGGGCTACATCCATTATGCGCAATTTATAGCCTGGGAGCGCAGTGGAATCAAGTTTGTTGCCCGTCTGAAGAACAATAGCAAGGCGAAGGTTCTCCGGACGCGGAAAGTCACGAAGCCTTTTCTGAAACAGGATGCCACGGTGGAAATCACTTCGCCGGAAACCGGGGAAACAGGTAGGTTTCGACTCGTGGAGTACACCTATGTGGACAAGAAAGGAAAATCTCACCCGGCTCGTGTCCTGACGAATCGCTGGGATGTGACGGCGGCAGAGGTGGCGGAGTTGTACCGGTATCGTTGGAAGGTGGAACTCTTTTTTAAGTTCATGAAGTCGAGCCTCCACCTCAAAAAACTGTACAGCAGTTGTACACCGGCCGCGGTATGGAACCAGATTTATTTAAATCTGATTGCTTATGTGCTATGTGAGCACCTTCGTTTGCGCCATGCCCCCCACCAGCGAATCGGGCGAGTATTAGCAGTATTCCGGTTGTATTTGACTGGAGAATACACGGATTTTCTAAACCATCTTAACTGGGTCAAGACGCGAACCAGCAAGGGGCGAAGGAAAAAGGGTGGCAGGCCAAGGATCCATCCCAAACGGCTGACAAAAGAGCGCATTCTCTTTTACTAACAAAGACAAACAACTGAAGCTAGACCAATCCAAAAAAACGGGTGTTGTTAACGTTAAATTGGAAGAAGGCTTTTTTTGTCTTTTGAGCGCTCCCCCAGCAAAATCTCCCTCAGACGAAGGTGGAAAGATATCCTTTTTAGGTAACCAGCCCCCTGTTGATATACCGTGTTATGTTTTTTGCAAAATTACTGCACTAATGCCCCTCATTTGCTCACCTAGCTCATTTTCGGCTAATTCAGGGGCACGAATGCTCTTCATTTGCTCACCTAAAATACCTCAAGTAGCATATCTAACCTAGTTCCAGCCGAGCCAAAGTGATTTATCCCTCTCATTTCCGCATCCGACCCATTTTCAGCCAACTCAAAGGGATTTATCCCTCTCATTTCCGCATCCGGCCCATTTTCAGCCAACTCAAAGGGATTTATCCCTCTCATATCAGCATTCAGCCTACTTCCAGCCAATTCAGAGGGATTTATCCCTCTGAATTTCCATATCCGATCCATCCAGCCCACCCGGCACACTCCACGCCACCAACCGCACTATCTCCAATACCTCCAGCAGCTAACATTTTAGTTTTACTTGCACCACAATCTACGAGCTTTCTCCCGCCCTTAACACAGCCGGAAGCCAGATTTTCTCCGCCTGACCAGCCTTGTTCCCGGTCCCGCCGCTCATGTTCCCGTTCGCGCCGCTCATCTGCTGAAGCAGGCAGCGTACGGCCTCTTCTCCCATACTTACATAGGGGATCTCTACGCAGCTTAAGGAGGGCAGGCTGAGCCGGTCGCCTTGAATCGTGTTGTCTGCTGCCATAATGCGCAGGTCTTCGCCGATCCGCAGGCCCAGCTTATGAGCAGCCCGGTACAGGTCGGGAATCGCGCTCGACCAGTTGACCAGGAGCGGCGCATTCGGCTGGCCGCTGCCCACCGTAAGCCTCTGGAGACAATCTGCCCACGCGCTGCCATGCTCCTCCAAACGAATGATCACCGGCTCCAGCCCGCGCGATGTGCACCAGCTTGCGTAGGCTTCCCGGCGGTTCCGCTCCGCCCAGTTATCCGTGTCAAGCGCATGATATACCTCCGCGTAGACCGGCCCAGGCTGCTGTGCTGTGCCTTCCCGCATCAAATAATTCATTGCGGTCTCTACACTGCCTGAATAATCAGCAAGTACAGAGTGTACACCCGGCACTTCCGCATACCCTTCCACGGAGACGTAGGGGACTCCGGCAGCGCTGACAAGGGACGCCCACTCCTCATCCTTGTAGCTGGTGTGGTCCAGGGTAACTATCCCGTCAATCTTCCGCTGGTGATACAATTCCAGCAGCTCGGCCCTGCCGCCCGCATTCCCCTTGGGGCGCGGGGAACAGAGCAGGATGTGATACCCGCCCAGTTCACACTCCCGCTGCATCCCTTCCAGCAGCCGGATGAACAGCGGATGGCGCGTATCCCCATAAGCGGCAAGCGTCATGCTTCTGCCCGTCTTCATGCTGCGCGCACCGGCATCCACATGATAATTCAGCTCACGGATGGCTTCCAGCACAGCCTCGCGCGTATCGGCTCCAACGCCAATGCCAGGCGTATCATTCAGCACCGCAGAGACTACGCTGCGGGACACACCTGCCCGTTTGGCTACATCGAAGCTGGTTATTCTTTTTTTGCTCATAATTCAGCACCTCAAGGAAAGTATAACACGTGTTATAAAACAAAGTATAGCGCTTTCTTATGGCGCTGGAAAAGCAAGTTAAGGCCGGAATATCCGCCCTCGCGTGAAACATATAAATTCTAGATTTCAAAAAAAAGCCCCGCAGCCCATGATCAACCTCATTCATGGCTACGGGGCAGATTATTATCGCTGCAGCTCCTGATCCTTTTGCTTCAGCAGGTCGGCGTATTCTTCCTTGTACTGTTCCAGCTTCTGCTTGAGCTCGGCATTGCCGGGACTCGTCTTCAGCTGGCTGCTGGTGGTCAGGATGTTAGTAACTACGGCATCGATCTTCTCGTCAATAATATCAATTTTGCTCTTGGCCGCAGTGATGGCAGGATCAGGGGTGCTAACCGGCGCAGGACCAACCAGTGAGCTCTTCTCGTCAGACAAAGGAGGCGCTGGCCGCCCTTTATCGTCCAGGCTGATTGTTTTACCCTTTACTGTCACTTGGAATCCGGCCAGTTCGCCGATGGCGCGCACGGGCGCATAGCTTTTGCCGTCAATAACAATAGCCGGATCGGCCAGCTTCTTCCCATACACATTTACCGTATACTCCGCCTGAATGGCCTTTCCTACCAGTGTTGCAGAAGCGCCCAGCGCCTGCGCACCCACCATCAGTATCGCTCCGGCAATGACGCCGGCAGCAATCTTTTTCATAAGAAATTCACTCCCTGTATAAGACTATGACTATTATTCTATCATTTTATTGCAGCGGGTGCTTCTCTCCGGCAGAAACAGGTTTCAGTTATTTTTTCCAAGTGAGATAAAAGCAGCTTAAGGATTGACAACATAGCTATTCCTCTCTATCATAATTAAATGATAATGATTATCATCATCATTAAAATACATACTCTCTAAAGGAGCATTGCACATGCCAAGCCTCAAAAAATTAATACTCCCGTTAACCCTGCTTCTCTTCACCTTGATCCTGGCCTCCTGCGGCAAGCCAGACAATGCAACAACTGCGTCAGCTCCTACACCCGCTGCCACAAGTCAATCCACTATAGCACCGGAGGCCAGCCAGGCGGCTGTCACGGAGGCGGCTGCAACACGGAAGTATACCGATTACAAGAAACGGGAGGTTGAGATTCCAACCCAGCCCCAGAAGATTGTGTATGTTGGCAGTAATCCGGGCGACCTGCTGGCGCTAGGCATCAAGCCGATAGGGGCTACGTTAAGCGTCATCGGTACACAGGTGGCTTACCCCGATCTGCTCGAAGGGATTGAAGATATCGGCTACCCTTTCTCCCCTGAGAAAATCCTTACCCTCTCACCCGACCTGATTATCTTCGACGACTGGGACGAGACCGGTATTGAATCTCTGAGCCAGATTGCTCCGACGGTGGTAGTTGGACTGGACGGCACCTTCCCGACGGAGGAGCGTGTCCGCCAGATCGCAGAATTATTCGGCATCACCGGACAGGCTGATACATGGTTCAACAATTATAAGACGAAGGTTGCCTCCGTGAAGCAGCAGCTCAATCTGACTGAAGGCGATACAGCCACCTCCCTGCTTGTACTTGGCTCCGAGCTGTACATTATGGGCGGCAAAGGTCTGAACGAAACGCTGTACGGACAGCTTGGCTTCAAGCCGGCAGAAGGCGTACAGAAGCTGGTCGATGCCAGTGAACGGTTCGTAACCATCTCCGACGAGGTGCTGCCGCAGTATATTGGAAAGCATATGTTCCTTCTTACCGACACCAGCAGCAAAACAGTTGCGAGACAAAACGCACTTATGGACAGCGGCTTGTGGAAGGCTATTCCCGCCGTCAAAGAAGGCCGCGTGTATACTCTTGACAGCAAATATAACTTCGACGACCCGATTACGCTGGATAGATTGCTGGATGAGATCGCGGGTATTTTCAAAGGTAAACAGTAATTAGAAAAATCGCGTCGACCGAATGTATTCGGTTTTCCGATTACATTTGGACCGCGCATTCTCATGCCATCGCATTGTAATCGGTTTTCCGTATACACTCCGCCAGGGCGATATTCCCTTGCTGCTTTCCAAAAAAGACTCAGGCTGTCCGGAAAATTCCGGCAGCCTGAGTCTTCATCTATACTAAACCACTACTTCCTCTTACACGCCACCTTCACCGAAACCGCGCCCTTCGCGGCGATAGAGCAGGTCAGCAGCTCCTCCCCCTCCAGCCGCACAGACACGGTCTCTACGGCTTCGCTGTCGTTGAACAGGACGGCGGCTAGCGAGCCGTCCGCGTTGCGGAAGGCAACCGAGCGCAGATGCTCCCGGCTGGCGTTAGAAGCCAGGCGCAATGCCCCGGGACGGATCACCTTGCTGAAGTGTGCCAATGCGTAATAATCCAGGGTATAGGTCAGCTCCCGGGTCTGCTGGTTGACGGTCACTACCCCGCGGCAGGTGCTCTGGCCGAAGCCGGGCACGGTGGGGCCGTTCTGCTCATCTAAGGCCATATTCCATAGCACGAATGACTTGCTGTGATTCCGCAGAATCTCAATACCCGTGCGCATCACATTGGAGAAGGCCTGCTCGAACGGGGGAATCCATTCCCCGCCCGAGCCTTCGGTGAAATGCACCTCTGTATCCGGGTAAGCCGCCAGCACTTCCGACTGGGCTGACGGCGCACCGCCATACCAGTGCCAGGCCACACCGTCTACCTCCGCTTCCGCTCCCTTCAGCACAGACAGCGGATAATCCGGCCGGTCCCAGTTATGATCGTAGCAGAAGATTTTGGTGTCCAGCCCGTGCTCCTGGAAGGCCGGCTTCAGATAATCCCGGATGAACTCCCGCTGCTCCTCCGGCAGCATCAGCATGCTGGGGTAGTGCTGCGGTTCATAGAGCGGTTCGTTCTGCACAGTGACAGCATAGATAGGTAAGCCATGAGCGGCATAAGCCTGAATGAAGCGGACGAAATAATCCGCATACACCTGGTAGTGCTCCGGCTTCAGACTCCCTGCGATCATCGAGCCGCTGGTCTTCATCCAGCCCGGGGCGCTCCACGGCGAAGCCATCAGCTTAAGCTCAGGATTAAGCCTGAGTGCCTCCTGCACCAGCGGAATGATGTCCGCTTCATCATGGGCAATGGAGAATCTGGCTAATGCCGGATCGCTCCCGCCTTCAGGCATATCGTTATAGCTGTAAACCATTCTGGCATAATCCGATGCCCCCATGGGATTGCGCAGGAAGGACAAGCCGATGCCCTCCAGCGGATCGAACAGCTTCTGCATAACCTCCGTCCGCTGCCCGGCATCAAGCACCAGATGGATCAGGTAGGCGGCCGAGTCGGTGAAGGAAGCTCCGAAGCCATCCATCACCTGATACGTTTGACCGGCATCTATTTCAATGGTGGCAGTTAGCGCATCGGCCGGTAGCCGCGGCAGCTCTGCGGCCACTTGCTCCACAAACAGCTCATCCTCACCGTTAGAGTGGTACATGATAATTTCACGCATAGGTTATCCCTCCATCTTTTTATAGAAAAGGGCCCAAGCGGGCTCCTTCCATGTATCATGCTTACTTAATGCCCAGCTTCTCCTTGTTGGCCTTCATCTTCTCGCTGCGGACCTCGACAATCTTGTCCCAGTTGTTCTTATCCAGGAAGGCCTTGTGCTCCGCCAGAACACTGTCGAAGGTTGCATCGTCCTTCGCACGGATCATGCTGACCAGCGTAGTGTTCCAGTTCGTATTAATGGCCGTCTGGCCGCGGGCCTCCGGCGTTCCCTGATCCGGGTTAATGTTCTCCAGGATGAAGTGCGGCTTCAGCTTGCCTTTGCCCCATTCCTGCATCTGCTTGATCGACTCGGGGAAAGCGTCCTTGCTCAGCGCTTTGTGGCGGTCATGTCCGAAGAACATGAATTCGCCCATCCGGTAGTCCTTCTTGAACTTATCCGCATTATTAAGCTGCAGGTCTTTCACTTCCGGCAGCAGCTCAACTGTACTGTCCGGGTTCAATTTATACGTCACGCCTTCAACCCCGTAGTTCATCAGCTTCTGCCCTTCCTCGCTCAGCAGGTAGGTGAAGATTTGAATCGCTTTGGCCGGGTCCTTGCAATTCTTCGTAATGTAATTGATCATCCAGCCGGTAATCCCGGATTGATTGAGGGTCGGCTGATGCCCTACGGTGCTCTGCGGCCCGTCAACAGCCATATACTCCTTACCTGGATTGGCACTCATGAAAATCTGCAGATTGCCGCCCTGCTGAGGTGTACCGTCAAGCAGCATCGTTGCATATTTGCCGGATTTCACCTTTTCCTCAAAGCCGGTTCCGTCATCCGCGAAGCTGTCATCACTGATCGCCCCGTCCCGGTACACGGCATTCAGCGTCCGCAGCCAAGTCAGATAATCCTCATCCAGATTGCGGTTGTAGAACTTGCCGTCCTCCGTCTCCAGCGGAACGCCGATGAAATCCTGCAGCGCATCGCCGAGCGAGCCGGTCCCTTCTCCAATTGCGTTGAACCCGAAGGGAATCATGTCCGGGAACTTGGCCTTAATCTCACTCATTGACTTCCTGAAGGCCTCCGGGGTCCCGAAGTCAGGGCTGCCAAGCGTCTCATACACATCCTTGCGGATGACAAAAGCCGTCTTCGCCGGAATATTGCCGCTGTCATAATCCGCTTGGGTATTGGAATAGTTCGGATAACCGTAGGTTTTGCCGTCCTTCAGCTGGAACCAGTTCAGCGTGTCGGCAGCGGCCACCTTGTTGAAATACGGATCATACTTCTCCGCCAGCTCGTTCAGCGGAAGCGCCCAGGTGGCGGCCTTCTGCACAACCGGGGAATTGGAGTCGAAGATGGTCAGCAGATCCGGCATATCGCCGCCCGCGAAGAATGTATTCAGCTTCGTATCGTCCCCGGTAATGAACTTGATATTAATGTTCAGATCCTCTTTGATCTTCTTAGTGACTACATCCTTGCCGAAGTCCGTGTTCCACCAGTCCGCGTTCACATACCAGGTTAAGTCCGTAGGCTCCTCTTTCTTATCCAGCTGCCAGGCCGGAGTCTCCGGGTCTACCGTATACCGGCCTTCAAGTGATACCTCTACTTCCTTAGTGGAACCGCCGCCGGAGCTGCACCCTGCCGCCACCAGCATAGCTGCCATCAGGAGCAGCGCGGGCTTCAGTGTCTTTTTGCCGAGAACCTTAGTCATCTTGATCATCTTCGTGACCTCCTATAATGTAGTGAACCTCTTCTACTCCTTGACCGCTCCCAGCATCATGCCGGAGATGAAGTACCGCTGAAGAATGGGATACATCGCAACAATTGGCAGCGTAGTAATAACAATAGTCGCCAGCTGTACTCCTTTGGTGGTGGTCTCAATGACGACGGAGCCTCCGATATTCTGCATGGACTGGGTCTGCGACTGCACAATAATCTCATATAGCTTCATCTGCAGCGGGTAGAGCGCCTGATCGGTAATGTACAGCTTCGTGGTCATGAAGTCGTTCCATTGTCCCACCCCGTTGAACAGGGCGATGGTTGCCATCGCGGGCATGGAGAGCGGAATGAAGATTTTCAGGAAAATATGCCAATCGCCTGCGCCGTCAATCTTAGCCGACTCCTCCAGCGAATCCGGCACGTTACGGAAAAAGTTCATCAGAATCACCACATCGTAATAGCTGAATAATGCGGGGATAATGTAGACCCAGAAGGTGTTCAGCAGCCCGAGCGATTTGATCAGCAGATACGTCGGAATCATTCCGCCGGAGAAAAACATCGTGATCACACCCATCGCCACATACAGCTTGCGGCCTCGGATATATCTTTTGCTGAGCCCGTAGCCGATCATTGCGCAAAAGAACACGTGGGTGATCACCCCGATGAATGTCTTGGCGACCGAGACCACGAAGGATTGGCCGATCGTGCTGTCATTGAAGACCGCCCGGTAATTCTCCAGTGAGAATTCTTTGGACCAGAAAATGAATCCGCCTTCGGCAAGCGCCCTGCCCGAACTAAGGGAGGAGATAATGACGTTCCATAAGGGAACGAGGATAATAACCATGAAGCAGACCAACAACACCTTATTTACCGCATCAAAGATCCGGCTGTCGAGATCTTCCCGTATGACCTTCCGATTCACTCTAACGCCCCCTCTACAACACGGATTGATTATCGTTCAATTTACTGGTGACCTTGTTGGCCATAAGCAGCAGGATTACTGAAACAATGGAGACACCGAGGCCGACAGCCGTAGCATAAGAGAAATCGCCCTGCGTCATCCCCATCCGGTAGACATAGGAATTGATGACCTCTGCTTTCTCCCGGTTCTGCGAGTTCATCAAGACCAGCGTCTGATCCAGATTCGAGCCGAGTAAGCCGCTTACCGTAAGGATCAGGTTCAGGCTGATGATCGCCTTCATGTTCGGAAGGGTGATATTCCAGATCTGGCGCAGCCGTCCGGCTCCATCAATCCGGGCAGCTTCGTAGTAGGTGGGGTCGATCTTAGCCATAATGGCCAGATACAGAATCGTGCCCCATCCGGCTTCCTTCCAGATATCCGACAGCGTGGCAATCCACCAGTACTTGCCTGCATCCAGCAGGATGTTGGATGGCTTCGAGATCAGCCCGAGGTTCAGCAGCAGCTCATTGAACAAGCCGGAAGTAGAGAACCAGGTAATCAGCATCCCGCCCAGGACGATCCACGACAGGAAATGCGGCAGGTAGGAGATCGTCTGGACGAATTTTTTGAAGCGGCCCATGTTCAGCTCATAGATCATAATGGCGAGAATAATCGGAATGATGAACCCGATCCCAAGCTTCAGGAAGCTGATGCCCAGCGTATTGATAACAGCATCCCAGAAGTATTCGTCCGACAAAATAATCCTGAAGTTATCCAGTCCCACCCAGGGTGCAGTGGATAAGGTATCAATGACCGTGTAATTCTTAAAAGCAATGGTCAGCCCGTAGATGGGTATGTAGCAGAAAATAATCATAAAAATAATGCCTGGCAGCACCATCGACTGAATCTCCCACTGCCTCTTGTAATCGGTTACAAACTCTTTAATCCGCTGCCCCATGGGCTTCTTGGCGGACGGGGGTATTGCTGGCGGGATGGAAGCTGATGCAACAGACGCTGATGTTTTATTCATGATCTTGTCCCCCTCTCCATTGAGATATCCAGATGGTGCTCACATTGGTGCACAAAGCAATAAAAACGTTTTTATTTTGGCGCAAAAAATCCCCCTCCTGTAAAATCAGTTTCACCCGCTGCCCTCTATCTGCGGTCCTTCCGCTCCAGCTTCACATGACTTGAGCCTCTTACGACAAGCTCGCCCTGCAGCTTCTGTGCCGCACCCTGCTCCTTGTCCTGAATCATGCGGACCAGATGATCAATCGCCAGCATGCCCTGTCTTGCAATCTGATTCCTTACCGTCGTGAGCGGCGGCGAATAATAAGGTGCGATATCAATATCATCGAAGCCCATCACGCTGACATCCTGCGGCACTTCATAACCGTAGCTCTTGAGCGCTTGAATACAGCCCATTGCACTGATATCATTGCCGGCCAGGAAGGCGTCAGGGACTCGTGCGGGATGCAGACGGAGGTAAGACTTCACGGCATTATAGGTGCTGTCCTCCTCAAAATACCCCTGAAGGATAAAATCCTCCTCCACCGGAAGCTGGTATTCACGCAGCGCGGCCAGATAGCCTTCCTTCCGCTGCACGCTGTCAAACATCGTGTCCACGCCGGAGATATAGGCAATCCGCTTATGCCCCAGGCTGATTAAATACTTCGTAGCCTCATAGCCTGATTCATAGGAATCAAAGATAATGCTGCCCATTCCTTCATCCTCCAGCACCCTGTCCAGAAACACCGCCTTGATCTTGTCTTTCTTCATCGCGGCAATGTCCTGCTCGTCGATCCCCAGCTCCTCATAGATAATGACACCATCTACCCGTCTTCCGAGGATGTTGCTCATAATCACTTGTTTGTCCTTGGTGACAAATACATTCAGGCCATAGCCCATGCGGTCGCACTGACGGGACATGGATTCTACCAGCTTGTAGAAGTACGGACCGGACACACTTGTCGTGAAGAATCCCAGCATCTTCGTGGTCCCCGATTTCAGCAGCTTGCCGTTCAGATTCGGAACGTAATTCAGGCGCTGGGCCACCTTCAGAATATGGGCTTTGGTCTCCGGGCTCAGCACATCCACATCATTCAGGGCGTTGGAGACCGTTGAGATGGAGACCCCGGCTTCCCGTGCGACATCCTTGATCGTTATCTTAGCCATATCAATGTTCCTTTTTGATAAAAACGTTTTTATTGACTATAAAGTAACATGAAACCGCTTTAAATACAACACTTTTTCTCATGAGCTTGTCCTGCCACCTTTATACGCTTAATGATTACCTTGAATATCCACCCTTCCGGAGGGAGGGTATGTGGTTAAATTTATCTTATTTTACTATAAAGTACCGGGAGTTCGCTATGTCTTCTCACGCAGGCGGCTGAGGAGAAGACATAGCGGCCGATCAGCAGATGGGCGAACCCCCTGCGGTATTGATGTACTTGCTTTGCAGCCTGACTACTACACAGCCTAACGGCATTTCCGCTTCAGACCCAGCCCACGGTATCTCATGACCCTGCGGTACATAGATTTATCCTTCAGCTGATTAAAAATGTATGGGTCAGGATTCATATTCACTTCAATAATCCACGGCTTCCGCGCGCGGTCCAGTCCGACGTCTACACCGAACTGCCGGTGGTGCGGATAAGTCTTTTTCAGCTGCTGCGCTATGCGTATGCCCAGCCGGTTCATTTCTCCCTTAAGCTGCACAAGCTGCTGCGCAGACAGATGGGTGGAGAGCAAATGCTCTACTGCGGTCGGTTTGCCGCCGCTGTGGTAATTGGTCACAATTTTGCGCGGATGCCCGAGCCGCCCGATAATTCCGGTAGCCTCCCATACACCCTTGGGACTGAGCTGCACCATCACCCGGATATCGAAGCGCCGCCCGTGATGCTTCAGCAGGTGGATGCCTTTTTGCAGCAGATAGCTCCTCTTGCCGATTCTTGCCGCCAGACTGTGATGAAAAGCCTCAAACGTAGCGAACCGGCGCACGGTCTCCTCATACTGATACATATATCCCTGCCGGTCCCTCCGCTCCGCGCGGATCACGCCCATGCCATACGTTCCCCGTTCCGGCTTGATATAGATCATTCCATAACCGTGCATCATCTGCTCCAGATTACGCCTGTTAAATCTCCGGGTATCGGGGATGAACGCCTTGATTGTCTCGTTCTTAAGCAGCAGTTGTGTCTTATACCATTTGCTCTGACCTGACTGAACCTTTTTAGCTGTCACTTATGCACTCTCCTGTCCGGGCTGGGAGTCAACACTTTTTTTTTACATAAAAATACATATTCACTGCATCCTATGCCGGTGGAGGCGCCATGGAATATATCATTTGCCCCGTATGAAAAGATTAACTTGGTGCAGGATGATTGCCCTCTCCATCCCAGCTGCGCAGGCATACCCTAGTGAAGACGATCAAATGTCAATATATGTATGGAGATGAATCCATGTCCGTTGCTGCCGTAAGTGTAACCTCAAGCGCTCCGCCGATCGATGTCCTGATTCCTGCTATTGAAAAAGATCTCGCCACTCTCCCTTATGTGATTGATAGTCTTCGCCGTTATGTCCAGCACCCTATCAGCAATATTTACATTGTCTCGCCGGAGAATAGTAGAATCAGACAGCTGTGCTCCCGGAAAGCTTGCGTCTTTGTCAATGAAACCACCGTCCTGCCATTCACCAAAAAAGCGATCCGCTATTCCTCCTCCCGCTGGAACCGGTCAGGCTGGCTGTATCAGCAGCTGCTCAAGATGAACGGGGATCAGGTGTGCCGCGAGAAGTATTTCCTGGTCATTGATGCAGATACGGTGCTCATCCGTCCCCATCGCTTCCGTTCCGGCGGGAAAAGCATCTTCTATTGCCGCAGCTGGAGCCAGCCAGAGTATTTCCGCACCTACCGCAAGCTGCTCGGTGTACCTGCGCCTTCGCCCAAGTCGTTCGTGACCCACTATATGCTGTTCGAGTCCGCGAAGCTGGCCAGTCTCAAAAGAAAAATAGCAGCCCGGCACGGCATGTCCTGGCATGCGGCTATTCTGCACTCCATCAACAAGAAGCGGCAGTTCGGCTTCTCTGAATTTGAGACCTATGCCAACTATGTGTACAGCTTAAACCGCACCTCTGTGGTGCTCAAAAATGCCAATAATAAAGCGCTGAAGACCCCGGCGGGCTCATTGGGAAAAAAGCAGATAAGCAAGTATGCCCATACTTACCGTTCGCTCTCCTTCCATCAGCGCAAGGGATACTCCACTCCGGGCAAGCCTTAAGGAGGCAGGATATTGATGCATACTATTCTTCTGTGCGGCGGCTCCGGCCAGCGGCTGTGGCCCCTGTCCGGCAGCATCCGCTCCAAGATGTTCCTGCAGCTGCTGCCTGCACCGGGCGGGGGCACAGAATCCATGATCGGGCGGGTATGCCGTCAGCTCGCTCAGGCCGGGCTGGATGAATCCCTGTTGTTCGTAGCCCATCAGGAGCAGGTGGCTCTCACGCAGCGGCATACCGGGAGCAATTATCCGGTAATCGGAGAGCTATACAAGCGCGGGACCTTCACTGCTGCCGCGTTCGGCGCGCTGCACTTGCTTGCCGCCGGAAAGGCACAGCCGGAGGATATCATCTGCATCGCTCCGGCTGACATGTACGCGGATGATGATTTTTTCCGCCAGTTCCATCGATTCGAGGCCATTCTGGCCGATTCTGGGGCCGAACTCCTCCTGCTTGGAACGAGACCTTCATCTCCCTCAGAGCAATACGGCTATATCGTCCCGTCACAGGAGGACGCTGGCGGGTATGCTCCGGTATTATCTTTTGCTGAGAAGCCGGATAAGGTTAAAGCCCTGGAGCTGATGCGGGAGAAGGCCTTATGGAATTGCGGGGTATTCGCTGTGCGGCTGGGCTTCCTGCTGGAGCATCTGGAGAGGCTGGAGCTGCCTGTGGAATTGACAGCATTAACCGCACAGTATCCAGAGCTCCCGGTCCGCAGCTTCGACAAGGAAGTGGCAGAGCGCAGCACCAAAGCGGTTGTCGTAAGGCATGAAGGGGAATGGTCCGACCTGGGAAGCTGGGATACGCTGACGGCCCGGCTGCCGTCACAGGTCATTGGAGTAGGAGGGCTATGGGGAGAATGCGGAGACAGTTATCTTATTAACGAGCTGGAGGTGCCGCTGCATGTCATTGGGGTCTCCGGGATAGTCGCCATAGCCGGTCCCGAAGGCATTCTCATCGCAGATAAGAAGAACGCTAACATGATCAAGGAGATTCTGGCGGAGAATGAGCGGCGGCGGCAGGACTGCCCCTGATTAAAATAACCCCACAAAGTGAGGCTTTAGCTTCGATGATGACTCAGGTACTTTGCGGGGACCCCAAAACATATAAATCTTTTTAAAAAAACGCTACTGACAACTTTATGTCAGTAGCGTTACTATATTAGTCGCATTTATAGAACCCTGTGCTGTATACTGTTTTTCACATACATTCGGTCCGTGTGCCTGCTTGCGAGCATAATGTATACTGTTTTCCACATACATTCGGTTCGTGTGCCTGCTTGCGAGCACAATGTATACTGTTTTCCACATACATTCGGTCCGTGTGCCTGTTTGCGAGCATAATGTATGCTGTTTTCCACATACATTCGGTCCGTGTGTCGCTGTACCAGCCAATTGCTATTCGGTTCTAAGTTTCCGGAGCAAGTACAAAGAGATATCCCAAACGGCCTTCGCAGACGGTTCGGGATATCTCTAAACTATGCTAATTATAGGATTTGAAACACTGGCTGCTCCGGAATAAAGCGCACCGGCACCTCCGGGAACTGCCGGCTCAGCCGCTCTGCCAGCA
Source organism: Paenibacillus sp. FSL H3-0469 (assembly GCF_038051945.1). NCBI lineage: Bacteria > Bacillati > Bacillota > Bacilli > Caryophanales > Paenibacillaceae > Paenibacillus > Paenibacillus sp. FSL H3-0469. The sequence continues at coordinate 2,013,594 of NZ_CP150302.1, forward strand.
GCTTCATTCCCGGCGCTTCGCTCTCGGCATGGCCGAGCATGATGAGTGCCCTGTCCTTGCCCTGCCGGACCGCGTCGCGGATATACTCAGGCACCTCCCATTCGAAGCCTTCACCGGCGATGACCAGATCAAGCGACTCCTGCTCATATATCGGGATGACCGTACTGCCGTTTCCCCGGAAACCCACCAGCACCCCCACCTTGGAGCATGTGGCAGAGAGGTTCCCGGCAACGCGTACATAGGGAATGTTCAGCTTCCGCTTCACATATGCAGCAGTCTCCGAGACGGTCATATCAGGAATAGTGAGGATCGATACCTCAGGCAGATGCCGCTCTATATATTGCTCCCACTCCAGCTCCCGTAGCAGCCCTTCCACGATTCCGTCCAGTGTATAGCGGTGTATCGTGTCATGGAAGCGGTAGATGCCTACCCCGCTGCTTGTAATCAGTGCAGACTTCTCCTGGTAGACGGAATCCTGCTCCCACTCGCTCCCGTGACCTTGGTGGCTATAAAATACACCTTCATGCGTGATTACCAGATTCGCGCCAAGCCGGACCGCCTGCTCCACCACATATTGCGAAGCGGCGAAGGCAGTCACGATTCCCTGCACTTCTGTTCCCGCAGCGTCCGGCGCAAGCTTATCCACCGTATTCGCGGGCAGCTGTACCCCTGCATTCAAGTGCTCCATCACATCACTGAAAGTCAGTGCCATGAGATCTTCTCCTCCTTGATGTTACCCGAATGAGTTCCCGGCACAGCCTGTCAAAAGACAGGACAGGGCCGTCAGGTACACAGATGCTCCCTTAGTAGATGGTCCGGCATAATGCATCTGCAATTCCGCTCTTGCGGTAGAAATACGTATTAATCTGGTCACGCCATTCCTTGGCATGAGCCGCCTGCCCCTTAAGGCGTTCCTCCACCTGAGTGTACAGGCCGTCTGCGATGCTGCCCTTCAGTCCGCTCCAGGCGTCCAGCAGCCCTTCAGCACGCTCTGCACCCTCGAAATGCGTATCGTAGATATGCTGGATCACGGTTTTGCCGGAATGCAGCACATGAGTGTATGGTACATGGTGGAAGAACAGCAGCAGCTCATCCGGGCATTCCTCCAGCGAATCATAACGCACAGCGTTGCTGCCCATGTACTGAGCGCTGTAGCCGGTACCGGTATTCACGGTACGGTCTACCCCGATGCCCTGATGATCGGCATAGTGGTAGGTGCCCCACATGGAATATTCATAGCCGTCCACATTCGGGCCGTAGTGATGCTCGGGATTGATCATCCAGCCTACGCCAAGCGGCGAGGTATAAGACTCATAGATCTCCCAGGAATCCAGCAGAATCCGGCTGATTACCCCGGCTACCGCGGTGTCCGCACCAAACGTCAAGGCGATCCATTCTTCCGCAATCTCTTCCGCGCTCAGCTCAGGATTCCAGGCCAGCCGGCCGAAGCCGTAGAGATTCGCCTGGGCCAGCAGATGGCCGGTCCAGTTCCGGTCATTGCCCACATTGGATACCGCCGCAATTCCGCTCAGGCGGTTGCCCCACAGCGATCCGTCAACGATCCGCTTCACCGGAGCCGGGCCGCCTTTGGCCTGCGTATCGAAATCCATAATCTCCTTCCACTGCGGAACGAGATAGCAGACATGACGCTGCTGTCCGGTATATTCCTGGGCGATCTGGAATTCGATCACATGGTTCGTCCGTTCCAGGGCGCCAAAGAGCGGAGAGACCGGCTCTCTGACCTGGAAATCCATCGGGCCGTTCTTGATCTGCAGAATGACGTTATCATGGAACTGGCCGTCCAGCGGCTTGAAATGGTCATAAGCCGCTCTGGCCCGGTCCGTCTTGCGGTCACGCCAGTCCTGCTTGCAGTTGTATACAAAACAGCGCCAGATGACGATACCGCCATAAGGCTCCAGGGCTTCCGCCAGCATGTTGGCCCCGTCTGCATGGTTCCGCCCGTAAGTGAACGGGCCGGGCCGGTTCTCCGAATCGGCCTTGACCACGAAGCCGCCGAAATCGGGAATAGCCGCATAGATGTCAGCCGCTCTCGTCTTCCACCATTCCCGTACACCTGCATCCAGCGGATCAGCCGTACCGACTTCTCCTTCATGCATAGGTCCGGCGAAGTTCACGCACAGGAACAGGCGGATGCCATAGATGCGGAAAATATCGGCGATTCCCGCCACATCCGGCAGATAGGTAGAGATAAACAGTGTCTCAAGTGCATGAACGTTAACATTATTGATCGCTATTGCGTTAATGCCGGCGGTAGACATCAGCCGCGCATAGTCTGTAATCCGGTCCATATCCTTCGTGAACTGATTATTCTCATACAGGAAGGATCTGCCGGAATAGCCGCGCTCCACACTGCCGTCGAAATTATCCCAATGATTAATTATCCGCAGCGAATTCAACGGATTCACTACTTCATCCAGATGCTCAATGTCCTTGCCGCTGGCGATCAGCCGCAGAAGATGGAAGACACCGTATAACACGCCTGCCTGGGAGGAAGCCCCTACAGCAATGCATTTACGGGACTGGCTGGTACGAATGGCGAATCCTTCCGGTCCCACAGCCTGGACCGTCTTGTCCTCGAACAAGCCCTGAATCAGCGGATGATCCCCCGCGAAGGTGCCGAAGGCCACACCGAATTCTTCCGGCTGCGGCTTGGAGACAGCCTCAAGGTCCAATAGCGAGGCAATGCCTCTTGTCCATTCCTGAAGTGCAGCCTGGATGGTCTCCCCGCCTTCTGTAACGGATACCGCTCCGCACCATTTCACATATTGCTTATATAGGGGGCCTTGTGGAAGCTTAGGATAGCTTAACCACGCATTGTATCCGCTGTCATATTGTGCAGCATACTCATTCCCGGATTGTTGTCTCATGTCCATATCTCCTCCGTATCCATCTTGTATACTAGATTTCATTCAGGTTCATCCTACCATGCAGCCGCAGCCCCGGAACATTGTCAAATCACGCTAATATTTACCCAAATCAAGCAGAATCCTGTATACTAAGAACAAGTGTACAGCTGGTACATACCTGTCACATGAACGCAAAGTATCAGGGGGCGATCCTATTGGTTGCAGCTTTTGAACCGCCGGTCCCGGGCCAAAGCCTTAGTGAAACTATCATCCCGGATGTGAAAACCACGCTCAACCTCTTCGGCATGCATCTGCGTAAGGTGAGCGGGGAATGGGATTATCCGCAGCACGCCCATCCCCAATATGAATTCAATTATGTGCTTGAAGGGGAGCAGCAGCTCACAGTCAACAACCACAGCTACCTCCAGCGCGCCGGGGATCTGGTCCTCTTGAGGCCGGGCGATATCCATTCCAGCCGCAGTGGAAACGGCGGGGCCTTCACCTATTTCTGCATCCATTTCGATATCGATGACAAGCTGTTCATTTCACTTCTCAGCCGGCTGAATCATGTATTGTTCACCTCAGAGAGCAATGTTGCCCATAGATTAGGACCGCTCCTCAGCAGGCTGGTGGAGATTTCCACCTCCGGCTCCGGCAGCATCACGATCTCCCAGCGCATGAGGCTGCAGTCCGCCGTCTTCGAGCTGTTCGCCCAGCTCTGGGAGGTCTTCTCCCTGGAGGCTGACAATTCCTCTCCGGGCACTTATGAGCGAATCGAGCTGGCCCACCAGATCCGCAGCCGCCTCCAGAGCCTGATCTACCAGCAGTTCAAGCAGGAGGTTCCCTATGACAGCCATTATGGCGTTGACGACATCGCCGCTGAGCTGGGGATCAGCCCCTCGCACTGCTACCGGGTCTTCCGCCAGGTATTCGGCCTCTCCCCACGCGTCTACCTCTCTGAGCAGATGCTGCATGAGGCCAAGGTACTGCTGGATGACCACAGTTTGACGGTCAGCCAGATCTCCGGCTTGCTCGGCTACCGCGATATCGCCCATTTCAGCAGACAGTTCAAGCGCTGGAGCGGCAAGTCGCCGCGGGAATACCGCGAGAGCAGGAGCTAGGCAGAGCGCGAAGCCTGTACAGATTTATATTTAGTAAAAGCCTGCCTTCATCGTTGATGAGGGCGGGCTTTGTGCGCTATTGCGGGTGGGGCTTGATGAAGGCCCGCCCTATTTTTTGATATACGTGGCGAAATGCTCCTGGAGGTTCTTGGAGTCGATATCCGCCCGCAGATGATGGTGCAGCAGCTCGTCGATCCCCGCGGTGTCGCCCTGCACGATATAATCCAGAAGCTGCTGATGCTCCTGCTGAATCGCCGTCAGCTTCTCGTCCTTCAGCATATGCAGCTTGCGGTAGCGGATGTAGTGCACATTGAACTGCTGGAGCACGCCCCACAGGAACTCACGCCCGGCCAAGCCGAACATCGTGCGGTGGAACTGGTCATCCAAGTGCAGGAATACCTCCGCCCCCTCCGCCTGCTCGATACACTTCTGCTGCTGTGCAAGGTTGTCCCTTAGCTCATGCAGCCCTTTTAACGGGATATTCCCGGCCAGCGACTTCATAATCTCCTTCTCCAGCACATTGCGCAGATAGATAATCTGTTCCACGGACTCCAGGTCTATGTAGGATACGAGATTGCCTTTTTTGGGATAGATATCGACGTATTGCTCCAGGGACAGCTGCTTCAGCACATCACGGATCGGCGTCCGCGACAGCTGGAAGCGCTCGGACAGAGCCGTCTCACTGATCATCGCCCCCGGCTTCAGCTCAAGGGAGAGAATCTCCTGCTTGAGGTAGGCCATTATTTCTTTTTTGGAAGTCATGGAATAGACCAACTTTCTGTTCGGGATTGTTCTTCCCCCCATTATATAGAAAAGGGATATGAATTTCATTGACAAAGATGTACACATATTCTATGATCATTACGAATCGAACTTGTATACAAGATTATGCCACATGTAACGCTGGTTCTGTAAGGTCAATTGTCACAAGGCTTCGGATGGTTATCATTTGTATTTATGCTTATCTTACTTAAGGAGGAAAATGACAATGAATATGACTTGGAGATGGTACGGCGAGGGCAACGACAACATCACTCTTGACCACATCCGTCAAATCCCGGGCGTTATGGGCATCGTCTGGTCGCTGCACCACAAGGTGGCCGGTGAGGTCTGGGAAATGGAAGAAATCCAGAAGGTTGCCGATCAGATCACAGCCAAGGGCTTCAGTACAGCGGTTGTTGAAAGCGTCAACGTTCATGATGATATCAAAATCGGACTGCCGTCCCGCGACAAATACATCGACATCTATATCGATACAATCCGCAAGCTCGCCAAGGTTGGCGTGAAGGTCATCTGCTACAACTTCATGCCGGTGTTCGACTGGACCCGTACCGAGCTGTATAAGGAGCTGCCGGACGGATCGAACGCCCTCTTTTATGAAAAGGCTGCCATTACCGATAATCCGCGCGCAATGGTAGACCGCATCCTGAAGGGTGCCGGACAATTCACCATGCCGGGCTGGGAGCCGGAGCGGCTGGCTAAGCTGGATGAGCTGTTCGCGGCCTATGCTGACGTTACCGAGGATAAATTGTTCGACAATCTGAAGTATTTCCTGGAGCGCATCATTCCGGTGTGTGAAGAAGTGGATATCAAAATGGCCATTCACCCGGATGATCCGGCCTGGCCGATCTTCGGACTGCCGCGCATTATCCGCAGCCGCGATACGATCCGCCGCTTCCTGGACATGGTGGACAGCCCGTATAACGGCCTGACCTTCTGCACCGGCTCGCTCGGAACGAACCCGGAGAATGATCTGCCGGCAATGATCCGCGAGTTCAGTGACCGGATTTATTTTGCCCATATCCGCAATGTGAAGGTGTTCGACAATGGAGACTTTATTGAAGTATCCCACCGTGGCCGTGATGGCAGCGTAGATGTGGCAGAGGTTGTTAAGGCGTACCATGAGAGCGGCTTCACCGGTTATGTGCGTCCGGACCACGGCAGACATCTCTGGGGCGAGGAGAAAAATTGCCGTCCAGGCTATGGCCTCTATGACCGGGCGATGGGGATCATGTATCTGCTGGGCGTATGGGACAGCCTGGACAATGTTAAGGAGGCCAAGTAAATGCTGAGTCTGAACAGAAGCAGCATTGCTGATCGGGCAGCCTGGGAAGCCGCAGGGGTAGAGCTGCCAAAGTTCGATTTCGCAGCGGTCGCGCAGAATACGCTTGCGAAGCCGGAGTGGGTTCACTTCGGGGCGGGCAATATTTTCAGAGGCTTCGTGGCGAATGCGCACCAGAAGCTACTGGACAGCGGCAAGGCCGACACCGGCATTATCGCCGCCGAGACCTTCGACTTCGAGATGATTGACAAGGTCTACAAGCCTTATGACAACCTGACTCTCTTGGTGCTGATGAATGCGGCGGGCGACTTCCAGAAGCGGATCGTCAGCAGCATCGTCGAAGGCATCACTGCAGACAAGACCCGGGAAGCGGATTACAGCCGGTTGACTGAGATTTTCGAAAACCCCAGCCTGCAGATGGCGAGCTTCACGATTACGGAAAAAGGCTATTCCCTAACCGGTCCTGATGGACAGTACCTGGGCATTGTGCAGAAGGACATCGCCGGCGGGCCGGAGCATCCGGTTCATGCGATGAGCATCGTGGCTTCCTTCGCCTACAAGCGTTACCTGAAGGGCCAGTACCCGATGACCTTCGTCAGCATGGACAACTGCTCGCATAACGGCGACAAGCTGAAGCAGGGCATGGTCACCATCGCCAAGGAATGGGCCGCTAAGGGCCATGTGGAGGAAGGGTTCGTCGCTTATCTGGAGGATGAGCAGAAGATCACCTTCCCGCTGTCCATGATTGACAAAATCACCCCGCGCCCGTCCGAATCCGTCCAGGCGGCACTGCTGGAACAGGGCATCGGCGGTATGGATGTCATCGTCACCTCCAAGAACACGTATACCGCTCCCTTCGTTAATGCGGAGATCAGCGAGTATCTGGTCATTGAGGACAAATTCACGAACGGCCGTCCGGCGCTTGAAGCAGCCGGCGTGATCTTCACGGACCGCGACACGGTTAACAACGTGGAGACGATGAAGGTAACCACCTGCCTCAACCCGCTGCATACGGCGCTGGCGGTCACCGGCTGTCTGCTCGGCTACACGCTGATCGCCGACGAGATGCAGGATGCTACGCTTCGTAAGCTTGTCGAGACTATCGGCTACAAGGAAGGACTGCCTGTTGTTGTTGATCCGGGCATCCTGAGTCCGAAGCAATTCCTGGACGAGGTGCTGCAGGAACGGTTCGCCAACCCGTTCATCCCTGACACTCCGCAGCGGATTGCCACGGATACCTCGCAGAAGGTTGGCATCCGCTTCGGTGAGACGATCAAATCGTATATCCGGCGGGAAGATCTGGACCCGTCGCAGCTGACCGCCATACCGCTTGCTATCGCTGCCTGGTGCCGGTACTTGCTCGGCGTGAATGATGAAGGCGCTGCCTTCACGCTCAGCCCTGACCCGCTGCTGGAATCGCTGCAAGCGCGGCTTGCGGGGATTACGCTGGGCGCAGATGCGGCTACGGCCGCTGGCGTGCGCGCGGTGCTGGAGGACCAGGCCATCTTCGGCGTGGACCTGTACGCCGCCGGACTGGGCGGGACGATCGAGGCCATGTTCACCGAGATGCTGGCCGGTCCGGGCGCGGTCCGGGCTACGCTGGAGAAGTATACCGCCTGAGTTGTGGGCCGGGTGTGTGCGAACACGCGAACATAAGTAAAAAGGCTAGGCCCTCCTTGTTCAAGGAGGGCCTAGCCTTTTTTTGTGTGGTGAGTGTTGCAAGTATGGCCGGTGGCGGGGAAGATAGCGTATAAACCAGTCTGCGGCACCAATCACATTAGACTGCGGAGTTGGCCCGTGGTGGCGGCGAATTCAGGAGCACTTGTGCTCTTCATTTGCTCGTTTAGCCAACTTTCCCGGGATTCAGGAGCACTTGTGCTCTTCATTTGCTTAGTGGGCGCGCATCTGGATAAATCAGTGGGATTTATCCCTTTCATTTACTCCTCCCGCCCACTTTTGGCGAATTGAAAGGGATTTATCCCCTTCAATTGTTCATTCCCTTAGTTTCCCTTGTAGCCTTAGCTTCATTGAAGCATCATTTTCGATGCTCCAGCTATAAGCTGATACTACTCCTGCTCCAGATACTCAAAGTAATCAAAATCCGCCGGATGCAGCGTTCCGCTGAGGTCCTGGGCGCACATGCCGATGAAGGTGCCGGTAAACCGGATGTAGGCCGGGAAATCATCTGACAAATGATAGATTTCTAAGGCAGGGCCGATCATCTCCCAGGAGGATTCGCCAGCCTTGTAATAGAACTGGGCAAACTCGCCGTCGATGACGACCTTGAGTGCTACACTTCCTCCGGCAGGCAGCGGAACCTCGGGCGTCAGGGTGTCTTCATAGACCCCGTCCTTGGAGCGGATGAGTCCCAGTGTTCGGCCGAGGACTTCATCGTGCGTGATCCGCAGATAGAGGTAATCCTTCGTATCGTAATAGACAATCAGGCCGGCCATCTGCTGGAAATGCTCCGGTTCGAAGTCCACCGAGGTCTCAGCGCTGCACCGGAAGGCTTGCTGGCGCAGGGCGACCAGGCTCTGACGGTGCATGGAGCTCATCGATTCCTTGCCACGCAGGCGCAGGTATCCCGGACGTTCCTGAAGCGAGAGCCAGGACTCATCCGCAGGTACCCGCAGGGTGCTCCAGCGGACATCCAGCTGCGGAGCATCGAAATCATCACGCGGAGCGGCTGACGCAAAAGGATGCGCCGGAAGATCCGGGCCTTCCACCGTCAGCGACGGAGCATTCCCTCCACCAGACAGGGCCAGCCAGCCGTCTTCAGTAAATGTGGCGCGCTGAATTGCCGTCTCCCGGCCCAGGTTGCAGTACTTGTCCTTGACCGGACGGCCGCATAGATGGACCATGTACCATTCACCTGTCTGCGTCTCGACCAGGCTGGCATGGCCTGCTTTTTGCAGCGTAAGCTCGGGGTTGCCTGCAGAGGTCAGCAGCGGATTAATAGGCGCGGTCTCGTAAGGACCTTCAATCTGCTTTGCGCGGGCTACGGTCACCGCATGATCATACTGCGTACCGCCCTCAGCCGTAATCAGATAATACCAGCCGTCCTTGCGGTATAGGTGCGGGCCTTCAGTCAGTGCCAGCCCCGTTCCTTTATAGATCGGAGTAACCGGTCCAACCAGGCGCTGCTCTTCCGCCGAATATTCCTGGAGCACAATCCCGGCGAAGCTGTTACGGCCGGTGCGGTGATCCCACAGCATATTAACCAGCCATTTGCGCCCGTCCTCGTCATGGAACAACGAAGGGTCGAAGCCGCTGCTATTCAGGTACACAGGCTCAGACCAGGGGCCTTCGATATTCTCCGCAGTCACCAGATAGTTAGGTGTATCCTTGAAGGCACCCTGGCGGCTTTTGACGTCGGTATAGATCAGATAAAAGAGTCCATTGTCGTACGTGAGGCAAGGTGCCCAGATGCCGCCGGAATCGGGGTCCCCCTCCATATTAAGCTGCGAGCTGCGGGTCAGCGCATAGGTCAGCGGCCGCCAGTTCACCAGATCGCGCGAATGATGAATCCGCACACCGGGGAACCACTCGAAGGTAGAGGTGGCGATGTAATAGTCATCCCCTGCCCGGCAGATCGACGGGTCGGGATGAAATCCGCGCAGAATGGGATTATGAATCAGATTTCGGCTCATAGTTTCTCCTCCAATGCTTGCCGTCCTGCTTCCAGTAAGGCAATGATTTTGTCAGTGTCGTAGATACAGCCCTTCCAGGTTCCGCCGCTGGCTGCTTGAAGCGCAGCCCACAGCCGGGTATCCTCCGGCAGGCCCGGGTCAACCGCCAGGCCCGGATGAGGTGTCCGCGAAGCCAGAATCAGCGTCCCCGCATCCTTGGTCAGCGGCTCATCCCCCTCACCGACCAGATTCACGCTTCCTTCCAGATTCACAGTATCAATCCGCACCTCCACCCAGTCATTATCACGAAGCTTGCCAAGCGGGCCACCCGCCAGTGCTTCCGGCCCCATATGGCCGATGCAGGCACCTGTGGAGACGCCGGAGAAGCGGGCATCCGTGATCAGCGTGACATATTTGCCGTAAGGCAGATGCTTGAGCGCCGAGGTGAGCTGGTAAGTCTCCTCCATCCCGGTTCCGCTCGGTCCACGGCCGATGACGGCCAGAATATCCCCCGCTTGAACCATACCCAGCTTGATGCTGCGGATGGCGGCTCTCTCTGTGGTGAACACCTTCACTCGCCCGGTATGGCGATAGACGCCCTCGCTGTCCAGAACGGCAGGATCAATGGCTGCCGATTTGATAACTGCACCTTCGGGGCAAAGATTGCCGATAGGGAACGTCATAGTAGACGCCATGCCCTGGCGCTTGGCCTCTTCCGGGCTCATGATGACAGTATCCGGGTCCACACCGTCCGCTTCCAGTAACCGCTGCCGCAGATCAGTCCGCCGCTGCGAGCTCTCCCACCAGTCCAGATTCTCGCCCAGAGTCCGCCCGGTCACCGTCAGCACGGACTCGTCAATCAGTCCCAGCTTGCGCAGATGCAGCATGACCTCAGGAACACCACCTGCCAGAAACACCCGGATGGTCGGATGCGGCACGGGACCATTCGGCAGCACGCTGACGAGGCGCGGGACCATCCGGTTCACCCGGTTCCAGTCCTCAACGGTCGGAACCTTCAGCCCGGCGGCATGGGCAATGGCCGGCAGATGCAGCAGCAGATTCGTTGAGCCGCCGAAGGCAGCGTGCAGCACCATCGCATTTTGTATCGACTTATCCGTAAGAATGTCGCTCATAACAATTCCGTGCTGATCCAGATGCTGAAGGGCCCGGGCCGACTGGCGGCCGATGTTCTTCCAGATCGGCTGCCCCGAAGGCGACAGGGCCGAGTGCGGCAGGGCCATGCCCAGCGCCTCGGCAATCACCTGGGCAGTCGCGGCGGTGCCGAGGAACTGACAGCCGCCGCCCGGCGTCGCACAGGCCCGGCAGCCGAGATCCGCAGCTTCTTCGAGGGACAGCTCTCCGTTGCTGTACCGTGCCCCGATGCTCTGTACCTTACCCGCGTCTTCTCCTTCCACCGGCGGCAGAGTTACGCCACCGGGCACAATAACTCCCGGCAGCTTGTGCATCCCGGCAAGGGCCAATAGCATAGCGGGCAGGCCTTTGTCGCAGGTAGCAACGCCAAGCACACCCTTACGAGTAGGGAGTGAACGAATCAGCCGCCGGAGCACGATGGCCGCATCATTACGGTAAGGCAGGGAATCGAACATGCCTGTGGTTCCCTGGGAACGGCCGTCACAGGGATCGCTGACATATCCGGCGAACGGAATCCCCTCATTCGCGGTAAGCTCCTCCGCAATCTCCTCCATCATGACGCCAATCTCCCAGTGACCGGTATGATAGCCGAGCGCCAGCGGAGTGCCGTCCTCGCGCCGGATGCCGCCCATCGTTCCTAGTATTAGGTATTGGGGCCGGTTCAGCAGCAGCGGATTCCAGCCCATCCCGGCGTTCTGGGTCATGCCAAAAATCTCTCCGCTCGGCGCATTCCGCAGCACCTCCCCGGTAATCGGCAACTGGCCCGCCGGTCCCTCCGCAGCGGTATGTACAGGTTCATTCTCAATGATGTCTTCCTTCATTAACTCTTGCACACTCAGTTTCACAGTAACCCCTTCTCTCCCTCAGTATGATTGAACTTGCCCTGATGCCTAAGCTAAGACAACGAGAGCTTTCCTGCAAGTAGGGTCACCTCCCGGATCGCTTCTTCCTGCTTCGCGGTGAAGGCATGCTGAAGCATCGAAGTGCTGACAGCGGCAACCGCCTTGCCTGCGGCATCCAGTACCGGCGCTGCCACACAGCTGATACCTTGGATAATCTCCTCCTGATCCAGCGCGTAGCCGGTCTTACGGATTGCTGCCAGGGCTGCTGTGAACTTAGACCAGTCTGTGAGCGTGCGGGTAGTGACCGCAGGCAGCATTTTACCCGGATAACGCCGTTCCAGCTCTCCCTCCGGCAGCAGCGCCAGCATCATCTTACCCATCGCCGTCGCATGTGCCGGAAACCGCATCCCGGGGCTGGACTCCAGCCTTACCAGGGACTGCCCCTCCTGCTTGGCCAGGTAAATAATCTCATCACGGTCCAGCACCGACAGCTGAAAGGTCTCCCCCACCACCCCGACACTCTGCGACGATTCTGCCAGGAACCGCTCTACCAGATTCAGATTCTGCTTAAGAGAATCATTGTAGACGGTATTATAGTAGGAGATCCCGGCACCAAGCACATACCTCTCGCCCGCATCCTTCACCACCCACCCCAGAGTCTCCATTGTGCGCAGCAGCGAGAACATCGAGCTTTTGTTAATGCCGGTCTCCTCGCAGAGATCTGTCATTTTGAGCGCTCCGGTCTGTCTTGAGATGGCCTTAAGAATCAGATCCGCCCGTTCCAATGCCGGAACCCAGTATTTCTGCTCCACACTCTATCCCCTCTCATAAATGCGTTGCTTAAGCTTAAGCAGTTCACTATAATAATCTTATGTTTATAATAACAAACCAGGAGGCAAAAATAAAATGAAACTTAGCCGCCCCAACGCAGGTGTCTTTCCTCCCGTTCCGACAATTCTGGATTCTGCGGGGAAGTTCGACCGTGCCGGTATGAAGCTGCTGATCGACCGATTGATTGAGCAGGGGGTTCACGGAATGTTGTTCTTAGGAACCGCCGGAGAATTCACCCTGTTCACCGCAGAGCAGCGCGAAGAGATTGCAGAAGCATGCCTGGAGTATACGAATAGCCGCATCCCGGCCTGGATCGGCACCGGCAGCAACACGGTCGCTGAGACCCTGCGGTTGTCCCGCCATGCTGCTGAGCATGGAGCTACCGGCATCGTTATCATGAATCCGTATTACTACAAGCTGAGCGAAGAGGCTCTGTTCGCGCATTTTGCCGCTGTGCTGGAAGCCGTCGATGTGCCGCTCATGCTGTACAACTTCCCGGCTATGACCGGCCAGGACCTCAGTCCGGCCTTCGTTGCCCGCCTGGCCGCACATTATCCGAATGTACTGGGCATCAAGGATACCGTGGACCAGCTTAGCCATATCCGCCAGATGATCATGCAGGTTAAGGCGGTCAGTCCGGACTTCTCCGTCTTCTGCGGGTTCGATGAATACCTGCTGCCTACGCTCGCTGCGGGTGGAGACGGGGCAATTGCTGCCAGCGCCAACTTCGCGCCAGAGCTCATGCTGGGTGTGTACGACAGCTTCCAAAAGGGAGACTTGGCCGGAGTGCTCGCCTTCCAGAAGCGTCTGATTGAGATTCCGGCGCTGTATGCCATCGATGATCCGTTCGTTGCTTCTATTAAAGAAGCCGTCCGTCTGTCCGGCCTGCCGGTATCGACACACAGTCTGGCTTCGCCTGGGGTGTGGAGTGCGGAGCATGAGGATAGGCTGAAGCAGATTTTCAGCCGGGCAGGTATTGTCCAAGGGTAAGCGATATTTATAGCGCGTACTCATCCATTCTTATTTTTCAAGGTCAGCCCGAGTTGGGGCTGGCTTTTTTGGACTTCCGGCCGTGAGGTTCCCTGCAAGGCTCGTAGTGAGGTTCCTCCTTTCTTCGTTGTGAAGGTTGGTCTATAATTTTGTTCAGATGCACAATGAGTGATTGAGAGGCAAAATAGGGGCGGTTACCCGCTCAAGACGAGGAGGGAGTTCCGGTTGTTTCAGTTATCGGAGAAGCAGGCGCAGGAGATTGTCGACAAGATGATGATGGACATCCCCTATAACATCAACATCATGAACGATCAGGGGATCATTATCGGCAGCGGGCATAAGGCAAGGGTCGGCACCGTTCATCAGGGGGCTGTCGAGGCGCTGTCCACCGGGCACAGGGTCGAAGTCATGGAGGACGGGCGATATGAGAAAAAGGGCACCAACGAACCGATTGTCATCGGCAATACCCGCGTAGGTGTAATCGGAATCTCCGGCAGCCCGGAAGAAGTCCGGCCTTTCTGCAATATCGTGAGGACCACGGTATCGCTGCTCATTGAACAAAGAAACACGCTGGAGCATCTGGCCAGCGAAGCCAGCCGCAAGAAGGCTCTGCTGGAGATGCTTCTTGATCATCAGGGAGCGTACTCCCAGAAGCTGCGAAAAGAAGCCGCGGCCTATCAGATCGACCTTCTGCAGAAGACCACCGTGCTGTATCTCAAGCATGTGCGGCCGGAGCTGGATGAGGCGAAGCTGCTGTTCCTGCATCCGTCCTTCCAGCTCGACGGGGATACATGGGTGATCCTGGTCCAGAACCGGCCCGATTGCAGCCGGCTAATTGCCGAACTGCTGCATAACCAGCCGCAGCTTCTGCTGGCCTCGGGCCGGCTGGAGACCAGTATCGCAGAGGGGTACCGGCAGGCAAAGTCAGCCCTCGGCGTTCTTCTGGCGCTCCGCCCTGCTGCGCAATCGATCCGCTACGAGGATGCAGAATTTCTGGTGAAGCTCAGCCAGTCGAGCCTGTCAGACAAACCCGGCACTACAATCAAGCTGGAGGATACCGCCGATCTGCTGGAGACGCTCCGCAGCTTCATCAACCACAATTGCAGCGTCTCGCAGACGGCTGAGCAGCTGAACATCCACCGCAACACGCTGCAATACCGCCTGAAGCGGATCGAGAGCATCACCGGCAAGGACCCGAGGAACCTGCTGCAGCTCTTCGAGCTTACACATGAGCTGCTGGCATTGTACAAGTAACGGTTGCTATACAAAAATAGCCCCGGGGAACCGTATCCCCGGGGCTATCTCTATGGCAGATAGCTATTCAGCCAGCTTCAGCAGCCTGGCGATGTTCTCACAGGTCCGCTCGACATTGGCGGGGCCGTCAGCCAGCAGCTTCTCCAGGCTCGAAGCGCCGGGAACGATGCCGAAGACGGCATCGATTCCTTCGGCGTAGAGCGTCTCGATTCCCTCGCCGATGTAACCGGCCAGGGCGATGACTTTTTTGCCGCTGGCCTTGGCGGTGCGGGCTACGCCGTACGGCGTTTTGCCGAACTTGGTCTGGAAGTCAATCCCGCCTTCACCCGTGAAGACGAAGTCCGCGTGCTCCAGCTTCTGCTGAAGCCCTGTGTATTCAATCACAATCTCGATTCCCTTCTGCAGCGTGGCCTGTGTGAAGATCATCAGACCCGCGCCCAGTCCCCCCGCTGCTCCGGCTCCGGGAAGGTCGCGTACATCCTTGTGAAGCTGCTGCTTCACAACCGCCGCATAATGGGCCAGGTTGGCATCAAGCTGCTGCACCATATCGGGGGTGGCCCCTTTTTGCGGACCGAATACGGCTGAAGCCCCCTGCTCCCCGCAGAGCGGATTGGTCACATCGCAGGCAACGATGAGCTGAACCTGCTGCAGTCTCGCATCAAGCCCGCTAACATCTACACTAACCAGCCGTCCCAGGCTGCCGCCGCCGCGCGGAAGTAAATCCCCCGCTTCATCCAGGAATCGGGCGCCGAGCGCTTCGGCCATTCCGGCCCCGCCGTCATTGGTGGCACTTCCGCCGATGCCGATGATGATTTTGCGGATACCCCGGTTCAAACATTCCAGAATCAGCTCGCCCGTCCCGTAAGTTGTGGTGATCAGCGGATTGCGCTCAGCTTTGTCCACCAGTTGAATGCCGCTGGCCGAAGCCATCTCGATGGCCGCTGTCCGGCCGTCACCTAGAATGCCGAATTGCGCCATCACCGGCTGTCCCAGCGGGCCTGTAACTTCTAAATAATGAATCTCTCCGCCGGAAGCATCGACAAGGGACTGTACGGTTCCCTCCCCGCCGTCAGCCATCGGAACATGGATATAGGTTGCTTCTGGGTATATCTTGCGGAGCCCGGTCTCCATCGCTGTACATACTTCTTTCGCGGTCATGCTCTCCTTGAAGGAATCCGGCGCCAGCACAAAGGTTCTCTCTCTCATTTCCACACCTCATCTATATTATTGATCTTAGAGTAAAAATCCGTAAACCAGCGTAGCCACAATCGTCATCGTGCCGCCCACTATGGCCTCATACGGGATGAGCCCCATACGCTGCTTGATCGACATTTTCATGCTGTCCGCCGTCACATGGAAGTAAGTGCCCTGCGGCAGCGAGTCGATGACTGTAGCTCCGGTATGAACCATCACAGCCGCAGCCAGGGGAGCCGTGCCCATATTCAGGATGGCCTGCCCGAAGGAGCCGGTAGCGACAATAACACCTGTGGATGTTGATGCGGTAGCCGCAGCCATCAGTATCCCGGAGATCGGTGCCAGGAACGTCCCGGAAATCCCGGACAGCTCAATCAGATGCACCACCTGGGCGGACAGATCGGAAGCGGAGATCAGACCGGCGATGCCGCCTGCCCCGATTAGAATCAGGACGGTTGCGGTCATTTTGCTAAGGCCGGAAGATGTATATTGCAGCACCTTGTTGCCTTGTCCCATCGCCAGCATCCCGATAATCCCCGCCAGCGGCAGAATGTATAGCGCATCCACCTTAAGCTTGGTCAACGCTTCGATCCCGGAGATGGAGCCGATTGGATTAATCATGAGCAGAACGATGGCCACAAGCGGAGCCACAATAGCTCTGCTGAGCGGCGGGTAAGCGGCCGTATTCGCATTGTCCGTCCCGTTCGCAGCTTCCGCCGGGGTAACCATGACACCTTTTTTCTTCAGCAAAGTTGCTAAGATAACGGTTACAATTAATCCGCAGATTGCCGGGATTACACCTGCCAGCATGACATTGCTAAGATCAAGATCAAAGCCGCGCGCAGCAGCAATCGTATTCGGATTCGGTGAGATAATATTACCGGCCTTCCCCCCGCCCGACAAGGCCAGCAGCAGCGCCAGCTTCGAGATTTCCATTTTGTTGCCTACAGATAAAGCAATTGGAGCCACAATCAGCACCGCTACCGGGATGAATACGCCCATTGCCGTAATGACCATCGTGGCGAGCGCGAGGGCCAGAATGGCCTTGCTTCCGCCGAACTTTCGGACAATAGCCTGGGCTATGGCTTCTGCCGCACCCGACTCCATCATCACACCAGCCAGCACACCGGCGGCCAGCACCCGCAGCACCGTGCCCATTACACTTTGTGTACCGCTTACAAGAACACTAACAGTCTGTTCGAGATTGGCTCCGCCGATCAGCGCCCCTACAATGGCACCCAGGAACAGAGCGTAGACCGGATTTAATTTTCTAAGAATCAGAATAATGGCAATTGCCAGTCCTGCGAGCGCTCCATACCAACCAATGATTAATCCTTCCATTTCAAAGTTCCCCCTAACAACTTGTTGAACACGCTCTCATTATAAGGTCTCAGGGGAGGAAAAGAATATTGATGAACGGACGAAATGCATTGTGCAAGTGACCAACGGATTAGGGGTGATACGGATCATTGCTCCAAGAGTGTAGTTAACAGCTTTTGCTGATTCCGGTACTCCAGCGGGCTTACGCCTTCGCTTTCTCTGAATACTCTATTAAAATTCTTGGTGTTCCCGAAGCCTGACCTACCGGCTATTTCATAGATTCTATCCTCCGTATCCCGCAGCAGCTCCTTCGCCTTATTGATCCGCAGCCGCTTCAGATAGCTTACAAAATTCTCTCCGGTGTAGTCCCGGAAAGCTTGGCTGAAATAGGAGTAGTTAAAAGACACTTTGCTTGAAACCATCATCATATTGATGTTATTCGAATAATTGTCGTGGATGTATTGCAGGGCACGTTCTATTCCCTCGTTCTCTTTCTGTACGGGTATGATACCTGAAGCAGGTGGCAGAAATGAATCTTCCACTGTAACCTCCGCTTGCTCACAGGCCGTATGACGCTCTTCCATACCGAGGTGAAGATTGCTTGCAGAAACGTTAAGCTCCTCTTCAATCCGCTCCAGCACTTCAGCTAATTCCTCACGAATGACCGGCTTGAGCAGATACTCATTCACTTCATAGCGGATAGCAGCTCTGGCATACGAGAAATCATCGTACCCGCTCACAATTACAATCGCCGGTCTGGGACTGAGCTCCTGAAGCTTCTTAATTAAGCCAATGCCATCCAGCTCGGGCATACGAATGTCCGTAATCAGAATTTCTATTTTCATTGACGCGATCATGTCCAGAGCCTCAAAGGCGTCACAAGCCAAGTGGATATCATAGCGCCCAGCAACCTCCCGCTCAATCATGGCCCGGAGCCCGCACCGGATATTCTTCTCATCATCTACAATCAGCAGCTGTCTCATAGGCTCTGCATTCCTCCTCTAACCGGTGTCAACAAAGGCAGCTTAACCCTCACTGTGGTATAACTTCTCTGCCTGCTCTCTACGCAAATTCCATAATCCTCCCCATAATGCAGCCGGATGCGCTGATTTACATTACGCAAGCCGATCCCGTTATGTCCTGTGCTATACTCGGCAGTCTCTTGTGTTAATTGATTGAATTCTTCGTCACTCATAATCAACTTGTGATTCAACTGCTGTAGGCCATCCACTGGAATTCCGATCCCGTTGTCAGTTACGTCTATGTAAAAGAAATGATCATCCGCATACGCATGCACATTGATTATCAGCCCGCCTCCCCTCATCAGAGAGGAATACATCCCGTGCTTCACCGCATTCTCAACGATGGGCTGCAGCGACATTTTCAATAATTCATGAGCATGGAATCTGTCTTCTGCATGAATCTGAACCTTAAGCTTCTCATCGTAACGGATGTTCATGATCGATATGTAATGCTGAATATGCTTCAACTCGTCTGCCAGCTGCACGGTATCGCCAGTCCATCTGAGATTGTAACGCATAATGCTGCCAAGAGAAGTGAGTGCATCCGATACAGTGTATTGGCCTTCAACCTCAGCGAGCATCTTCAAATTCTCCAGCGTGTTGTACAGGAAATGAGCATCGATCTGATTACGCAAGGCCTGAAGCTCCGCTTCTTTAGTGGCAGCGCTGCGCTGTACAGCTTCCGCAATCAAGCCATTAATGGTGCCTAGCATCTCCCTGAAGTGGCGAGCCAGCTCACCGATCTCATCACCACCCTGCACATCGATCTCTACATGGAAGTCACCGTTGCGGACCTTGTGCATCGACTCCCGTAAGACATGCAGCTTTTTCAGAACAATAGATTGAATCCAGTAAGTGACGACCGCAAGTACAACCAACAGCAGGATGATGAGCAGAATGACCTTATTTCTGGTGCTGACGAATGTAGAATAGGTGCCGTGCAGAGAGATGACGTTAACCAGATCCACATGTAAGCGGTCGATGGGTTCAAGGAGATACAGGAAATCTTCACCCCCTGCTGAAAATTGCAAGGATGCCTCACCTTCCTGCTTAACCTTAACGGCAGCCTTCAAGATTTGAGCTTGATTCAAACCTGGGAGCGGCTCCATACTGTTGGTGTACAATTTGCTTTGCTGATCTATAATGAAGAACCTTGAATCGCGTTCCCCGCTGTTGTTATACGCCTTGTCAAAAAGATCCTCAATCCGCATTTCAACTTTGACAATGCCAATATGTTGCTGGTTGGGCAGGTTAAGTCTGACCGCCAAGGCGACCATGGAGCTTGACCGTTCGTCCACCATTGTACTGCTATTCTCGAATATAGAATCCTCTGGCTGGATCTCCCATAAGGCATTATCCTTCTGATTCATCAATTTCGTGTACATGGGGCTGTCTTTAATCCGTTCTTCCTGATAAATAATCGGCCATAGCTCACTGACCCGCGGATTGTTGACGAAGAAACGGACACTCGCAATATTGGGATTATTAAACAACACGCTCTGTAAGTAATTTAACGAATAGTCCTGAAATTGCTTAATCTCATTCACTCCGGGCTCCACTTCAGCGGTCACATACTCCCCCAGACTCCTGTCTGAAATGAGCATAAAGAATGACTTTTCCATTACTTCAATCTTGCTCATGATCTCTTGTCTCTCGTTCTTGAGCTGATAGCGGTTCTCCTTAATAATGTCATTGACGGCATCCTGATAGAAACCAGCAAACAAATAGTTGGAGATCACAATGACCGGGACCAGAATAATGACGATATACGCCCCGATCAACTTCATATGAATGGATAAATCAGCAAACCACCTTTTCCACTTCCCTGCCGAGCTCCTGATGCTGGCCATCTCCTGCCCTCTTTTCCTCCAACTGTTCTAATATCATTATTATATTTCATTAGTTACCTCATCATAAGGCTTTAAAGTTCAGTCAGGGTTGCAGGATTTTAGGTATATTGCGTATAGGGAGGGAATGAGGTTGGGCTTTTTAAGATCAGGAAGGGGACAAAAAAATCCAACTATGGCTGAATGGCCGTGGTTGACTTGTGGGGATTTTGCAAAATCACATAAACAATAATTCACATGAGTTCGGCTTCTTTATAAGAGATCCTAAGCTTTTCAAATGGAAATTCCGAGAAATCTTCAATACTATTTACATATATAACTTCAATGTACATAGACCGCAATTAAGTTTATAACCTGACAAGCAGTATCTCCATCTAATCTGAAGATGAATTTCCGGATGTCTTTTATTTGATCTAACAAAGGCACAACTGAAGTTCAATTCTTAGTAGATAGAGTAGTGTGCATGTAGCTAAAAAACAGGTCAATCATGGTAGCATCTGACCATAATGACCTGTTTGATGTAACGGAATAGGGATATTTAGGTTAGTAAAACTTCATATGTGACTGGCACATTTTTCTAACATCCATTTCTTTGCTTCATCTGATTTCAACAAAATCGGCTTCTCCAACGTACCGATATTAATACTTTTAATATGAGCTTCTTCTATACCTTTAATATTTTCCAAAGTCACTCCGCTTAATAATGTTTCTTCAAATGTCGCTACACTTATATCTATATTTTCTAGTCTTGCCCAACTAAAATCCGTTAAGTAAAACGATACATTAATCAAATTACAATCTAGTAAATATGCATTTCTAAATATTGCTTCCCAACAATCACCTTTACTAAATCTACTGTTTTTAATGACGCAGTTGGTAAAATCCGTATATCTAAGATCTGATTTATAAAAATCACATTTATCTAAATATGCATTTTTAAATGTTGACGAGGCTAATAATGATGTGTGAAAATCAATATTTTCCAGTCTGAGATCATCAAAAGTACAATCAATCAAATATGCTTGTTCAAGCAATATATCGGATAAATCAATACTCCTTAAGTCCACTTCATCTAACTTTAACATTTCGCCTTCTTTACCTATTGTCTCAACCCACTTTTTATGCAAATCAAACTTCCTATTAAGATTCCCTTCCATTTTCCACATCCCACGTACATTGAAATAGTACTCCCATATCGCGACCTTCATAAATACCTGCATATGGAACAACAATTGACTTTAAAGCCCATAAACTTCAGAATAAACTTTAGAATCATAAATAGTTTTAGGATTTTTGTATTCTTCCCATTGATCAGTGAAATTTCCTTTTCCACCGTTAGCCGTGCTCATTCCGTCATATACAGGGAGCTTGTATTGGTGTCCTGACTCACTTGGCCGATCTTCGATAGCAGGCGCCTGACTTCATCTTAGTTAAATACTAGCTTTATTGATGCCATCTTCCCCCTTCCCGCCCTACACCCTACTTAACTGTAAGTTATGTTCACAAATTCATAGATCTACAATTCCTTAAAAAAATATGGAGTTCTAAGATGGTTAATTAACTCGGTTGTAAGATACTTTTTCTGGTATTGATCCAAATTTGTATTTATGATTAAATTATCATTCTCTTTCCTAAATAATTGATCTGTACCATTTTCCACAAACACCATATCAGGGTTAAAGGCCATCAAAATATTTCCGAAGATTCGAAATAAAATATCTAATCCTTCCTCGAATGATTTTCCAAATAATTGAATCCTGATTTCAGCATTTATTCCCAAACGATACTCTTCTCTTACATCATCAACACCAATAATATCCTCTGTTTCAATAAAAAGAGTGAAGTATTTACAGCTAAGAGTAGAAAAATTATCGTAACTAGTTACTTTATCTCCAACTCCACTGCACATAATGTCATAAATTGTTTTTTTCAGTATTTCCTGATCCAAATTTGAGACTAAGAATAAAGTACAATCCATTTCACTTCTAACCTCCAAATACTCTTATAATCTTTCCATCCTTCACTAGAATTAATTCTTCTAGTCTTTTTAAATCTCCATTCGGATTTGCCTTCCTTAATAATGTATTGATAATCTCGGTAACTTTTTCATTCGGAAAGTTGTCTAAGTTCAAAACAATTCTTGCAGACTGTTCCTTTGTCTTTTTTGCTATTTCATTAATTAGAGTTTTCACCTGTCCTTCTGGTTTTGGTGCATAGCAATCGAACACCTTACCTTCAATTAGAAAATCTGGATTCGATCCTTCCTTAATACCATGACCATTTCCACCCTCGATTTCATCTAACATCTTAATGTCATAGCCACTATCAGCCAAGAAATTGTCTGTATCATTTTGTTTCTTTATTCCATGAGAATCTCCTTCTCCGTAATTCCCTTTAGGTTTTCTGCCTGCCGGCAAAGAAGGCTCGGTCAGTTTAACCTTCCCAGTTCCACCCTCCAACCCATCCATATACCGCTGCTGCACCGGCGTCTTCGGCAAGGCTGGAGTATCGGGGATCTCTCCTATCTTGAACACAAACCCTTCCGGCGTCTGTACCACCGGGCCCAGATTCGGGAGCCTCTGCTTAATCCCTTGCAGGGCATCCTTCGCCGCTTGGCTGACGACGTCTTCTACCTCGCCTAGCACTTTCCCAACTTTACCTGCTTTGGTGACCTGGAATCCGGGGACGAGGATGGCGGCGACCGAGCCCAGCATTCTCGCCTTTTCTTCCGGGGTGCCTTCGTCAAACTGATGATACGCCATCTTGGCCGCTTCCACCAGCACTTCCGGGTGGTCAATCAGATATTGCGCTTGCTGCTTCATTTCTGTGGTGGTTTTGACCGGGTCCACAACTAGCTTGAAGGCAAAGGTTGCCGTATCCGCTACACCCATGACGACCTCTTTCACCAATCCTTCGGTAAAAGCCAGTACCACATCCCCCGACTGGCGAACCTTGCTCTCCCATTTCGTAGCCCGTATGTCTCCTCCAGCCACCCCAGATAACTGGTGTACATCGGGGTGAGATATTCATTCGGCACATAGACTTTGGCCTGATAAAAGTCCCAGGTGGTCTCATTTTCCTTGTTGTATGCGGTAATTGGCGTACCGTCCGGCAGCGTGAGCGGCGGCCCGTTCAACCGCCGCTGTGCTTCAATCTGTTCCAGCGCCTGCCGGGCAGCCGCTGCAAGCTGAATCTCCTGCCGCTTCGCTGCAAGCTGACTCCGCGCATACACTCCTGCGGCGGTCTTCTCCATTGCCAGCCGCAGGAGCAGTAAATATTCTTCGTTATGTAGTAAGGGGACCTTCTCCGCCGTAATTGACGGATCATACTCACAGGCGGTAACCGCTGGTTGCTTATAATGGGCGCTTAGATCCTTACCGGATTCATAGTAGATCTTGGCTACGCCTAGAGAAGCCAGCTTCTGCCGGCCTCTTCGGCCTTCGCATGAATAGCCTCCATCTGGGCCTGGTTTCCGAACGCCTGATACACCTTGAAGGCCATCTGAGCCTTGGCGATCTCATTGCGCGCCGCGAAGATATCGTTCAGCTTACTTTGTGCAGCGATACTTTCTACGGTCAACAGGCCGGAGGTTTGAATGACATTCCTGAGTTGCTGCACCAACGGGTCTCTGCTGAGTTCATCTTTTCTGGGTAGAGCGGCAATCGAAGTGATGAGATTCGTCGCACTTCGCTGCACAAATTCAGGGATAGAGACTCGTCCAGCGGCTGATTGCAGTCCCAAGCTTCCGAAAGCAGCGAGCAAAAGATTAAATTGCCCCGTCAGCTTGTCTGCCTGCCGCTTATTCTCTTCCTGTAGCTCTGCTACGCCTCTCAAGGCAACCCGGATGATATCCTCTAATTTCTCCGCTTCTACGGTTAATTCATTGATCAGAACCTGCGCCTTGACCATATGATCACCCATGGGAATACCGCCCCAGCCACTGGACTGGCCCTTCAGTTGAAGGTACATCCGGTTGGTGTCCTGGCTCACCTCGCTGATCTTCCTTTGCAGGCGCCTGACTTCATCCTCGTTAAATACTAGCTTTGTTGATGCCATCTTCACCCTCCCGCCATACAAACTACTTAATTGTAAGTTATGTTATACAAATTCACTGAATCATAGATTTACAACCCTTGTAAAAATACGGAGTTCTAAATCTCAGCAACAGGCGCTCAGGCCGAATGTATGCCAATAACAGCATACATTTGCTAGCACCAAGGCAATCTGGCCCGAATGTATGCGAAAAACAGCATACATTTGCTAACGCACAGGCAATCGGCCCGAATGTATGCCAAAAACAGCATACATTTGCTAGCGCACAGGCGCTCGGGCCAAATGTATGCGGAAAACAACATACATTTGCTAGCATCAAGGCAATCCGGCCTGAATGTATGCGAAAAACAGCATACATTATTCAATCTGCTAAGTTGATTTTGATATTTCCCCATAACGATTCAATATTTATCCAATATTGATGTAAACATTCCTTTATCATCGGAATTCGGAGCCGTAAAGTTTATCAAAAAAATATTTTCATGACATATATTGGCTGACATTTTCGCGCTATACTCTATTGTAAGCGTTATTACAAATGTGCTAACGGAGGGGATTTCATTCGTGTATACCCGTATCATCACCTTCATGAACAACCTGAAGCTCAGGACCAAGCTCTTCCTCTCCTTCGGCAGTGTTGTCCTGATTCCGGTGCTTATTGTGGGGGTGTTCCTGACCAGTGAATTGCGGAATATGGCGATGAATAATGCGCTGAAGCAGATTACGGCGAATGTCGACCGTGTGAAAAAGCGGACCAGCGAGATGCTGAACGTTCCGGTGGATATCGTCTACCGTTTGTCCAATGACAGCCGGCTGGAGGAGGCCGCGAATCACCGGTACGAATCGGTCTATGATGTGGTGCAGGCCTACTGGGATTATCCCGACTTCCGGGATTTCGTCCGTCTGTACAAAGAGGTCTCCAGCATCCGGCTGTATATCGATAACCCGACAGTGCTTAACAACTGGGAATTCCTCCAGGCTGACGAAGCGGTTACCCGGGAGCCGTGGTACCAGCTCGCCCTCGCCCAGAAGGGACTGGCGTTCTGGAGTTACATTCCTGACAGCCGGAACGGCCAGTATTATCTCAGCCTGATCCGCAAGGTCGACTTCCTCAAGCAGCGCACAACCGGCGTGCTGGTCGTGAATGTCAATTCGGATCAGCTCAGCAGCATCCTGAAGCAGGAGACCTTCGAGACCTTTATCGTCGATGAGAACGATAATATTGTCGCCTCCAACCGGGCGGGTACTCTCGGCAAGTCGCTGCACGAAATCAACCTGGAGCCGCTGTCCACCCTTGCCGGGCATGGGCCTGCGGACATCACGATTGACGGGCAGTCCTTCAAAATGCTGATCGACGACTGGCATCCCGAGGGCAGCCTGAACAGTCTGCGGATCATCTCTATTTTCTCTGTAGAAAGTATTGTGAGTGAGCCCAACCGGATTATTTCCCTGGCTACTTCCGTCATTATCTCCTCCCTAATTCTTGCAATCATCCTAATCTACTACTTCTCCCGCCTGCTCACCGGGCGCATGCTGCATCTCAGCAAGCATATCTCCAAGGTCGCTTCCGGGAATCTGGAAGCCCGTCTTGTGATTGACGGCAAAGATGAGATCGGCCAGCTGGCCCGCCAGTTCAACCACATGGTCCGCAATGTCAACGACCTGATGAGCGAGGTGCAGGAGTCCAACCTACAGAAGAATGCCATCCTGCTGAAGCAGAATGAGATCAAATTCAAAATGATGGCCAGCCAGATCAATCCCCATTTCCTGTTCAATGCCCTGGAGTCGATCCGGATGAAGGCCCATACCCGCGGCCAGACCGATATTGCGCAGGTTGTCCGGCTGCTGGGCAAGATGATGCGCAAGAACCTGGAGGTCGGCGGAGGCAGAATCACCCTGCAAAGTGAGCTGGAGACCGTGAACTGCTACCTGGTTATCCAGAAATTCCGCTACAATGACCGGCTAGCCTACGAGCTGTATGTAGATCCGGCAGCGAATACCCTAAGGATTCCGCCGCTTATTATTCAGCCGCTGGTGGAGAATTGTGTCATTCACGGCCTGGAGGACCGGATGGACGGCGGAATGGTCCGGGTGGATATCCGGGTGGAGGAGGGCAGCCTTACGGTTCAGGTCTCCGATAACGGAACCGGAATCTCGCCGGCCCGGCTCGCAGAGCTGCGGCAGATGCTGGACAACAACGATGACTATGAGACCCACAGTATCGGAATGCGTAACATCCATCTGCGGCTGAAGCTGACCTATGGCCCGGAATGCGGCCTGGTTCTGGCCAGCCAGAGCGGATACGGCACACAGATCAGCTTCGCCATCCCTTTAAGGAGTGATTCCTATGTATAGTGTGTTGATTGTTGATGATGAATTGTCTATCCGCGAAGGACTTGCCACGCTGCTGGATTGGGAGAGCCTCGGCTACCGGGTGGTAGATACAGCTGCCAATGCAGTTGAAGCCCGGCATAAGGCGAAGCTGTATTCCCCGGATCTGATGATCGTGGATATCCGTATGCCCGGGAAGGACGGACTGGAGCTGATCGGCGAGCTGCGGGAGGATCACGAGGAGCTGCATATTCTTATATTGAGCGGCTACGCTGACTTCAGTTATGCCAAGCGTGCGATGTCTTACAATATCGATAACTACCTGCTTAAGCCGGTCGATGAGGAGGAATTGCAGCTGTATCTTACCGGCCTGGCCGCCGTACTGAATGCGCGGACGACGCACCGCAAGAATAATGAGGCTGTAAAAGTCTGGAGCCGGGAGATGCTGGTTCAGTCCCTGCTGATGGAGAGCAGTCTGCATCCCGCCCCGGCGCTGATGGAGTCGGCACTGGAAGCTGGACTGCTCTGGGATTCCTACCAGATCGTGCTGATCCGGCTCCTGCTGCAGGATCATGCGGACAACGGACCTTCCAGCAGCGTTAAGTCCCGGCTGACGTCCAGCTTCGAGGATAACCGCTGGGGCATCGTTTTCGCGCTCGATTCTTATCTCGGAGTGCTGCTGCAACCCTCTTACCAGAAGGAGCTGGTGAGTAAACGTATGGCCCAACAGATACGTGAAGCTGCTGCCGCAGAGGGACTGGAGTGCATCATCACCGCCGGGGATATGGTGGACAGTCTGAGGGAGCTGCCGGTCTCTCATCAGTCGGCGCTGGCGCGGATGAAGGATCACTTCTTCTATGATGAGCCGGGGATGATCGGCCCCGATTCCCTTAAGCTGAAGCATGGGCTGCCTGCGAACCCCCAGGATACGGAGAACAGGCTCGCTCCCGTGATGGACCGCCTGTATTTCGCCCTGGATACCGGCAATCTGAGCGTAATCTCTGCCCTGATCCAGGAAGCAGGAGACCTCATGGCTGCTGCGGGATTATCCGAGATGGCGGTGAAATCCTACTATGTCCGGGCCGTCACCTCCATGTCCGGGAAGCTCTCCGTTCATTATAAGGAGCTTAGCACTGCGCAGAGCCGGATGGAGGAGCAGATTCAGCAGATCTACAGGCATACCTCCCTCCCTCAGCTCCAGCGCTATATCACAGGTCTGCTGGAGGAATACGCTGGCGGGATTATCCGCGACGATACGGATGTCCTCATGAAGCGGATGGTCGATCTGATTCACCGGCACTATGACGAGAATCTGAAGCTGGAGACGCTGGCCGACGTGTTCACCTATAGCAGTGCCTATCTTGGCAAGCTGTTCAAGAACACTATGGGCTGCTCCTTCAACACTTATCTGGATACGATCCGCATTGAGAAGGCCAAGGAGCTGCTGGACCAGGGCTGCAAAATCCATGAGGCAGCCAGCAGCGTCGGCTTCAGCGATGTCGATTATTTCCGTGAGAAGTTCAAAAAAATCGCAGGCATCTCTCCCTCCGCTTACCGGAGAAAGGAGCCGGAGAATGCTTTTTCAGAAAGCGCTTACGAAAAGGACTGATTTCCCCCTGTTTTTACACTTAAATCTTCGGGTGTTTCCCGGCCTGACGGCAGATTATGATAAAGCTATATCGAAGGAGGGACATAAATGAAAGCGATTACCACCGCGATGAAGCCGGAGCCGAAGAAATCCTCCTCCAGCTTCTGGGGGAAATTCCGGCAGCAGAAATACCTCTATATGATGGCTGTTCCTTTTGTCCTCTGGGCCTTTGTCTTCAGCTATCTTCCGTTATGGGGGTGGATGATGGCTTTCCAGAAGTATAAGCCGGGCAAATCCTTTTTCGAGCAAAAATGGGTCGGCCTCCAGTACTTCCGGGAGCTGTTCCAGGATGAGCAATTCTTCAACGCCCTGCGCAATACGCTGGCCATGAGTATCATGGGACTGCTGGCAGGCTTTATCATTCCGATTATCTTCGCTATTCTGCTGAACGAGGTACGGCTGCAGGTGCTGAAGCGCTTCGTTCAGACGGTGTCGTATCTGCCGCACTTTGTGTCCTGGGTGGTTGCTGCCGGGATCATTACCAAGATGCTCTCCACAGACAACGGCGCAGTCAATGACCTGCTAATGGGCCTGCATATCATCAGTGAACCGATCCAGTTCATGGCCAAAGGCAATCTGTTCTGGGGCATTGTCACCGCATCGGATGTGTGGAAGGAGACAGGCTGGAACACCATTATCTATCTAGCCGCCATCTCGGGCATCGGGCCGGAGCTGTACGAGGCAGCCAGGGTGGACGGAGCCAGCCGGCTCCAGCAGGTACGTCATATCACTTTTCCGGGCATCCGGGGTACCATCGTGATCCTGCTGATTATGTCCATCGGCCATCTGATCAGCATCGGGTTCGAGAAGCAGTTCCTGCTCGGCAACAATCTGGTGCGTGACTACTCGCAGACTCTTGACCTGTATGCGCTGAATTACGGGCTGGGAATGGGACGGTTCTCCTTCGGGACGGCGATTAATATTTTCAACTCCGTGGTGAGTGTGATTCTGCTCTTTACCGCCAACGGCATCTTCAAAAAAATAACCAAGGAAAGCATCATATAGGAGGCCCTGCTCATGATTAAAAAACTGGCTGCGGCCTCCTGGTCGGACCGCATCTTCGATTTGGTTGTCTATCTGGCGATTACGGTCGTTACTGTAGCTACGCTGTACCCTTTTCTGAACGTGCTGGCGATCTCCTTCAATGACTCGACGGACAGCATCAAGGGCGGGATTACGATCTACCCCCGGGTGTTCACCTTCAAGAATTATGAGACGATCTTCGCCTTCTCCGGCCTGATTACCGGGTTCAAAATTTCGGTGCTGCGGACGATTATCGGGACCCTGCTCGGACTGGTCAGTGCCTCCATGCTGGCCTTCACCTTAAGCCGGGTGGACTTCCAGGCCCGCAAGTTCGTCTCCACCTTCCTGGCACTGACGATGTATGTATCGGGAGGTCTGATCCCCTTTTATATTCTGATCAAGGATCTGCATATGATGGGCACCTTCGGCGTGTATGTCCTACCCGGTCTGGTGAGCGCTTTCAATGTGTTCGTGATCCGCTCCTTCATCGACGGTCTGCCTTACGCCCTGCAGGAATCCGCCAAGCTAGACGGAGCCAATGACTTCACCATCTACTGGCGTGTTATTCTGCCGCTGACCAAGCCTGCGCTGGCAACCATCGCCCTGTTCCTGGCCGTCGGCCAGTGGAATGCATGGATTGACACCTATCTGTATAACGGCTCGAAGGACTCGCTGACCACGCTGCAATTCGAGCTGATGAAGGTCATCCAGAGCACCACGACCAACGCGGATAATTTCCGCGGGCGCAATATGACTGAGGTCATGGCCCAAATCTCCCCGGAATCGGTCAAAATGGCAATCACCATTGTCGTCACCGTTCCCATTCTGATTGTCTATCCGTTCCTCCAGCGCTATTTCGTCAAGGGCATGACGCTGGGTTCGGTTAAAAGCTAAGCTGCTTACTGGTATCTTCAGGCTGACGCCTGTGAATACAATATGATTCTACCAGACAAAGGGAGGGTTTCTATTCATGACAAGAAAGACAGCGAAACCGGTTGTGGCGCTGATGGTGCTGACCTTGCTGCTCAGTGTGCTGGCAGGCTGCGGCGGAGGCAATAATAACGGCAACAAGAATACGGCTGAGAATACCGGGGCCAAGGCGACGAACAGCGGCAACGCCACGGCAACGGCTGAAGCTACAGCGGCGGCTGAGGACTTAAGTCCCCTGACACTATCCTTCTTCGCGGAAGACCCCAATCCGAACTGGAACAATATGAAGGATGAGGTCAGCACCGTCATTACGCAAAAGACCGGCGTGACTCTCGATGCCGAATTCGCTGTCGGTGATCCGCAGCAGAAGATTGCCCTCATTGCCGCCGGCGGGGAATACCCCGACATTATCTCGGCTAAAGGCGACATCGGTAAGCTGGTGGATGCCGGTGCAGTCCTTGATCTCACCGATCTGATCGATAAGCATGCTCCTAACATTAAGCGCGTACTCGGCGATAATCTCGCCCGGGCCAAGTATACGAACGAAGACCAATCGATCTACGCGATCCCGACCTGGGCAGCGGTGGATGAGAAGAAATTCGTAGCGGGCGGCGGCTTCGAGCTGCAGCACCGGGTCCTGAAGGAAGCCGGATATCCGGAGATTAAGACCGTCAAGGATTATGAGAACGTTATTAAGGCGTACCTGGATAAGCACCCTACCGATGAGAACGGCAACAAGAATATCGGCGTCTCGCTGAACGCAGACGACTGGCATATGTATATTTCCGTTACCAACCCTGCGGTAGCCACTACCGGCGGCTCCGATGACGGTGAATATTACATCGATCAGGAGACTCACGAAGCGATCTACCACTTCCGCCGTCCGGAGGAGAAGGAATATTTCCGCTGGCTGAACCACATGAACGATATCGGCCTGCTTGACAAGGAGAGCTTCGTGCAGAAATACGACCAGTATAAAGCCAAAGTGGCGACTGGACGTGTACTCGGCCTGATTGACCAAGACTGGGACTACAATGACGCGCAGCAGGCGCTCAAAGCCGCTGGCAAATTCGATCAGACGTACGGACACTATCCGGTCACTTTAACTGATGAATACAAGGAAACCAGCTTCTGGCCTACCGGCTTCATGGGCGGCTACGGGATCTCCATCTCCACCACTAACCCTGATCCGGTCCGCACCATCAAGTTCCTGGATTATCTGGCCTCCGATGAAGGCCAAATCCTGAATAACTGGGGAATCGAAGGCAAGCACTATAAAGTAGAGAACGGCAAACGCGTCGTTCCGCAGGAAGTCCAGGACCGCATCAACAATGACAATACCGCCTTCACTAAGGAAACCGGCATTGGCTTCTACTGGAATATGATGGTTCACTACGGCGACGGAGCCAAGGATTCCACCGGCAACTATTACACCAAAAACTTCCCTGAGCAGCTCGTGCTTGGCTATAGCGATGTAGAGAAGGAGACGCTGGCGGCTTACAAAGCTACGACCTGGAAGGACCTGTTCCCGAAAGAAGAAGAATTCAAGGAAAAAGCCTACGGCGCAGCCTGGAACATTTCGATTCCCGGTGAGGACGAAGTTTCCATTCTGGGCAATAAAATGAAGGATATTACCTGGAAGCGCATCCCGCAGGCCATTCTGGCCAAACCGGCTGAATTCGATAAAATCTGGGATGATTACATGGCCGATCTGGAAAAAGCAGGTGTTAAGAAAATGGAAGCTGGCTATACCAAGTATGTGCAGGACCGTGTGGAGCTGTGGACTAGCAAATAAGATTCCATAAACCTTGATGGAAAAATCTTAGTAATAGAGTAGTCGCCACTGCGGAGCTTTTGGACTTCCGGCCGCTGTTGTCTCCAGATTTCCTGATTTAGACCGCTGGTTGTGGTAGAAATCCGGAGACTGCTGATGCTTCCGAAGCTAGCTTTCCTGCGGAAAGCTTTCAGGCGGACGCTAACGCTCCTACAGTTCCAAAATCTCCTCCGCCGCTCCCTCCTATTTACTAAAGTTTGTAGTTCAACCTATATTTCATTGCAGAAGGGCACCCGTGCGGAATAGCACGGGTGTTGTTTGCTGCGTAATAAGGGTAGTTAGTAGCTCATCGGATCTAAATGCGTGAATATTACTTTAACTAATGGCTTGCTGAGGAGGTACCGTGCCGATTAGGGTGCGAGGGGTAGGCTTAATTGTAATTTGTACAACTAAATCGTCCGGTGTGCCACCAAATCTCCATTTAGATGTAGTTCGTGCAATTAAAATGCCCCTATACCTGGATTTTCGCCCATTCTAGCAGATTTAGTTGTATGGAATACAGTTAGGAGAGGAATGCCTTCCTTTTCACTGTTTTTAGATGTACGGAATACAACTATCACCGACTGGCTCGGTTCAAACGCAACTTCATACATTACTTTATTTATTGAATAAATTCACTTGTTTAGCTCTGATGCTCTATTAGTTATGCAGCTCGCGGTAAGTTTTGTTGATCATTTCGGTGTATATGGAAGGCGGGTATTCCTTCACCTGATCATAGGCGAACCCGGCCAGCCGCAGCGCCTCCTCCTTCATGCCCCGGCGCATATAGATCTGTGCCCGGTAAGCATAAGCTGTCAACAGGTTGCCGCGGTCAAGCGGGTGGTAGACCTGATTACCCGGCTCAGCCTTGGACAGGCAGATCAGCGCTTCATCGTCCTGGCCAAGATGATACCAGGCGATGCCAGACATGAGCTGAACGCTGGGCGCGTACTGTTCGTCCTCCAGCGGATACTGCTCCGCCAGTGCAAGAACCTTGCTGTATTCTCCTTTAGCTACCGCAAGTCTGATCTCTCCGATCACCACCAGCTTCAGTGAATCCTGAGATTCGGTGAATTCTGCGAATACTCTGGCCTTCTTCAAGGCCTCCTCTGCCGCCAAAGCCTCTCCTTCGGTCAGCGCCAGAATCCCGAGCACCCGGTACAGATGATCCGTCATATAGTAGATTCCCTCTTCCCGCGACACCTGAAGCGCCGCCGATGCAGCTTCACGGCTTCCCGCATAATCCCCCAAGGCAGACAAGCTAATGCTCTCGGCATAATGAAGATCGATTTCAAAGATAAAATCATTCCCCACCTTGTTAGCTTCGTACTCCCTGCGGACCCGGCGGATCAGCTCCAGCCCTTCGGCATATCTGCTCTGTGCGAAATTCAGGGCATAGGAAATATACTGCACCTTCGCCCGTTCCACAAATAAGCCGAAGCGCTCATAGATTAGCGCTGCACGCTCCAGCTCCGCTTCCCCGCCTCCGGCACCTGTATAGAAAAGGGAGCTTACATAGAACTCCAGCAGGCGTGCAGCATCAATCGTCATCGGAAGCGTATGCTCCGTGAGCGGCTGGAGCCGCTGGATGACCTCCCTATAATTCTTCGCCTTAAACTCGGCCTCCATCTCCCGGACAAGCGGAGCCAGCTCAGCCTCCTCCTCGCCTTCGAGGAAATAGCCCGGATCAACTCCCAGCCTGCCGGCCAGAACTTGCAAGCTGTTCATCGAGGGCAAGGCGCGTCCATTCTCGATTTGGCTCAGCATGCTCTTGGTCATATGGTCTCCGGCGAGGTCCGTCTGCGTAAGTCCCTTAGACTTGCGCAATTGCTTGACTTTCTCTCCAATAGTTTGTTTGGTGGTCATCTGCTTGCCAACTTTCCGGGTAGCTTTTCTTTTCAGTATAGCTTACCTATACCCTAAGAGAAAGCTGAAAATACGATAAAGTTAAATTAAATTAAACTTTTTATTGCATTCCTTAACTTTTACTCATACAATAAGTTTAATTAAATTTAACTTTCGATCAAAGGGAGTGCTATTATGTCTCAAATAACATCCGCAACCCATGATAAGGCAGCGACTAACCGTAACATATTCCTCTTCTTCGGCAGCAAGCTGATCTCTGTTCTCGGCTCCAGTATGTATACCTTCGTAGCTGGGCTGTACATTCTGAACGAGACTGGCTCAGGGAGCAGTTTCGCTGTTACACTGCTCTGCGGGCTGCTGCCCGGAATCCTGCTGTCCCCCTTCGCCGGTGTGCTCGCCGACAGAGTTAACCGCCGCAGGCTGCTGATCGGCTCGGACCTGGCCAGTGCCCTGATTATGTCCCTAGCCTTTCTGTTCGTCTCGCTGGAGGGATTGTTCCTATGGACTATCTATCTGTCGCTCATTCTATTATCTATCTGCTCTACCTTCTATAGTATCTCAGTCTCCTCCTCGATGATGATGCTTGTAGACAGCGGCTCCGTCCAGCGGGCCGGATCACTCAATCAGATTGCCGGATCGGCTGGTCACCTGCTGGCTCCGATTCTCGCCGGTCTTCTGTATGCCTTCCTTCCCCTTCAGGATTTCATGCTGCTGAACGCGGCTGGCTTCACCGTTTCGACCGTGATGGGCTGCATGCTGAGATACAAACCGATTTCACCTCTTCAAGTTGCCCTTGAATCTGCCGAAGCCGCAGACCCCCAGCCGCTCCGCGAACGTCTGGGCACTGCTGTTAACGGGTTCCGCACGAATCTGAAGGAAGGCTTCGCTTATGTGATCCGCCGTCCGGTCCTCCGCTCCCTGATGGGTATTGTGTTCTGGATTAATTTCTTCGTCGTCGCCCTGAATGTTGTGCTGCCCTATGTTGCAGTACAGACACTCGGACTCTCCTCGAAGCAATATGGAGTCCTCGAAGCAATGCTGGCGGCAGGCGTACTTCTGATGTCGCTGCTGCTTGCTGTACTTCCCCAGAGCAAGAGTCCAGTGAAGCCGATCCTCGGAGGCTTAAGCGCACTGGGAGTGTTATTCCTCGCGCTGGCAGTGCCGCTGCTGCTTGATTTCACCCCGAATGCCACCTTCCTTCTCTTCCTGCCGCTGCTGATCCTTATCGGCGTCATGATTATGGTCATTAACATTCCGGTTCAAGTCTATCTGCAGCAGACTACCGAGGAAGAGTACCGCGGACGCGTATTCGGTCTGGTAGAGGGCATCGCCGGTTCCATCGCTCCGCTCGGAATGCTGCTCTATGGCGTCCTTCTCGACCGGCTTCCCGGCTCACTCATTCTGCTCGTCTCCGGTGCAGCTATTCTGGCGGTCACCCTCGCCGGACGGAGAAGCCTCATCCGCAGCGGTGCCGCAGAGCAGACGGCGACTCAGGGGAAGACAGAGCAGGCGGGAGCCTGAATGTCTGAATTGACCATAGCTGGCAAGCTGTCCTATTGATACGCTTAACGCAGCAGAATTCATTCAAGGAGGCTGAACGCAATATGTACGCGCACCACAGACAGACACTGGAAAAGCTGGCGGAGAAGCTGGAGCAAGACCCTTCTTGTCTGGCGGCAATTACCAGCGGATCAGTAGCCAAGGGAACCGCCAGCGAGACCTCGGATGTGGATGTCCATCTGGTCTTCACCGATGAAGCCTATAAGGAATATGAGCGGAACGACAGGCTCTCCTATGTGGACCGCGAAGTCAGCACCTATGAAGGCGGATACGTCGATATCAAGGTAATTAACCGCCGGTTTCTGGAGCTTGCAGCCCGGCAGGCCAATGAGCCGACAAGGTATGCTTTTACTGGTGCAGAGGTGCTCTTCTCCAGAATCCCGGAGCTGGATGAGCTGGTGGCCCGGATTCCCGTCTATCCTGAGGAGAACCGCGAGCGCAATTTGCAGGACTTTTGCGCCCAGATCTATCTATTCGGGCTGTATTTCGCCAAAGAGGCGGCCCGGAAGGACGACGCCTACCTGCTCGCCCATACTGCCAGCAATCTGGTCTTCTTCAGCGGAAGAATGATCCTGGCTTATAACCGCATGCTTTTTCCAAGCCACAAGGGGCTGCTGGATGCCGTCGGTGCTGCGGAAGCCCAGCCGAAGAATTTCCATACGCTGGCAACAGAGCTGCTGCAGTCGCCCAGCGCAGATAAGAGTGTGCGCTTCGCCGCGAAGATGCTGGCATTCTATAATCACGGCCTGTCCTTCGAGCAGGCGCTGGGAATATATGTGCTGAACAACGAGCGCTCCTGGACAAAGCAGCCGCCTTCGTTGCAGAACCGATAAGACACAAGCAGCGACTCTCCGGTAACGGAAGTCGCTGCTTGTGCGTTTGGACTATTGGCGGGTTGCTTCACAGATAGACCCGTCGCTGCTGCGCCTCGGCCCAGATTCAGGAGCTCTTCATTTGTCATCCTGATTTAACATAGCCAAGTCCCTTTCTAAGCTAAGGCATCAAATTTCATAATCTGTTGCTTAACATACGTTTCGTGAATATCTGCTGGTTGTATTCATGGGAATATCGTACTACTATCATATCAAACAAGTGTTGCCTAAACAACTTGTGACTACTTCTTCAAAAAGAAAGGAATGGATATAACAATGAAAGCAATAGCTTTAACCGGCAGGATCACCTTGCTGTTATCCCGGAGAGTCTTTCCTTCGAAGAGACTGATGCCATACCTACGGTTACATTGACGGCCTGGCAAGCCCTGGTTGAGCATGGCAGACTTCAGCAGGGTCAGCGTATTCTTAAAAAGTGAGATGCAGCCTAAACGCGGGAAAATCGTGATTAAGAAATGAGGGGGAGATGAAGATGAGAGTAGATATATGGTTCGATTATACTTGTCCGTTTTGCTATATTGGGGAAAAAAAGTTTGAAGCCGCCTTGGAACAGTTTGATTACAAAAATGAGGTAGAAATCGTGCTCCACAGCTTTGAAATGGTACCTGGTTATTATCCGCAAGCAGGAGAATCGATTTACGAAACGGCTTCCAAACATGCAGGGATGAGTGTCTCCCAGGCAAAACATGCCTATATGCAGGTTACTGAAATGGCAAGAATGACAGGCCTCGATTATCGGTTTGATCAGACCGTGCCGGCAAACACCTTTAACGCACACCGCCTAACGCATTATGCGGCCGCCCATGGGAAAGCTTATGCGCTCTCGGAACGTATCTTCAGAGCCTATTTTACAGAAGGACTTAACATAAACGACCCTAGTACCCTTGCCTTACTGGCAGCAGAAGCAGGTCTGGATGGAACGAAATCACTGGCGGTCCTGGAGAGTAACCAATTCACAACAGAAGTGCAAAAGGATGAAAAAGATAGCCGCCTTGCCTCCGTACGGGGAATGCCGTATTTTCTGTTTAATGAAACGTATTCTGTATCGGGTGCCCGGGATCAATCAGTATTCAAAGAGGTGCTGGATCAGGCATGGTCCAAGGTGGAGACTGTATCCGATGATAATACCGAATCCGCCACCAGCCCCGGATGTCTGGATGGCTCCTGTCCTATCAGGTAATCATGCCACTAGCAGCGACTCTCCGGTCAGGGGGGGCGCTGCTGTGGCGTTTGTTTCGGTCATCGTCGGTCTGCTTCACAGCTAAACCCGGCACCGCTGCGCCCCGGCCATGATCCGGGCTTGCAGCTGCACCCGTTCCCAGGTAGCGCCCAGGCCCTCGGCCCGTTGCCCGCTCATGATTGCCGCAAAAGCCTCCAGCTGGCCCACATAATAGTTCAGCGGTTCGAATTCGCATAGGGTGGTGCGGTTGTCCGGCAGATCATGCCGGATTTTGAGCTTGTAGAACCCCTTGATCGGCCGGAAGAAATCCGGGACCGTAAGCACGGTATGGTCGAAATACAGGGTGTGCGAGGCCCGGTATGGCAGCTCGAAGGAAGTGAGGCACTCGGCCCTCAGTCCGTTCTTGTATTGCAGCGCCGCCTGAAAGGTCCAGTCACAGCCATCCGGCCCGTCAAAGGCCGACTCCGCCAGGATCTCCTCCGGCTCTAGACCGGCAAGCATCTGCACGAATTGCAGCCAATAGCAGCCCAGATCGGCAAAAGCCCCTCCGCCCTTCTCCCTGACACTCCGGTAATTTCCGGCATGCCCGTTCTTGGCAGGAACGGAGATTCGGGTGCTGATCCTGCGCAGCGCGCCGAATTCGCCCGAATCGACGATGCCCTTCAGCGCCTGCTGCCAGGGGTGACAGGCAATCATCAACCCCTCAGTGAGCTTCGGAGCCGCAGGGTTGTTCTTCGCCTGCCTTAATTGCTCCGCTTCTTCGGGATGGAGACAGATCGGCTTTTCCACCAAGACATGCTTGCCCGCATTCAAGGCCCGGATCGCCCACTGCGCATGAAGCTCATTGCTGAGCGCAATATATACTCCATCCAGCTCGTCTAGCTCCAGCAGCTCGTCCAGACTACCTGCCACATAGGGAATCCGGTATGCCTCGGCCATGGCCTCCGCTTTCGCCAAGGTGCGGTTGGCAATTGCCGCGACCTTCACCTTCTCCACTACCCGTGCCGGCTCCAGCATCGCTGGAACCGCAATATTTGAGGCGCCCAGAATACCGAGCTTATAGCTTGGCCCCTCTGCCACACTGCTCATATCTGAGCCAGCGCAGCATAGGTGTTCAAGTACAGCACATTGCATTTGGAGCAGGCCGGAGACAAGCCTTCGTCCATAATCCGCCGCAGCCGGTCATAACGCGCAGAATTCCATATGTCTGTCAGCGTCTGATCCTTCACATTGCCAATAGCCAGCTCCCCAAAAAATTTACAGGCGCTCACCATGCCATTCGGGGCAATATCCACCCGGGTACTGAGCGCCAGACATTTCGACGTACTGCGGGATTTCATCGGCTTGCCGGCCACAAAATCCTCAATCTCATCAAAATCGAGACCCGGCTGATAACGGATTCGGGTATTGTGCCAGGTATTGCTGTTAATCCGCTTCAGGTCTTCGGTCAGTCTGGTGATATTCTCCGGCTTGATATGGTATTTGAACGCGTGCCAGCTGCTCCGGTGATCCGGCGGAAGCTCAGCCAGCCACTGGAAGTGTTCATCATAGAAGCGGTCCATCGCAAAGCTGGTCTCCTCAGAGATATACCAGGGGAAGCAGAGCAGGACCAGATCGACGCCTTTTTGCTCAAAAAATTCCACCAGCTCATACAACCGGCCGATCATATTGTCATTAATCACATTGTGCACCGAGATCCGGCCGCGGAAGCGGCCTTGCTCGCGCAGCTCCAGCAAACGGTCAACGGCGTCGATGACCTTCTGGAACGAATTCTTGCCGCGCAGGAAATCATGCTCCTCCTGGAACCCCTCGATCGGGATCAGCAGCTCCAGATTGTCGGAGATTGCACACAGCTCCTCTTCAAACTTCGGAATCATATAGGCATTGGTACAGATCGTAGTATCCCGGGGGTGCTCCTTCAGCAGCTCCAGAATCTCCTTGGCCTGCCGGTGAAACAGCGGCTCCCCTCCCCATAAATACAGGCGGGACTGCGCTTCATCCGTCTCCTCCAGCAGCCTCTGGATCATTCCCAGATCCATATCCAGATTCTGTTCAGCGGCATCCATATCATGATGGTAGCCGTCTTCATTCCATTGATAGCAATGCTTGCAGCGCAGATTACAGCGGTTGGTCAGCTTGAGGGACATAATCTCCGGCATCACCGTCTTGAAGCCGGGATCATGCTTACGTTCCCGGTGCGGGACCACCACATTCTTGATTGTACGTTTCAATGCCTCAAAGGACTGCTCGTCCAGGCTCACTCTACTGGTAGGCTGCATTAGCTTCTCCCTCCTGCTGTGGATAATTGTTCGGCATAGCTTGCCGCATAGTCCGGGTATTGACCGTTGGCGGCTCTGAGGTTATCCGCCAGCTTGCGCAGTTCATCATCATCATATCCTGACATGGCCCACTCTCCATAAGTAATGCCGTAACCAAGCTTGACCCACAGATCACTGTTGATCTTCTCATGCGGGCCGAAGGGGTCCAGCAGCACAAGCGGTGTACCCGAAGCCAGCGAATCTATCAAAGCGCCGCCGC
This sequence comes from Paenibacillus sp. FSL H3-0469, assembly GCF_038051945.1. NCBI lineage: Bacteria > Bacillati > Bacillota > Bacilli > Caryophanales > Paenibacillaceae > Paenibacillus > Paenibacillus sp. FSL H3-0469. Next base: position 2,053,557 of record NZ_CP150302.1, read on the forward strand.
CCGGCTTGCTGATGACTGCGGATGCCTGCCGGATAACTCCGAACATCCCCTCCCCATAGCTCTGACAGGGCGGGAAATGCTCCGTCCGGTTACCGGTTACCTCTGCAAACGGCGGGAAGGTATACTGCCCGCTGCTGTCCTTCGTCCAGGTGCGCCACTGCGGATCATTCATATAATAACGTCTTCCATGGATAGCCTCGCCAATCTCCTGAATACTGTAAGCGGCGATATCCAGCTCGTACCCCGCCGACTCCAGCGCGTCAAACTTCTCACGGAAGGTTCCAATCCCCCAGCCGCCCCCATGAACGACCAGCCGCCCGTTCCTCGCCGCGGCAGGCAGTGCTTCCCCAGACCCGGCATCGATGCTGCACAGAATCTCCTGCTTCCCGGGATCATACAGGCTTACTTCATGATAGCCTTCCGCATAACCCGGATTCAGTTTGCGCAGATTTTTCCACGATGGCGACAGGCCGGCGTCAATATACAGCAGGTCAGCATACACGCTCACCCCCGCCAGCTCACGGTACTGGTCCATGATATGCACCCAGTGCCCGGACAAGACGATGAAATGCTGCCGTTCCTCATGCTTCCATTGCTGCAGCAGTTGTTCAACGGCTGCAGGGTCAAGGCTGCTTCTTATATCGGACGGTATTTTTTGTGAGGTCAGAGCTACGGCGAAGCTCTGCTGATACGCCCTGCGGCTGTTGTCTGTCTGTTCCTTTTTGCGCTCAGGCATTAAGCTCTCGAACACCTCAATCTCCGCCTGAAGACCCAGCGCGGTTAACTTGCGTTCCAGCAGCAGACCAGGGACATAGAAGCCGAGACCAAAGCCTGAGCATAGAATCGTCACGGTGTTATTCATTGGAGGGTTCCTTTCTTTATCGCAGGATAGTATAGCCTGTGCGCATGAGAGACTCGTCCAGCGTACGGATGAGCCTATGCTTGCTGTCTTCACTCCGGTAAGTCAGGGCCGCATACAGCTTGCCCTTCACGGAACCGGCAGTACGGGCGGGGTCCAGCGGCTGGAGCGCGCTTGAGGTCAAGGGCATCACACCTTCCCCTGTCTCCAGCGAGAACAAAATCCCCGTCTCCTCCATCCGCTCCAGCAGCTCCTCATAATGAACCTTGCCCATAGCCGCCAGCGGCACCTGAATCAGGCAGGTGTGCACACCCTCCTGCTTGAACCGGCGGTCCACATGATGCTTAATCAGACTCATCGACTTGCGGGCATTGATCTCTACCAGAGGCGCCAGGCTTCCGTCACGCAGCAGCATGGAATCGACACATACCTCCCCGTAATATCCGTCAGCGTACAGCTCCCGGCCTATGCTGTGCATAGTCTCCCAGTAGCCTTCCTTCTCCAGCTTGTCCAGCAGAGACGGCTGCGGGGAGTGGGATTCTCCGAAGGCGAAGCCCTGATTCACCAGCTGCTGAACGGACAACAGGGTGATCCGGCCTTCCGGATCAATCTGAAACTGGCAGGAGAAGTCTGTCTCCCGGTCCAGCAGCGGCTCGAGGACAAACCGGATTCTTTTCCCCTGATTACGGCTCGACTCCAGATGCCCGGCCATCCGGCGCAGCATACGCTCTGAATCCACCAGCTGATTCCCTTTACCGGATACCCCATACTCGTCCTTGATCAGAAAAGCTCCCTTCTCCAGCAGCACTTGTCCCGACTGCAGCAGCTCCTCCATACTGTGGACCACTACCGCAATATTCGGCAGCCCCAGCCGGTCCCGCATCGCCGTAGAATAGCTCTTGGTATTCACCGCCCGTACAATCTCTTCATTAGGCAACGTGGGCAAAAGCTTGTACCGGCTAACCGCCTCCTGTGTCCCGGGAAGCACAGCAAAGGGCTCCAGCAGCGCTCCTTCCGGTATTAAGCGGTCCGGCTCCTGCCCGGCTTCCATCCGGCCCAGCAGTTCAAATACATTCAGCGCCGCCTGTGCGGGAACAGACGCCTCTGCCTCCAGACTGAGCGTATCCATATTGGTGCTGAAGGCATAACCGAGCGATTGCAGATAGTCATATTGTGCCCGGTTCATCCCCTGGCGGGTTAAGAGAACATCGCCGCTCCCGCAAAAGACAAACAGCATCTCATCCATCGCCTGCACGATAGCCAGTGCCTTCGTATCGGGAATGGCCGGCAAGGAGGCCAGATCCTCCTCCCGCCAGTACCGCTCCGACTCCAGGCTGCCGCAGTGCACAGCATTCCTCATTGTACGGCAAGCCCGGCGACATAAGCGGAGAACCGGTCCACTGATTTCAGGTGCTCCAGATCAAAGGTATCGAAATCTACCTCTATATTGAATTCATCCTCGACTCTCAGAATAAAATTAATGATCTGCAGGGAGTCAAGTGCGGCGTCCAGGGTCAGGTCAGAAGCTCCGCTGAGCGTCTGAAGCAAGCCTGGTTCCTCCTTGATTTCGGCGATAATCTCAATGACTTTCTGCTGCATGTGTCTACCCCTTTCAGGTTGCATAATTGGAATGAATAGCATGAATATACCAAATTTTAAGTTGTTAATATATGGTTGAATGCGCCAAAATATTGAGATATACTAGGATGGATTCCAGTTGCCAACATAAGGAAGCAGGAAACGGAGGTTTGTTAATGGAAGCTTTTCCGCTATTTACGGGGGACTATGTATTCGACTCCTGTTCACCCGTACAAATGCTCCTGACTCAAAAAACGGTCACTTCCGTACGTCATCAGCACGACTTTGTAGAGCTGGCCTACGTGGTTCAAGGGACAGGCATTCATCTGGCAGGTGAGGATAAAATGCAGGTGACGCAGGGGGATGTGCTAGTGATTCCGCCGGGGGTGTCCCATGTCTTTCATCCGCAGGATCTGAGCGGTACCGAGCCGCTGCTGATCCTGGATTGTATGCTCAGGCCCGGGCTTGACAGTGTGCTCAGAGAGCTGCAGGGTCCCTTGTCCGAAGAGGCCCTCTTGCCGCTGCTGAAGCTGCTGGAGGTGCGGCAATGGTTCGGATACAGGGAGAAGAATAAGGAAATTCTCTTCCTGCTCGGGCGGCTGCAGGGGATGCTGAACTCTGGCCTGCTCATGGATGAGCAGCGGCTATACCCGCCGCTGCTGGAGCTGGCGAAGCTGATTATGCCCGCTGCAGACCTTCCCTTCGCCGAACGCCCGGGAACCCAGTACGACCCGCTGCATGATGTCCTCTTATATATGATCAGTAACTATAATGAGCGGATCACGCTGAATGAGATGAGCCGCCAGCTTGCGATGAGCTCCCGCCAGTTCCAGCGGCTGCTCAAGAATAAGACCGGCAGGTCCTACATCCAGATCTTCCAGGAGATCCGGATGAAATACAGCTGCCTCCTGCTCCTGTTCACGAAGCTTGGCGTCCAGTCCGTGGCCCTTGAGGTCGGCATTTATGACATGAAATATTTCTACCGGCTCTTCCGCGAATTCAGCGGCATGACTCCCGCTTCTTACCGCGACCGGCTGCACAGCCACTTCTGCTCGGCGAAGGAGATGATAAGCAGTGTTGAACATTGCTCCTGTTAAGAGTACCCTGTACCCTAAGCTGCGCAGCTGCATTGATGATTGCATCCAGTCTGTAGCGCAGTGGCAGGGACTTGATAGCAAAGGCATGTACGGCGATGCCTGGCAGATGTACCTGGATGAGCCGCATGCCCCGGACCAGCCGCTGATTGAGCGGATACGTCTGCCCCGGATCAATACCGGCTACCTGTCTGCGTACCATGGCCTTACCTTCACATATATCGAACGGACTGGACCGGCAACGGATCGAAGCTACATGCTTGACTTGCTGGAGAATCAGCTGTCCGCAGGCATGCCGGTTCTGGTCGGCTTCGACTCCTATGACTGTCCCTGGTGTGTAGCCTACCGCAGGCTGCATACGAGCCATGCCTGTCTTGCCGTAGGTCTGGACCGGGAGAAGAACCTGATCTATCTGACAGATGCTTACTATGGAAGGGAACTTGAGACGGTGGATTTCAGCATCCTAGAAGGGGCCTGTCATTTCTACGCCTTATTCGGGCGGTGCGAAACCTCCCGTTCCTGCTCAGACTGGCAGACTATCCTCCAAGAGGTGCTCACCAGCCCTGCCCAACAGATTCGGCCGGATCAGGTGGGCGTCCAGCTCAGAGCGTATGCCCAGGCTTATCTTGAGACCGGGATACAGCCTGATAATACAGCTGAAGCCAGTTCAGCCTTCAAGATCTACGCCAACGCGCTGCCGATCAGCCGAATCCGGTTCAGCCAGTTTCTGCAGCTGCTGGAGCGCGAAGGCCCGGCGCCTGCTCTATCCCGGGCGGCTGAAGGCTACCGTCAGGCAGGCGAGAAGTGGGATCTGGTCAATCAGTTCATGATTAAGGGAATGTGCTCGGGCAACAAGCCCGCCGCACGGGTGAAGCTGCACAGGAATATGTGCGAGATTATCCGCCTGGAGGAGCAGCTTCTGGAGGAACTGGCAGATTTGACGATGACGACGCAGCCTGGCAGATAGGCCCTCTACCCTGCAACACAAATAGAGCAGCGGCCCCCAACCGGGAACCGCTGCTCTGCTCTTTTAATCAAACTATCCTGCTATTTGCGCACCGAGAGGACGAACCGCTCCAGCGCGCTTATATCCGTAATGCTCTGATTGCAGCCCTGATTATCCATACATACATACTGGCCTACGGAAGCAAAATTATCTGCCGCCGCCAGCTCCGGCTTGGTCTTGACAGTCAGGAAGGCAAGCTCCTGCTGCCGGTTGCAGAACAGGCAGTAGCCCTTCTTGTGCACAGGCAGCATCCGGCCTTCCACACCAATGAACTGCCCTTCATGCGGATAGACGATGAACAGCTTGTTCGTGGCAATGTCCGCCCAGGCCAGATAAGTGACATAACGGAAATCAAAACACTGCAGATCAGGCAGCTTCATCTTTTTATTCTTGGGAAACAGCTTCTGAATCTGCTTCAGCGTAATCGGCGGAAACGGCTCCAGATAAGGCTCCAGCCCGCTGGTATACTGCTGAAAGTCCTCGGCCTTCTCGAAGGTGGAGATTGACCGCAGCATCTGCTCCTGCCCCTCGGTCAGTGAAGCAAAGGCTCCCGTCACGTTGAGCTCGGCGCTGTATCTTACGGTCTCCAGGACACGCCGGTCCGCTACCGAACGCAGTGTTTTCAGCACAAAATCCGCTTGTTTCTTAATATAATTATATTGATGGTTTCTAATAAATGTTGTTTTCACAGCTCTTCAGCCCCTTATTATTATTGATTAATGCAATAAGGTGCAGAGCCTGCGATTAGAAACGATAATATCTGTTTGGGCGATCAAGATTGTCCTGCCGCACCCCACGCAAAGTATCGCCCCGGATCAGGCTCTGCATGAGGACTCCCTAGCTAATGAGCAATTCGTTGCCATCCGTGTAACCCCCTATCAAACTAACCTGTCAAAAGTATAGCAGGAAATTATGGACGGAACAATTCCATTTTCCTGCCTGTTCCTCAAGGTACTTTGATAGAGCTATTCTATAACAGGAGTGCCCGGTTTATTTAATAATCATAACGCCCCAAGCATCAAGTGTAAGTTCTTCATCCTGCCCCACCGCATCGCCGGACAACAGCTCCTGACCCGCCTCATGCGGATATTTGAAGCTGAGCGGCTGGGCTGAGTAGTTGTAGTAGTAACGGATAGCGCGGCCCTGGCGGTTCACGCCGGACTTCACGATGAGCGGGAACGACAGCTGCTGGTCCGCTCCCCATAACCCGGCTATCTGGAGCGTATCGCGCAGGATCTCCGCAAGTGCGGCAGGTCCGGTCATACAACCAATGTAGGTAGCTGTTCCTTCACCGAAGGTATTACGGGTGACAGCAGCATATTCGCCCCACTGGGGATGATCGTAGCTGGCCAGCATCTCCGCTGAACCGGGAACAATCATCTCCATCCAGGTGTGGACGGTGTGAACGCCTGCTTCGGCTCCCTTAGGGAACAGCTTGCCGGTAAGTCCCGTCACCGCATTCGGCGTGGCAAAATGACTGTAAGCAATCCCGCAGGCCTCTTGAATGATTCCAGGCTGCGCCGTATGACGAACCTTCACCTGTTCATCGGTGAACCCGCTCTTGAAGGAATAGACCACATGGCCGCCGCTGCGGACGTAATCATTTAACTGCCGGAGCGCTTCATCGGAGACGGCGTACAGCGCAGGAACCACGACAAGCTCATACTCGCCGAGGCGCGGGCTTCCCGGCTGGATGAAATCGCAGGCGATGTTCATCTTATAGAGCTCATCATACATCCAGCGGACTACATCATTATAGATCAATCCGCCGGGCAGCTTGAACCATTCGATGGCGGACAGCGCTTCATTGCTGACCATCACAGCCACCTTGCTGGTCTTCTTCAGTCCGATAAGCTGATCGCTTAACCGCTTGAAGTCCGCACCGATAGTCTGGGCTTCCTTATATACCGGATTCGGCAGGAAATCATGACTGAGCAAGCCCTTCCAGTAGGTCTCGAAGGAATTATGAATCGAATGCCAATGCCAGTAGGCGACCATCGAAGCGCCTGAGCCCAGATGGCTGAACGCCAGCTGCCGCAGCTGTCCCGGATACGGCGTCCACTCGGGGAACGCTTGCGCCTGGGTCTCCAGCACGAAGTAGTTATCCTGCTTCAGCGAGCGGGTCATATCTCCTCCGAAGGCAATCTCTGCACCTGTAAGCTGATCCTGGGACGGGTGATAAATATCTGTACCGGCAATGTCAAAGGGCTGCGAAGCCGCAAAATGATCCACCGAAGGCTGAACGCCGAACGAATACCCCCGCCACTCGAAATCGAAATTATGGGTGGTGAATTGCCCCGGCTGCTTATACTCATTCACAATTCCGACCTGCCACGCCAGGAACTCATTCACCAGTCCCCGCTGGAACCGGGCGAATTCAGCCCCCAAGCTGCCGTTGATTGTGCCTACCATGGACGGGAAGTCCTCCCAGCTGTCGATCCGGTTACTCCAGTAGTCCAGACCGAACTGGTGGTTGATGGCTTCGGGCGTTCCGTAGGTCTCCCTCATGTATTTGACGAATCTAAGCTGGACGTTCGGTCCGGCTGTCTCATAATGCTTGGTCTCATTATCGATCTGGTATCCGATGACTGCCGGATGCTTATGTACCACAGCCATCAGCTTGCGGATAATCCGCTCCGAGTAGAACAGATACGCCGGACTAGTGATATCCATAATCTGTCTGGCGCCATATTTGCCTTCCCCTTTCACAGTCACGGCCAGCACCTCCGGGTGCTCCTTGACCATCCAGGCCGGCACCGCATAGGTAGGTGTTCCCACAATGACATGAATGCCGGCCTCATGCATCGCATCCAGCACTCTCTGTACAGAAGAGAAGTCGAATACCCCGTTCTGCGGCTCATGCGTGCTCCAGGTGGATTCGGCAATCCGGACGGTATTAATGCCCGCATCCTTCATCATTTGGATGTCCTGCGTAAGACGGTCATAAGGCATATATTCATCATAATAAGCAACGCCGTATAACAAGTGATCCATTATAATCCTCCTAAGAGTATTGATAGCGTATAATTCTCTTCGTAAAACTGACTTCGGGAGCATACGCTAAAAGTTTTGATAATTTGAGTTTAGCCTTTTACCGCACCCGCTGTCACGCCCTTGGTAATCTGTTCATTGAAAATGGCGTAGATGACAATGGCCGGGATCGATGTCAGCACCATGACCGCAAATTGTGAGCCGTAGTCTGAAGAATACTGGCCGGCGAAGTTCATGACCGAGAAGGGCAGCGTCTTCAGCGCATCTTTACTGAGGAAGGTCGATGCCATAATGAATTCATTCCAGCAGTTCAGGAACGTTGTAACAATGACCGTAACCAGTGCAGGCGCGGTAAGCGGTGCAATGATCTGGAAGACAATCCGGTAAATATTCGCGCCGTCAACTACAGCGGACTCTTCCATTGCTTTTGGAATGCTCCGCATGAAGCCTGTCAGGATGAAGGTTCCCAGCGGTACAGACACTGCGGTGTATGGCAGAATCAGCCCCAGATAGGAATTCGTCAAGCCCAGCGCCTTGAAGATCGCAAAGTTAGGCAGGAGGGTCGCATGAATCGGAATCATAATCCCCAGCAGGATAATGGTGAAGAAGATGGGGCGCAGCTTCCACTGCATACGGGTAAAGGCATAGCCCAGCGTAAGGGACAGAATCACTGTTAACAGAATGGTTACCGAGGTAACGAAGGTACTGTTAATGAAGTAGCGCAGGAATTTACCGTCCACCCATGCATTGATATAGTTCTGCCACTGGGGATCACTCGGCCATTTCAGGACGCTGGAGGAGTAAAACTCATTGCTGCTTAAGAATGAGAAATCAATCAGCCAGATGAGCGGAAACAGCTGGACCAGGGCGACGATCAGGAAGAACACCCATAGTATGGTTTTTGTGCTTTTTGTCATGGTGATTCCTCCTTAGAATTCCGTCGCATCACTGCGGGTCAGTTTGTTGCTGATATAGGTGGCAAGCAGGCAGACAATGATAAACAGAATCGAGATGGCGTTGGCATAACCATATTGGCTGGCCGAGAACGCCTTGTTATAGAGATACACGGCCAGGAATTGGGTGGAATCGCCGGGACCGCCGTTGGTGGTCAGGAACACGGTTTCCATCTGTTTCAAGGCGGTAATCATAGCCAAAGTAATCTGCACCGTAATAACCGGTGACAGCAGCGGAACTGTAATCCGCCAGTGTAATCGGAAGCCGGAGGCTCCGTCCAGTGAAGCGGCTTCATACAAATCATCGGGAATGCCTTTGAGTCCTGCATAATAGAACAGCAATCCCCAGCCGAAGCCGGCCCAGATCAGAATGAACAGCATGGAGATCAGCGCGGTGCTGCTATCCCCCAGCCAGGCATGCTTTAGCATTCCAAGCCCCAGGGAATCGAGCATTTTGTTGAAGGCGCCGAAGGTAGGGTCCAGCAGGGACAGCCACATCTTTGAAATAACGACTACAGAAATGACACATGGGATGAAGAAAATCGTTCTGAACCACTTCTCTGCCTTACCGCCCAGGCGGTCCAGCATAATGGCAAAAAAGATGGCAATCGGATGTTGGATCAGGATAAAGCCCAAACCAAGCAGTACGGCATTTCTAAGTGCCAGCCAGAACCGTGAATCGTGGAGCAGCAGCTGCGTATAGTTGGCGAATCCGATGAATGCCGAGGGCGTACCCGGAGACAGGGTGTCTCTGAACGAGTAATACGCGCTGAGTACGATCGGCACGAGAAAGGTCAGGGCGAATAGGAGAATCCCCGGAAAGACGAACAGAAAGATTGCCATTTTGTTGTTAAATACTTTTTGCATGGAACTCCAACTCCATCCTTAAGATTAGAGAGGGGCAAGATTGCTTCCCGCCCCGTCTCCTTTCACTCTCTATAGTGGTGATCTGTTATCTGTGTTTGTGATCTGTTATTGTGTTTCCGCAGCCTTTTGAAGATCGGCCAGCAGCTGCTCAGGTGTTGTTCCGCCGGCGAAGAACTTGCCGAAGGCATTCTGTGCATCATCCTTGAACTTAGGTGTACCCGAGTCGAGGGCGATAGAACCCGCTGTGCTGGTAGCCCCTGTCAGAACCTCAGTCAGTTGCTTCTGCAGCTCGCTCTCTTTGCCGGTAAGCTCATATTTCTGTGCCGGTACAGCTGCTCCGGTATCCCATACAATCTTGGCCCATTGATCGGCGGACATCATATAGTCGAAGAACTTCTTGGCTTCTTCAGGATGCTTCGAGCTGCTCACCAGTGAATATCCGCCGCCGTTCCAGGCCAGAAGATCGGTATCCTTGCCTTTGCCGCCTTCGACAACCGGGAATTTCAGTACATTCACATTGTTGCGGAAGTCTTCCGGCAGCTTGTCATTCGTTGCCATCCCTGCTTCCCAAGAGCCCATGTACCACATGGCAGCCCGGCCTTGCGTGAACAGGTTCTGGGATGCGCCGTAGTCCGCTGTCATGAACGATTCCTGGAACAGCTTGGTGTCTCTGGCCTGGGCCAGCAGCTCAGCAGCTTTGGTGAAATTCTCATCACCAGTGAAATTCTTCTTCTTCGCTACCGCATCCAGCATCAGGTTCTGATCGCCGGTGAGGCGTACGACAAGGTCCTGGAAGAAGGCTGCGAAGCTCCACAGGTCCTTACCGTTCATCGACATCGGCTCAATGCCTTTGGCGCGGAACTGCTTGCCCGCTTCCAGCAACTCGGCGTAGGTGGTAGGAATCTTGATGCCGTTGTCATCGAACAGCTTTTTGTTATAATAGATCACTTCATAGTCACTGTTGCGGGGCAAGCCATACAGCTTATCATTGAAGGTGAATGATTTGTACACGCCCGGCAGGAATTTAAAAGTATCGCCTTCGTATTCCTTAGGGTCCAGCTCTTTCACGTAGCCGGCTTGTACCAGCGTATTCAGCTCTGCTCCGCCGTGAACCATGGTCACATCCAGCGCTTCGTTGGAGGCCATGTACGCCTTTAGCTTGTTTTTGAACGGCTCCTCGGCCAGGGTCTCGATATCGATCTTGACATTGGGATTCGCTTTGATATAGTTGTCGATTACCATTTGCTCTGCCAGCCCCTGGCCGGATTTACGGTCGGGAAGATTCGAGAACAGACGCAGCGTCACTTCCTTGTCCGCAGAGCCTGTTGTACCGCCGTTCGTGCTGCTGCCTGCATTATTGTTCTTGTCATTGCCGCCTCCGCATGCGCTAAGCACCGCGACTGCCGCAAGGGCCGTAACCAGCAGTATATTACGTGTGGATTTTGAATTCATAACCATGTCAATTCCCCCTATTTGTTATGGATCGTGGGTTGCTTTCTTTGTTTCTGAACACATCGTACCAGAGCATCAGAGTCAGGGTCAGTAGAGAAAAAGAGAGTAATGTTGAAAATTGTCGACTTCGTTTGTCAGCTCCCTTGTGTATATTCGGCATTGCGCATAAGATAAAAAACAAAAAGGTTAGTGATCCTGTGCTGCGCTACTACTTGAATATGAACCTGCGATACAAGATAACCATTCTGATCTTCCTGCTGATCACCGGGGTGGCCTGCACGCTGGGCGCTTACTCCTATAAGATCTCCAAGCAGCAGATTATCAATAAGGTGAGCAATTCCAACCAGAGTGTGCTCAAGCAGATTGACAGTAATCTCGCCCGTATGCAAAAGACGTTAGCCGACTGGGTCACGGTATTCAGCCTCGCTCTAGTCGTTCAGGACACGCTGCGGAGCAATACTTCGGATTCGGCGAAGATTGAGAACCAGCTCTATAACGGACCCACCGCGTCGATCATGAACCAGATGCTGGTAACCGGAAGCTTCGATTATCTGGCTCTCTACGGCAGCCTGTCCGAGCCGCTGTTTCAGGTTGCCACCGATGACAGCAGCGGTGCGTATAGTCTGAGCAAAATTACCTCAAATGATACTTATAAACAGACCGTTGCCTTAAACGGTGCCTCCTACTGGTTCCCGCTGACAGAAGAGAACAATGTATTCATTCAGAGCAACCGCAATGACAAGCTCGGCATGACCCGGATTATCCGTGATATTGTGAACGGGAACCGGATCGGCTTCGTGTTCGTCGGCATTAATCTGGAGACCATCCGCCGAACCTATCTGACGAATCTGTATGACAAGGATCACGGCATCCTCATTCTGAGTGAACAGGGCACACAGCTGTTGTCGGCAGGCAAAGAGACCTACAGTCCCGAAGCCGCAAAGTTCGTGATGAAGCAGGCCAAGGCCGGTATCCGCTCCGGCAACACTATCGTCAGCCTGGAGGGCAAGGATACGCTGCTGAATTACAACATCAACCAGGATGGCTGGATCACTCTGTACAGTGTTCCGCTCTCTTCGCTGACCGGGGAGCTGAATTCCATCAAATCCGCAGTGCTCGTTATGGTATTAGCCAGCCTGGTGCTTAGTATCCCTCTGCTCATGTTCTTCTCCTCCTTCCTGACAGCGCCGATCAAGACGCTGCTGCTGTCCATGCGGCGCTTCCAGAACGGGCAGTTCGACGAGAAGGTGGAGATCAAATATTGGGATGAGATCGGCCAGCTCAGCCGGGGCTACAATAATATGGTCGGCAACATCAAGGCGCTTGTGGACGATGCCTATCTGCTGAAGATGAAGGAGCAGGAAGCGGAGCTGAAGGCGCTGCAATCCCAGATTAACCCCCATTTTCTCTACAACATGCTCGACACGATCTTCTGGGAAGCGGAGGCGGCAGGACAGGACAAGATCAGTGAGATGGTCATCAACCTCTCCCGGCTGTTCCGCTTAAGTCTGAACCAGGGCAAGAGCTTCACCAGCGTAGCCAAGGAAAAAGAGCTGATTGAGCTGTATCTGTCGCTCCAGAAGATGCGGTTCCAGGAATCTCTCGAGTATGTGATCGACATTCCTGAGGAGCTGTACACCTATGTCATCCTGAAGCTCAGCCTGCAGCCGTTCATTGAGAACGCGCTGATCCACGGCATTGAACGCAAGCGCGGCGGCGGACGGGTAAGCATCAGCGGACAGCGTACCGGAGATCAGCTGAGGTTCGTGATTGAGGATAACGGGGGCGGGATGAGCAGCGAGACGCTGCAAAAGATTCTTGCCATGCCTGACGAGACAGATGTGTACACTGCCCGGGATGTCGGCGGCTATGCGGTGCAGAATGTACAGGCACGGCTGAAGCATTTTTATAAAGGTGACTATGCCTTGAACTATACCAGTGTTCCCGGAGAGGGCACGCGTGTGGAGATCGTAGTACCGGTGATCGTAAATGACTTGCAAGAATAGACACAGCCGGGCGGATAGACAATACAAATACAAATCGGAGGGGATGGTCCCTTGTATAATATGATTATTGTGGATGATGAGGAGCGCGCACGGGTAGGCATCACCACCCTGATTGACTGGCAGTCGCACGGCATCCATATTGCAGGCGAAGCCAGAGACGGCCTGGAGGCACTTGAACTTCTGGATACCTATGCCGTCGATATCATGCTAACGGATATCCGGATGCCGCAAATGGACGGACTGGAGTTAATCAAGGTTGTCTCTGAGAAATACCCCAGCGTCAAATCGGTCATCATGAGCGGATACGATGATTTCGCCTATGCCCAGCAAGCCATAAGATCCGGGGTCAGCAATTATCTGCTGAAGCCGAGCCGCCGGCAGGAGATTCTGAGCACTGTTCTGGCCATCACGGAGCAGATTCAGTCGGAGAAGCTGGAGATTACTTCGCTTGAGCATCTGCGGCAAGGCTTCCGGGAGAGTCTGCCCCTGCTGAAGGAGAAGACGTTAAGCCAGCTCATTCTCACCGAGAGTCCCTCGTATTCCAGGCTGCTGGTTAATCTGAAGATGAACCAGCTGGTTTTCCCCTATCTTCTGTATGGCATCATTCTGCTGCGGATCGACAATTTCCAGCTGCTGCATGAGAAGTATATGCATGAGGATACGGAGCTGCTGAAGTACGGGCTGAAGAATATTTGCGAGGAGTCGCTGCCGGAGACAGTGCTATGTGTTGCCTTCGAGCATCAGGACGACATTGTGCTAATCCTCAATATGGACGAGCTGCCGGATCAGGAGGAATTAAGCGGTTATATCCGGATTATTCAGGAGAATATCGCCAGCTTCTTGAAGTTCACTGTATCCGCCGGGATCGGAAGTATCGACAAGAATATTGAGCATCTGCGCCACTCCTTCGTGGAGGCCTGCCAGGCCCTGAATACCACCAACTACACCGGCATTGCCAAAATCGTGGAGTACAGCGGAGAATTCGATGCCGAGTCCTCTCAATCCTCCTATCCCCTGCATGAGGAGCAGGAGGTGCTGAAGGCGGTACGCGGCGGTTCTCCCGGGGACATTGCCGATAAGCTCACGCTTTTCAATGTTGCCCTGCAGCCCGAGACAGTCTCCAGGGACCAGGTGATTAAGTCAAGCTTCGCCCTGTTCTTCGCCCTGTATAAATTATGTATTGAGAACAATGTCAATGTAAATAAAGTCTTTGGGCAAAATCTGACCGAGCTGATCCATGTCCTGTCCCGCTCCAGTCTGGATAACTTGTTCCAGTCGCTGCTGGAGACGGCCCAGCGGGTCAGTGAGCATCTGACGTCCAAGAAGAACAGCAACAAGCTGCTCGAAGCGGCCAAGAGCTATATCGGGGAGCACTTCATGAAGGATATCAACCGCGAGATCGTCGCCAGGGAGATCTATATTACCCCCGGATATTTAAGCCTGCTGTTCAAGCAGCAGCTTAAGATCAGCTTCATCGATTATCTGCACAAGGTCCGCATCGAGCATGCCTGCCAGCTATTCAAAGATCCCGGAATGCGGATCGAGGATATTGCGCTGCAGTCCGGGTATAATGATACGAAATATTTCTATCAGGTGTTCAAAAAGTATAAAGGTCTCACGCCCAATCAGTTCCGCAGCAATACGGAGTGAGGGAATTGTGAGTACAGTCGGTCCACTCTTTGCACCGGATAATTCACACGGGTGCAGAGGCTTGTGGCGGGTTTGTTTGGGTTGAGGTTGGATTACGCACTCAGTCCAATTGTGATCGGTTTTTCGATTACATTCGGTCCACACGCCGCTTCCAGTCCAATTGTGATCGGTTTTTCGATTACATTTGGCCCACGCGCCGCTCCCAGTCCAATTGTGATCGGTTTTTCGATTACATTTGGCCCACGCGCCGCTCTCAGTCCAATTGTGATCGGTTTTTTAACATACATTTTTGTCCGTTAGCCTTGAAAGGCCAGCAGCCTCTCCAATTGGAGAAGCTGCTGGCCTGCTTGCGTGATGGCGCTATGAAACCGATGTTGTGCTATTGCACCGGAATGCTGAGCTCTGTTCCGCCAGAGGTGACCACCGTAATACGCTCTACGGCGAACTTGACCTTCAGCAAGACGTCAGGGGCCTGCTCCAGAAATTGACCGGGAGTGAGTCCCCCTCCCATTGGCGTAATCGCCGAAGGGTCGCCGTACACAGCCGAGGCCAGCCAGTGAACTCCAGGCTCCAGTGATGCCGTCAAGGTAGGCAGCACTGTCCGGGGATGAAGCAGGTTCGTGTTGGCATTCGGCGAGATTAGCTGAGCCTTCGTATAACCCTTTAGCCCTTGGATGGCGCTTGTGCCCCATGGAGTCGCTGCCGCCGCCTTCAACTCGTCCAGTTGCTGCACAAGCTCCGTCTCCTGTCCCAGCGCGAAGCCTCCCTCGGCAACATCCAGCGCCCGGCCCGTCTCAATCCGGTGGATGCGGATATGCCAGGGTAGTCCCGCCACCACCCAGGTGCGCACTTCAACGTCTGCCCACGGCTGCCAGACAGACCGCAGCACATTGTCTATGATCTCCGTCTCCCGGTTCCGGCGCCGTACCCGGTACAGATTGTCCCCGCTTTCGCTGAGTGCCAGCATGGAGTCATAAGCTCCTTGCGCTAATCCCCATTCCGCGCGGGGCACGCTGAAGCCGAAGCCGGTGGAATAGACGAATTTCTCGTATTTGGCTGAGGTATGCGTATGCTCATTGGTAGATAGATGCCCGCTGTTGAAGGCGGCCATATGACCGGAAGCCGGTTCGCGGACCAGGACAAGATGCGGCGGTTGCTGCACACTTACCGCCGGAAGCTCCGGCAGCGGCAGCTCCGGTTCGCTCCAGAACGGATGCTCCGCGCCGAGGGCCAGCGGCAGGAAGGTCTTCAGCGCCCAGTAGGGCGAACCGGGAGCATTATAATTCTCTGCCATGACCAGATTCGGATAGGTGTATCCGATGGTCAGCACACCCGCCGCATCGAAGATGGGCTGGCGGAACCACCAGCGCAGATTACGCAGGATGATACCTTTGACCACTCCGGCAGGGAAGCCCTCCACCTCTGCATACGCCAGGGCGCTCCAGAATGCAGACTGGGCGAACCGGTAAGCCAGACTGCGGCCGTAGGGAAGCGCAGCGCCGTCCGGGGCGAACCAGCCGATGAATTCAGCGGCGAACAGCCGGGCGCGTTCTTTGAACAAACGGGAACGCTCCGGGTCTTCCCGTTCCATCAGCTTCGCATACAGCAGCGAATAATAATGGATGGCGAAGGGCCCGTAATAATCACAGTGTCCGTTAACGCCGTCGCTGTACCAGCCTTCCCCCAGATAGAACGCATCCATCCGCGTCAGGTTCCTCTCCAGCTGCACAACATCATAAGGCCTTCCTACCGAGCGGAAGCCGACATTCACCAGCACATTGAAGAACAGCCAGTTACAGTCGTAGCATGGGCGGGAATTGATCTGGTTCAGCCAGTTGTATAGATGCTCCTGCTCCTGCGGAGCAAGCGGCGCCCAGATCTGCTCCGGCACAGCCGCCAGCGCGAAGCCGAAGGCGGCCATCTCGACCAGCCGCTGATCATAGTCCCTTACATCGCCCCAATACTCCTCATGTGCCGGATCGGTGCCGTGACGGATGCCGTCCAGTACAGTGGCCCATAGCCTACTTTCCCCGCCTCCGGCGAGCAGCGGAATCATTCCCCAGAGTACCCGGGAGAAGCCCTCCATTCCGGCGGTGGCTGCCGGATAGCTCGCTCCCGTAATCCCGATCTCAAGTCTGGCGCTGCCTCTGCTATAGAGCGGCCGAAGCGGCTCTGTCAGCTGGTCAAGGGCAGCCAGCAGGTCTTCCCGAGTCTTTAGCGGATTGCTCTGAATTGCCAGATTGCCTGTCGCCTGGCCGCCTGTTCCCGGATTTCCAATTACCGGAGTCATGTTATTGTTCGTCATTGTCATACTCCTCCTACTCCCAATAGAACGGGCCTGCTCCCTTGATCCGGGCCAGTGTCTCAACATAGAAGAAATCTCCGTAGATCAGCGGCACATCGATGTTCCGGTCCTCAGGATAATTGCTGGTGCCGTGAAGCAGCAGCCCCTGTTCGCCGGGATTGTCCCAAGTTCCATAATTGCGGTAGAGAGATTCCGTAATTCTAAGCGCCCCGTTCCGGTAGACATGAGCCTCTGATTCCTCCACCAGCCCGGCCAGCAGCAACAGACCGCTTGCCGCGCAGGAACCGGCAGAAGTATCGCGGATCTCCCCAACATCACCGGGAGCACGGAAATCCCACTGCGGCACCTGATCCTCCGGCAGCCGGGTCAGGAAGAAATGCGCAACCTGCTTGGACGCATGCAGGTAGCTCAGCTTGCCGGTATGATGATAGGCCAGCGCCAGCCCGTATAATGCCCAAGCCGCGCCGCGCGACCAGGCCGATTCCGGCGCATAGCCCTGTCCGCCCAGCTTCTCTGCCACTTCGCCCGTCTCCGGGTTAAAGTTGACAATATGATAGACGGAGCCGTCCGGCCGGATAAAATGCTCCAGCACTGTATCCATATGTGCCTCCGCAATATGCCGGTAACGCGGATCTCCGGTGACTTCTGAGGCCCAGAACAGCAGGCTGGTGTTCATGCTGCAGTCGATAATGGCGACCCCGCTGTTGTCCTCGCCTTCCCTCCAGGGATTCCAGGCCCGGATGTAACGGCCCTTGAGGTTGAAACGGGCGGCCAGATAGTTGGCGGCCTTCAGTCCGCGGACCCGTGATTCTTCTCTGCCTGTCAGCTTGTAATTGGCGACGCTGGTCAGCAGCCACATGAAGCCAAGGTCATGGTCCAGCTTCACATAGCCGTCCAGCACCTCATCCAGCCGCTCCTCGCAGCGCTCGGCTACCGCTTTCAGACTCTCATCGCCGCTCCCGGCGTAGAGCTGCCAGAGCAGGCCCGGCCAGAAGCCGGCAGTCCACCAGCTCGGCACTTCCAGCACATACTTGCCGCCTTGACTGGCATGCGGGAACTCCGCCCCGATGCTGATACTGTTCGTTCTCGTCTTCTCCAGCGCCTTACTCCAAGCCTCATCGACCCAGGTCTGATCTATGGTTCTGTTCATTTGAATCCCGCCTTTATGTGAATGTTGTACCCGTGCCGTGCGTCTTATATAAACTCAAAAGTAAACACCAATACGCCCTCTGACCCGGGCTGGAGAACCTGGAAGTCCAGACTATGCCACACCGTGTCCTGGCCATAATGGTTCTGGTACACATGTGCGGTAATCTCCGGCCGGACGATCTGCGGATCATAGGTTACCTGAACACCGTTCCCTTCAGCAGCTCCCGGGAGTAATACGCACCCTGGACCTAGCAGCTCCGGTCTGCGCCACGTTACGAACCGTTCCGTCCAGCTTGCCGGAGCTCCGTCATACCGGTAAGTATCTGTCAGCTCCAGACGGGGCAGCTCCTCCTTATGCCAGACCAGCGAACGGACCAGGGATTGCAGTCCGGCTACCGGGTACGCCCGGGCCAGCTCCAGCGTCAGCTCATCCTTCGCCTTTGCAGCCGATGCATGCAGCACCGTAGCCTGGAACTCCCGTCCGGCTCCCTGGAACTGGCCGTCAATAATCGGCACGCTATGTCCCTGCGACCCGTTGCAGTCATAGCCGTAACGGCCGGTCCCGAAATAGTCCGCCGTATACTCTCCGCTGCCCAGATCGGCCGCGACAATCTCCCCCCGGCCGCTCAGAATAAATTGGCCCAGGTCATTATGGTTATGCGGCTCGTCGTTATGGCCGCCCTTGGCGGCGAAGCCGAACTCGCCCGCAGCGCAGACATGCCGCGATACGAGCCAAGCGGCATCAGGAAGATAGCTGCTGCCTGCCTCCCAGGACTCCTTTTCCTTCCCGGCCCTTGTCCAGATCAGATTGCGCAGCGCCGGAGCGAAACGGCTGCAGTGATCCTCCGTGAACGGGGCGCGCAGCGCAGACGGCGGGCGCAGGACATCGGGATAGACGTCCGCCAGATAATGGGAGAGTCCCATATGCACCCGTACCCGGGGGACGGAGTCGGAGAAATTGGCTACATAGCTGCCGTCAATGAAGCATTGCTGCTGGAAGCGGGCGATCTGTGCCACCTTCTCGTGGTTGAACCAGTCCAGCTTGCCTCCGCTTCTTGAACGGAGCAAATCACTGTAATAAGTGAAATAGCCGAACCCGTAATTCCAGTAGCCCAGCCCCTCCTGGCAGGCCCCGTCTTCCCCAAAGCCCTGCAGATAATAATTCATGCTGCTCTCTGTCTTCAGGAGAATCTCCGCCAGCCTATCCTTGTCCTTCACAAGAAGCAGTGCAGCTGCACCCACAGAACCCGCACAGACCGCCGCCCAATTGTGAGTGGAGGTCTCCCAGAAATAAGGGCCATGCGCGAGGAATGGCTGAAAGATTCTATGTTCCACCTCACTGCGTATCCGGGAACGGAGCAGCAGCGGGAGACGTTCCCCGAGCAGCAGCAGACATTCGCTTAAGGTAAAGCCTGTCTCGGAGGAGAACAGATCGATATGCCGGTTGATCTCAGCAGCGTCATGCTTCTCAGGAAGATGAGCGGGAACACACCACGTGTACTCATCGCAGATCGCCCATAGAATATCTGTAAGCTGCTCCAGAGCTGCTGCGTTCTCCGGCTCCAGCAGACTAAGGAACACATACGTATTCAGCCTTCTTCTCCGTTCAAAATAAGGCCGCTCATATTCCAGTCTCGACCCCGTCTGCCGGAAAAGGGTAAACAAACTATAAGGCAACAGCGGTATTGGCTGCCCTTCCAGCCGCTGTGCTTCTGCACGAATCTCACTGATACCGGCCTGCAGCACTTCAGAAGATGCCGCCTCACTCCAAAAAGCAGCCGAATCCCCCCGCGGATAATATAGGCTGAGATCTGCCGGCTTCATGTTCTCTACGATTGTCTTAAGTTCCTGTATGTTCATGCCTGAGCTTCCTCTCTTATTCAGTCTGTCTCTATCCCTTATTCCAAAGCATGGTCCCGCATCACGTTCTCGCCGTCTGCGATTCTCCGTGCCGTCCATTTCATGTCCCCGCCCGACCAGAAGGAGTCAGCAGGAGGCAGGCCCAGCGGCAGAAAAACAGCAGCGCACAGATACAGACTGCCCGTATTAATGTAGCTCTCGGCCAGCTCCGGCTGATAGCCGTAGATCCCCGGCTGCAGCCAGCCGTTCTCATCCAGCGTGCCCGGGTATTGCATAATCCGGCTAATAACTGCGGTCAAAGCGCAGCGCACCTGGGCCGGAGGCAGCGAGTCTTCCAGGAAATCCTGGAGCGCCGCCTGCGACAGCAGCTGAAATGCCCCGAACCGGTAGACAATCGAACGCCCGAGGAACGGATACGTCCCGTCCGGAGCGATGCTGCGCTCCAGCACGGATGCATATCTCTGCGCCCGCTGCAGGACCAAGGGTCTAAGCCGGGCATACTCCTCATTCTCCTGTTCAAAAAGGGTAACAACATCCAACAGCATCGGCTGAATAACAAAACTGTTGTAGTAATCCCAGTGGAACTCCTTCCCGTCTCCATAGACTCCGTCACCCTTGTACCAGTCCATGAACATGTGGACCGCATAACCCACCCGCATCCGGTCATAATCCGGGTCGCCCAGCAGATATAAGGCTGCTTCCACCATCGCACTGAACAGCAGCCAGTTGCTGCCGCTGGGAGCGGTCCGCCGCGTCTGCTTCAGCGCCACAATCAGATTACCTTTGACCCGTGCGTCCAGCCGGGCTGTAACCGCTTTCGGTGCACGCACCAGCGCATGGGCCAGAAATGCCGCATCGACCAGCGGCTGGCCTTCGGTCTTGAATTCCATATAGTCAGGCGACTGCGGATCAACCGCCGCATCAATCGCTTCCAGCATCAGCCCGGCATAACGGGCTCTTAAGCACTCTTCTTCACCCTCAAGCCCTTGAAGCTCCAGCCAGGGAGCCATCCCGCAGGCCAGCCTCGCAAAAGCTTCCAAATGCGCAAACTGGCTGCGCCCGCTATGAAACTCCGCAGGTAACCGCTCTTTCAGTTTCCGTGCAGCGAGCGCCTCCAGAACCGGTGTTCCAATCTGCAGCATCGTATCCAGCCAGTATTTACGCTGTTCTATCCCACTCATCCCTAGTTCCACCCTCTCAGGTATTCTTCTTCTCTAGTGTATTGTGGTATTATTGCAATGTCTTTGCGAATAATGATGATTTATTGCGTATGTTGTGATCAACAAGAAAGGGGCTGTGACTATTGAAGCATGCCCGGTATTATGAAACGTTCGACGGCGACATTTTGGCCGGTATCGGCAATTCTCCGATCTCTCCGACGAGGGATTTCCATATCCATGACCACTATGAAATTTTCCTGTTCCTGGGCGGCAGCGTGAACGGCTTCGTGGACCAGTACAGCTATCCGCTGGAGCGCGGCGACGTTCTGTTATTCAACAATCATGAGATTCATAAAATCATCAACCGCTCCCCCGAGCCTTATGAGCGGCTGACCATTCATTTCAAAGCACCACTGGTCTATCCGTTCTGTACGGCGACTACGAATCTGCTGGCCTGCTTCCAGAACCGCCAGCCCGGGGAGAATAACCTGGCCCGGATGGAGGAGCCGCTGCTCTCGGAGTATACCGCCCTCTCCTCCCAGCTGATTGCAGCCTTGGAGCGTAAGCAGTACGGCAGCGAGGTGCTTGCCCTGACGTATCTCATTCAAATTCTGGTGCTGATCAACGAGCTATACAGCCGCACCCGTGCCGCCGTTCCCAGCATTATCTCCTCCCATATTCAATCTGCGATGAGCTATATCGACAACCACCTGCACCTGAATCTGTCGCTGGATCACATCGCCGGGGAGCTGAATCTGGATAAATATTATCTCAGCCATCTGTTCAAGCAGCAGACCGGAGGCACCATCTACCGCTATGTCCTGCTCAAAAAGATTGCGTTATCCAAACAGCTCCTGTCCGCCGGCAACTCCGTGTCCGATACCTGCTACCTGTCCGGCTTCAATGATTATGCCAACTTCATCCGCACCTTCAAGAACATCACGGGCATCCCGCCGGGAAAATACGGCAAATAAAAACGGCAGTGCCTATCCTCAGCGCTACCGTCTCAGGAACAAAATGCCTATGGCATCCCCATTGTGGTCGGTTTTTCGACCTTATCCGGCTCGCACGTCTCTACCGCACCGAATGTAGTCGGTTTTTCGACCTTATCCGGCCCACTCGTCTCTACCGCACCGAATGTAGTCGGTTTTTCGACCTTATCCGGCCCACTCGTCTCTGCCGCACCAAATGTAGTCGGTTTTTCGACCTTATCCGGCCCACTCGTCTCTGCCGCACCAAATGTAGTCGGTTTTTCGACCACATTTGGCCCAGATGACCATGCGCTGTACATGTGTTCAGTGAAATCAGCGAAGTCATTCCTATGACTGATCCAGAACATAGTCATCCTGCCGATGCGAGCTTTCCAGTTGAAAGCTTTCAGGCGGTCGCTACCGTCACCGTTCCCCTCCCCTATACTCCGTAGGGCTTACGCCCGTATACTCCTTGAACACCTTGGAGAAATAGTGCTGGTCGCCGAAGGACAGCAGCTCCGACAGCTCTTTCACCTTCAGCTCCGGCCTGAGCGTGATCAGCCGGCAGGCTTCGGCTATCTTCAGCCGCATGCTGTAATGCACGAAGGTCTGGTGTGAGTACCGCTTGAAAATCCGGCTGACATAGGAAGGGCTTACGTGGAACTTAAGCGCGACTTCCGTAATGGAGAGCGGAGCGTAGAGCTGCTCCTGCAAGTATTGCTCCAGCTGCCGGAACAGCTCCTCGCTGCTCTTCGGCCGCTGTTGCCCAGGTGAGGGCAATCCCTCCGGCAATCCTGTTCTGCTGCCCTCCTGCTCCTGCAGATGGGCGACCAGCCGCTGCATCACTTCAGCAAGCTGCTGCCGCTCCACGGGCTTCAGCAGATAATCGAACACCTGCAAATTCAGCGCCTTACGCGTATACTCGAAATCGCTGTACCCGCTGATCAGCACCGCCTTGAGCGCCGGATTCACCAGCCTGCACTCCCCGATCAGCGCAAGTCCGTCCAGCTTAGGCATACGGATATCGGTCAGCAGGATGTCCACCGGGTTAGCCTTGATGTATTCCAGGGCATCCAGCCCGTTCGGTGCAGTGGCAGCGATGCGGACTGGCAGCTCCATGGACTGCATAAGAGCCTCGATATTCCGCAGAATCGGCTTACTGTCCTCTGCAATGATAGCGGTATACATAGCTGTTCCTCCCCCGGTTCTAGTAGAAGTCTTTACTCATAGATGCGATAATCTGGACCGTGGCACCCTTTTCGCCGCCCAAGTGGTTGTAGATGTTGAAGAACAGCCGGTTCCTGTACATCAGCTTCAGCCGGTTCACCGTATTCACAATCCCCATATTGCCAATCCCTGAGGTATCATGCCTAAGCTCGTTAACCCCGGAATCGGAGCTCTCAATGTTATCCAGAATGTCCCTGATCCTGCCCGGAGCGAAGCCTTCACCGTTATCCCGGATTTCGATGGCCCACAGGCCGTTATACACCTTCACCCGCACCTCAATCCTCCAAGGAGGGTCCGTATTCTTGAAAGCATGCTCGATACAATTCTCCACGAACGGCTGGATCACCAGCCGGGGCAGCTCAATCCGCTCAAGCCCTCCGTCCCCGTCAATCTCCCACTCCAGATCGTCCTCGAAATTATGCTGAATCAGGGACAAATAATGCCGGGTATGCTTCAGCTCCTCCGTCAACGCCACATGCTGATAAGGGGAGGACACAATATAACGCAGGCTGTCCGAGAGATGCTTGCACATTTCGGTCACCACGCTATTCTTCCCTTCCTGGGCGGCAATACTGATCAGATACAGGACATTGTGGATAAAATGGGGCGCGATCTGAGCCTGCAAGGCGGAATTCCGCGACTTCACTTCTTCGTGCAGCGCAAGCTTTTCCCGTTCGATAGATTCCTGTAACCGCTCCAGCAGCTCCTGAAAAGCGCTATTCAGTTGAATCAGCTCATTGTTGTGGGTACGCGGGCCCGCCTTCATATTCAGGTTGCTGTAGTTCATCCGCAGAATCTGGCTGCGCAGCTTACGGATCGGAAGCAGCAGGTTCCGGGTCGAGAAGTAGATGAAGATGAACGAGAACAGAATCAGCGCGGTAATCAGCAGAATAGAGATGTATTTCACCGAATTGACCGGGCCCAGCACCACATTCCTGGGATTCACCACATAAGTGGTCCAGCCTGTCTCGGCAGAGCGGTGGTAAGCCACATAGTTCTGGCCGCTGCTCAGATAGATTCCGTTAGCTGCTGCAGATTCAGAGGGAGACGCTGCGAATTCGGGGACCTTCTCCCCTTCCCGCAGTGCCGGAGAACTGGAGACCAGCCGCTGGTCCTGATCCATAATATAGACCTTGCCGCCCGCCAGTCCCGCAGCAGATCTGTTCAAGTACCGCTGGTCGAGCTGCACCGCCAGATAGCCGAACACCTGACCATTCTGGTTCCTGATCGCCCGCACAAAAGAGATGGCATCCGCCCCCTGCCGGTACAAAGCGTAACCGCTTGCATTCCAGGTCGGCAGCTGGCTGCTCTCTTCCAGGAACGGCCTTAGCGACGCCGGGCTATCCGCATATCCGATATAAGAGGCCACCCGCTCCCCGGTCAGATCGTAGATCATCATATCCTCAATGTTCAGACTCGGTCCGAGTGCCTGGAACATGATGTCCTTCAGCCTGCGGCTGCGGGTCAGCCCTTCAAGGGTAAGCTGTGAGTAATCACCTGCGGACAGGAGGGTGAATACCTCTTTGTTCGACAGAATCCGCTGGGAGAGCTGGTTCTGGTTATTGATATAGAGGTTCAGCTGATCGCTGACCTGGACAGCCGCCAGCTTCATTTCGTTCTCTGTCTTGTCCTTGAGCGGCTGGATCACCATATAATTCACGTAGACCAGGAAGCAGCCCAGCACAATCAGCAGGAGCAGCATGAAGGTGAAGAAGAACTTCGTTTGCAGACTGGCCTGAACCCTGCCCTTGCGTAGTCTCTCGTAAAAAGTAGCCAAGCTAAAGCCCCCCTGAACCTTAGGATGCTGCCTACTTTACAACCAATCGGGCGAAATGACAAGCCGTCCCGGAGTTCAGAATATTACACAGAAAGTGTCAAGTACAAACATGTACCTTGCGCTGTCCTCATTCTATAATGGGCAATGTAAACGGATTCAGTTCACAGAAAATTCACTACGGGGGCGATCACATGAGTAAGCGAATGAAGAAAATCGCAACAGGCCTGCTCGCTGGAATCATGACCTTAACGCTGGCGGCGTGCGGCTCTGACAATTCAGGCAAGGGTAATGCTGCGGCAACGGACAGCGGGAGCGGTAACAGCGGCGGCAGCAGCACCGGCAAAAAGGTAACCATTGAGCTGGCCATCTCCAAAAGCTCGCAGGATTCGGCGTTCGTAGCCCAGGATGTGCTGGATGAGTTCGAACAGAAAACCAATATCAAAGTGAATCTGCAGCTGCTTCCGGCAGAGCAGACCGCCACCGTACTGCAGACCAAGCTGGCCGTTGACGAGGTGCCCGATCTGATTCAATACAATCTCGCCAGTGCGACTACGGACCTGAATCTGGAGCGCAATTTCGAGATTCTCGATAACGAGCCTTGGGTAAGCCGCCTGCTGAATAAGGATGTGCTCTCGGCTTACGATCATGTCTACAGCTTCCATTACAGCCAGGATACCGGGATGCAAGGCGTCGTCTACAACAAGGATATTTTCAAAGATCTGGGGCTTGAGATTCCAAAGAATTACGAAGAATTCCTGGCCGTCTGCGAGAAAATCAAGGCCAGCGGCATTACGCCGGTGTTCATGCCGTTCAAGGATAACTGGGCGGCGAATATCTGGCCGGCGGCTGCTTTTGCCGACTGGGCTGCCAAGAATGAGCCGTCCCTGTTCGAGGACATTAATGCCGGCCGCAAGAAGTGGTCCGATGTTCCCGAGTTCGCTACCTTCCTCGATCAGCAGTATGAGGTCTACAAGAAAGGCTACACCAACACCGACATTCTCAGCGACAGCTACGATATGGCGGTAGGCAAATTCCTGAACAAGGAAACGGCGATGATGTTCATGGGCGACTGGCTTATTGTAAATGTGGCCGAGAAGGATCCGAATGTGCATCTGGGCCTGTTCGCCATCCCGTCTTCTGAAGACGCAAATCTCGGTGCCAGCCCGCTGGGCGGCCAACTGTTCATTCCGAAGAAAGCCAAGCATATGGATGAAGCGAAGAAATTCCTGGAATTCCTCGCTACCAAAGAAGTCGCACAGAAAATGGTTGACAGCCAAGGCTCCGTCTCCAACTTCAGCGATGTCACTACGCCGAAGCTTCCCGATTACAAGCAGGAAATTGTCGATCAATATATCACACCGAAGAAAACTACGCTGACCACCGATGCTTACATGATCGTGGACCGCAGCGAGCTGTACCGTCTGCTTCAGGATGAATTTGCCGGAGGTCTGGATGCCAAGGGCGTACTCAAGGCCTGGGATGAGAAATTCAGCCAGCTGATGAAGGACAAAGGCGTAGAGGGCTTTTAATTAGAGCGGTTAACCATTACAACAGGCAGAATAAAGTCCGTCCGGGGCTTTATTCTGTTCCTGGCTATAGAGGAGTGTGAAGAGATGAAAGTATCCAAGAGACTATACTCGTATTACCTGATCTGGCCTGCGCTATTGATCTATTCTGTGTTTTTCGTGCTGCCCGCGCTAACCGGACTCTTCTATTCCTTCACTGACTGGCGGCTGGACCGGGAAGCGATCAAGTTCATCGGCTGGGACAACTTTGAGCGGATTTTCACGGATAGAACCCTATTGCTTGCGATGAAAAACACAGCGATCTTCGCCATCGTTACCGTCTTAGGCAAAAACCTGCTCGGAATCGCGCTGGCGGTCGGCTTGAACATGAAGCTAAAATCCAAAAACCTGCTGCGGGCGATTTTTTACTCTCCGTCGATCCTGAGCGTTTTGGTTATTAGCATTGTGTTCACGCCGATGCTGCGCTCCGACGGGACGATTAACCGCATCTTCGAAGCAGTGGGACTGCCTTCGCTGAGCCAGGCCTGGCTGACCAATCCGGCGCTGGTCATCTGGACCGTGGCATTTGTGTCCATCTGGCAGCATACCGGCTTCCAGATGGCCATCTATTTGGCCGGGCTCCAGTCGATCTCCAAGGAATATTATGAAGCCGCAACCATCGACGGGGCAGGCTCCTGGCGCAGCTTCCGCAGCATCACGATTCCGCTGCTGCTCCCTGCGATTAACATCAATCTGATGCTGACGTTGATCGGCGGCCTCAAGGTATTCTCCGAGGTCTTCGTGCTCACCGGCGGGGGGCCGGGCAATGCCTCCCAGGTGGTCGGCACGATCATCCTCCGCTCCTTCGGTGAAGGCAGCTGGGGGCTGGGCACTGCCGTCAACACCCTGCTGTTCGCAGCCGTAACGGTCATCGCCATTCCACTGCTGATCTTCATGCGGCGTAAGGAGGTATCGGAATAATGAGCTTTTCCCGTAAAATGGCTTGGCGCAACTATCTGGTTGAAGGCTTCCTGATTCTGGCCTCGCTGCTGATCATCCTGCCGCTGCTGATTATGCTGTTCGGCAGCTTCATGACCAGCTCCGAGGTGCTGAAGTTCTCGCTGCGGCTCCCGGAGGAGTGGAAATTCTCCAACTATACGACCGTTTTCAAGGAAGGCGGTCTGGGACGGGCGTTCCTGAACGGGATGCTGATTACCGGCGTCTCGTCCATCCTGAACATCTTCACCTCGTCAGCGGCCTCCTTCATTCTCGTACGCCGCGAGACCAAGTGGTCGAATTTCCTGTACATGTTCTTCTTCATGGGTCTGATCGCGCCGATGTCCACCATCACCACGATCCGTGTCGTGCAGTGGATGGGCTTCTACGGCAGCATCACCAGCGTCATTCTGATCTACGCCTCGCTTAACACAGCGTTCAGCGTGTTTCTGTACAGCGGATTCATCCGGTCTATTCCGAAGGCGCTGGATGAGGTCGCTTTTCTGGAGGGGGCGAACACATTCGATGTGTTCTTCAAGATCGTGACCCCGCTGATCGTTCCGGTGAACGCCACCGTAGCGATTATGGTCTTCATGTCTGTCTGGAACGACATTACCATTCCGCTCTACTTCCTGACCGACAGCTCGGACTGGACGATGCCGCTCTCGGTGTACAATTTCTACGGCAAGTACAGCCGGGACTGGAATCTGATCTTCGCAGACCTGGTGTTAACTTCCCTTCCCGTGCTAATCCTGTATATCTTCTGTCAAAAGTACATTGTTAGCGGACTTACAGCGGGAGCGGTGAAGGGGTAACCCTTGCCCTTTTTGTGGCTTTGTTGGACGAATGGATTATTCGGGCCGGAGATTTCGGACATACCCTACAGCAGACAACCTGATGCGGCATCCGGGAGATCCGGCGCGCCTGCCCATCCGGTTGTCCGTCCGCCGGGCCCGGCGAGTCCATGAGCCAGAAGCACATGAAAGGGGTTTTTAATTATGAATACGAAAATAGCAAACCACAGAAGAAGTCTAGCATCAAATATTAATCCTTACGTGTTTGCGAGTTATGAACTTTCCTATTATTTTGGCTACGTCGCTGTCATTGATCCTGTATACAATAAGGTCACCAAACGGATTCCGGTGGGCCTTAACCCTGGTCCTATGTGTTTGAATCCAAGTGAGGATAAGCTTTATGTAGTAAATACGGGCAATGATTCGGTCACTATCATTGATGCATATGACTTTAACGTTATCAAAACCCTTCACATTGGCACTTCGTCCACTTATAGCGCTCCTGTTGCTATCTTCGCTGCTCCTAACGTGAACAAAGTCTATGTAGCCCATTCGGGTGACAAGGCCGTTACAATTATTGACTCCGTCACAGATACGGTTATTAAGCAAGTGGATTTGCCTAGCGGAAGCGGATACCCTTTTGCCTTTGCCGGTAAGGTGAACAGTCTCTTTGTCTTTGTTGCATGTAAGTCTAAAGATAATGATAAAGGCAATGTTGTCGCCATTGCTGTTGACGATGACACCGCCCATCCAGTTGGGGATGATACTCCGCTTGAATTTGACGGGATCCACAACCCCTTGACCGTGTACCCAGGCGGAGTGGAACTAGTCACACTTGGGCCGACTGGCATGTTGACTCATTTTGAACCACTTACAATTGGTCCCTCCAAAACTTTTAGTCTGCTGGACAATACGGTATCCGGGATCTATCTGGATAATGATATGTTATTTTGCACCTCGCGAGAAGATAGAGCCTATCTGAAAAAATTCAACAACCTGTTTATTGACCAGCAAGGAAACATTACCAATGATCAATTCACAGAGATTTCTAGCTACAAAGGCCAGGATAAAATCCTTGCTTCAAGTAATCAAAGTACTATTTGCATCACCATTCAACCCACCACTTTCCCGACAGGTGGTCTGCAAATTTACGATGTAAACGCTGCTAGCTCACGGTTTGTTCCGCTCCCTTATGTCGGTGATTTAGCACTTGTCGATGACATCATTGCCTATGTAGGACAACTGACTTCGATTCAACCGATTGATTTGGGAAATCCAAGTAATCCCATTCCTGCTATTCCGATTGGCACAAGTCCCTCAGACCGCGTCAACGTGAAGAACATTATTTCCGGTTATAGCAATCAATCCTTGTAATGCACATTTAGTATAATAATCGAGCTGTCTCTTCAAGTCGAAATGGACTTAGGGGCAGCTCTTTTTTTCTACCTTACTGGACATTAGGACTATTCGGGCCGGAGCATTCAGACATAACATACAGCAGACAACCTGATGGGGCATCCGGACACAAACCGGCGCGCCTGCCCATCCGGTTGTCTGTCCGCCGGGCCCGGCGAGTCCATGAGCCAGAAGTACATGAAAGGGGATTTTATCAAAACGGTTCACATAGGCGGTCCCTCTATCAATAGCGCTCCTGTTGCTATCTTCGCTGCTTCTAGTGTGAACAAAGTCTATGTAGCCCATTCTGCTGACAGGGCCGTGACAATCATTGACTCCGTCACGGATGAGGTTATTAAGCAAGTAGATATGATTCCAGCCGGAAGTGGCTACCCGTTTGCCTTTGCGAGTCATAAGAATGCCCCCTATGTCTTTGTTGCATGCAAGTCTAAAGATAATGATAACGGTAATGTTGTCGCCATTTCCTATCTGGATGATAGCGTTTATCCAGTTGGAGATGGAATTGAGCTTACCTTTGACGGGACCCACAACCCCTTGACTGCTCACCCATTAGGACAGACACAAGTCACGCTTGGGCGGGCTGGGATGTTGACTTATTTTGGAATCCATGAAGTTTATCAGTCCAAAACACTGAGTCTGTTGGATAATACGGTATCAGGGGTCTATCTGGACAACGGATTATTATTTTGCATCTCCCAAGAAAATAAAACCTACCTGAAACAATTTAAAAACCTGCGAATTGACTATAAGGGAAACATTACCTTTGATCAATTCACAGAAATATCCAGTTTCAAAGGCCAGGATAAAATTCGTGCTTCAAGTAATCAAAATTATATTGGCGTCACCATCCAGCCCACTAATTCTCATACAGGTGGTCTGCAAATCTACGATGTAAACGCTGCTAGCTCACGATTTGTTCCGCTCTCCCTTGTAGGTGATTTAGCGTTTGCCGGTGACACCATGGCCTATGTAGGAGATATGATGGCGATTATTCCGATTGATGTGGCAAGGGCAACAGCCCTCCCCGGTATACTGATTGGCATAAACTTCATGGATCTCCTCACTGTCAAAAATATTATTTCCGGTTATAGCTATCAATCCTAATAAATATCTTAGGCCCGGCGAGTCCATTAGATAGAGCTGCATGAAAGGAGATTTTATCTATGAATATGAATCGAACAGCAAACCGTAACAGGAATACACGGAGCGGCCTTTCTTATGTCTATGTGTCTTATGAAAGTCTTAATAATAATGGATATGTCGCTGTTATTGACCCCACTACCGATCAGGTCGTCCGACGGTTTTCGGCAGGCTATAATCCTACCGCTATGTGCTTGAATCCCTCTGGAGATAAGCTTTACGTGGCGGATGGCCTTGCGAATATGGTCTATGTCTATAGTACAGATACCTTTAACCTTATAGGTTCAGTTCCAATTAACGACAAACCTGTTGCTATCTTCGTAGAGCCTAGCGGCAAATACGGCTATGTAGCCAACTATGGATATCCCTGCCTGACGGTTTTTGATGCCATTACTCTTAGTTTAATTGGAACTTTTTATTTTCCAGACATGGCTTACGCCTTTGCGTGCAATGAGAATAGCCCTTACGTCTACACTGCCCTCAAGAGTATTGTTAGTACAAGAGCATATTATTCTGCTTTTGCCATTAGTATTTTGAATATTAATGAATCTAATACGTGGATTGACCCAGATAGACCGGACCCTTTCCCTGACTCGACCTACAACCCCTTGACCGTTCACCCGAATGGACACACACTGGTCAGGTTTGAAAATGAAACCCTTTATTTTCTTGATCCTGATAATGATCAGGGTCCTGTAGTTGCAGCAGCACCGACTAGTTTGCTGGACAATACGGTATCCGGGGTATATCTGGACAACGGCTTGTTATTCTGCACGATGCGAGAAGAAAGGAACTTTTTGAAATTATTCAAGAACCTGGATATCGATGTGAATTCGAAAATCACCTATGATGATTACAAAGAAATCCCCAGTTACAAAGGTCAGGATAAAATTCGCACTTCGCTTACGCAAAAATATATTGGCGTCACCATTCAAGCCACGGATCACCCGCTGGGTGGTCTGCAAATCTACGATGTAGACCGTGGCACTTCCCAGTTTATTGCGCTTGCTTCCACAGGCGATCTTGCATTCTTCTCAGACACCAAAGCCTATGTGGGAGGATTTAACTCGGTTCAACCCATTGATCTGACCAATGTAGCAGCTCTACCTGCGATCAGCATTGGGACAGCTTACTTCAGAGTGAAGAATGTTATTTCCGGTTATAGCAATCAAACCCTGTAGCAGCATAACAGCCGATCCTATGGATCACTCAAGCGTTACAGTAAGCTGTCTCTTCAAGTCGAAATGGACTTGGAGGGCAGCTCTTTTTCTTTTAGCAGGTATAACATAAACCTATGTATTGTAAGCAGTCTTTACTGATACCTGCCCTTTTTGTGGCTTACTGGATGTTTGGATTATTCGGGCCGGTGAATCCAGACATAACATATAGCAGATAACCAGATGCGGCATCCGGATACAATCTGGCGCGCCTGCCACCCTGGTTGTCTGGCCGCCGGGCCCGGCGAGTCCATTAGTAGTGCCACAAGAAAGGGGATTTCATCCGTGAATACGAACAAGGCGAACAACAGGAATTTACCCTCAGGCGATCCTTACGTCTATGTGAGTTATGAACTTGATTATCAATTTGGATATGTTGCGGTTATTGATCCTCTAGAGGACCGAATTATTAAACGGATTCCAGTGGGTGCAAACCCTGGCCCTATGTGCACGGATATCACTGAGTCAAAGCTTTACGTGCTTAATACCCGCTCGAGTTCGGTCACCATCATTGATACAAATAGCTTTAATATTATCAAAACCGTTCAAATTGGCACTCCTGGCAGCACAAATACCGAACCAGTGGCTATCTTCGCTTCTCCTTTCGGTAACAAAGTCTATGTAGCCAATGCCGGAGATCATAGTGTAACGATTATTAGTACCAATACGAATACGGTTATAAAAAATGTGGATATCCTCCCAGGCAAGCCAGGCAAGCCTTTCGCCTTTGCGAGCAATGAGAATAGCTTCTATATCTATGTTGCCTGTAAGGTTGCCGATAAAAAAGATTTTGTTGTTGCCCTTTCCCTTGATGATGACCACGCTTCTCCTTATACCGAGGGCATTGAGCTTACTTTTGACGAGACCCGCAACCCCTTGACCGTTCATCCGCAGGGGCATACGCAAGTCACGCTTGGGCCGACAGGCATGGCTACCTTTTTTGGAGATAATGAAATTGGCTTGCCCAACACGTCAAGTCTGCTGGACAATACGGTATCCGGGGTCTACCTGGACAACCAAATGTTATTCTGCACAACACATGAAGAAAAATCCATTCTGAAACGGATTACTGAACTGGAAGTTGATCCAGAGGGACATATCACCTATGACAAATTCACAGATTTCCGCAGCTACAAAGGTCAGGATAAAATTCGGGTATCGCGTACACAGGGTTATATAGGTGTCACCATTCAACCCACTACTTTCCCGACAGGTGGCCTGCAAATCTATAATGTAAACGGGGCCTTCTCCCGGCTTGTTCCGCTCTCTTATGTCGGCGACCTGGCGATTTTCTCAGACACCAAGGCCTATGTGGGAGAACTGACCTCAGTTCGTCCAATTGATCTGGCATCCGCAACGGCCCTGCCTGCTATCCCGATTGGGTTCGGAACCAATGATCGTATCACCGTCAAGAATATTATTTCCAGTTATAGCAATCAATCAACATAGGCCCTGAGCAGAAAGGGGAGTTCATCCATGAACCCGAGGAATTTACCCTCAGGCGATCCTTATATCTATGTAACTTATGAACTTAACTATCAGTTTGGATATGTCGCTGTAATTGATCCTATAGAAGATCGGATTATCAAACGTATTCCCGTGGGCATGAACCCCGGCCCTATGTGCATGGACCCTGCAGAGAAGAAGCTGTACGTAGTGAATACCCGTGGAGATTCGGTCACTATCATTGATACGGGTAACTTTAACATTCTCAAAACCATTTCTGTTGGCTATCTTGGCAGCACAAATGTCAACCCTATTGCTATCTTCGCTGCTCCTTACGGTAACAAAGTCTATGTGGCTAACGCCGGAGATCAGAGCGTTACGATTATTGATGCCGAGACGGATACGGTTATAACAAATGTAGCGATCCTAACAGGCAAGCCTTTTGCCCTTGCGAGTAGTAAGTATAGCGACTTTGTTTTTGTTGCCTGCAAGGTTGCCGATAAAAAAGATTATGCCGTTGCCATTTCCTATAAAAATGACTACGCTTATCGGTATAGTCAGGACTTTGAGCTTACCTTTGACGAGACCCGAAACCCCTTGACCGTTCACCCGGATGGAACCACACAAGTCACGCTTGGGCCGATAGGTATAGCTAACTATTTTGGAAATGGTGACATTGGTTTGGCCAACACGTCAAGTGTACTGGACAATACGGTATCCGGGGTCTACTTGGACAACAAATTATTATTCTGTACCACGCAAGAAGAAAAAGCCATTCTGAAACGAATTACTGACCTGACCGTTGATTGGAGGGGAAACATCACCTTTGATAAAATTGAAGATGTTCCCAGTTACAAAGGTCAGGATAAAATTCGGGTGTCGCGTACACAAGAATATATTGGCATCACTATTCAACCCACTACTCTCCCGACGGGTGGTCTGCAAATCTACAATGTAAACAGTGCCAGTTCCCGGCTTGTTCCGCTCTCTTATGTTGGTGATCTGGCGTTCTTCTCAGATACCAAGGCCTATGTGGGAGAACCAAAAGCGATCCGTCCAATTGATCTGGCAACCGCAAAGGCTCTGCCCGCTATCCCGATTGGGTTCCCAACCGACACTCGTATAAACGTCAAGAATATTATTTCCGGTTATAGTAATCAATCAACATAGGCCCTGAGCAGAAAGGGGAGTTCATCCATGAACCCGAGGAATTTACCCTCAGGCGATCCTTATATCTATGTGAGTTATGAACTTAATTCTCAATTTGGATATGTCGCTGTTATTGATCCTATAGAAGATAAAGTTATCAAACGGATTCCGGTAGGTAGGAAACCCGGCCCTATGGGCATGGACCCCGGAGAGAAGAAGCTGTACGTAGTGAATACTGATGCGCCTTCGGTCACGATCATTGATACGGATACCTTTAACATTCTCAATACCGCTCCCATTGGCAATCCATTCACCTTGAATTATCCTAATACTGTTTTGGCTGCTCCTAAGGGTAATAAAGTCTATGCAGCCGAATCAGGTCCGTCCGTTACCATTATTGACGCCCTCACTAATCAGTCTATTAAAGAATTGGGATTGTCACAATGGTTTGAAGATAACCCTTTCGCCTTTGCGGGTCATGAGAAGAGTAACTATATCTATGTTGCCTGCGTTAGTGATAAAGATAAAATGTTCGCCATTTCCATTGACGATGACAGCGTTTATCCGTATGGAGTTGGAATTGAGCTTACCTTTGACAGGACCCACAACCCCTTGACCGTTCACCCGGATGGAACCACACAACTAACGCTTGGGCCTATAGGCATGGCTACCTACATTGGAGATGATAAAATTGGCTTGTCCAAAACGTCAAGTGTGCTCGACAATACGGTATCCGGGATCTACCTGGACAACAAATTGTTATTCTGCACCATGCAAGAAGATAAATCCATTATGAAACGAATTACTAACCTGGCCATTGATAGGAAGGGAAATATCACCTGGGATCATATTGCAGATGTTCCCAGTTATAAAGGCCAGGATAAAATTCGTGTGTCGCGTAATCAAAAGTATATTGGCGTTACCATTCAACCTACTGGTTCCCAGGCGGGTGGTCTGCAAATCTATAATGTAGACAATGCCAGTTCCTGGTTAGTTTCGCTTGATTATGTCGGCGACCTGGCGTTTTATTCAGATACCAAGGCTTATGTGGGGGAACCAAAAGCGATCCGTCCAATTGATCTGGCAACCGCAAAGGCTCTGCCCGCTATCCCGATTGGGTTCCCGAACGACACTCGTATCACCGTCAAGAACATTATTTCCGGTTATAGCACTCAGTCCTCATAGCAACATGGCAGACAATCCTATTGATAATTGAATGTTAAAGCCGAGCTGTCTCTTCAGGTAGAAATGGACTTGGAGGGCAGCTCTTGTTCTTTGAGCAGGGACTTCTTTGTTGCACATGCCTTTGTGTAGTCTTATTGGATGTTTGGATTGTTCGGGCCGGAGAATCTATGAATAACCTATAGCAGACAACCAGATGCGGCATCCGGATACAATCTGGCGCGCCTGCCCACCCTGGTTGTCGGTCCGCCGGGCCCGGCGAGTCCATTAGCTAGTGACACAAGAAAGGGGATTTCATCTATGAATCCGAACAAAGCAAAGGCAAACAACAGGAATTTACCCTCAGACGATCCTTATATCTATGTAACTTATGAACTTAACTATGCATTTGGGTATGTCGCTGTTATTGATCCTGTAGAAGACCGAATTATCCAGCGGATTCCGGTGGGGATGAAACCTGGCCCTATGTGCATGGATCCCGCAGAGAAGAAGCTGTACGTAGTGAACACTGGCGGGGATTCAGTCACCATCATTGATACGGGTACCTTTAAGATTCTCAAAACTGTTCGTGTTGGCACTGTTGGCAGCATGGTTACTGTTCCTGTTGCTATTTTCGCTGCTCCTTATGGAAACAAAGTCTATGTAGCCAATGCCGGAGACCATAACGTTACGATTATTGATACCAACACGGATACAGTTATAACGAATGTGGATGTCGGCCTAGGCAGACCTTTCGCCTTCGCGGGCAATGAGAATAGCGACTTTGTCTGTCTTGCCTGCAAGGTTGCCGATAAAAAGGATTATGTAATGGCCATTACCATTGATGATGACAATTTTACCCGGTATAACTTGGGATTTCAGCTTAGCTTAGACGAGACCCGCAACCCATTAACTGTTCACCCTGATGGACACACGCAAATCACGCTTGGATCGATTGGCATGATTACCTATTTTGGAAATGATGAGATTGGCTTGCCTAACACGTTAAGCTTGCTGGACAATACGGTATCCGGAGTCTACTTGGACAACAAATTATTATTCTGCACCACGCAAGGAGAAAAAGCCTATCTGAAACGAATTACTGATCTGGACATTGATTGGGAGAACCACATTACGTATGGCAATTTCGCAGATGTTCCCAGCTATAAGGGCCAGGATAAAATTCGTGTGTCGCGTACGCAAGGCTATGTTGGCATCACCATTCAGCCCACTACTCTCCCGACGGGTGGTCTGCAAATTTATAATGTAAACAGTGCCAGTTCCTGGCTTGTTCCGCTCTCTTATGTCGGCGACCTGGCATTCTTCTCAGACACCAAGGCTTATGTGGGCGAACCAAGTGCGATCCGTCCGATTGATCTGGCAACCGCTACTGCCCTGCCCGCTATCCCGATTGGGTTCCCTAACGACACTCGTATCACCGTCAAGAATATTATTTCGGGTTATAACACTCAGTCATAACAGCGTCAGGACAGTCAATCCTATGGTCACTCAAGCGTTAAAAGTCAAGCTGTCTCTTCTAGTCAAAACTGACTTGGAGGCAGCTCTTTTCTTCCACTGCGATCAACCGGATTAATAGACAGCAGGTACAATCTTCAGGCGAACGCTGCCCTTCTCTGCGGATCGGTGCGGTTCAATTAGGTCTTACTGTCTGAGCGAGATGCGTCA
This sequence comes from Paenibacillus sp. FSL H3-0469, assembly GCF_038051945.1. NCBI lineage: Bacteria > Bacillati > Bacillota > Bacilli > Caryophanales > Paenibacillaceae > Paenibacillus > Paenibacillus sp. FSL H3-0469. Next base: position 2,090,972 of record NZ_CP150302.1, read on the forward strand.
GCCAATGGAGGAGTCATGCTGGAGCTTACGCGGTTGTTACAGCACTATTCACGTATCCATACACAGCCAACTATCGGCGCCTACTTTTGGCGGAATGAGGTGCAGTTATGCTCCTCCTTACGACCGCTGCCCACTTCTAGTATATTCGGAGGGATTTATCCCTCTCATTTCCACGTGTAGCATACTTTCGGCGGATTCGGAGGGATTTATCCCTTTCATTTCCACGTGTAGCACACTTTCGACGAAATCGGAGGGATTTATCCCTTTCATTTCCATGCGCAAGCCACTTTGGGCGGATTCGGAGGGATTTATCCCTTTCATTTCAGTATGTATACGCAGAGCAGCGGTTCCCCAATACTGGAGAACCGCTGTTTTGTTTACCTTGTATAATTAGTTAGTTTGGAATTATGCCAGTAACTAGAGATGCAGCTTATATATGCCCCAGCAAATTAGCGATGACTTGCGCACTCTCGGCACGGGTCATGGTCTCCTGCGGCGCGAATTGCTGGTTGCCGCGTCCTTGGATCAGGCCGGCCTGTTCAGCGGTAACGGCAGCGTTCTTCGCCCAATCCCGAATCCGGGAATAGTCACTGAACGAGCTTCCGGCTGAATCTCCTGTCTGGCTTCCCGGAAGGGTGGCGTACGCCCGGACGATCATGACCGCCATTTCCTCGCGGGTAATGCGTTCGTTCGGAGCGAAGGCGTCCTTGCTGCGTCCGAGCACGATGCCCGCTTCATGCACTGCCGCCACAGCTTCGGCGTACCAGGACTTGGCGTCCACATCGGCAAATGCGGATGGGCTTGCCGCCTTAAGGCCAAGCGCACGTGTAATCATTGCGGCGAATTGCGCCCTTGTGACTTCACCTTGCGGCTGGAACTCGCTGCTGGAAATGCCTTCAATAATATGCTTCGCAGCCATAGATTTAATAACACCGCTGGCCCAGCTATTGCTGCTTACATCCGAGAATGTCTTGTCATACTCCAGCACCGCATACTGGCTGAAATGCTGCACACCAGCGGTAAGTTTACCGTCTGTCAGCGTGCCGCCCATGTATTCCACGGCCCCGCTGGCAGCAATATAGTAGACGCCGAGTAAGCTGCGGTTAGCATTAGGATCAACCGTGAAGGTAAGCGTCAGCGGCTGGTTAAACGTTGTCACTGCCACGGAGCTCCCGTCCACAGCCACAAGCTCCAGGCTGAAGCGGATCACATCACTTGCCGCCGTTAACTGAACGGCCCCATTGACCGCCGGGTTATTTATGAGCTGCTCCGCAGCAGCTCTCGCTGTCTTCACGGCAGAGAGCCTGAGCGCCGATCCTTCCGGCTGTCCTCCAGCCCCGGCAGCCTTCTCCCGGATGCTCTTCAGCACTTGCGGACTCAGTTCAACGGCAACTGAGTTCCAGGCAAGACGCAGGGTATTCTCTCCTGTTATTCCGGCTAATCCTGCCGGAAGCAGCACGGATTCAATAGCATCTGTTAGCTGAACGGTTATAGCTCCGCCAGCCGGTGCCGGGAAATCAGCCGCTGTAAGAACCTTCTCCGTCTGCGGTGAAGGGGACGGTGCTGCAGTTGGCGAAGGCGTTACGGCCGGTGCTGGTGTCCATACTGGCACTTCCACAGGAGCCGGTGTTGCTGTCGGCACCGGAGTTGGCGTCGGAGTTGGAATTACTTCCGGCGGCAGCTCCGCTTCTTTTACAGTGACCGTTCTTGTCACTTCAGCCGCCGCATTGCCCGCTGTATCCGTCACATTATAATGATACACATAGCTGCCTGCTGCTGAAGTATCCAGCGTCAGCACGGTCTCCCCATCCTGCGTAATCGTTGCAACGATACGGTCTGTAATATCGCCGTCCCGGTCATCTGCCGCTGTAGCTCCGGCATCCGTATAGTCTGCACTCTTCTCCAATTCAGCGGATGCTTCACCAAGCAAGGTAATTACCGGCTTCGTTACATCCGGGTCCAGCGCAACCACTACCCGTCTTGTCACCTCAGCAGCCGGATTGCCCGCCGTATCACTGACATTATAATGGAAGGTATAGATATCCACCTTGGATGTATCCAGTTCAGTCAAGCCATACACTTCGCTGGTCACCGTTGTCGTAATACGTTCAGTGATATCCCCGTCCTGATCATCATAAGCTGTAGCTCCGGCATCGGTATATTCCGCTCCGACCGGCAGATTGACTGTCGCCTCCCCATTCAGGGTAATCCCCGGCTGTACTGTATCCGGTACGGGCAGCGTGATTGTTCCGCTGGCAGCACCCTCTGCCGATGCTTCTCCCTTGCTTAAGGTTACCGAGAAAGTGAAGCTGCCCTCTGTATCCTCCGTTGCTTCCTGGAATGCAGCCATGGTAATGTCACCCAGGGTAACCCCGGTGCCCTTGAAGCCCGGCAATCCGCCGATGGTCTGCGCCAGCCAGATCCGTACAGCCTCTTCACTTCCCGCTGTCTCCTTCTTCACGCTGTACTTCGCGCCTTCAAGGATACTCTTCGCCTCAGAGACTGCCTGTTCATTCTCCACACTGGTCTTATCTCTGGCTACAGCCAGATAGCTGATCAGAGCCGCCTGACTGAACGTATTGTTCACCGAATATTTCACTGTACCGCTGACCGGCAGCGTGAAATCATGCTGAACCATGACCCCATTCGGACCTGCAACCAGGTTGGTCTGGACGGTCTCATTCACGGTCTTACCCTCAGCATCCACATAGCTGAGTGTAATATCCATGGTCCGGCTGGCATTGTTCCACCAGTCCAGATGGTAGGAAGTAATTGTGTATTTGCCCGCAGAGAGCGGCAGATTGTAGACGAGCGGCGTATTCTTCGTATTCGAGCTGTATACCCCTGTCTGGGCCTTATCGGTAGTGACTACAGCACCGCCCAGCCCCTTAGGGTTATAGTTAGCCCCCGTGTTGGTATGTCCCCATACCGTGTCATCTGCCGACAGCTGGTCTGCTTTGTTATTCAGCAGGCCCTCGCCTGCAAAATTCTTAATCGTCGTAAATGGCGGGGTGTCGCCGTCCGCCGGGACTCCAGGGTCCAGGAAGTACACAAGCCCTTGTGGCACCACCTCCACATAAGCTGTGGTCTTCAAGCTTCCGTAGGAGCCGGTTACAGCCACCCTTTCAAAAGGATTGTTAAAGCTGACCGCTTCCAGATTCCACTTCACGGCCACCTGTAATTTCGTGCCGTCTGCACGTGTGGCTTCCACCTTGGCGGGAAGCTCCGGCAGCTGTCCTGCATAGGTTGCCATATCCGCAATAGCGGCAAGCTCTCTCACATCTCCCGTAGTCAGCAGATTGCGGGCGAAGGTCAGGCGGGCTTCAAGGTGCTCAGCCCCTTCCTGATCCAATCTGTACAGAACCGGATCACTTAGTGCTGCCTGGGCTGCGCCCAGTGCATGAACGAAGATATTCCAGTCCTTCTCGGGGAAATCATCCTCCCTGCTGATCTCCAGCGCAGCACTCACCGCCTGCTGAAGTCCCGCTGTATCCGGGCTACCAGCTCCTGCCCCGCTGATAATCCCAACGGAATCCACGGCCAGGGTTCCGCTCAGCACTTTGATCTGAGCGGTATGCTCACCGTATTTCAGTCCACGGAGCGTGAAGGCCTGATACAGCTCCCTCGCTGCCGCCGTACTGCCCGAGACCACTTGGGTCTCCCCGTCTACTACAGCTTCCAGCTTAGCGGAGCCGTCATTTGGTCCGAGAATATCAAGGCCCGTGCCGGTAAAAGTATACTTCAGCACCGCACCCGCACCCTGGCTGGTAGAGAGGGACCGCTGATATACATACATGCCTTTTCCATTCTCATGGGCCCAGGCACCCTCGTATGCCAGCTTCGCCCCAGGTGACTGCGCCAGATCAAACATCTCCAGATTATCCAGCTGCTCTGAATAATAAGGCGTATAACCCTCCACCTTCTCTACCTTCAGATTGTCGAAGCGGACATGGTAGAAGCCGCTCGCGAGCTGCACGCGCCCGGAGAGCTTCGGATTCGGATCGGTATAGGAGGCAAGCTCAACCTGATCCAAATAAGCAGTCACCGTGTCACCGGCCACCTGAATGGCAATGTTATGCCACGCGTCATGTGCCGCATTGAAATCGGCAATCTTCACACCGCCGGAGCCGGTAGCTGCGTTGCCGCTGGACACAACGGTGCCGCTGGACAGCAGCTGCCAGCCGCCATCGAACCAGAACTTGAGCGCATAAGGAGTACCGTTAATCGTCTGCGGACCTCCCTGATATCTGGCTCCAATCGCTGCGTAATTATTCCCGCCATACGTACTGTTCTGTTCAAAAGACACATCGGCGCTGGCCTTATAGTTAGTCCAGCGGTAATCACCGATTGCTGTGACCGGATCACCGCCGTTCCAGGCCCCGCCCACGCCGGTAGTTACCTGGTCCAGCTGCTGCCGCAGCACATAGTTATCCGTGCCGTCAACCAGATACCCCTCGAATGCGCCGTTGAGGTCCTGGGTATAGCGCGGAATTACACTCTGCGGCCCGCCGCGTGAGCTTACATAACTCTCTTCATCTGTAATTGCACCGCCTTCTCCGATAACAGGCACGGTTCTGTCTCCATAATTGAAGTCATCTGTATACAGCACCTGATCCTCCGTATTCTGCACGGACCCGGTGGCATCGGTGTCAAGCACCGTGCGTTCACCTTCAACCGGAAGCGGGGTACCGAATTCTTCATTCGCGCGGTTATCCAGCGTAGTGACCGTTACAATCGAGAACGGCTTCACACGTATGGTATACAAGCCGCTGCCATCGGCATGGGCATCACCAAGAGGCTTCATATAATTGCTGTTAAAAGCCTGACCTTTGTCCGCCGCACGGGTCTCCCACACCTCCAGCGAAGGATTCCCGGTATAGCCCATGTTCACGGCCTGGAGCTTGTAGATCTTCTCATACTGGCTGTCATTGATGATGACGGTCGAGAAATCCTGCTTGTCAGGAGCGGCAAGCGTCATGTAGCTCGGAGTTCCGTTACGTCCGCTGACCGGATTCGTACCCGTTGCTCCGGTATAGCTGGCTGCAGGAACGGCTCTCCAGATGCCAGCCGTATTGTCTTCATTCTCCCAGCCGGTCTTGGCGAATCCGTTAAAATGCTTCAAAATGACCAGCCCCGCGTCATAATGAATGAAGCCCGACCACGGGTCACGCGCACTGAGCAGCTCTTTGAAGGAATATTGTCCACCTTCATAGAAGGAGCCAATCGCCGGCTGATAGATGAAATGCGTCCGCCGGGAATTCACGAAGCCCTTGATAATGGTATTGCCCATCTCCAGCGGTCCGCCGGTGCCGCCAATTCCTGTCCCTGCCACTGACGGGTCCTTCATATTATTATTGGGGCGGAAGGCCGAGTTACTGAAGGTGGCCTGCGCCTCGCTGTTCCAGATTTCCTTGTCGAATTCATCGGCCAGCCGTTTGAAATTCCCTTTGCTGTCGTCATCGGTATTGTAATGGAATCCGGCAGCAGCTACAGCTTCACGCAGCGACAGGTCATTCACCATGGCATCCCCGAAGGAGCCGATGCCGACCTCGTCGGAAATCACCAGCTGGATGCTGTGGTACAGCTCTTTCTCCTGATCGTTTTTGAAGCCTTCAGTATCACTCTTGACCCTCTCACCATACTGCTTCGTCCAGGCCAGATCCGGCGCGTGCTCATTAATATGGGGATTCACATAATCGATCATGTAGCCATATTCGCGGTATGCGGCCAGAATAGTCTTTTTGTACCAGGTATAAATCTTGTCGTTATTGTTCGCCCAGGCCGGAGCATTCCAGCGCAGGAAGCTTACCTTGACAGCCGGATTAATAGCCTTGGCATCCGCCGCAAGCTGGAAGCCGGGATGCCGGGCTACATTGGCCTTCTCATCCTCCGTACGCATCGTTGAAGGGTCAGGACCGGTAGAGTTATTGCGGTCATTGCCCATTTCAATCTTGACATGGTCGATCAGCGGGCGGTCACCGCCGAACAGAATCTTCAGCATTTGGGCATAGGCCTCCGGCTGCTCAGACTTATAGTCCATTAGCAGGGCACTGGTGCTGTTGCCGCTGAGTACGCCGAAGCCTTTGAAGGTCAGTCCGTTGACATTATCCTTCTTGATATCGTTGCCATCGAGCAGAATCTTGGTTGTAGAAGCAGCGGTCTGGCGGGCGTCATCCATCTCTTGCTTAATCGCGCCCTTGGCAACAGCGAACCAGCTAAGTATCGGCTTCTCCCCGGAGACATTAGCATAGGTCAGCGTCATCGGACTGCTGGTGTCAATGTCTCCGGGAATGGTAAATTCACCGGAAATAAATTTTGTCGTATTCGTGTTGAACTGAGCAAACGGGATCGTCTTGCTCTCCCCGCTGCTATTCTTGTATTCCAGCCGGGGCTGTATGAGCCGGTCACGGCTGCCGTACCAATCATAGAAACCGCTGCTAAGCGTATAGGTTCCAGACTGAAGTGCTTTCAATTTATAGATAATATCGTTGCTGGCAGGGTCTGCGCGCAGCCCGACAACCCATAGGCTTGGATCAGCGGCAGGATCGGTAAGATTACCGTTTTTGGAATTCTTCACTTTATGGATGGAATCATCGAATCCCCAGTCTGTGGTACCGGCGACATACCTCTGGTCCGGTGACGGGTTAAGCAGCTCACTGCCGGTCAACGTTCTGACCGCTTCGTATAGAGGTGAAGTAGAAGGACCGTTGCCAAAAGAATCGCCCCCTCTGCCACTATCCACAAAATAGACTAGCGGACTGCTGGCTGGCGGAATAACCTCCACGCTTGCCGTGACCGGACCGCCGTTTGCAGTTCCAGTGACTGTCACGGTGTCATACGGTACATCGAAGGTATCTTCACCGATGTTCCAGCTCACCGCCGCAGCCTGACCTGCAATCTCGATGCTTGCCGGAAGTGTCGTACCTGCGGTAGTCTGGGCACCCATATAAGCCGCAGCATAGACTGTATTTTCGGTAGCTGTAGCCGCCGATGCCGACGGCAGACCAAGGGCAGGGAACATTCCGGCTACGAGTGTAGCGGACATCAGCACGGAGAATAGCCTTTTCTTAACGCGGTTCTTTCTGTTCATTCATTAATCCTCCTCTTTCTCACTTAAGTAAGCGCATTCAGCATTTCGTAAGAAGAATGATTGACTTGGACAGACCTTCGTCTAAATTCACAATGCGGGTATACAAATACCTGGCAGACTGCGAAAAGCTGCAACTGCCAGGCTGTTACTCTACTAGTACAGCGTCAGATATAAGCTGGTAGATGGGGCGCTATGATGCCTGAAGGCCTACAGGAGAAGAGCGAATCTCTTCAGGTGCCATTCTAGCTCCTCCATTCCCAGATGAAGACGAGAGCTGTCCATTTGGGGCGTTTGGCCCGGCGTAACGGACTGAGTGGGCTCTTATTCCGATGAAAGTCCCCTCTTGGGCAACCTAACGGACCCCGTGGAGCTTATTCTTGGAATTTCTACTCTAAACATCATGTAAAGAAGCGATAAGTGCTACTCAGTCCGTTAAACCGCCAAAAGTGGCGTTTTTCAGGGAATAGAGTCTCTCAGGTCCGTTAGGAGCAAACTCCTGGCCGGTCAACTGGCCGGTATAATTTTGTTTTACGGAACCTCCGGGTCTGACCCTATTCACAGAATTACAGCTGTTTAGTTGTACCAACAAAGTACAGTTAGGCACACAGCGACCGGAGGGCCAAACATTCTCTGGAGTCACGGCTATCCCATAGGAGAAAAAATAAGTACAATCTCTATAGTTCAATCTAACGCTCTACTATCCCTTAATCCCCGAAGCAGCAACGCCCTGCACGAAGTACTTCTGAAGCGCCAGGAAGACAATCACTACCGGAATGATGGACACTACACTGGCTGCCATGATCAGCCCGTACTCGGCAGAATACTGGGAGATGAACATCCGCAGACCGATCTGGATCGTCTTGAGCTTCGTATCGGTCAGATAAATCATTGGCCCGAGGAAATCATTCCAGGTGGCGACGAAAGTGAAGATCGTCAGTGTGGACAGCGCAGGCTTGGACAGCGGAAGCATAATTCTCGCCCAAATTCCGTATTCGCTGAGTCCGTCGATTCTTGCGGCTTCACATAATTCATCAGGTACGCCCTGATAAAACTGGCGCATCATGAACACCCCGAAGGCCGAGAAGGCTTGCAGCAGAATGATGGCCAGGTGGGTATTGTTCAAGCCCATATAGCGCATCAGAATGAACTGCGGCACCATGTAAGCCTGCCAAGGAATCGCAATCGTCGCGATGTATCCCAAGAAGATCACATTTTTGCCTCTAAAATGCAGCTTGGAGAAAGCATACGCTGCGAAGCTGGAAGTCAGCAGCTGCAGGATCGTAACAATTATGGATAATTTCGCTGTATTGTAGATGAAGCGCCCGAGCGGAATCCGGGTCCAGATATCCTGGAAATTCTCCCAGCGCGGATTCGCCGGAATCCACTGCATCGGGAAGGAGAAGACATCCTTGTTCAGCTTGAGCGAAGACGACAGCATCCAGATATACGGCACCAGCATCGCCAGCACGGTCAGAATTAACAGGGCATATACAAGCACCATTAAGCTGATTTTAAGTCCTTTACTTTTACCAACCATATCTTATAGATCCCCCTATTGTCCGTATTTCTTCTCGCCGCGGAACTGGACGATGGTAATGCCGAGTACCAGCAGAAAGAGTACAATCGCCATGGCACTGGCATATCCGTAATCAAGCGAGCGGAACGCCGTGTTGTAAATCTGATAGACCATGACCCGAGTAGCATTGTTGAGCTGGTTATCCGCGCCGGCGAACAGGTTGATGAAGATATCGTAGACCTTGAACGAGTTGATGACCAGAATCATCAGGACAAAGAAGGTGGTTGGTGCCAGCTGCGGCACAGTCACATTGCGGAATCTTCTCCACGGGCCTGCGCCGTCCAGCTCAGCCGCTTCATACAGCTCCGGGTTAATTCCCTGAAGACCGGCCAGATAGATGACCATGTAGTAACCCATATTTTTCCACACTGTGAAAAGCACTACCGTAAACATCGCCCACTGCTTATCCGCCGCCCAGCGGGGCAGGTCCTCCAGCGGAATACCAGTTATCAGGTGCAGGATGTTGTTCACCGGACCCATGGTCGGGCTGAAGATGAAGTTCCATACCGCCGCAACCGCTACCAGCGAAGCCACGTAAGGGAAGAAGAAGACCGTTCTCATGAAATTACGGCCCATAATCTTCTGATTGAGCAGAATCGCCAGCGCCAGCGCCACGATCATGGTCAGCGGCACGACACCGATGGTGTAGACAATCGTGTTCCACAAGGCTTTGTGGAAGGTGGTATCCGAGATCAGCCGGGAGAAGTTGTCCAGCCCGATGAACTTCATCGGATTGGCCCCGTCCCATTTCACAAACGCCAGAATAAAGGCAAAGATCATCGGTACCAGGGTGAACAGGGCAAATCCGATAAAGTTCGGCGCAATAAAGCTATACGCGACCAGGTTATCCCGGAGTCCGCGCGACAACCGGCTTTTTGGGCTCTTATTTGTACGCAATATGGTTTCGTTCTGCATTCGTTCTCCTCCAAACCTTATCTAACATCCCCGCAAAGTGGGAATTATTTCGAAGCCTGTTAATGTGAGTGCTGTAATGTCTCTATTTATATGGAAGGCGGGCCTCCGCCCGCCCTTCCTTCAGTACACTACCGTTACACGCTCACCTTAATTGTTCAAAAGCTGGCCTACACGGTCATTCATATCCTTCAAGCCTTCGTCGATCGTAGCGTTCTTGGTCATGATGTTGTCATGTGCTTCATTCAGAATAACCTCGATGTCCGCACTCTTCTCATGAATCGGCATTTCCAGATAAGTCTGAACGGTATTCAGTGCAGCCTTACTGTTCTCGTCTGACGGGAAGCCGTCGATGGAGGTGATGGAATTGATAACTTCGTCATTCTTGATCGCAGGGATCGTACCGGTAGAAGCGATCACCTTGGCGCCTTCCGCACCCGTTACGAAGTTCATGAAATCAAGGGCAGCTTCCTTATGCTTAGACTTCTGGTTAACGGCCAGGGAAGTAATCGTTCCCAGAGTCGTTCCGGCTTCTACGCCTTCAGGATGAGGATACTTCACGATGCCCCATTCCTTCGACTGGGATTCGCCGCTCTTCACCTTCTCAATCTGGGTGGCAATGAACCAGCTGCCCATGTTCATCATCGCAACAGAGTTGTTGTAGAATACGCCGGAGTAATGCGTGCTGGAGGTCTTCAGGGTAGCGTAATCCATAACGATGCCATCTTCCTGCTCCTTCAGAATCCGCTCATAGGTAGGCTTCAGGAAGTCATAGTTGCCGCCGACCACAGTGTTCTTGCCGTCCAGAATGCCGAACAGTTGAACCGCGCTGCGCCAGGTGTGGTAGTGTGCGCCGTATACTTTTTCCGAGCCGCTGCCGGAGGTCATCTTGCGGGCCAGCTCATCATATTGGTCGAAGGTCATATCGTTGGTCGGATAATCCACGCCCGCTTTGTCGAACAAGGCTTTGTTGTAGTAGATCACCCAGAAGTCACTGCGGAACGGAAGCGCATACACCTCGCCGTTCACTTCAATCTGCTCCACCGTACCGCCATACACCGAAGGATCGATGGATTTGTCACCCATGTAGGTCTTCAGCGGCTCCAGGTGATTCTGCTTCACAAGGTTCGAGTAGCCCGGAATGTCTTTGATCGTCAGGACGTCCAGATCTGCCCCGCCCGAGAGCTGTGTGCTGAGCATGGTCATATAGTCGGTGGAGCCAAGATCCACATACTCAATAGTTACGTTCGGATGTGCAGCCTTGTAAGCATCGATCAGCGGTTTGTAGTAGGCAGTCGCTTCCCAGTCCCACAGCGCCCATTTCAGTGTTACCGGCTCCTGGCTTGGTTCGGAGGAAGCGGTTGCAGCGTTGCCCGAAGCGGGTGCGGCCGTGGCAGCAGCGTCTTTCGTATTGTTATTGCCGGAGCATCCGGCCAGCAGGCTCACAGAGAGCGCAGTGGCCAGGGTCATGCCGTAGAATCTTTTCAAGTTCATGTAAGTATCCCCTTTATCTTCTGATGGTCTATCGATAACCGGTGCATTTGCTTACCCGGCCTTAGTTCAAATTGTAAGCCTTTTCAGATCCGATGGGGATGCAAAATCAAACACAGTTCATTCACTATTCTGTGCTCTTCTCCGCACGGCCTGCCCCAAACCTGTAATTTCTTATCCGAAACCTGTAAAATTCTCAGCTTCTCCCCCTGACTCTATATTGAAACGCAGGAATATGCTATGGTAGTTGAAAACGCTTTATATATCCTCACCTGTATAAGATGCACTTAAGAGTTTAACTTGAAGCTACATCGTCACTGCGGTGAACATTTGGACTTCCGGCCGCTGTTGTCCCCAGTTTTCTTGATTTAAACCGCTAATCGCGGTAGAAATCCGGTGACAAAGGCGGTCGCTATCGCTCCTCCAGTTCCAAATTTCCCCTCCGCTTCTTTTGCTTTTTTGTTTATTTCTTTAGTGCCTCTTATATATCCTAAAGGAGTGTTCACCACGGTAAGAAAATCTACTATTAAAAGCCGCATTATTCTGCTCATGACCGCCTTTGCGCTGCTGATAGCGACGCTGCTGTCATGGTTCAGCTACGAACTCATTACCTATTATCAGCGGAAAACAACGATCCAGGCGACGGAATTCAACCTCCAGCTCGTCTCCCATATTATTGAACAGGATCTGATTGATCTGACTACGCTGGCGATGACCAGCAGCACTAACTCGTCTACGAACACACTGCTTACCGAATATTTCGGGTCGGCGGAGGCCAGCCCCAAGCAGGCGCTGAATGTGTTCAACGCGATGCAGGACGATGTGCGGATCAACCGTTCCTATAGCTATGTACGCCGCCTGATTGCCACGGATAACAGCGGAAAGTTCCTGCAGGTGGAGAATTTCGGCACCTCCGTTCCGCTTACCATCCATAATATCGGTCAAGTCACCGGTCTGACGAATGAGGCCGAAGAGCAATGGGACCGGGTCATTAAAGATCCTCTCTCCAATTCCTACGGCATTCCCTTTGTGTTCCCGATCTATGGCCGGGGGGCTACCCGGGTGGGCACCGTCTACCTGCTCGCGAATACCTCCGTCATTACGGACAAGCTGAAGGGCTATGCCCTGCCGGAGCATTCCCGGCTGCTCCTCACACTCGGCGAGCATCATTATCAGCTTAACGGAGATCAGGTCAAAGCCATTGAAGAGCCGTATGAGCCGGTAGCCTATACCAGTGACAAGCCTGTCGGCCCGGGTACCGAGCTGTCCATGGTGAAATTGCAGGATGATCGGGAAAGGCATATCGTGGTATCGTATCCGGTACGCAGCGGTGTCATGCTCTCGCAGACCTTATCGAACGACCAGTTCGCTCCCCGGAGCAATATATGGATTCTCGTCCTGCTCGGTGTCTGTCTGCTCGTGCTTGTCTTAAGCGCGATCATTACGCTGTATTTGACCCGCACGATCAGCCTGCCGGTGGAGAAGCTGAAGAAGCGCATGGACAAGATTGCCCAGGGCAACTTCCTGCTGGACTCGGGTATTGAATGGAACAGCGAGCTGGGCGATGTCGGCCGGGGCATTAACCGCCTGTCCCAGGATATCGTGGCCCTCATGGACAGCCGGCTCGCAGACGAGAAGCAGAAGCAGGAGCTGGAGTACCGGATGCTCCAGAATCAGATTAATCCGCACTTCCTGTATAATACCCTGAATTCAATCAAATGGATGGCTACAATCCAGAACGCCACCGGCATTGCAGAGATGACGACCTCCCTGTCCCGGCTGCTCCGCAGCATCGCCAAGGACAACCGGCGGCTGATGCCGCTGAAGGATGAGCTGAGCCTGCTGGATGATTATTTCCTGATTCAGAAATACCGGTACGGCAGCACGGTTACCATGGTCACAGAGATTGAAGAGGAAGCGCTGCTCGCCGGGCTTATTCCCCGCTTCACCCTCCAGCCGCTGGTCGAGAACGCGATCTTCCACGGCATCGAGCCCAAAGGCCGGGGCGATATTGTGGTCCGGGTCACGAAGAGCGGCTTCGCGGATCTGCTCATCACGATCGAGGACAACGGGGTCGGGATGAAGGAGGAGCAGATCTCCACCATCCTAACCGTTCCCGGGGACGAGGCTAAGGGAATGCTGGAGAATATCGGGCTGCGCAGTGTGAACGAGCGGCTGCAGCTTGCTTTTGGCGGGGAGTACGGCTTGTCGATTGAGAGCGAGGTCGGCCGTTACACCAGGATGAAGCTGCTGCTGCCCTTCCGGCAGAGAGAATAGCCCCCGGCGCCCTGCAAACTGAGCAAGGATGTGATGAGCTTGATCAAATTATTAATCGCAGATGATGAAGCCCTGGTCTGCATCGGACTCCAGTCCATGCTGAAATGGGAGCAATATAACATTGAAATCGTCGGCATCGCCCACAACGGTGCGCAGGAGGAAGAGATGATCGACACCCTCCGCCCGGACATCGTAATCAGCGATATCAAAATGCCGATTAAAAGCGGCCTCGAGGTTGCCGGCTCGGTCCGCCGCAAGTACGGGCGGCTTCCGCTGTTCATCATGCTGACCAGCTACGAGGAATTCCAGTATGCGCGCGGAGCGATTGAGGTCCAGGCCACCGATTACCTGGTGAAGCTGGAGCTGACCCCGGAGGCGCTGGGCGAATCGATCCGCCGGGCCATTAGTATCCTGGAGGAGTATCAGACGATAGAGAGCTATCCGAAGCTGGTCCACCGCGGCAATCTCCAGGCCCAGCGGGATAAATTCTTCATCCGGCTGTTAAGCGGCCTGTTCGAGAACAAGAACCAGTATCTGCTGCAAAAGGAGGATCTGGAGGTGGACCTCTCCGCGCCGGCCTATCTGGTCTGCACCTGCCGCATTCTCGGACCGGACACCGTCCCGCCGCGCGGGGATAAGCTGGTGGCCTTATGCTCAAGCACGGTACAGATGGCGAAGGATACGCTCTCTTCGCTTAGCGCCTGCTATGTAACCAGTCTGGATCTGCGCAACTTCGCGCTGATTCTGCCGGTTGCGGGACCTGATCCGCAGCTCTGGATGCCTGACATTCAGAAGCAACTGGCGGATATGGCTTCCGTGCTGCATAATTATTTCAACGTGACCATTATCGGGGCGATCGGCTTCGCGGCGGAAGATCCGTTTTTGCTGCAGGGGAGCTATCTAGCTGCCCGGAAGGCGCTGCCCGCCGCCGTGAAGGAGCGCTCCTTCGTCTTCTTCACGGAAGGCGAAGCCCCGCTGCAGGAGCAGCTTCTGTTTGACTTCTCGGAGTCTCGGCTGGAGATCCGCAGAGCTTTTGAAGAAATGGATACCCGCGCCCTGCACAGTATTATCTCCCGGATGATCGAGAGCTTCGACGGACGGGACGACCTGCTCGTTCCCGCCACCGATGCTGCCTGCAACATTCTGTATATGGCGACCTCCCTGCTAGCGGACGGCGAGAACATGGTGGAGCAGATCTTCGAACAGGAGCCGGAGGGTTACCGGGCGATCTACCAGATGCATACGATTGAGGAGATTATCGTCTGGCTCGTCCAGTTCCGGGACGGCTGCGTCCGGATGCTCGCCACCCGCAGACAGAGCTATAAGGAGCAGGTGGTGAAGAATGTCCAGGAGTATATCAAAAGAAATCTCGGCACCAAGCTCTCGCTTCATCAGGTGGCGGATGTGTTCAACTTCAGCCCCAACTACCTGAGCCACCTGTTCTCCAAGGTCGCCAAAGTGAACTATGTTGAGTATATCACAGAGACCAAAATCAACGCCGCCAAGGAGATGATGGTCCGCGGCGAAGGCCGGATCTACGAAATCTCCCAGAAGCTCGGCTATGAGAGCGCCTTCTATTTCAGCAAGGTATTCAAGAAGGTCACCGGGCTCTCCCCCCGGGATTATATGCAGCAGATTGAGGGGAATGCGGGAGGAGAGTAACGAAGGGAATAAGAGTAATGAAGGGAATAAACGAAGGAAGAAATTAAACGAAGCATGAAAGGAAGGAAAGGCAAATGAACCAAGGACAAATCGTATTTCTAAACGGAGTGACCAGCTCCGGCAAAACCTCAATCGTCGAAGCCATACAAGCGAGATCACCGGAATTCTTTTATGTGGTAGCCAATGATCTCTTCGAAGAGACGATCGGGGAACGCTACCTGCGTGAAGATTACTGGAAGTATCTTAGCGAAGCGATTATCATGATGTATCATACCGCCAAACTATTCTCGGATCATGGCAAGCATGTGCTGATTGACGGCATTATCGTGGAACGTCCCGGACTTGCGCCTCATTATGAGAAGGTAAAGGAGATTTTCAGCGGATACCCGCTATCCATTATTGAAGTATTCTGTCCTCTGGACATCTGCCGCCAGCGCAACCTGGCCCGGGAGCACCGGAGTGAAGACCAGTCGGAGGAGCAGCACAAGCTGATGGCCCGGGACATCGGGTATGGCTTCAAGGTGAACACGCATGAGAACACTTCTGAAGAGTGTGCGGATCTGATTGTGGGACATTTGTTCGGTGAGCATGCTGTAGGGTGATAGGGATGAGATAACTTTATTTGCTCGAAAAAAATGGACGAGGCTGCCTAAATAGGCTGCCTTTTTTTATTTGCGTACAAACGGAATAGTGGGCTGTGACATAGCTGTCTCCAAAGAGCAAGGGCTGAACAACAAAGCAAGACCTGTTGGGGGCTTGTTCGGGGCTTGTTCCAAACTCCTCCTAGGCTTACTTGGCATCTGGCGGACTGATATGACGCTATAGCGCGAAAAAACCAACTTTTCTTATGTTTGCGGACTCAGGAGCGCCTATTTGACCATTTGCAGCTATAAATGAGGAGTAATAGGTTAGTTAACGGCCACTGAGTCCGCCCGGCCTGCCTAACCGTGTAATTTGCTGCTGATAAGGGCCTTCCAGTCCGCGAGGATGTTGGGGCGGGGCTAGGCGATGAGACGATGAGTGATGGGCGATGAGCGATGGGCGATGAGTGGTGGGCGATGAGCGATGGGCGATGAGTGGCGGGCGATGAGCGATGGGCGATGAGCGATGGGCGATGAGTGGCGGGCGATGAGCGATGGGCGATGGGCCGTACGATGAAATAGTGACGGGGTTATACGACGATAAGGCGGTACGTAGATGGGGCGGCGGCGATGAGGCGATGAGGCGATGAGGCGATACGGCGGTGCTCCTGCGTCCAATCCCCTCCCATGTAAGCGCTCGTCAAAATCTGCTTGAAAGAACTCCAAAGGGATGATAGGATTAAGGTGAAGATTTAGTAAATTTATTAACTAAAAAGGCGTGATCAGCTTGGCAACGATTAAAGATATCGCCCGGGAGGCCGGCGTATCAGCCGCAACCGTATCCAGAGTGCTAAATAACGACCTGTCCCTGGCTGTCAGCGAGGAGACGCGCAGCCGCGTATTCACCGTGGCCGGGCAGCTGGGCTACAAGCCCTCACGGGTACGGCAACTGAAGCGGGAGAATGAGCTGGGCAGCAAGACCGTCACGCTTCTGCTCTGGTGTTCAGCCGAAGAGGAACGGGACGACCCTTATTACGGCTCCATCCGGCGCGGCGTGGAGCTGCGCTGTGAGGAGCTGGGCATCCGGCTGGGCCAGACGCTGCGCGGACACAGCACGCCAGCCCCGCTCCGGCCCGCCGGTGACGGGCTTATCGTAGTCGGCGGAAGCTTCCAGCCGGGAGAGCTTGCGAAGCTGCACCAGGATACAAGCACCACGGTGCTTGTCGATCATTACTCGGAGCGCCCGGAATACGACTCCGTGCGGACCCATTTCCGGCAGGCTGTCGATCAGGCGCTGGGCCATCTGCTGGAGCTGGGTCACCGCGAGATCGCCTTCATCGGAGGCGGCAGCGGAGAGGAACGCCGCAGGCATCATTACACCCGGATCATGCAGAGCCAGGGCTGTTATGATCCGGCGCTGATCCGCACGGGAAGCTGGACCAGTGCTGACGGCTACCGGATGATGAGCGAGCTGCTGGCAGGTGTAAAGCGGCCTACGGCCTGCTTCGCCGCCAGTGATCCGCTGGCGGTCGGCGCCCTGCGTGCCCTGCATGATTACGGGATACAGGTGCCTGCCGGGATGGCTGTCGTCGGCTTCGATGATATCGAGATGGCAGCCTATGTTCAGCCTCCACTGACAACGGTCCGCGCCTACCCCGAGCAGATGGGCAAAGCAGCAGTTCAATTACTTGCCGAGCGGTTCGAAGGACGCGAAGCTCCTTCGCATACGATGATCGGCACGAAGCTGATTGTCCGCGAGACCAGCGGCGGGATAGCGGATTAGCCGCAGCCCGGTTTCACAGCAATCGCAGATTGCCTTTTCCAAGATATCCGCAGAAGTCCCGCTCAAGCTGGTCCAGATATTCAGACCTTATCCCAACATACAAGGAGTGTTAAGATCATGAACATTTTTGCAGATGAATCGCAAGGGTTGTTTCACCTTCAGTCCAAAGACACCAGCTACATCATCCAACTGGTAGAGGGTTACCCTGCCCATGTCTACTGGGGCGCACGGCTCCGTCATGATGACAGTCTGGCCGGAGCACTGGAGCTGCGTGAACGCGCCTCCTTCTCGCCAACCCCGCTGCCGCAAAAGCCCGCCCTCTCGCTGGATGCACTCCCGCAGGAGTATCCGCAGTATGGTACAAGTGATTTTCGCCGGCCGGCTTATCAGGTTCAGCTTGCAGACGGCACGCGGATCTCAGAGCTGCAATATGCAGGCTATGTAATCACGCCGGGCAAGCCGGCACTGGACGGACTGCCTGCGGTCTATGCAGAGAGCGAAGCAGAAGCCCTCACGCTTGAGCTCACCCTGAAGGATGATTACGCCGGTCTGACGGTCAGACTGCTCTATACGGTGTTCGCTGACCATCAGGCGGTTACCCGCTCTGTACGTTTCGAGCATAACGGTGAAGCCCCGTTCCGGCTGGAGCAGGCGCTTAGCGCATCGGTGGATTTTGCCGATTCTGCCTATGACACCCTACACCTGAGCGGCGCATGGGCCAGAGAACGCCATGTCCAGCGCCACCCGCTTAACCCCGGGGCCGCGCTGTCTCTGGAGAGCCGCCGCGGATCAAGCAGCCATCAGGTCAATCCTTTCCTCGCGCTTCTGCGCCCGGGTGCAGATGAAGACCAGGGTGATGTCTATGGCTTCAGCCTCGTCTACAGCGGCAGCTTCAGCGCTACTGCTGAGGTGGAGCAGTTCGGACAGACCCGTGTAAGCATCGGGATTAATCCGTTCGACTTCTCCTGGCTGCTGGAGCCGGGCCAATCCTTCCAGACCCCGGAGGCCGTGCTTGTCTATTCCAGCGAAGGCATCGGCGGCATGTCGCGCACCTATCACCGGCTGTACCGGACCCGGCTCTGCCGCGGTGTTCACCGTGATCAGGCCCGGCCGATTCTGGTCAACAACTGGGAGGCGACTTACTTCGACTTCAATGCGGACAAAATCGCAACCATCGCCAAAGCAGCAGGCCCGCTCGGCATTGAGCTATTCGTCCTTGACGACGGCTGGTTCGGCAGACGCGATAAGGACAACAGCTCGCTCGGCGACTGGTTCGAGGACCGCCGCAAGCTGCCTGAAGGTCTGGCGGATCTGGCAGACCGGGTCAATAAGGAAGGCGTACAGTTCGGTCTATGGGTAGAGCCGGAGATGGTTTCGCCGGATAGTGAGCTATACCGCAAGCACCCGGACTGGTGCCTGCATGCCGAGGGACGCCGCCGCACGGAAGGCCGCAACCAGCTGATCCTGGATCTCTCCCGCCCGGAGGTATGTGACTATCTGTATGAGACGCTAAGCGCGGTCTTTTCCAGTGCCCCGATCCGCTATATCAAGTGGGACATGAACCGTAACATGACCGAGATTGCATCAGTGAAGGCCGCCCCGGAGCGGCAAAAAGAAACCACCCACCGCTATATGCTCGGCCTGTATAATCTGCTGGAACGCCTGACCTCGCGCTTCCCTGACATTCTGTTCGAGAGCTGCTCCGGCGGCGGCGGCCGGTTCGATCCGGGCATGCTGTTCTATATGCCGCAGACCTGGACCAGCGACAACACCGATGCGGTGGAGCGCCTGGCGATTCAGTACGGCACTAGCATCGTCTATCCGGCCAGCAGCATGGGCGCGCATGTATCTGACGTTCCGAACCATCAGGTAGACCGCATTACTTCCCTCGCTACGCGCGGCGATGTGGCGATGAGCGGTAACTTCGGCTACGAGCTGGACCTCACCAGGTTCACCGAAGCCGAGAAGGACCTGGCCGCCCGGCAGATTGCCCAGTACAAGGAAATCCGCAAACTGGTGCAGCAAGGGGATATGTACCGTCTGCTAAGTCCGTTCGAGGGCAGCGGTGAGACCGCCTGGATGTTCGTCAGCGAGGACAAGACCGAGGCCTTCGTCGCTTACTTCCGTGTACTCGCGAGACCTAATCCGCCAATCTCGCGCCTTACGCTCAAGGGACTGAATCCGGAGCTGGATTACGTCATCGAGACCGGGGCTGCCGGCAGCAACGAGCATGTCCACGGCGGCGCTGAAGCTGCTGCGGCAGCTGGAGGCGATAGCTCCGGTCCGTTCCAGACGGCCTTTGACGGTACACCGCTCGGCGGCGACCGCCTGATGCGCATCGGCCTTGTAGTCTCCGACCTGCGCGGAGATTACGCAAGCTGCACTTACCGCCTGAGAGCGGTGCAGCGCTGATCTACAGCTTGCTTTTCATTATAAGGCTGCTGCTTCGTACAGCTTCGTACTGCTTAAGGCATACCACAGGCGTCAGCCTCCTTTTGGAGATTGACGCCTGTTTTTTTGGTGGAGAGATGCAGTCAGGAAGGCGGCTTTGCTGCCGGTTCATTAACTACTTACTACCTCCCCCTATTCCTCATCTACTCCTGTCCATGTTCATGATCCCGGCCAAATAACCCGCTGAGCGCCTCTGTTACGTCCATGCCGGTAAGTGTCTTGGTCAGCTCAGGCACCTGGGCCATGATTTTGGCGATATCGCCGGTAATTTTGTTCACGCCAGAGGAAGCGCCGTCCTGAGAGATGACCGTGATCTTGTCTACCTTGGCTAGCGGGGAGGCGATTTTCTCAGCCAGCTCCGGCAGGATTTTCAGAAATTCCACGGTCAGGGCAGCTTGAGTGAACTGTTTGTACGCCTCAGCCTTCTTCTGAAGTGCTCCCGCTTCCGCCGCTCCGGCGAGCTGTACGATCTCTGCATTCGCCTTCCCTTTTGCCAGCTCCGCCTCTGCTGTTGCCAGTCCGCGCTTGGTTGTGGTAGCTGCCTCGGCTTCCGCCTCCAGAATCTGCCGCTGCTTGGCGGCTTCTGCTCTCATGATCGTCGCCTGATTCTCCGCCTGGGCAGGCTTGATTACCGTCGCCTCCAGCTCCTTCTGCTTCAGCTCGACCTCAATCTCCCGGACTGTGCGGTTGGCTTCGGCCTCCATCTGAGTGATTTTCACCTGTTCCGTAACCAGTGACTGCTTGATCTTGTTCTGCTGCAATTCGTACGCCAGATCCGCTTGCGCCTTCTTCACCTCGGTCTCCAGCTTGAAATCCGCCTGCTTAATATTCAGCTCCTTCTCGAACAGGGATTCCTTCGCACGGGCGGCGGTTCCCGCTTCTATGGTCGCCTGATGGGCATTGGCTTTGGCAATGGAGGATTCCTTCTCCGCTTCGGCCTGCTTGATCTGAATGTCGCGTTCGGCTTCGGCCTTGGCAATACTGGCGTCGCGGCGGATACGCTCAATCTCGGGCACCCCCATATTGTCGATGTACCCTTTGTCGTCGGTAATCTTCTTGATGGTGAAGCTGACCACCTCCAGCCCCATTTTGTCGAGATCCTCTGAGCAGGTCTCCCGCATCTTGCTGTTGATTTCGTCTGGGGTCTTGAGTATGGATTCTACACTGAGCTGGCCGATGAGGCCGCGCAGATGACCCTCCACCGAATGCAAAATAATCGTCTCACGGTCCTCTTCCGGCCGGTCAATGAACTGTTCACTGGCAGTGAGAATCGCGGTTGGATCGCTTTTAATCTTAATTTGGGCGACTGCCTCCAGGTTCAGCTTGATGCCTTGACGAGAGAACATGGCCTGCGCCGGGATAACATCGAAGCTCATCAGCATCATGGAGATGGTTTTATTGTTCTGAAAGCCGGGGATGACGAACGTCCCGCCGCCCTGAACCACTCTTTTGCCGCCGAGACCGTATACGATCATGGCCTGATTGGGCGGAACCTTTTTATACGCGGTCACAATACTGGTTAACGCCAGCAGAATCACTACAACAATAGCTCCGGTTACATATAAAATTAACATTTGCTCCGACACTCCCCGTTAGTTATGTTCCATTTCCCGTTCGAACAGAGTGACCGCTGCGATCCCCTTATCCGTCTTCACAATAATCACCCGGTCGCCCCGCAGCAGCTGCTGGCCGGATTCCGCCCGCACGCCGATGGAGCGCATGGTCCCGTGCAGCACATACTTCATCTCTCCCACAGCCCCATCCGCTGCGGCGATGCTGATATACCCGAGCTGGCCGGCCGGATCATAATCCAGTTCACTCATACTGCTGTCATACCGGGTCATCACCCGTGCCAGCACGGTGTAGAGCAGAATGCCCGGCAGCAGGGCAATCAAAGTACAGACCAGCACTACGGCAAGCAATTGCATCCCGCTGTAATTGACAAGCATATACCCCGTGCCGCCCCAGACGGTGACAAACACCATCAACGGAAGAATCGGCAGGAAGCCCGGTCCACCCGCATCCCCGCCCCCGACATGCAGGTGGCCTGCCAGACCATGTCCATGAATGCTGCCGCTGAGGATAAGCAGGAGGCCCACCCAGAAGCAGACGATAAATACAGTAACGATGGTAACCCCTCCTTTCAATGTAATGTGATGATGCATTAGCTGACTATTTGGGTGATGCGGAAACAGACTAATGTGGTACATACAAGACTAATTCGTATTTAAATTGACTAATTAATGTTGTTATATGATTTAATTGTGCTTCTCTCCGTCACTATTTCCTTTAATTTTCACTTTAGGCTGCTTGGTTAGTAGGGGCTGAGACGCAACTTGGCATTGCCGGGATTCAGGTGCACTTGTGCTCTTCATTTGCTCGTTTAGCCAACATTGCCGGGATTCAGGTGCACTTGTGCTCTTCATCCTCCCACTTTCCTCTGCATTTGAGGGATTAATCCCTCTCATTTCCACCTCCAGCCCATTTTCAGCGCAATCTGAGGGATTAATCCCTCTCATTTCCGCATCCAGCCCATTTTCAGCGCAATTAGTGGGATTTATCCCTCTCCTGCACAACAAAAAGACCACAGCAGCAGGGCTCTCCGTGGTCGGTTAATCGATCATGGCGCTCATCCTCTCTCTTCGAGGCTTACGGGGTTAGCTGACGGATTCGGACAGCGAGATTGCCCTACCTCACCAGAGCCATAGTAGCACGCTGGCAAGGATTCACCCCGGGTACTCAGCAGCCCATCCTTAAGCCGCCTGCACCAGTTGGTTCCCCCGTTCCCGTTACGGAATTCAGCCATTTCAAGAACAGTGTCATTTCATTCGGTTGTTGATTGAATCTTACGCCTGCAGCCATTTAATGTAAAACCTCACGGATGACAAAAGAAGCCAAAATTGCTGTCCCTTCGCGAATGAAGGCGCATTCTTCAGCTCTGCTCTTATCCGCCCGGGGATTTGCTCGCGCTATCGTCTGTTTACACCAACATTACTCATCCTCTCACTTACTCACCTACTCACTTACTCACCTAGTCATCTACTCATCTACTCATCTACTCACCTACTCACCTACTCACCTACTCACCTACTCACCTACTCACCTACTCACCTACTCATCTACTCATCTACTCATCTACTCATCTACTCACCTACTCATCTACTCACCTACTCATCTACTCACCTACTCATCTACGTACCTACGCACTTACTCGCCTACTCCACCATTTCTCATTATCCTCACAATGACTTCCTCCTAACTCATCCCTCATCCCCCACCTTTTTTCTCCAGCTCATTATTACAAATTTAAAACATTCACACTTCCGTCACTCGATGCTCATTGTGCAATCTTTCCCTTTGAGCAATAATAGAATCTATAGATTCTATAGCGCCTTTAACTTTTGAAGAAAGGAGGAACGTTGAAATTTGAATTCGAAACTGAATTTGCGGGACAAAAAAAAGGAAGCCACCTCCTACGCCTTAGCCGTAGCGGCCTTCGAGCTTGCGCTTGAGCATGGCATGGACGGCTTCATTGTCGACGATGTTGTTCAGAAGGCCGGGTATTCCCGGCGGACTTTTGCGAATTACTTCTCCTGTAAAGAAGAGGCAGTCGCTGCCTACTTCATTGGCATTATTGCTGTCCAAGAGAAAGAGGAAGAAAATAACCCGCTGGCTGCTCTGCCGCCCGATGCTACACCGCTCGATGCCCTGTACAATCTGCTGAAGCTGCAATTCACCTCGGAGTTCCTGCATAAGCTGCGGCAGTTCGTCTCTTTGGCGAATCAGTATCCGTCTCTGGAGCCTTACATTCTCAATGTCTTTCGGCATTTGCAGATCACCGCCCAGGACACGCTGGAGCAGTTCACCCGTGGACGGTATGCCGATGGATATACCCACCTGCTGGTAGGTGCCGTCTATGGGGCCTTCGTGCCTATCTTGGACGGACGGCTGAATGTCATGCTGCCGGGCGAACAGCTGAGTGAAGGCTCCGATGCCATGCTGTTTGAACAATACCTGAATTCCATGTTTGCTTATTTACGCAACGGCTTCTAAATTCACAGATAAAGAGGAGAAACCATTACATGTCTACCTTTCTATACCGCTTAGGAAAATCTGCTTATGCCAAGCCTTGGGCCTTCATTGCAGTCTGGATCATTGTACTCGGAGTTGTAGGCACCCTGATTGGAGTCAACGGCATTCAATCCAGCTCTGAGATGAAAATTGAAGGCACTGAGTCGCAAAAAGTGCTGGATAAGCTGACAAAAGAGCTGCCCGCTGCTGCCGGAGGGCAGGCAAGCATCGCCTTCACTGCGCCGGAAGGAGAACGTCTCGATACGCCTGAGCGTACTGCGCTGCTCCTGAAGGCCATTAATGATGTGTACAACATGGAATATGTCATTAACCCTATGGAGCTGGCAGCCCAAGCGGCTGCGGCGGCCCAGGGCGCCGGTGCTGACCCTTCCGCCGCTGATCCTTCTGCCGCCGCGGGCCAGGGCGCTGCCGCCGATCCTTCCGCCGCTGCCGATCCTTCCGCTGCGGCCGGCCAAGCTGCCGCCGACCCTTCCGCCGCTGCCGGCCAAGCCGCCGCCGCCGATCCTTCCGCCGCTGCGGGCCAAGGCGCTGCGGCTCAGGCAGCCCCGTTCGGCCCGCTGATGGCCGACGGGATGCCGGTTCCCGGCGTGATGCTGTCGGCTGACGGCAGCATTGCCCTGTTCCAGTTCCAGTTCACCGTTCAGCAGACATCTCTGCCATCGGATGTGCCGGATAATATCATCGATACCGTATCCGAGGTCGAACAGTCCGGTTCAGGCATTACGGCGATTCCAAGCGACTCGCTCAAAAGCATGCCGGCCATCGGCTCCACAGAAGCGATCGGCGTGGCCGTTGCTGCCGTCGTATTGTTCCTGACACTGGGCTCAGTCGTAGCCGCAGGCCTGCCGCTGCTGACCGCGCTTCTCGGAGTCGGCATTAGCGTCGGAGGTGCGTTTGCCCTCGGCAGCCTGATCCAGATGAACGATATTACACCGGTTCTTGCCGTGATGATCGGTCTCGCCGTAGGGATCGACTACTCGCTGTTCATTGTGAACCGGCAACGCCGTCTGATCCTGGATGAGAAATTAAGCGCAGCGGAAGCAGCCAGCCGTGCTCTGGGCACCGCAGGCAGTGCTGTATTCTTCGCGGGTCTGACCGTTATTATCGCCCTGTGCGGCATGCTCGTCATTGGCATCGGCTTCTTATCGACAATGGCACTTGTGGCTGCGGCCAGTGTTCTGATCAACGTCCTGCTGGCCTTATCCCTGCTGCCTGCGCTGCTCGGACTGGTCGGTGAACGGATCGTAACTGCCAAAGCCCGGACCAAGCACAGCACCGCAGCCAAAAAATCACAGCACAGCTTCTCCCATCGCTGGGCGAATGCCACAGTGAAATACCGCTGGGCCATCATTGTACTCGTAGTGCTGGTGCTTGGCACAGCCGCAATTCCGGTGACCAAGATGGAGCTGGGTATTCCATCCGGCGCCTCGGCGAACCTGGATACTCCGGCCCGCCAGAGCTATGATGTCATCTCCAAAGGATTCGGCGAAGGCTTCAACGGCCCGCTGCTGCTGGTCGCTGAGACGAAGAATCCGTCTGAGAAGATCTCCATGCCAGTCCTGGGCAAGCTGGTTCAGGAGCTGCAAATGCACGATAATGTGACCCTAGTCTCTCCGCTTGGTGTCAGTCCCACCGGCGATATCGCTATTATCAGCCTAATTCCGAAGACGGGTCCCACTGACACCGCAACGAGAGATCTGGTGCAGGAGCTGCGCGATCCGAATTCCGCTCTGACCACCGGCAACAATATCAATCTTGGCGTGACCGGCTTCACCGCCATCAATATTGATATGTCCTCCAAGCTGTCCGATGCCTTCCCTGTATACATCGGGATCATCGTAATCCTGTCGCTGATCATTCTACTGCTGGTGTTCCGGTCGATTATCGTGCCAATCAAAGCGACCGTCGGCTTCGTGCTAAGTATTCTTGCCACCTTCGGCGTGACCACCGCCGTCTATCAATGGGGCTGGCTGCATTCGCTGTTCGGCTTCGATACCGGCGGACCGCTGCTCAGCTTCATGCCAATCCTGGTTACCGGTATTCTGTACGGACTCGCCATGGATTATCAGGTCTTCCTGGTCAGCTCCATGCGTGAAGCCTATGTCCACGGCCGCCATGGCAAGGACAGTGTCGTTCACGGCTATGATCTGGCCAGCCGGGTCGTACTGGCCGCAGGTGTGATTATGGTATCCGTCTTCGCAGGCTTCATCTTCGCCCCGGATGCGATGATTAAGCAGATCGGCTTCGCACTGGCCTTCGGCATCCTGATCGATGCCTTCATTGTCCGGATGACGCTGGTTCCGGCCGTCATGGCCGTCTTCGGCGACAAAGCCTGGTGGCTGCCGAAATGGCTGGACCGCCTGCTGCCGAATCTCGATGTCGAAGGCGATAAGCTGATCGCCAAGCTGAATGCCGAGAGCGGACACAACAAGTAGAAACGGCTTTGCCGTCCTAATAAGGACGGTACCGTTTCAGCGAGAAATAGAAGGATAAATTATCGTGTAAAACATATAAATTCTTCTATTTGCACTACATCTCCACGGAATAACGGACGGCACTCCCGCCGTTCTCCCTGTACGAATAGAGCCTGCGCATCGTCCGCAGGCTCTATTTTGATATAATGGCTATCATTGAATTCAGATCCTAAGGAGGCATACCCATGAACATTATAGAATTGGACCTTGCTCAGAATCAGCAGGAAATCTCCAGGCTCCTGGAGGAACACAGCCGCCGCATGGACAGCAGCATTCCGCCTTATCAACGTGAGGTAATCCCCCTCGCCGCTTACGAGAACGGTATCTTCGTTGGCGGCATTACCGGGGAACTGGTCTGGAATATCCTGAACGTGCACTTACTGGCCGTTGATCCCGGATACAGGGGGCATGGACTCGGCGGAACTCTGCTGAAGGAGCTGGAAGCCAGAGCAGCGGGGCACGGCTGTAAGGTTAGCGAATTGACAACGATGAGCTGGCAGGCACCGCATTTTTATCAGAAGCAGGGGTATGAGATCTTCGGTGAAATCAAGGACTGTCCGAATGAAGGCCAGACGAAATATTATCTTCAGAAAAAATTGCAGCCGTAACCCCCCACTCCTATGCAGAAACGGTACCTCCTTGTAACAAGGACAGTACCGTTTCTGTGAGCTATATAAGGAGGATAATTCAAGCCACACTGAAAATAACATGCTTCCCGGCAGCCGCTGCCCTCCGGTAAAAGTCCAGAAGTCCGGTAAACTCACTTGTCACCTGCTGCCTTAGCGCCTCTTCAAGGTCACCTGTCTCCAGCGTATCTAAATCCACCTGCTGCATCGCTGCAATAATATCTTCCAGTTCATCCTGCTCCGTGCACGCGAAGAACCCGTCCTCCTCTTCCACCTCAAACACATGGACGCCGACAACCGCTTCACTTAACGGATCGCCTTCGATAGGCTCACTGGCTGAGACTCCGGTTAGCGCGAGATGCAGTTCCTCCCACAGCTTGTCGATATCGTAGTGTTCACTCCCGCCTTCAATCAGCTTCTCCAGCGTATCCATCAGCTCCGCCCCGTCCATCTCCATCATCCGCTCCAGTGTATCCTCATCCACCATCACGTATTGGCCCAGCATCCCCATCTGTCATTCCTCCTTTTATAGGTACGGCTGCATCACCAGTCTTCTTACAGAATAGGTGACAGCAGCCGGGAAATCCCCTCTTTCAGCTTAATTACCAGCGAGCGCTGCGCATAACGCTCCACGGTCAGCTCCGAGCACAGTTTGACATCATTCAGGAAAATGTCCTGGAGCTGTTCGGCAATCGCCCGGTCATACACAATGGCATTGACTTCGAAGTTCAGCCGGAAGCTGCGTGAATCAATATTCATCGTCCCGACAGAGGCAACCTCCCCGTCTGCGACAATCGTTTTGGCGTGCAGGAAGCCGTTCTCGTAGAGCAGGATTTTGGCCCCGTAATTCAGCAGATCTCCGGCATACGCCCAGGTGGCCCAATACACGAACGGATGGTCAGGCTTGTTAGGGATCATGATCTGCAGATCCACCCCGGAGAGCAGGGCGATTTTGCAGGCATCCATGAAGCTTGTGTCCGGTATGAAGTAAGGGGTCTGGATATACACGCTCTCCTTGGCTGACAGAATCAGCTTAATATACATGTTCTTAAGATGCTCCGTCGACGAATTGGGGCCGCTGGTAATGATCTGGACCGGGCTTGTCCCTGTATGCTGCTCCATGTTGAAGACGAATTCCCCGTAATCTCCGCGCTCATGCTTCCCGGCCTGATGCCAGTCGAGGATGAATCTGCCCTGGATATGGCTGACGGCGTTACCGGTAATCCGGAGATGAGTGTCCCGCCAATAGCCGAACTTCGGAACCTGCCCCAGATACTCATCCCCCACGTTGAACCCGCCGATATAGGCAATGCTTCCGTCAATAATGCACAGCTTGCGGTGATTCCTGTTGTTGATCCGGAAGTTCAGCGGCTTGATCAGGGACGGGAAGAACACTTCAACCTCGCCCCCTGCTGCACGCAACTCTCTGAAAAAATGCCGCGAAATCCGCTTCGATCCCACCTCATCATATAACAGCCGCACCTTCACCCCTTCCCGCGCCTTTCGGGTTAATTCATCCCTCAGCTGCTTGCCCAGAGCGTCCGGCTGAATGATGTAGTACTGAATATTGATCTCTGCGCGGGCTGAGCGGATATCCTCGAACAACGCGGCGAACTTCTGGTGGCCGTCACTGTAAATGACAATATCATTATCGTTAGATAACAAGCCGTGCGACGAGCGGATATTCATGTTGATGAGCTGGGCATAGTTCTGCAGCAGCTGCGACCTGTCATCCGCCCCTTCCGCAAAAGCTGCCAGCTGCTTGTCCGCTTCAGCCTGGACATATTCCTGCTCTTCGATGAAGAGCTTGTAGAAATTCTTCTTTTTGAGATTGCGCCCGAAAAAGATATACAAGACAAATCCCAGAATCGGGATGAAAAACAGCACCATCAGCCAGGCCCAGGTATACCCGGCCTCCCTGCGCTCAATGAACAGAAAGCCCAGGGCCAGAATGATGTTAATGAGGGTGACGACTGTGGTTAGACTTGCAAACTCCATGCTCTTTCCCCTTTCCTCTCTGTCTCTCTCTGCTGCCTAAAAGTCCTCCAGCACCTTGGACCTGTCGCCATGAATCCTGTCCAGGTGCTCCTCTCCCCAGTAGCATAACAGGTCCAGCGCGGGCTTCAGCCCCCATCCGTAGGCCGTCAGCTCATACTCCACTCTGGGTGGAATCTCCTGATAGATGGTCCGCGAGATAATCTCATCGTTCTCCAGGCCTCTTAACTGGGCGGTCAGCACTTTCTGGGTGATGCCCGGAATGAGCCGCAGCAGCTCGGAGGTACGCTTCTGTCCGGTCATCAGATGGTAGATAATTAACGGCTTCCACTTGCCGCCCATCACTTCGAGCGCCGCCTCCACGCCGACTCTATACTTTTTGGGAACGCTATCGTCACTCTGTTCAGTCATTGCTTCTGCCTCCGTTATGTAGGGTACCTCAATGTTCCTATGGAACATACACCTTCCTATAGAACAGCAAAGTGCGTACTTCCGCATTATTTTATTCCTGTATATAATAGCATCAGCCAAGGAACATGGCTACAAACCTGCTGTTAAGAAAGGTAGTGAAGATACCAGCATGAGCATATTAATCGTCGTATCACACCCGAGACAGGATTCCCTGACC
The DNA here is from genome assembly GCF_038051945.1 of Paenibacillus sp. FSL H3-0469. Lineage (NCBI taxonomy): Bacteria > Bacillati > Bacillota > Bacilli > Caryophanales > Paenibacillaceae > Paenibacillus > Paenibacillus sp. FSL H3-0469. Next base: position 2,120,610 of record NZ_CP150302.1, read on the forward strand.
TTCCAGGCTGCCCGCCGTTTCGCAGAGGGGCTTACCGCAGCCGGACACGGCTATGAGATATTGGATTTACATGGGATTGGGTTTAACCCTGTTCTGCAAGGAATGGAGGAACTCCATATGACCGCAGGTGAACAGGAACAGCCCTATTCTCCTGAATTAGAGCGGGAAATGGAGCGGTTGCGGCAGCATGACGGCCTGGCATTTGTGTTTCCGCTGTGGTGGTGGCATCTGCCGGCCATGCTGAAGGGGTATATCGACCGGGTGGTGAACAACAGGGTTGCCTACGGTACAAATAATCTGCATGGTTATCGTGCACTGTGGCTGGCGCTGGCAGGCGTAACAGAGGCGCAGATGAAAAAGCGCAGCTATGATGAAGCAACCGCCCGTCTGCTTAACGTGGGAATTGCCGATTATTGCGGAATCACGGACTCCAGAGTAGAATTCCTCTACGATACTGCGAGTTCCGCACCCGGACACCGTGAGGCGTTGCTGGAACAGGCCTATCAGGCGGGATTACATTATGGCAAGGGGGAAAACTGACAAATCGCAGGAATAAGGGAGATCACAGAGTCACATCAAATTCATTCACATAAACGGCGTTGCCCGTCACTTCTATAGTATTGCCGTTGTCCGACACGGACACTCTGACTCTGCCGTCCCTGCCGATCTCTTGGCCCTGCTCGATCAGCAGCTCGAAGGAGGGGGCTTGTCCGCCGATGTACCTGGAATAATAAGCCCCCATCACCCCAGAGGCTGTGCCTGTAACCGGGTCCTCAATAGTCCCTGAGAAGGGGGAGGAGAAATGGCGGGCATGCATATGCGCCTCAGGATCATTCGTCTCCAGGCAGAACGGGTGAATGGACGAGCGGGGCATCTCCTTCAGCACCTCTGGAAACCGCTTGTTGTCAGGCTGCATCCGGGTGAAGGCATCAAGGCTTGTAATCGGGACCAGTAAGGTCCACGTTCCAGTGCTGCCGTACATGGTCGGCAGGGTCTGATCAATATCACCGGGCTCAAGGCCGAGCGGGCGGGCCAAGTCCTCAAGTGATCCTTTAAAAGCTTCAAACTGCGGACTGGCCTGCCTCATCTTCATATAGAGTTCGCCGCTATCTTCTGTGATGCGGATAGGCAAAACTCCTGCCTTGGTCTCGATGGTTAACTCTTTTTTGTCCCCCAGCATCCCCTTGGTCTTCAGGGCATACAACAACGCCATGGTCCCGTGACCGCAGAGATTCATCTCATGCCCCGGGGTGAAATAACGGATTCTGAGATCCGCCTGGTTGGATTTTAACGGAAACGCCGTCTCATTGAAACCCACCTTCGCTGTAATCTCCTGCATTTGCTGCTCTGTAAGACCCTCGCTGTCCAAGACAACCCCTGCCGGGTTCCCTTTGTTCGGAATACTGCTGAATGCATCGTAATGATAGACTTTGATGTTCTGCACACCTGCACCGCCTGTCTTTTTTGAGTATTATGTTAGCATAAATTAATAGAATGTGAATTTAAGATATTTAGGCATTATGATTATCCCGCAGAAATTCTACAGTCAGCGCAGAGAACTTCTCAGGTTCTTCTATAAAAGGCAGGTGGCGGCCGTCCGGGAATATTATTTTCGTGGAACGTCTGATGCCTTTGTGCAGAATTTCTGCGGTCTCTCTATTGTATGGGTGGTCCAATGCGCCAATGAGGATAAGAACTGGTTGAGCAATCTCCGCTAATCTATGAATGGCATAAGGCTTGGGGACGCGCGATAGGCTTGGAGGGAACCGACAGAAGTTGCCGGGATTCCGCACATTGTCTATCGTTTTCTGTCTGGCCTTTTCTTTTGTTGCCGCAGGGAAGTAATAGTCCCAATAAGAATTAGCGATAAAATGGTCAATAGCTTGTTCAGCACCCTTCAGCCTGACCTGAATATGCTGTTTGATCCCCTGCCATAGCATCCTGGCGGGATAGCTGCGGCCGCTGACCGAAGGGGCTGCCAGAATGAGGCGGTCCACATAGCCTGGATAGACCAGCGTGAAATCGGTGGCTACGCTGCCGCCCAGGGATGAACCAACTAGAGTTACTTTTGTGAGGCCAAGGGTGTCCAGCAGCAGCTTCAGGTCCTCTACATGAGAGAACGAAGCGCGGGGAGTGTCCGAATGTCCGTAGCCCCGCAGATCATAGCCGATAACATCGTAGCTGGTGGAGAACCTCTCCATCTGCTCCTCCCATATCCGGTGGTCATTATAATTGCCATGGATAAATACGATCGTTTCGCCGCTGCCTCTGCGCTGATGGAACAACACTCCGCCTTCAACCTCTATGTATCCCGGACTCAACAACCACCCTTCGCCCCGTCCCTTCATAGCAGATCTGCCTTGTGCAGACTGTCTTCAATGATCGACCGCAGCACCTCAGAGACGGAATAGTCACCTCTGCCGCAGCTACGGTCAATTTCATTCCAAACTTCCTGCGGCAACGTCAGCGAGATTTTGCGCGTAACACCGATTGGTTTGCGGCCGGCACCTCTGCGTGCCCCGCCCTGTTTGCTTACCTTATTCACGCCGGTTGACACTTGGTTATCCTCCATCATTTATCACCCGCCATTATCATTACACATCGTGATGGCATGTTCAATTTATGCTACCTTAATCAAAACGCATACACCCGGTGCGTGGATGCTATGCGTGGTCCAAATGTAGTCGGTTTTTCGATTACATTTGGACCACGCACCTCCGACACGCCCAATGTGTTCGGTTTTTCGATGACATACAAAAAAAACAGCAACGAACCTCGCCCTAAAGCGGACGATATCCGTTGCTGCAATCATAAAAAGCTATACAATTTGTCTATTCTGTTGTCTACTCAGCCAAGCCATTTATTCAGCCATCTACTCAGCCGCATCTTGCTTCCCCAGCCAAGCCAGCTCCGCCATCGCCCGCAGCGGGCCGCGGAGGCCTGCGGCCACTTCCGCTTCGGTCTGTGCCTCCGGCTTGTCGCTCCAGATGGAGAAGGTGGTGCCGACCAGTTCGCGCGGGTAGGCTCCCGTGTATTCCTGTTTGGCTTCACCGGTGCGGTTCGGGAACAGTCCGGGATGCCAGGAGGCGCGGATTTTCTCGGCTGTCGGATAAGTGTAGCCTGCATGTTCGCCCAGCACGTAATACAAGTAGCCGTCGTTGTAGTTGATCACCTGATGCCCCTTGGCGAGGATGTCCTCCACCGGGGCCATCATCGGGTGCCACTTCGTCCAATATGTGATCTGAATAGACGGCTTGGGCGCGACCCGCTGGGTCTGATCCGCACGGTACAGGCCATCATTCCAGGCGCGGACCGTCCAGCCCATCGACTCCAAATGTTCAGCGACTTCATTAAGGTAATCAATATACGTGTCCACACCCGTGCCGCCGCTGATGTTCAACACATTCCGGGCATACTCCGCGAGCTGCGGATACTTATCGAACTCCGCAAAGTTAATGAATTCATCCCCGCCGATATGAAAAAATCGGCTGCCGGCAAATAACTCGGCATATTCGTCGATCAGTTCCAGCACAAACTGGCGGGCTGCCGGATTCGTAATATCCAGCGCACCCGGTGCCGGATTGCCTGCTGCATCCTTGAGCAGCCACTCTGGGTGCGTCCGGAGGGCCTGTCCCAGATGCCCCGGTGAATCCAATGAAGGTATGATATCCACATGATAACGCTGTGCCTCAAGGATAATCGCCTTCATCTCCTGCTTGGTTAAAGCTTGCTCCGACACCACCTCAGGATGGCTTTCGCTCATCAGCCGGAAGCCCTCATTCTCGGAGAAATGCAGCTGCAATGTATTGAGCCGGAGCCGGGACATTTCTCTGATCCGCTCCGTAATCCAATCCTCGCTGTAGAACTTGCGGCCGATGTCAATATGCAGCGCCCGCTCAGGCATTACGGGATAATCGGTCACTCTACCATAAGGAACGAAGCCGTCTGCCGCCAGTCTCTGCAACAGCGTCCGCAGACCATACATCAACGCACGTTCACTTGAGGCGGTGATCTTCGCACAGGCCCCGATGTCAATGACGTAAGTTTCCTGACTGTCCAAGTCTCCCGCAGCTTCATCACCCGTCAGTTCAATGACGATATCGCCCGAAGCAGGTGTCTCCGTTTCTCCATGAACAACAGGGATGATCCTGTCAGCAGGTGTCAGAATACCCGCGTATTCCCCCAGAACAATGAAGACCGTTTCGTTCAGAACACTGTTATTATCCGCTCTGGCATTGTCCACAATCCGGGTTTTGGACCCGGCAGACAGCCGCCATTGTCCCCCGGATGCCGCCGCAATCTGCTGCTGTACACTGGTGAGCGGGCCGTTATTGGAGGTGCGCCGCTCTAATGGTTCATTCTTATCCATATCCATACCTCACACCTCTCCCTTCTTCGCGTGGATCAGCGCAGCCGGAGGCCGACCGTTGTAATCTGATGTCCGCCAAGCGGCAGCTTGAGCGAAGCATCTCCTTCAGTCTGAAGCTCTTCACCTTCTGCTTCCAGCACATTCGAAGTATAGAAGGCAGCAACCGGCAGCGCGGATTCCAGCCCCAGCTCGCAAGGCTCAGCCGTCAGGTTGAACCAGCGGAGCAACACATCGCCGCGTTCCTTGTTCAGCTTCATAGAGGAGAAGGCAGCGGTCTCGCCACTCCAGCGGACAGCCGAATACACGGCGGGAATCGTTCCTGCATGAACCTCTGCCTGCGCGCAGGTCCACGGAATCTGGAACTGGTAAGCAGCGGCAGCGGCACCGGAGGTTACGGCATCCCCGCTATGCGGCAGGAGCAGCATGTCTGCAGTCTGTTCTCCCAGGCACTGGGCTTCCGGTGTAGGGAACCAGCCCCAGTCGCCCATCTCGCCGACACTGCGGAGCAATGTCACGGCGATGGTATTGCGTCCGTCCCGCAGAATCTCGTATTCGTGTAGTCCGAGATTAGCGACTGTCAGGCCTGCATTCTCCCCGGCAACATCCACGAAGCACTGCTGATGCTGCGCATTGCTCGGATTCTGCCATTCCGTTGCCGGCTCATTCGGACGTTCCGCCAGCTCGAACATCGAATCAACACTGTGCGAGACTGCAGCCAGATCCGCCGGGAAAAGCATCCGCAGACGGTGGTCTTTAGCCGTGTTATCTATGAAGCTCTTTACTTCCAATCCCTTGCCGTTGCGCTCCAATCTCAAGACCGTCCGCAGCTTAAGGGTAACAGTAGCCGCACTACGCTTAGCCTGCCGTTCCGGGTAATAGACCAGTGCCCGCTGCTCTTCTTCCAGCAGGGCATCGGCCGAAGCCGGGATCTCCCAGGCATGGGCGATTTCGATGGAAGCGCGGTATGGCGTATCTTCAATGACAGCGATCTGCGCGTCAAGCCCCAGAGTCGTCAGCGGTACTTCACCCGCAGGCTGTCTGTACATATATTCATTCCCGATGTCACCAGTATTCTCGTAGACACCGAGGTCTCGGTAGACTTTGCCGCTAGGCTTATGCTCCAGCGTGAAGGAACCGTCAGCCATAACCTCGACCCGCAGCGTGTCGTTCTCCAGTACGCGTGCGCCTTGAACCAGCGAAGAGACTTCTTTTCCGGCAGCATCAGCTGCAACAGGGCGAACCCAGGCATAGGTGCGCAGCCCCAGGGCAGACACATCCGCCGCCTCGAAGGTCAGCCGCACCTTGCGGCAGCTATACGGCTGGCGGAAGCGGTCATCCGGCAGGTCGTAGCCGAAGGACAGGCCGAGATCCTCCACCGTACAAGGAACCGGCTGGCCTTGTTCATCGACCAGTACCCGTCCGGCCAGCTCCACAGCCTTCATCAGCCGGGCATTCTCTTCAAGAGGCAGCCCGTCGCGCAGATACTGGCGGGCAGCATCCAGCTCAACGGTCACCGTACCGGTGCGGCTCCAGCCGCTGGTATTCGTCACCACGAGCGGAAGCGCCTCTTCGCCGTAAGCGGCGAAGCCGGAGGTGTCGACCGCTGCGGTGATCGCCTGCATACTATCCGCCACGATGCCTTCGGCCGTGTGATAGCTCTTGTCGAAGCGGGTGACCATCTCGCGGTGCACCTCATCCACGCTGCAGCCGCAGATGGAATCATGTGGATGGTTCTGCAGCAGCGTCTTCCACGCATAATCCAGCAGATGCTGCGGATACTCGCCGCCATGCAGCTTGGCGATAACCGCCAGCGGCTCGGCCACCTTTTCCAGCATGGCCTGGCCGCGCTGGTTGAGCTGCTTCAGGTATACCCGGGCGGAAGCGGTATTAACCAGCGTTCCCCAGCCGTCCGTGCGCTGGCTCCGCAGTTCGCCCTTCACCGTGGACAGGCTGCGGCCAGCCAATGAAGCTTCCACTGCCTTGATGTACTCCGGGAAGTTCGAGTGAACGAAGGCGACCTCCGGGTGCAGCTTCTCTGCCGTGCGGATCGCCTCCGGCAAGTCGGTCTGCAGCGGCTGGTGATCGCAGCCGTTCATGAACAGCAGCTGATCAGTCGCTGCGTACTGCCGGGCATCGCCCAGCTTGCGCTCCCAGAAGCGGCTGGCCTCCTCAAGCTCGACCGGAACTTCATTCCCGTTGGAATACCAGTTGGCGAAGAGGATGCCCAGCACCTGCGAGCCGTCCGGCCCTTCCCAGACCAGCTCCGAGAACGAGGATTCATAGCCGTCATCGGAGACCATATTGTTGAAGCCCGTCGGCTTCACGCCGCGCCCGAAGAAGGCGTTGGTAATACCGGCCTGCTGCATAAGCTGCGGAATCTGTCCGGTCAGGCCAAAGGTGTCCGGGAAATAACCGATTTTGGACACTTCCCCATAGACTGCCGCATCCTGATGTCCCAGCTGTAAGTTACGCACATTGGCTTCCGGGCTGGTCAGGAATGCATCCTGCAGAATATACCAAGGGCCGATGAAGATCCGTCCCTCCCGGATATGCCGTACCAGCCGCTCCCGGTTCTCCGGACGGACCTGCAGATAATCCTCGATGATAATCGTCTGCCCGTCGAAGAAAAAGCTGCGGAAGTCCGGGTTCTGCTCCAGCGTGTCCAGAAGTGTATCCACGAGCTGAATCAGCCGGATGTGATGGCGCTCATAAGGCAGATACCATTCCCGGTCCCAGTGCGTATGCGAGATAATATGTGCCGTCTGTTGTTTGGTCATAACCAGTTACCCCTCAATCTCCAGCGGATATTCATCCATATAGCTGATCAGCTCATCCACCGTCGTGAAGGCCAGCCCCGTCACCGTATCCGCACAGCCGTAGTAGATGGCAATCCGTCCGGTAGCCGCATCGGTCAGTGCCGCGCAAGGGAACGTCACGTTCGGCACATCGCCCACACATTCATATAGCTCTTCCGGGCCGAGGATGTAGTTGCGCGAACGCGCTTTTACCTTCCAAGGCTGATCCAGATCCAGCAGCGCTACCCCCATGCGGTAGACGAACCCGTTGCAGGTGTTGATAACGCCGTGATAGATCAGCAGCCAGCCCTTGTCCGTTTCAATCGGAATCGGTCCAGGACCAATCTTCTTGGACTGCCACGCCGAAGCGTCACCGTCAACCGTACCCATCACATAGCGGTGCTTGCCCCAGAAGGTCAGGTCAGGACTCTCACTGTAAAAAATATCGCCAAACGGCGTATGCCCGGTATCACTCGGACGGCTGAGCATTGCATAGTTGCCGCCGATCTTGCGCGGAAGCAGCACCCCGTTCCGGTTATACGGCAGGAAGGCATTTTCCAGCTGGTGGAAGGTTTTGAAATCGAATGTATACGCCAGTCCAATTGTTGGGCCGTGGTAGCCGTTGCACCAGGACACATAATACCGGTCGTCGATCTTGCAGACACGCGGATCATAGCGGTATTCGCGCTTGGTGATCTCTTCATCGCCCTCGAATACGATCGGCTCGTGGTTGATCTTCCAGTTCACGCCGTCTTCACTGAAGCCCGCGAAGATATCCATGCTGACCGACCGCGAATCACAGCGGAACACCCCTGCGAAGCCGCCTTCAAACGGAATGACTGCCGAGTTGAACACACTGTTCGAGTTCGGAATGGCGTTGCGCGGAATGATCGGGTTGGCGGAATATCTCCATACCGGCGAATTCGTGCCCTCAGGCTTCTCCTGCCAAGGGATGTTCGGTAGTGCTTCTCCAATAATTGTACTCATGATCAGGTCTCCTTTATCTGTGAAAAATATTTAAATTGAACTTATGATTTTCATGTTATGGATTAGCCGTGACTCCAGAGAAGTTTTGGACTTCCGGCCACTGTTGTATGCAGATTTCTTGATTTTATACCGCTATTCGCGGTGGAAATCCGCATACAAAGGCGGACGCTATCGCTCCTCCAGTTCCAAAATTCCCCTCCGCCACTTTTCCTTAAACTTTAATGTTTTAGTTCAATATTTAGAGAATGCCTTCCTTCAGTGCCCGCAGGATCAACTGCGAGAACAGGCTGTTCGACCAGGCGAACCACTTGCGGGTGAACACAGACGGATCGTCGGCGTGGAAGCCTTCATGCATATAGCCGGTGTCAGCATCGGTCGCTTCCAGCATGGCGATCACCGCCAGCCGTTCTTCCTTGCTGTCAGCCGTGATGCCCTGCATCGACAAGGCCATATGCCAGATATAGCCGGGAGGGGTGTGCGGACTCCCGATTCCTTTTGCAGCCTTGCCCTCGAAGTAGAACGGATTCTCCTTGCTTAGTGCGAAGCGTCTCGTATTCTGGTAGACCGGATCGTCATTGTTCAGATAGCCCAGGTACGGAATGGACATCAGGCCCGGCGTTCCGGCATCATCCATCAGACTGTAATTGCCATAACCGTCGGTCTCATAGGCGTAGATCGGCCCGAATTCCGGGTGGCGGTAGGTGCCGTACAGCTTGATGCCGTGATCGACCTCCTGCTCCAGTTCTTTCAGCTCAGCCAGGAAATCCAGGTCCCGGAAGACCCACTCGGCAAAATCCTGCATCTGCCGCAGCGCCACCACGGCGAACATGTTCCCCGGGATGTTGTAATGGAAGTCACAGGCATCATCGCTGGAACGGAAGCCGGACCAGATCATGCCAGTGTAATTCACAGGCATCCCTAAGCCGCCGTTACGGATGGAATCCTCCATAATCCCGTTGTTCCGGGTGAAGCGGTAAGGGGACTCTTCCGCATGATGCTGCTCGCGCTTGAACAGATCGGTGATGACGCGGAGCATTTTTTTGAAATCAGAGGTGAAGAAATCGGTCTGTTTCGTCTCTTCCCAGTAAGCATGGGCCAGCCGGATCACAAAGCACAGCGAGTCGATTTCGAATTTGCGCTCCCACACCCAAGGCGACATCTCCGTCACATCTGCGGCGTTCCAGTGCCAGTCGTTGGCCGATTCATTGAACGCGTTGGCGTAAGGATCGATCAGCACATACTCCGTATGGCGCTTGATCAGCCCGCCGATAATCCGCTGCAGGTCAGCATCTTCCGCGGCAAAAGGCACATAATGAATGACCTGCTCCACCGAATCGCGCAGCCAGCAAGCAGGAATATCCCCCGTAATGACAAAGGTAGTTCCGTCATCTAGCAGCTTTGTAGTGGTCTCTAGTGTATTCGGGAAGCAGTTGCGGAACAGCCGCTGCAGCTTAGGCCGGTGGGCCAGCTTCGCTTCGGCGTCGGCCAGCACGGCCTGAATGGATGACGGCAGCGTTAGCTCCGGCATCTCGATGCGGGGAAGTCTGAATTGTTCCAAGGTAGTAGTCTCCTTATCGCTTGATCTATAGTTTAGAAGCTGAATTTCTTGATGGGAGTGAGAGTTGAGATTGGCTTAATTGGACCTTACGCTCAGCCCCCATTTGTTTCTATTCAGCATGAATAATCTTAATCGTCTTTATCTCAAACGGATGGAAGTCTAGCGTCAGTACGCCGTCTTCATCCGGCAGCAGCTCGGTCTCTTCCTCTAGCGCATTGGACAGATAGATACCAGCGTGCGGCAGCGGCCAGCTGATCCGCACGGTCTCGCGTCCACCGGCGGATTCATACAGCCGCAGGATGCTGCCGCGTCCGTCTTCCGCCAGCTTGACGGTATCGAGCACCACTTGCTTCCCTTCATAAGGAAGGAAGGAGCCGGTCGACGGATGCTGCCCTGCACTTGCCTCGCAGCCTACCGCGTAGGATGCGTGATTCAGCTCAGCGGCCTTGCGCTGGGTATGGGCTGAACGCCAGTCTCCGGTATGCGGGTAGAGCGAATAGGTGAATTCATGCTCTCCCTGATCGGCCGAATGATCCGGCCAGCGCGGTGCGCGCAGCAGGGACAGACGGATGGTGCTGCCCTGCGTGTCATAGCCGTATTTACAGTCGTTCAGCAGGCTGACGCCATAATCATGCTCCGACACATCGGCATACCGGTGCCCGCAGACCTCGTACTGTGCCTGCTCCCAGCTGGTGTTGCGGTGCGTGGTCCGCTCCAGTGCGCCGAACGGAATCTCATACGTCGCCTTGCTGGTCACTACATCAATCGGGAAGCCAACCTTCAGCAGCTTGTGGGCTTCGTGCCACTGGACCTGTGTCTTGAAGTCGATCCGCTTGTCGGTGTGGTACAGGATCAGCTCCTGCTGGATTTCCGATTGGCCTAGACTCCAGCGGAAGAACAATACATCGCAGACAGGACCTGTGGACAGCAGCCGCTTCTCCAGCAGGACCGCCGCTCCGGCAGGTTGCTCCTCATAACGGCTGTCGATATCCCAGGCATCCCAGAGAATCGGACGGTCATGGAAGAAATGCAGCCGGTTCAGCGCTTCCCCGGACTTCACAATCTCGCGCCCGGCTTCCTTATCGTACAGGCTGATGATCTCGCCCAGCCCGTTGAACTGGAGCCGGTAATAGCCGGTCTCCCAGCGATTCTCGAATGCAGCTGCGGCTGCCGCAGAGATGGAGTTGTTGCCTGCATCCGATGCATCCGCCCCCTGCTTCTCTTCCCGCAGCCACACGGTTGCATACCCGAATGCCGGAACCTCCGGCACCCGTACACGAAGCACTGTTTGCTTTCCTGCTGTAGTCAGCTCTGCCGGAAGCTGTGTTCCGTTTCCGTCATAGACGGCCGGAGCAGTGAGCTTCAATCCGGCGGCAACCTCAAGCTCGGCTACCATATCCCGGGTCCAGCCCAGTCCGTTCAGGATGACATAAGGCTGCCCCTCTCCACGGGTATCAATATCCGATACAGCGGCCTCCATCACGGACTTCAGGCTGCTCTCCCCAAGGACGAAGATATTCTTGTATTCCTTGTCCGAAGTCTCATAGACCTCAGGAATCGACGAGCCGGGGATAATATCATGGAACTGGTTCAGTAGAATCATCTTCCAGCCTTCATGCAGGGCTTCCCCTACCTCTTCCCTCCGCTGCGGTGTCAGCCCGTGTCCAGCCAGCGTCTGCCATAGCTCAGCTTCCCGGTACAGAATCTCGGCCTTGCGGTTATTGCGCTTGTTCCGTGCATGGGTCGTATAGGTCCCCCGGTGCAGCTCAAGGTATAGATCGCCCTGCCAGACCGGCAGCTCAGGTGCAGCCTGCTCGATGCCTGCGAAGAAATCTGCCGCCGTGCTGTAGCTAGAGGCAGGTTGACCTACCATAAGCTCTGAACGCGACAGGTATTCCAGCATCTCCCGCGTCACGCCGCCGCCGCCGTCCCCGTGTCCGTAGAGCAGCATTTGTTCGCTGTGAACGGCTTTTTGGCGGTAGGATTGCCAGTGCTCATGGATATCCTTCGGCAGCGTATTCTCATTCACGCCATGGTTCATATAGGATAATAGCGCTGTCCCGTCGATTCCGACCCAGTGGAACAGATCATACGGGAACAGGTTCGTGTCATTCCATCCAAGCTTCGTGGTCATGAAGTAACGGACCTTGCCGTGCTTCAGGATCTGCGGCAGAGAGGCACAGTAGCCGAAGGTGTCCGGCAGCCATTCAATCTCGGATTGCTGGCCGAACTCCTCCTGGTAGAAGCGCTGTCCGTACAGCATCTGCCGCATCAGCGATTCCCCGCTCGGAATATTCAGATCGGGCTCTACCCACATGCCGCCGACCAGCTCCCACCGGCCTTCCTGAATCCGTGCCTTCACCTTCGCGTACAGCTCAGGATCATTGTCCTTCAGATAAGCGAACAGCTGCGGCTGGCTCTGGGCATAGCGGTATTCCGGGTACTCCTCCATCAGAGCATGTACCGTCGAGAAGGTCCGGCTGGTCTTGCGCACCGTCTCCCGGGTAGGCCATAACCAGGCAATGTCGATATGCGACTGCCCGATCATATGAATGAAGCCCTCGCTGTTGCCGCCGATGGCCTTCACTTTTGCCGCCAGCTCCTGCTCAATCGCCTCTATCCCCTTGCCAGCCTGCGAAACGTCAGTCCCCAAATTCACATAAGCATCCATCGCCTGATGCAGCGCCTCCAGCATGCGGATACGCCGGAAATCCTGCTCCGGCAACAGCAGCATCGAATCCCGGATGACGGTCACTGTGTACATCAGCGACTGTACAGGCAGATTCACTCTGACCAGCGCTGCGGTGATGGACCGGACCGGCGGCTGAATGACCGCCTGCTTATTCAGCGGATCATCCGGCTCAGGGATCGGATCATACAGCTCAATCTCAATCTCCGGGTGTCTGCCGCCCGTCTCCGGGTTTAGAGAAGCATAAGTATGATTGCGGTCAATCCCCTGCTGCGAGGCTCCGTTCACACGCAGCAGCCCTTCGCCGCCGGAGTGGAAGATCAGCCCGGTGTCCGCGTCGGTCCAGTCCGCCGGGATATCCAGGGTGGTGCGGAAGTAATAGGTGGTGCCTTGCACGCTCGGAAACAACCCGAACGATTCGCTGCCCGAATAAGGCTGTGCTTCGTCATAGTGGCCCGGCTGCCGGTAGATGGTGGAGAAGACCTGCCAGTCATCAAGCACCCGGTATTCCAGCCACTGCTGCTGTGAACATTCCCGAATGAACCGGTTTATGCGTTCGATGTTTATCTGCTCCATCTTTAGTCCTCCATGACCGCAAGATCAGTATCCAGCGTATCGTTCACATTCCTGCCGACACCGATGCGGAAGCTTCCCGGCTCGACCACCAGCTTGTAGTCCGTCCCGATATAGCTCAGATGCTCTGCATTCAGTGTGAAGCTCACCTTCTGCTTCTCTCCCGGCTCCAGTATGATTTTGCGGAAGCCCTTGAGTTCCTTGGCCGGTCTAGTCACCTTGCTGACCAGATCGGAAATATATAGCTGCACGACCTCCGCACCGCTGCGGGAGCCTGTATTCTCCACTTCCACTGTAACCTCAGCCGTTCCGTCAGTCCCGATCACCGCAGGCTCGACCTGTAGTCCGCTATAGCTGAATTCGGTGTAGCTGAGTCCGAAGCCAAACGGATAACGCGGCTGCGAATTCCCTTCCAGATAGCGTACTCCCCGGGAACGTTTGCCTAAGTAATACACTGGCAGTTGTCCTACATCCTCAGGGAGGGAGAGAGTCAGCCTGCCGGACGGATTGACATCGCCGAACAGAATATCTGCAATGGCGTGGCCGCCTTCCTGCCCTGGATACCAGGCTTCGAGAATGGCATCTGCCTGCTCATCGATCCAAGGTTCAGCAATGGGACGCCCGTTGATATACACGACGACTACCGGCTTACCGAGTGCCTTCAGCTCCTTCATCAGCTCCAGCTGAACACCGGACAGATGAAGCGACATGCGGTCGATGCCTTCACCGCAGTCCATATCGCTAAGCGCATTCTCCGTGACCTTCGAGGCTCCGGTCCGCAGATCGATGCTGCCTTCACCGAAGTCACGGGCGCTCGACCCGCCCAGGGCGAGCACAATGATATCCGCTTCGCTTGCTACCTTACGCGCCAGCTCGAAGCCCTCGGTAGAGCTGTCCTTGATCCGGCAGCCCGGCGCATAACCTACGCGCTCCGGCTGCCCGGCAAGCTTGGCGCGTATTCCGGCCAACACTGTAACCACACGGTCACGCGGCTGCGGAGAGGTGTAATCGCCAAGCTGATTGTAGCCGATATCCGCGTTCGGCCCGATAACCGCAACCCTCCCCTTGTCCTTAGACAGCGGAAGCACCCCGTTATTCTTCAGCAGCACAATTCCCTCTGCCGCCACGCTGCGCGCCAGCCCGGCGTGCTCTGCACTGCCGATTACCTGCTCTGCCACATCGGGATCGGCATACGGCTGTTCAAACAGGCCCAGCCGCAACTTCAGCTCCAGCACACGCGCCGCCGCCTGATCCACCAGCTTCTCATCGAGCCGCCCGGAGCGCAGCGCCGCAAGCAGATATCCGCCGAACATAACGCCGGACATCTCCATATCAATCCCGGCGGAGAGCGCCTGCACCGCTGCATCCTCCCCGCTGTCTGCCGTATCATGGCCCGAGGCCAGCATATCGATCGCACCGCAATCGGTAATGACCATGCCGCCAAAGCCCCACTCGCCGCGCAGAATATCCTCCAGCAGCTCCTGATTGGTGGTGCAAGGCACGCCGTCAATCTCGTTATAGGCTGGCATAATGGAGACCGCTCCCGCTTCCACCGCTTTGCGGAACGGGTACATATCGACTTCCAGCAGCTCGCGCTTGCCGATATGCGCCGGACCGGCATTCCGGCCGCCCTCTGAGCTGCCATAGGCTACGAAGTGCTTGAGGGTTGCGCCCACACTGGACGCGCTGTCCAGCCGGTCGCCCTGTAGTCCTTCTACAGAAGCTACGGCATATTCGCCGATGAGATACGGGTCTTCCCCGAAGCATTCCTCGGTCCGGCCCCAGCGCGGATCACGTACCACATCCAGCACAGGGGAATAGGTCACGGCTCCGCCCTGCGCCCGGGTCTCACGCGCTACTGCCCGGGACATCTCCCGGTAGAGGTCCACATTCCAGGTGCTGCCGATCAGCAGCGGAACCGGGAATACCGTGGCCCCGATGGCCATGTGTCCATGCGAGCATTCCTCACCGATCAGGAGAGGAATACCAAGTCTCGAATGCTCCAGCGCATAACGCTGAATCGAATTCACAGCCTCTGCTCC
Source organism: Paenibacillus sp. FSL H3-0469 (assembly GCF_038051945.1). Lineage (NCBI taxonomy): Bacteria > Bacillati > Bacillota > Bacilli > Caryophanales > Paenibacillaceae > Paenibacillus > Paenibacillus sp. FSL H3-0469. The sequence goes on from NZ_CP150302.1 coordinate 2,135,623, forward strand.
GGCCCGTGCATCCAGCCCGCTCTCCAGCGTAACTCCTGTCCAGGGATCGGCCCGCAGGGTTCCGTATAATGCGCCGACGCCGCCTTCGCGGATCTGGCGCTTGAAATCTTCGGTCAGTTCTATTGTTCCATCTGTATGATTATAGGTCTGCCATCCGAACAGCTGCACCAGCTGGCCGACCTTCTCTTCCGGCGTCATCAACCCGAGCAGATGCTCTGTCCGCTCCTTGACGGGCTGTGTACGGTCTCTATATAACATCCTGGCTCCACCCTCTCTCCCTTTGTTCTCTATAAAATACATTTAAGATTTCGATTCAAAGTATGGTCGTCACTGCGGTGAACATTTGGACTTTCGGTCGCTGTTGTCCCCAGATTTCTTGATTTAAACCGCTGTTCGCGGTGGAAATCCGGTGACAAAGGCGAACGCTACCGCTCCTACAGTTCCAAATTTCCCCTCCGCTCCTTCTTACTTTTCATTAATATCTTTAAAAATTTATATAGAAGCCTACTCCTTAACCGCACCCACAGTAAGACCCTGAATGAAGTAACGCTGGAAGAACGGATACGCGAAGATAATCGGACCGGTTGCCAGCACCACCATCGCCATACGCGAGGTATCCTGCGGCATGGAGCGGAGCGCCTCCAGACTCAGCGAGCTGTTCTGGGAATTCTGCAGAATGAACTGCATACTGGTCTCGATCCGCATCAGCATCGACTGCAGCGGCACCAGATTCGGATTGTCAATATAGAGCAGCGCGTTGAACCAGTCATTCCAGTACCCCAGGGTGCTGAACAGACCAATCGTAGCGAGACCCGGCAAGGACAGCGGCAGCACAATGCCGAGGAAGGTGCGGAACTCTCCGGCGCCGTCGATTTTGGCCGATTCGATCAGCGCATCCGGCACACTGGTAATATAAAAGGTACGCAGAATCATAATGTAAAAAGCATTCACCGCCAGCGGCAGCACCAGCGCCCAAATGCTGTCCTTCAGGCCCAGCATCTGTGTTACCACAATATAGGTCGGAACCAGCCCGCCGTTAAACAGCATGGTGAAAAAGGAAAAAAACGCGAAGAAATTGCGGTATTTGAAGCTTTTACGTGAAATGGCATAGGCATAAAGTGAAATAATAAGCAGGCTGACAATCGTACCGATGACGGTTACAGCAATCGTCACCCCGTAGGAACGGAGCAGCGTGTCCCCTGAGCTAAATACATATTTGTAGGCTTCCAGACTCCATTTGGCCGGGATTAACCGATATCCGTCCCGCGCCAGCGCCCCTTCGTCCGTGAACGAGATGAGGACAACGAACAGGAACGGGAAGATACACAGGATGGCAAAGCCTCCGGCGATACAGTTGAAGATGGTATTGAGCACCGGCGACAGCCGATGGAAATCGCGCGATTTCGCAGCGTTAGCAGACATTTGGATGACCTCACTTTCCTTCTTTTTCCCTAGAATAATGCACTGTCCTTATCGAATTTGCGCACGATGTAATTGGAGGTTAGAACCAGCACGAACCCGACCACTGATTGATACAAGCCCGCAGCCGTACTCATTCCGATCTCGCCGGTAGTCTTGAGTCCACGGTATACATACGTATCGATAACGTTGGTCACGCTGTAGAGCGTCCCCGAATCTCTCGGCACCTGATAGAACAGCCCGAAGTCCGCATAGAAAATCTTCCCGATCGCAAGCAGCGTCATGATGATAATGATCGGCTTCAGCATCGGCAGCGTGATACTGCGGATCTGCTGGAGCTTGCTGGCCCCGTCGATCATCGCCGCTTCGTAGAGGGACTTGTCGATACCCATAATCGCGGCTAGATAGACCACGCTGTTATAGCCGACGGCCTTCCATAGGAATACGAATATAATAATGAACGGCCAGTATTTCGATTCCGAGTACCAGGAGATATTACTGCCGAACATGGAGTTAAGCAGGCCACGCTCCGAGCTCAGGAAGCTGAACGCAAAGTATCCCACAACTACCCACGACAGAAAATACGGCAGGAACATGCCTGTCTGATAGAATTTGGCCAGTTTCTTATTGGCAATCTCGGACAGCACCACCGCCAACAGCACTGACAGAATCAGGCCCAGGCCGATGAAGGCTATGTTATATAAAAGAGTATTACGTGTGATCAGATAGGCATCATTAGTGCTGAACAGAAACTTGAAATTATCCCAGCCGACCCACTTGCTGTTGATGATGCTGGCCCAGAAGCCATCCCGGCTGAACCGGTACTGCTTAAACGCAATGACCGTACCCACCATCGGCAGGTAAGAGAAGAATAAAAACCACAGTGTGCCCGGCAGAACCATAAACAGCAGCACTTTATTTCTCAATATATCCTTGGCGGACTTTCCTATTTTCCCCATACTTCTAGTTCCTCCTATGCCGGAAAATTCTTATATTTACAAAAAAGATCGGGCCAAGTCTAATCACCCGCCCGATCCTCTAATAGAATGCTACTTATTATTCGCTGCTTTCCAGGCGTCGATCTGTGATTGAGCTTCGGCAATGATTTTATCCAGACCGGCAGCCTTCAATTTCTCGTTAGCCTTGGTCAGGTACTCTTCCGAATCTACAGATCCGGTCATCAGCGGTGCCCAGAATTCTTCCTTCACGTTCTGAACAGCAGCGATTTCATTCGTTACCTTGGAGGTATCGAAGTTGAAGCCGAGCAGCGGTGCGTTGATACCGGCATCATTAAATTTCTTGAATTCTTCCCATTTGTTCTCAGGGTCGCCTTCATTCAGATAGTTGATCATGATGTTACCCAGGGAGAAGGTAGGCATATCGTAGTTCTTCGCATCCGGGAGGTTCTTGATCATGTTGTCGCTGATCTTCTCGTAATGCACGCCTTCGATCCCGGAGTCAATCATGTTGCGCAGCTTAGGATCCGTGTTAAGCAGGTTCAGGAATTCCATCGCTTTCTCAGGATACGCGGAGTTAGCAGAAATCGCCTGCATGGAGCCCATTACGGACCAGTTGTAGATATAAGGCTGACTGGCTGGTGTGGACACGACTGGATACCCGTAGCTTGCGGACCACAGATTGTCGGCCATCGGCTGGGTGGATGCACGGTCAGTGAACCATTTGCCGGCTTTGTACAAGTCATCTACCGATGAGGTAGTCGCAACTTCAGGGGAGATGTAACCTGCCTGATAGAATTTGCGGACGGTCTTAAGCGCTTCCTTGATCTCTGGAGTTTCCAGGATGTTGACCACTTTGTAGTCCTTGGTGTCCAGATAGACAGCCATCGGCATCTTCTCAATCACATAGTCAAAAGGCATAATCGGCATGAAGTCCTTGACCATTGCGTAAGGAGTGACTCCAGGCTCGTTTTCCTTGATGGTTTTGAGCAGCGGCTCCAGATCCGCCATCGTCTTCACGCTGGTCATATCCAGCTTGTATTTGTCGAGCAGCTCTTTGTTGAAGCGGAAGACCTCTTGAGCCGGAAGCTCTTTGTTCGCAGGAATCGCATAGTTGTGGCCGTCTACCTTGGAGCCTTCCAGGAAGGCCGGATCAATTGTATCCACAATGCCCTTGCCCTGATTCTTCAGCAGATCATCGATCTGCAGGAAGGCACCCTTACGTGCATTCTGCACATAATCGAAGGCCCAGGAGGAGGTGAACAGGATATCCATCGGCTCACCGGAAGCCGCCATAACCTGCATTTTTTGCGTATAGTCCCCGAAGTCGAGCATTTTGATATCCAGTGTTGCGTTGATTTTCTCTAGTGTGTATTTATTGACTTCTGTGAGCACCTTGTCCATATCTTTCTGCGGCGGCCCGATTGTGTACCAGATCAGTTCTACTGGCTTTTCGGTAGCCTCCGAGGCTTTGTTGCCGCCTGAAGCTGCTTCTCCGCCTGCATTGTTCTTACTGTTTCCCCCGCACGCCGTTAGCGCCAGTGAAACGGTTAAAAGCGTTGTCAACAACAAGGAGAAGTGTTTCTTTTTCTTACTCATTTGCCGTACCCCCTTTTAATTAGCTGTCTGGTCTTTCAGGCTTACCGGATCTTTCCGGCTGCTGCTTTCCTTGAGCTATACCTTAACTTTATAAGATGAAAGCAGTTTCAAATAGAAGAGAAACTATAGTTTTTCAGGTATGAAATAAAGAAAATAAGCTTACCTGTAAAGGCAGGTTATTGATCTTTTACAAGGGCTGTAATGTTCTGGTCCCGTGATGCGCAGGGAGGACTGCCTCACAGCAGCCCCTTGAATTCCGTCGGCGAGATGCCTACATATTTCTTAAATTGCTTGTAGAAATATCCCATTTCCCAGTATCCCACATTCCTTGCGATTTCATGCACCTTCAGATTCGTTGAGCGGAGCTGCTCCTTGGCCTTATCGATCCGGTAGCGGTTCATATACTCGGCAAACGATTCGCCGGTCGTCTTGTGAAACAGCTGTCCCAGATACACCGGATGAATGTTGAACATGAAGCCCAGCTTCTTCAGCGACAGATCCTCACTGTACGATTTCGCGATATAATTCAGCACCTGGTTCACCACCGGACTCTTCAGCTCCCGGTCCAGCAGCCCGATGATGCCTGCCGAGGTCTGGCGGAGCGCAGCAGACAGAGCAGGCAGCGAATTCGCCCGGCGGATCGCCGTCAAGCCCTCGGCAATACACTCCCGCTCCGTCTCACTGCGGATATCCTTGATCAGTACCCGGAAGAACAGAATCCATTCCAGCGAGATCTCCTCCAGCATCGCTGGTGTTAACCCGTCCATACTTGGGGCTGCAAAATATAGCTCCAGCTGCTCCGACAGCCCCGCCACATTCTTGGACATAATGAGCTTAGCGTAATCGCTCCAGTCTGCGGGCAGGACCGACCCCAGATCCTCTTTCCGGTCCCTCAGCTGCTCATAATAGATACTGCTGCGCTCCGGGTGAATCTCCAGGAACTCCTGTGCCTGCTTCGCCTGCTCATAGCTTGCGGGAGCGGCGTCCACCCCGTACACAGGCGAGCCCACTGCCGACCGCAGCTTCTCACCGCCGGTGCATAAGCCGTTAATCTCCTCCAGCATGAACGCCATCTCCGCCGCACCGGCGGAGGCTTCTTCATAGTTATGTATCAGCACCAGATCATTGTCGGAATCCCAGAACATGAAGAACGAAGCCTCTGCGCCGATGCGGTCGGCCACCCTCTTCCTGAAGTCCTCCGTTGCAGACTCTACCTGCAGGAGCGCAACCTGCACATAACGGCTGCTGAGCGGCAGACCGATCAGATTCAGCCGTTCGGAGCGCTCCTGCGGATCAATCTGCCCCCGCAGCCAGCGCAGCAGCACATTATCCTTCAGCACGGAATTCGTATATTCCCACCACTGCATATCCTGCCTGGAGACATTCAGCTTCTCCACAATCGTCTCCAGCGTCTGCTGGAATTCCTCCAGATTAATCGGCTTCAGCAGATAATTCTCGATTCCGAGCGACAGGCCTTCCTTCACATACATGAATTCATCGAAGCCGCTCAGCACCACCACCTTCATGTCCGGGCGAAATTCCCGGACGGCGCGGATCAGCTCAAGACCGGTCATCACCGGCATGGAGATATCGGTAATCAGAATATCGGCGGGATTCTCCCGCAGCTGCCCCAGTGCCTCCTGCCCGTTCTCGGCCTGCCCAACAATCGTGAGGCCCAGTTCCTCCCAATTGAGAATATCCTGCAATCCGCTCAGAATGAACGGCTCATCATCCACAATAAACACCTTATACATCTGCGTTCTCCTCCTTCAGCGGGTATGGAAAAGTAATCGTAACCTCTGTTCCGCTGCCTTCCTCACTCTCCAGCTCTACGCCGTAGGGCTTGCCGTACATCAGTCTCAGCCGCTCATGAATACTGCGCAGCCCGAACGACTCGGACCCGGACATTTCGCCGTGATCCTCCAGCACCTCACGGAGCCGGGCCAGCCGCTCCTCTGCAATCCCCTTGCCGTTATCCGTAACCTTGACCCGGATATTCTCCGGCTCCGCTGTGATCACAATACGGATCACATTATCAGTCTGCCCTGTCCGCATGCCGTGCAGAACATAGTTTTCAATGACCGGCTGCAGCGACATTTTGAGTACAGGAAGCTCTTCCAGCTCCGGGCTGCATTCGATGGTATACGCGAATCGGTCCTTGTACCGGATACGGAATAATTCCAAATACAGGCGGCAGGCCTCCAGCTCATCCTTGAACGTATATTTCAGCTTCGGACGGACGTACGATTTGAACAGCATGGACAGGCTGTAGATCATTTCCCCCACATCCTTCGCCCCGCTCGAAATCGCCCGCATCCGGATAACTTCTAATGTATTATACAGAAAATGCGGATTCACCCTGGCTTCCAGCGTAGCGATCTCCGTATGCTTCTGCTTGATTTCCGCCTTATAGACCTGGTCGATATATTGGTTCAGTTCATCCAGCATGCTGTTGAAGCTCTTGGCAATCTGCCCTAACTCATCTTCCTTGCCGTCCACAATCCGGGTGTTCAGATCCCCGTTCTTGACTTTGCGTGTGAAGCGGATAATGCGGTGGGTCCGTTTGGCAAAATTAGAAATGAACATCGCCGGCAGCAGCACGGCAAACAGAATACAGACGAGTGCGATGGACACAATGGTGCTCCGCGCACTGCTGTAGGTCTCGGCCAGCTCCTTCTTCGAGATCAGGCTGACCACCGTATACCCCGCCTGACTCTGCGTCTGGCTGGTGACAACCATTCCATCCACGGTAACCTCCTCGCCGGCGTTCATTCCCTGCAGCTTCGGCAGCTTCCGGCCATATCCCTTCCCTGAGGAATCGAAGATGACTTCATTCTGGGCCGAGAGCACGAGGAGGTCGCCTTTGAAGTCCTGCTTATAATTATTCATGGCCTGCCAGATGGCCTCGGAATCGAAGTAGACCAGCAGCTGGCCGATATTGAGCAGCGAGGACTTATTATTGATGGGTATTTTCACAGAGAACAGCGGGGCTGCCGGCATCCCTATGCTTTTCAGCACCCAGATATTCGGAACAGAGACGACACTCTCCTCACCCAGCACCATCGAATCGGGGACAAAAGAATGCGCCGCATTGGTCGAGATCCGCTCGAACTGCCGGCGGTTGTCGTAATAATACATCACCTGCTGGTTGGCGCTGTACAGGATCAGGCCGCGGATGTCGGGATCATCGTCAATCTTGTTCTGGAAATACTGGATGGCGTTCGAAGCGGACTGTTCCCCCAGCAGAAAACGGTCCAGCCGGTGCTCAATATAATCGCTTAAGGGATTCTCCAGCAGGAAGGTCGTGTTACTGGCCAGACTCGCGTCCCTGTACACATCACGGAGCATATCCTGAACAGATTGATATTTGTTCTCCACATAATTGCTGACGCTCTCCATGCTCTTGCGCTGGATATCCATCTGGCGCTGCACTGCCGAATCCGAGATTAGCATCAGCACCAGAATGGAGAAGGCGATAATGGTGGCTATGAAGATACAGGACACGATCAGCGTGAAGCGCAGGAACATATTGTCTTTAAAATACTTGCGGTACAGCGAAAGGCTTCGCATCATTCACCTCCTAACATACTTGATAGCCCTGCAGGCACGGCTAGCCGGTATACACAAGAAGCGCTCCCCCCTGCTAATTTTGCCAGAGGGTGAGCGCTTTGTGTATGTTGTGCAGAATGGGCGGTACTTATTCCCTACCCGCGCCTTACGGCGTTGGTTGGCCTTTAAGGTATACAGGCTGCGACTTGTTGCCGCTGTAATCCTCCATGACCACGGTAACTGTTGCTGCGGTAGAGGTGAAGCTTAGCGCAGCTTTGGTTGTGCGGCCGCGGATAATCATCGGCTTCATGCCCGCAGCACCGGACAGATAGGTGACCGGGAACGACCGGTTCTGGCCGTCTTCATTAATGTACATATACCGCCAGTCCCGGGTGCTTGGCATCGGCAGGTTCAGCGTATTGCCGTTCCAGGACCAGTTCTCTGCATAAGGCTCGGACACCTTATCGGTGAACGTTCCGTTATAGGTTATTTTATCGGTATTTCCGGCTTGAACGGTAACCGTATACTCATCTCCGTTAACGGGCATATCCTGGAACAGCGCTGAGGTTGCCCCCTGCGGCACAGTCAATTCCTTAGATACCGGCTGCGGCGTGGTAGTCCAGTTCACCGACTTCACCGTAACCTTGATACTGCCCTGAGCGGCGGCGGGATTCGTCCACTTCACCAGGAAGTCCCCATTCGCAGCGGATTCGGCGGTCACCTTGGATACCGCAGCATTCAGATCGAAGGACAGCGTGGCCGCATCGCCCTCCAGCCCGTCTGCACCTACTGCCGCCACCTTCAGCACGCCGGATTTGGCCGGAAGCTTCTTGATATAGAAGGTCTCATCATATTTCCCGCCCACATAGATATCATTCACGTAGACATTGTACTGCTTCACCTTGGAATAATCGGTGTCCATGCTCCACTTCACGATCATCTCATCCGTGCCCGGCAGCGCCTGGGCAATGGAGAGACCGGCAGGAGCCGATGGTCTTACCGCCGAGCCGTCATGAATCCGCAGCTGGCCGATGTTCATCTGGTAATTGGCTGCTGTAGTGGCTCCAGGGGCGAACACCAACCCGAAAGCCGCGATCTCCCGTCCGGCATAAGCGCCCAGATTAAGCTCGGCTGTGGTCCAGCCCGTGGTATGCTTCCCGCTATTCGCAACAGGAATCTTCACAACCTGGGAAGGCTGGTCACGGAAGATGAGGCCCGCACTCAGGACAGAGCCATCATCGGCAGACGGCTTATTGTATACGATGGACAGCTTGGAACCAGCCTTAACGGCAAGATCGCTCTTGTAGAGACGCAGGAAGTTCTCGCTGTTCAGATTCCCGCTCACTGCCAGCGAGCTGCCGCCGTTGTAACCGCCAAGCTGCTGGTAGTTCATGCGCGAATTGGCGGTCTGGTCATAATCCGGACCATAATCGAAGTCCACCTTCAGGCGGTTGCCTGTGGTGTCCTGCCACCATTGCCAGGTGACCGGAACATCCTGAAGGCTCATATTGGACCACTCCGCTGCACTGGATACCGCTCCATCCTTGTAATAGGAGAGGCCGTGGCCGGTATTGAAGCTGGTATAGAAGTTAGAATCCTTCACCACCGAGCGCTCAGCAATGACCGAAGCGATCCCCGGCCAGTAGCGGGTATCAGCATATACGTCAGCTGCCGTATTGGAGGAGGATACCGCTGTGTTCTTCGGATTCACCTGCGGCCCTGACCACCATAGCTGCTCGCGCAGGTTCGTCATCCATTGGTAGCTGTTATCCGTGCGCTTCGAGACCGGCCAGGACTGATTCATATCCTCATCCAGACCAGCATGGACAAAATCCGCGCCCAGTGTCGCCAGGCTGGTCCGTGGAATTCCCCCGGACAGCTTGCTGCTCAGCGCTGAGCCCTGCACGCTTTTGAAGCGGTCGCGTCCGGCTTCAAGGCCCGCGAAGCCGGTCTCAAACAGATTGTAGCTCGTCCCTTGAGCTGTGTTGAAGCTATTCAAGTAATTCGCTGCTGAGGTAATCTGCGAGCTGCCCATGCCATAATCGAAGAAAAACGAATTCGAGACCGGCTTGTGGGCCGCTTTATCGTAGAGCATGGAGATATTATTGTTATTGAAGGTTCTGGCAAAGACATTGGCTCCTGTTGCGGTATTCAGAGAATCATACCACTGCACGTACAGCCCGCCATCCTGCAGCGCTTTCATAAAAGCAATATAATCAGGAAGATCCGCTGGCGCCACATTCGGATTCTGCTCCTCCTGATTCAGGAAATACCCGTCATACCCGAAGTATTCGGCCATTTCAATCATTTTCTCAGCCACCGGGAACTTGCCGTTCGCGTCCTTCACTATCATCTGCTTATATGTCTGCTGCCCGCGGTCATTGTTCGAGAAGAACACCCCGGCCAGTGACAGTACCCCATTCTTATGCGCGGCATCGGTATAGGCCGGATTGGGAATATTCAGCATACCGAACTCGAACCATTTCTGCTGCCAGTCGGACTGGGCCAGATCGTCGTAATATTCCGGCGGTGTATATGCCGTTGCTGTTCCATGCCAGTAGGAATAATAGTCAATGTACTGCCAGAAGTTGAAGTGATACTGGGCGAACTTGTTGGTGTACGGGGCATTCTCGATAAAAGCATTGCCATAATCGCCCGCAACATTCATCATCTGCACCGCCGGATTCAGCGCCGGATTGGCCTGAGTCTGCTGGAAAGGTGCAATCCGCTGCTGTAAGGGAACCCGGGAGCGCAGCAACGCCGCGTCCTGATCTCTCTGCGGACTCCAGTCTGCAATGTGCTGGCTGGTATAGCCGTGTACGCTGGGCTGATTCGCACCGTGTGCGCTTTCGCCTTTGAACGGCCAGGTGTCTCCGGCCATGGCTGTCTGCGGCAGCAGGGTCACCAGCAGCGCTGTGCCTAATACCGCTGAAGTCAGTTTACGAATTCTGTGTGTCCGGGATGTAGCTACCATTGTTCACTCTCCTCATTCTTCAGATTGATGAGAACGCATTCATAATAACCGGCTTCTTGCTCAACGAAAGGGTCACACTAACTACTCACCACTAACCAATTCACAATAAATTCCAGTTTACTCCTATTTATTGTTCATCCAACCTTACTATATAGCAGCTCTTCCCTGCTCTAATAGAAGCCAAATTAAAGATTTGCTGGTCAAATTAAAGGAAAAGTAGGGTGAATCGAACTGCAAATGATTAGTTCGTTTTTTAATGCCTGAAAACTTTAAATTGCAAAAAAATAGAGACAAAGTGACTTCCTTATACTAAAAAGCAGTTATACAACCTACTTTTTCACTAAAGGAAGATCTCAATTGTCTCATGTATTTCAAACTCATTTTTCTTCATTTTCAGTAATATATAATAACCATTTATCAATATGGTCTTTTAAATAAAAGTGCTTTCCATTTAATTCTCCATAAGGAATGAATTTAAACCTGTCATAAAAAGATAACTTACTTTTCGCCTCATTTTCTTGATTAATGATTTTTTTTAGATCATCATTCGTTATTCGCAGATACGCTGCAAGTTCATCATCATTCATTACATTTTTATTACCATCGTATAAACTCCTGGTCTCTCCAGAAACCGATGTAGGTCTCCATCCATCTGCAAGTATGTAAGCACCAACTATCAATGATAAGCCGATTATAAAAGCACTTACGATATAACCAAGGTTACTTTTCAAATAATACACCTCCTCACCATTTGTTACTGCAGATAGTTTTCCAGACATTGAGAATAGATCAACAATTTTCAAAAAATATGAACCTGTTGTAGATTTGAATACAAGAATAGAATTTGTAGATCCTACCCTTTCTCAATCAAATGGTTCTGCAACTAATAGGGCAGGTGATAGAAGGGTCTATGTTAGTAGCTCAATTGGCATTGGCTCCTCTCAAATCACTGGTTATGATGTTGGTCCTATACATAAGCAGACATTTTTACTTAGTGTACTGAAAGGAAAGGTTTTACAAATGTCCTCTTCTAAATCCGTAAGTGGTACATTATCTATAAGCGGAACGTATAATCAAAACGTTCTAAATCTAATAAAGACAACCTTTACGGGTTCTGCTAGTGGAACTGTTTCTAAAACATGGAGCACTACTGAAACTTGGTCTGGTCCACCTGAAAGCAGTTCTTATACTACTCGCAATTACTACGGTGCTATCAACTATGACCAATACAATTCTACATGTGTTCAATACGATTTTTATGACGTCTATTTAGGCAATACTTACCTTGGTAGAGAAACAGAAACAAAGTACTATTATGTAAATGGTTTCAAGGTTCCTAAGCCAATAGAATATGTTGTTGATACTAATTATTAATAGAAAGACTAAAGAGGCTATCTCATAAGTAGACTTCTACAAAAGAAAATAGCTCATACTATTCAAGTAGTAGTAAACAATCAGCAGGGCATCTATTCTCTCGTTATTAGAGAATAGATGCCCTTCGTTTTTAGTCATTACGGCTAGCTTTAGTACATTACGGGCAAGTGAACGCCAACATGCCATCCACAAAGTAATGTTTCAGAGATACGCATTTTTCGTCAGCCTGACTGAAGTACGGCAGTAAATAGCGTTTCGATGAAACTTCTCATCTGTTAGGAACGGAACCGATTAAGGGGGCGGAAGTCGGGATGTTGCCATCCAACCAGCCACATGAATGGGATGTTCTCTCGCACGGCTTTAGTGATTTGACAGGAGGAACTGATTCGCAGAGTATAAGCGTAAATCATGACTTTAGTAAGCAACTAAACTTGGTTAAAAAAGAATTTAGATCCAATTCCCGCTTAAACAGTGGAGAGAACGGGCTGATTGCCGCACGCCTCCGCTGCCGCCATTGTGTTCACTTTTCCGCATACATCCGGCCCACACGCCCCGCGCCAGCACATTGTAATCGGTTTTCCGACTACATTCAGCCCACATACTCTGCATCTGCCAAATGTAATCGGTTTTCCGATTACATTTGGCCCACACACCCTGCGCCAGCACATTGTAATCGGTTTTCCGATTACATTCAGCCCACATACTCTGCATCTGCAAAATGTAGTCGGTTTTCCGATTACATTCAGCCCGTGCGCCCCGCGCCTGCACATTGTAATCGGTTTTCCGATTACATCCGCCCCACCCGCACCCTTGCTACGCCAAGAGGCAGCCCCGCAAGGAGCTGCCTCTTGTTTGTCTCATATGTTACTTACCTTCATTACATATTTCCGCCAGCTTACTCCGCATCCGGATAAGGGTTGATACTCTGGATCGTGCCGTCTTCGTTGTACTTCAGCTCGGTGTACTTCACGCAGCGCTTGTGATTGACGCCTTCGGACAGGGAGCTGTCGTGATAGAACAGATACCACTTGTCTTCCACTTGTACAATGGAGTGGTGAGTCGTCCAACCGATAACCGGAGAGAGAATCTCGCCCTTGAACGTGAACGGTCCCATCGGGCTCTTGCCGATCGCATACACGAGCTTATGCGTGGTTCCTGTGGAGTAGGACAGGTAGTAATCGCCGTTATATTTGTGCATCCATGGGCCTTCAAAATATCTGCGTTCCTCATCCCCGGCCAGAATCGGGTTCCCGTCTTCATCAACAATCGAGATCTCGGCAGGCTTGCCCTGGAAGGACAGCATATCATCGCTAAGCAGCGCAACTTGCGGCCCAAGCGCCGGCTGGTCGGCAGCCGGTCCTTCTGCATCGGCTACGAAGCTGCCGGTCTGCCACTTCTCCAGCTGGCCGCCCCAGAGCCCGCCGAAGTAGACATACGCCTGATTGTCGTCATCCACCAGCACGGCCGGGTCAATACTGAAGCTGCCTTCCATATAATTCGGCTGCGGAGTGAACGGGCCTGCCGGAGACTCCGACGTTGCCACACCCAGGCGGAAGATTCCTTCATGGTCACGGGCCGGGAAGAATAGATAGTAGGTGTTATTCTTGTACGCTGCGTCTGGTGCCCAGAGCTGCTTGGAAGCCCATGGAATATCTCTCACATGCAGCGCTTCGCCGTGATCGACCACCGGGGAATCGAAGCTGTCCATCGAGAGAACATGGTAATCTTCCATTTTATACTGGTCGCCGTTATCATTGCTCGGCTCGTCATGATCCAGATCGTGGGAAGGATAGATATAGATTTTGCCTTCATAGACATGGGCGGACGGGTCCGCTGTATAGATGTGAGTTACGATCGGTTGATTAGGCTTAGGGGGTTGTTGCTGATTCATAAGGCATCTCCTTTGATATTGGAATAATAGAATCCTTCATAATAAGCAGGGCTGGCATTCTCTGTGCCGTTGCCCGAGGCATGTACGCCCAGGCAGACACCGGTGAAGCCGCCGTTGACCTCCGGGGACAGGACCGATACATGAACCGTCTCCGGCACTTCATGCCAGGACACGCCATCTGCCGAATAGGAGCAGTGGTAGTGATGACCGTCGCAGCGGAGGCGAAGCTGAACGGCACCTTGACCGCTTACCTCGTACTGGTGAATCTGCCGCTCCTCACCGTTCTTGACTACAAGCTCCATCACCCGGCGGCCGCTGCGGCAAGTAAGTCCCCAGAAAAGATATCCACGGTTGTTAAGCCGCGCAGCCAGCCCGGCATGCTCGCCTTCGGTCACCGGCGTGAAGTCAAGGCTGACGCCGGTCTCCATCCGGTGATGCTGCTGGCGGAGGCACGCGAACACGGCCGGCGCTTCATCGTCCAGCGTGTAAGCATTCCCACGCACGGTGAGACTGCCTTCGCGCTCGGTCCAGGAATAACGCTCCGCTTCATAGTCGCGGAGGAAGGTCCACTCCGGCCCGAAGCCGTCCCCTGGCGTAAAGCGCAGCACCCGGTCCTCCAGGCTGGACTCGTCCGCAGCTATAACGGTGCCTTCATTATTGTCAATCATCGGCCAGCCGTCCTCCGTCCAGGTGACCGGAGCCAGGAAGGTCTCCCGGCCCAGCGGGGAATACTGGCCTTCCACCGGGCGCATGCCCAGGAAGACCGCCCACCACTGACCGGACGTATCCTCCACCAGATCGGCATGTCCAAGGCATTGGACCGGGTGGTCCTTCAGTCCCCGGTGGGTCAGGATCGGTTCCGGCTTGTCCTCGAACGGGCCGTAAGGGCTGCTGCTGCGGGCAATAATCTCCCGGTGATCGCCCGCCGTGCCGCCGGAGGCGGTCATCAGGTAGTAGATGCCCTTGATCTTGTACAGATGCGGACCTTCGACCCACGGGCCGTCATCTCCGCTCCAGATGTTAACCGGCTCCGACAGCACTTCGCCGGACAGCGGATCAATCTCATACTGGATAATGTGCGATTCATAGCCTGCCCCGTTCTGCACCGTGACATAGGCGCGCCCGTCATCATCGAAGAACAGGGATGGATCAATGCCCCCGTGCGGCAGCAGAATCGGATCAGACCAGGGGCCCTCAGGCTTGTCCGCAGTCACATAGAAATTGCCGATGCCTCTGACATCGGTTGTAATCATGTAGAATCGCCCGTCATGATAGCGGATGGTGGCAGCGTAGATCCCCGACGAGCTCTTGGTGGTCCGCAGGTCCAGCTGGGACTGGCGGGTCAGCACATGCCCTATCGGGGTCCAGTCGATCAGATCCCTGCTATGGAAGATAGGCACACCCGGAAAATATTCAAAGGTACTGTTAATCAGATAAAAATCTTCATTCACACGGACCACACTGGGGTCCGGATAATACCCGGCAATCACGGGATTCCGCACATTCATGGAATGCATCATACCCTCCTCTGGAATGAAAGCAAGCGTTTACAATCGCTAGTGTTATTGTACAAGCCCGGATTAAGCTTTCCTATGCGCAGACTAAAGGATTTCCCCCGAAAAAATGTACAATTTCCGCATACATCCGATTGTACTGGAAATAACCACCTTTTGCTCGCCATTTTGCTTGCGTGGGTGGACATTTTTTGCTGAATTTATCACAGGCCGCAAACTTTGCAACAGACCTTCTCCACATAACAAAAAGCCGTCCCCCAACCATAATTTGGCATGAGGGACGGATCTGATCTTGCTTATATGGTACTTATGCGATGCTTCTTCCTACGGATTAATCAGATTCGATTGGATCAGCAGTCTGCGGATCGCCGCCGATGCTTCGGAGCGGGTAATATTCTCGTTAGGTGCAAGACGCTGCTCGTCTCTGCCTTGAATAATGCCGGCCGACAGATTCAGCTTCACATTGGCAACCGCCCAGCCCGCTACCGATGCGGAATCGGCGAAGGACTTCAGCAGCTGCTGAACCTGCGCTTCGCTGCGCGAAGCTTTCAGCTCCGTAATGCTCATCGCTCTGCTGACAATCGCCATCGCTTCCTGTCTGGAGATGTTGTTGCCTGGTCTGAACGTTCCGTCCGGATATCCGGTGATCAGGCCGTTCTCCACCGCAACCTGAAGCTCCAGTCCGTACCATCCGCTTGCGGAGACATCGCTGAACCTAACCTGCTGCTCCCCATGCGTAACAATACCGAGCGCTCTGGCAAGCATCGCTGTGAATTCAACACGGGTGATATTCCGCTGCGGTTCAAAGACATCGGTCTTCGTGCCGCTGGCCACCAGTCTTGAGCCCATGTCATTCACGTCCGGCTTGCTCCAGTGCTTCGCCACATCCGGGAATTCGAGCGGATTCCAGATCAGACCGAAATCGCCGTTCTCCAGGCTGTTGATCGTAGCGTAGTAGCGACCGTCCTTAACGGTTACATAAGTCGGTTGATGATAGATTTTACCATCTCGGTACAGTACGCCAGTTGTAATCTTCATATTGGCAGGCACTTGAAGCTCGTACTTCGCCCAGCCATGGCTGGTTACCGGTACAGTCTGCCCCTGGTACTTCGCCTGGATGGAGAAGTTCGCCAGTGTGCCGACCGTCTGCGCATTCCGCAGCCCTGCGGCTAGCTTGAATCCTTCGAGACTGTCCGGAGTGGACTCCGCCAGCCCTGCAGTGATGACAATATCATTCACATTCACATTTCCGTGACCGAACTGCTTGCTGATCTCAGCGAGATCAATGGCAGCCGGGTCAATTTTAACCGTACCCAGCTTCGATTCGATTACAATTTCACTGCCCTTTTTCTGCAATTCCTTCAATTGCTCAGCAGTCCATTCAACAGTGGTGGAAGGAACCGTCTCACCTTTGACTGAAGGAGCAGCTGTTGGCGCTGCTGTTGGTGCGGGTTCCGTTGGTTTAACCGGCTCCGCAGCCTTGTCTGTAATCCGTACAATCTGGAAGGTGCTGAATTTGTTAATCTGAATCTCCAGCGCTACAGGCTCGCCGCCCGAATTATACACAATTGCTGGAGTGTAGACTGTAATCTCGCCATCGCTGTGCTCAACGTATACCCGCAAGCTGTCCAGGAAGGCATCACGCACCCCGGAGCTTTGCAGCGGAATCTGATCCGCGAACTCGGTTAACGGCAGTTGAATCATAGTATTGATCTTGCTGTAGTTCGTCTCAATCTCGCGAGGCGCCCCCAGATTCTGAAGCGTCTTGTCACTGGCAAGCGCCAGTTTGGAGGTACCGTTCAGGATCGCATTGCTCTGAACATTCGCCTTCAGCTGCGGATTCTTCACCGGTACAATCCGGAAATACAGGTCGGTAGTGCTCGCATCAAGCTGCGCCAGGCTGTCTGCATCCAGATGGATGGAACCAAGAGCAGTGACAATATCCAGTGAAGCCTTGCGTCCGGCAAGAATCGATACGGCTGTTGATGGAATCTCAACTGCAATCTCGTCCGCACGTGCAGCCGGATCGTCCACATGGGTGATGGTTACACTCCGGTTGGCGGCATCCGGGTCATTCGGATTCACGCCTTCCACAAGGTCGTACACTTCGTTCTCATCAATCACAATGGTGTCGATCTTCGTTCCGTTTGACAGGTTCGTTCTGAGAATCGTCACGCCCTGCTCCAGCGGATTGCCTTCATTCGGGGTAGACAGTCCGGCTTGTCTGGACGTTGCCTCACGGACGGCACCTTCCTTGACTATGCCTTTCGCCTTCACAATCAGCAGGTATTGCTTCACTGCGCTCTTGCCGCCACGGGTGAAGGTTGCAGTCAGAATGACATTCGTATCCTGGGCCGGAAGGGTTACATTGCCCTTGGCCTGATCCGCATCCTGCTGAACGGCGATCACCGAAGGCACACTTGAGGTCCAGGTAATCTTCGTATCGTATTTACCGGTCTGAAGCAACAGGAAGGCTTCCGTGACACTCTCCCAGGTATCTCCCTCAGCGAAGGTTGCCGCAGGATGAATTCCTGTAGTTCTGGCAGCTTCGTCTGCCGCTTCCTGGTCACTGAGTTTTTTGATAACAATTGTAAAAGTCTTAACCAGCGTCTCGCCCGGACGGTCCGGGTCAGCCAGCTTCACGGTAAGCTCTACCGTCGCATCCTCTTCATCCGGCCCTGGTCTCTTGACCCGTCCGGTATTCGTCAGAACATCCGGCTTGTTCGAAGTCCAGGTCAGGACTGATCCGGTGTCGCCTGTCTTCGGCAAGAAGAGGTTACGGGTCACAGATTCCTCGGAATCTCCAGGTGCATAACCAATCTTGACATTGACTTCATCCTGAGGAAGGTCAACAGTGGCCGTTCCTTTGACCGTAATGTAGAAGTCCTGCTCCCGGAAGAAGCCTTCCTTCGCAACACGCGCTGTCAGTCGTACTACTGTATCCTTCAGCGGACGCTTTACTTCACCACTGCTGCTGACAATATCGCTGCGATGGCTTGTCCATACGACCTCGGAATCATAGTAGCCCTTGGAGATTAGCTCAACGTCTTGCGTTACGCTCTTGGCTGTATCCTGTCCTTTGTAGCCGATTCTCAGCAGCTTCATAGCTTCATCTAGCTGATCGTCGATGCTCTGACGCTTAGCCTTAACAGTTACTATGAACTCTTTCTGATAGGTCACTCTTCCTTTGGTTACTGTTGCTGTAAGGGTAACCTTCTGGTCTCCGTCAGCATAACCGGGGCGCTTCACACCACCGTCCGGAGTAATAACCGCTTCCTCGGAAGAGGTCCAGGTGATCGTGCTGCCATTGGTACCTTCGGAAATCAAGTCAAGATCCGTCAGGACCTGCTCCTGCTTCTCGTTATCTTCCCGAATCATGTCCCAGTCCAACTTAGCCAAGGTCTCGTTTACAGATTCCTCGTCTGTCATCGGGCGCTTGATAACTGTGAGCACGAAGGATTTGGTCTCTACAGTATCTCCCTTGCGGATAACCGCAGTCAAGGTTACCGTCTGGTCTCCCTTCGAATAGGAAGGTGCCGTTACGGTGCCGTCTATATCGATTACCCCTTCCTCGGAAGAGGTCCAGGTAATCGTGCTGCCATTCGTCCCATTCTTCGGCAAATACACATCAGAAGTTACGGATTCCTGCTTTACATTCTCCTCACGGATCGTATTCCAGGTGAGCAGTTCCGCATCTTCTGCTACCGACTGTTCGTTGGTTCCCGCCTGCTTTTTGACAATCAGTTCGAAGGTCTTCGTCAGCTCGAAAGTCCCATTCTTCAGCACCGCTGTCAATGTAACCGGCTGATCGCCTTTATTGAACGGTGGTCTTGTTACCGTACCATCAACAGCAACAGCCGTTCCATTGCTGGAGGTCCAGATAATCGTGCTGCCGCCCGCTCCTTTTAACGGTAGATTCAATCCCGTAGAAACGGAGGTCTGCTCAAGATTGTCCTTACGGATCATATCCCAGGTTAAGGCTTCCATATCGCGCTTCACCAGCACACCTGCACCGGGTAACTGCAGATCAATGTTGTTGGAGGTCATCGGCTTAACCCCGTCTACAATAACAGAAGGATCTACTGTGACTGAAGCAAAGGCAGAAGCCTCGTACTTTCCAGCCGCCTGACCGGTGAAATGAATCTCAAGTACAGTGCCGCTAATCCGCACCACGTTGAAGCTTAAGCCTTCAGGCATATTATTGACGCTTACGCCGCCTTCGACCTCTTCTGTGAATACGCCGTTACGCAGAGTTACCGTCAGCGTCTCTGCTGCGGAGCCGTCACCTGCATCGTGAATCACATCAGGAGACGCCGTAATCGCTGCAGGCGGAGAACGGAACAGAATAGCGAAGGTTCCCGATGGAATACCCGCTACCGTAACCTCTGCCCGGTCTACGCTGTCAGCAGTCTTGTGGCTGGCAGCCTGTCCGGCAATGGCGATCGTAATTTGATTCGGGCTGTCCAATGTAATCTTGCCTGGTGTCAGGCCTGGCGGCCAATTCACCGCTTCGATGGCATCCGCAATCAGTTCAGCATCGAAGGAACCGTTCTTCAGTTCCAGTACAAGCGAATCCCCAATCGTGCCGTCGTTCTGCTCAGATTCATAGAGCAGTGGTGTTTTGACTACCAGATAAGGCTCTTTATCCAGGAAGTCGAATTTGAAAGTGTTCGTGCTGAGAGCTGCCGGACTGCCCTCAAGCTTACCGGTGGCTACGGTCGCATAAGCTCCATAGACATCGCTTGTCACCGTTGCTGCACCGGTGAATTTGACCTCCAGCTCCGTATCGGAGACTCGGGTCACTTCCGTCCCAAGTCCGGCTGGCAGACTATGAATCAACACATCTTCTGCACCAACCGTTTTGGCGAACTTGCCGCCAGTCAACGTCACGCCAAGCGTCTCGGTGATCTCACCTGTGCCGTAGACGGCTTCGGATACAATCCCTTTGTTCACACTAAGCGTGGCAGGGTCTCTGAACGTTACACTGAAGGTCTTGGTCGTCAGACCGGAGGAGATCCCCCGCAGATTCTCTTTATCAACTGTAACGGACAGGTTCTTCGTGGTCGCATCCTTGCCGTGTTCAACCGCTGTACCGGTCAACGTGAAGTTAAGCTCCGTATCACTCAGCCGGGTTACGGCGAAGTCAAGCCCTTCCGGCAGATTGTTGATGCGGATATGGCTTGGATCAATCGGTTCAACTAAGGTCGCACCGACAATTTTCACCTTCTGGTTACCGACAACCGTTCCATCATTCGCCTTAGCTTCTACCAGCTCGGTGCTGGCGCCTTCATCCAGCTCGATGTCTGAAATGACTTCACTGAAATCCCGCTCATCCAGACTTGTGTAATAGGTGAATGTCTTGCTCGCATGCGGAGCCAGCGTCCCGGAATCCCAGGTCATGGTAATCCCCGCATCCGCCTTGACTTCCACGTTCTTCGCCTTCGGAGTGTTATAAGCTTCCAAGGCATAGGGGTTAGTATTTGTAAACCCGAAGACGGAAGCTTTAGCCCGCAGATCACTGGAATAGAAGAAGATAGGGGCTCTCGAATTAAAAGCCTTATACAGCGGATCAGTATCAGCAATCGTACTCGCCTTCACGACAGCTGCGCGATCTTCCTCGATTGTGTGAGTCACAATATTTGAGGTGACATATGCCCCTCCTTGATCCACCGTATTATCCGGGTCCATCGTGCGCATATACCGCGCCCCGTCCCAATTCCCATCGGTAAGATTGGTAAGGGTCACATCATTACGGTAGAATTTCTGGTTCTCCTCGAAGCTGATTACCTGCTTAATCTCCATAGTGTCAGTCCATGTGGATACTGTTGTCGCACTCAGAATCCCTTTATCCGTCTGTGAGGTATTTACTACTGTGGTCGGCATCTCCCACGAGTGCATCTGCGCCGAATTGGACTTCGCATATGTATTGTCACCGATCTGGTAGCCTACCGCGAACCGTTCTTCAGGGGTACCCGGCAAATAATAATCGACCGGCAGGTCCTTGCCTGTGCCATAGCCATCATGATCTGCACTCATTCCCAGGTACGGTCTGGAATTCGTTCCACGGAAGTTAGCGGGCTTACTGCCCAACGTACCGAAATTCCCCCAGTTGCTTATCCCCAGTTCAATGAATTTGCCTCCCAGGAAAAGCTCTGTCCCACCTTCTCCGCCATAGGCAGCCCGTGCTCCCCAATCTGCTGAATCTGCATGTACCGCAAGGGGTGCAGGAAACATAGACAGAATCATTGTGGGCACCATTAGCAGTGCTAGCAGCTTCTTACGCTTCATTGTCTCACTCCATTCTTAGTAATTGAAATGCAAGCTTATACATATAGAACCAAATCATTCTCACAAAATTCTCACAAATGATCGAAAAATGTCGATAACACAGGCAAAAAGTCAAAAAAAGAAGCAGAGCACACGATTATTCGTGAATACCCTGCCTTATAGCGCTTTATTTCAGTTACGATCATGACTGCTCTTCCGTCCAGCCTTTCCCTGACCGTTCACCGCCTAACCCTTCTGGCGAAATCCACAAACTGAAACTTATCCAGCCGGTGCCGGGATTCGGTGTATTGGAACAGCACGGTATTCTCCAGATACACATAGTTCCGCACCACGACAATATGCTGGTATTGCTTCAGGTCCAGCAGACGCTGATCCTCCCCGGTCACGGGCTCAACGGAGATCAGCTTTTTGGCATAACTGATCTTCAGACCCAGCTCCGCCTCCAGATATTCATAAATAGAGCCTTCTGCGATCTCTTTGCTGAGGAAGGGAACGATATCGGACCGGAAATAGTCCTTGTCCAGAATAATCCGCTCGGCTTCAATCTCTCTGGCGCGGATGACCTTCCATACCGGCGTCTCTTCAGCGAGGTGCAGCTGCCGGGCCAGCAGGGAGCCTGCCGGCTCCAGGACCGTCTCTTCTACCAGTGTCCGCGAGGGAACCCCAAGCGTCCCGGTCAGCTCCTGGAATGAGATCAGCCCGGTTACGGGAAAATCCATCCGCGTCATATCCAGCACGAACGAGCCCCTGCCTTTAATTTTGTTAATATAGCCCTCGCGGAACAAAAGATTCAGCGCCTTGCGCACCGTCTCCCGCGAGGTCTTATAAGCCTCCGCCAGCTCACTCTCAGAGGGCAGCTTGGTTCCGGGCGCGAGCTGGCCGGATTGGATACGGCTGCTGTATTCCGTATAGATCTGCAAAAATATATTCTCTCTCATCGAACATCACCGCCCTAAATTGTAGAAAAACAGCCCCGCAGGGCTGTCCTCCATTCCTTATATTGCATGTCTGATCCGCACGGGTCAACCCTTAAGATGAACAGTTAGAATACGGGTCTGCTTCGCCGTGGCCGGTCCGCTCTGTTCCTCGATCCGCTCCACCATCTCCTGCCCGGCAGGGATGATTATTGGAGTAATTAAAGGATACCCGGCGGCGCGGATGGCCTCCATATCGAATTCCAGCAGAAGCTCGCCAGCCCGGACCTTATCGCCGATCTGCTTCGTTGTCGTGAACCCTTCGCCTTTGAGCGATACGGTGTTAATCCCGACATGGATCAGCACCTGGACTCCGCTGGCATGCTCCAGAATCAGCGCGTGCTTGCTCTTAATCACGTGGGCTACTGTAGCATCGAAGGGAGCATAGACCTTGCCTTCGGAAGGTTCAATCGCAATCCCATCCCCCATCTGCCGCTCAGCAAAAGCGGGATCAGGAACCTGCTCTAGCGGTACCGCCGTTCCATTAAGCGGTGACGCCAGCTCCAGGATATTCACCGGCTCCTGCTCCTGCGAGCCTTGTACGGAGCTGCGGCTGCTTAGCTCAGGGGCTGTAACAGAAGAATCGGCTGCTGTTACGCCTGCTGTTGCTTGCGCTTTGTTCAGTGCACGCTGTGCAACCGCCCGGCCATACAGCACGGTGGCGGCAAACGGTACGATCAGCACGATCGCCATCCCGATGAAGAACACACCCCACTGGTTAGGGAAGATCGACAGGAAGCCGGGAATTCCCCCTACCCCAATGGATGTAGCCCGGATCTGATTCACAGTGAGCAGCACACCGCCTATCGCGGAGCCGATCATCCCGAAGATGAACGGATAGCGGTAGCGGATATTCACCCCGAAGATGGCCGGCTCGGTAACGCCGAGGAAGGCCGAGACGGAGGAGGTCACAGCCAGACCCTTGGTCTTCTGCTCTCTGACCACGAACATCATCGCCAGTGCTGCCGCACCCTGGGCAATATTGGAGAGTGCCAGCATTGGCCAGAGGAAGGTGCTTTTCTCGCTTCCGATCAGCTGGACGTCAACGGCCAGGAAGGTGTGATGCATGCCTGTAATGACCAGGAGCGAGTAGAATCCGCCGTAAATTAATCCGCCGAGTATGGCAAAATGATCGAAGATATACACCAGGCCGGAGGTGATGCCATTGGCAATGCCGAACGTAACCGGCCCGATGATGGTGAAGGCCAGGAAGCCTGTAATCAGCAGCGTCACCGGTGCGACCACCAGCAGCTTGACGGAATCATGGACGCGCTTGTCCAGGAACATCTCAATTCTGGCAAGGATATAGGCTGATACCAGGACCGGCAGCACCTGTCCCTGATAACCGATCCGCTCCAGATGCCAGCCGAACAGATTCCAGGTTGGAACCGTACCTTCCGTAGAAGCGTTAGCATAGCTGTAAGCACTTAATAAGTCTGGATGCACCAGAATCAGACCCAGCACAATCCCGAGCAGCGGGCTGCCCCCGAAGCGGGTCACGGCGGCCCAGCCGATCAGTGCGGGCAAGAATGTAAATGCGGTACTGGCAATTGTATTAATGATAGCAGCAATGTCCTTCCACTGCGGATAGACATCGACCAGCGAATCGCTGAAGAATATCCCCGGGCCGGTCAGCAGGTTATTGATCCCCAGAAGCAGACCCGCAGTAACGATGGCCGGAAGAATGGGAATGAAGATATCGGCCAGTGTCTTGATGATCCGCTGAAGCGGATTCAGGTTCCGGGCTGCGGCTGATTTCACCTGATCCTTGGAGGAACGGGCACCGCCGGTCAGCTGAATCATCTCATCATATACTTTATCTACAATGCCCGGTCCGATAACAATCTGGAATTGCCCCTGGGAAGAGAACTGCCCTTTCACAAGGTCATTTGCGTCCAGCGCCGAAGCATCCACTTTACTCTCGTCATAGAGCGAGAATCTCAGGCGCGTTACACAATGCGTAGCTACCTCAATGTTCTCCTTGCCGCCCACCGCCCGGACGATCTCTTCAACATTTTTGCGGTCTATAGCCATATTGTCACTCCTCGCATAGTTGATGAAGGCATAGTAGCCTATCAGATTTTAACGTACATTCACGCAATTTCGGTATCTCCTAGTGCCGGCTGACTAGCCACAGATATGAAGCATACGGGCGAAGCTGAAGCTCTTGCGTAAGTGCAGGATGCTCTCCGGTATTGCCAAGCAGGAGCTTCCCCTTCCCCTTAGCGCTTAAGTCCGCCCAGTGATCATCCGGAAGCCGGAACATCATCTCTTTGCTGCTGAAGTTCGAGACCACGACAAGCGCCTCATGATCTCCGGTCCGTGCATAAGCGAACACCTCGGGATGTCCTTCGTCCAGTCTGCGGTATAGCCCGTCTACGAAAATAGCGTGCGATTTGCGCAGAGCGATCAGCTTGCGGTAGTGATGGAAGATGGAATCCGGCTGCTCCAGCGCCTGACGTACATTGATGTCCGGGTACCGCTCATCCACTTTTATCCAAGGCGTTCCGGTGGTGAAGCCTGCATTCGAACTGTCATCCCACTGCATCGGCGTGCGGGAGTTGTCCCTTGAACGTTCCTGCAGAATCGCGAGCGCCTCCCCGGGGCTTGCACCCTGCTCACACAGAATCCGGTACATATTGAGCGACTCAATATCACGGAATTCTTCAATCCCCCGCCACTTGGGATTCGGCATCCCGATCTCTTCTCCCTGATAGACATAGGGTGTACCCTGTAATCCGTGCAGTGTAGTCGCCAGCAGCTTGGCACTCTCCTCGCGGTACGCCGTGTCGTCTGTGAACCGGGAGAGGGCGCGAGGCTGATCGTGATTGTTGAAAAATAAAGCGTTCCAGCCCCCGCCCTTCTGCATCCCGGTCTGCCACTCGCTGAACAGCCGCTTGAGCGCTTCGAAATCGTAAGGCATCAGCTCCCACTTCCGGCCGTTCGGATAATCCACCTTCAGATGATGGAAGTTGAAGGTCATTGAGAACTCCCGCCGCTCAGGATTGGAATAACGGATGCACTGCTCAAGTGTGGTAGAGGACATCTCACCGACCGTGATCAGCTCATGCGGGCCAAACACCTCATCGTACATCGCCCGGATGTATTCGTGGACCCGTGGACCGTCTGTGTAGTACTTCCGCCCGTCGCCCGGCGGCACACTCCCGTCATCATCCGGGAAGCGCTGGTCCTTGGAGATCAGGTTAATGACGTCCATCCGAAATCCATCCACACCCTTGCGGGCCCAGAACAGCATCATCTGGTTCACCGCGCTGCGGACCTCTTCGTTCTCCCAGTTCAGATCCGCCTGTGTCTTGTCGAACAGAGTAAGATAATATTGGCCTGACGCCTCATCGAACTGCCAGGCGGGACCTCCGAACTTCGACTGCCAATTGTTCGGTACTCCCCCGCCTGGCGCCGGGTCCTTCCAGATATAATAATCGCGGTACGGATTGTCCCGGCTGGAGATCGCCTGCTTGAACCACTCATGCTCTGTCGAGGTATGGTTGACTACGATATCTGTCATCAGCTTCATACCGCGCCGGTGCAGCTCCGCTACCAGCTCGTCGAAGTCCTCCATCGTGCCGAATTCCGGGTTAATCCGCTCATAATCCGCCACATCGTAACCGTTATCATGTCCGGGCGAGACATAGACCGGCTGGAGCCAGACAATATCAATCCCCAGCTCCTGCAAATAATCCAGCTTCTCCGTCAGGCCTCTGATATCACCGGTTCCGTTCCCTGTCGTATCCTTGAAGCTCTTCGGATATACCTGATACACTGTGGACCGCCGCCACCATTCCGCTGGCCGGGCCTTACTCTCTTGATTCAAATGAAGCACCTCCATGAATAACTTGTTGAGATACATTAAACTTGTATATACAAGTTCAAACAGAGGGGGACCTGATATGAGAGGAGAAGGCTCTCGCACCAACGGATACATTTGGACCATGTGCCTGCTTGCGGGTACAATGTATGCTGTTTTTCACATACATTTGGACCATATGCCTGCTGCGGGCACAATGTATGCTGTTTTTCACATACATTTGGACCGTATGCCTGCTTGCGGGTACAATGTCTGCTGTTTTTCACATACATTTGGACCGTATGCCTGCTTGCGGTTACAATGTATACTGTTTTTCACATACATTTGCTCCAAGCGCTGTACCCCGGCACACCGACTGTATTCGGTTTTACGTATACATTTGGCCCGCACGTACCTTCGCGCCGAGTCTCCTCCACTCCACCTCACAAAAAAACAGCGCCCCTCCCCGCAACTGGGGACAGAACGCTGCCTGTTAAATGCTATCTATTACCTTTACACTCTTTGCTTCTTCGCTTATTCGCGCTACTTTTCGCTATGATTAGCTGCTTTCTGCTACTCCAAATATCCCTTAATCAGTCCCGGAGCCAGCGGCTTCGGCTGGTCGCAGGTGGTGGTCAGCTCGGCATAGCGCTTCGAATCGGAGCTGGTATGGAAGGCGTGCATGATCTCCAGCACATGATTCGCCAGCTCGCCGTTAGCGCGCGGGGTCTCTCCGGTCCCGATGCAGCGGGCCATATCGGCCACGCCGATGCCCCGGCTGTTGCCTTCATAGCTGTGCACCACCGGAATCTCCTTGAATTCCGCGCTATGCGCCGGACGCAGGAGGATCGGGCCGCCGAAGGTGTTCGGGTCCGGCACAATCAGAGTGCCCAGCGAGCCGTAAATCTCAATGCGCGGCAGTGTGCTGTGCCAGACATCGAAGCTGGTAATCATCGTGGCAACAGCACCGCTGGCGAACTGTATTGTTCCGGCCACATGCGTAGGGACTTCAACCTCCACCACCTTGCCGAACTTCTTCTCGCTGGTGATCGTCCGCGTGGGGAACGAGGTCTTGGTCATACCGCATACCGTAGCCGCCGGACCCAGCAAAGATACCAGAGCCGTCAGATAATACGGTCCCATATCGAACATCGGGCCGCCGCCGGCCTGGTAATAGAACTCTGGGTCCGGATGCCAGCTCTCATGTCCGTGGCAGAGCATGAATGCCGTTGCCGCCACCGGCTCTCCGATATATCCGTCCGCGATCAGCTTGGCGCAGGTCTGTAGTCCCGCTCCAAGGAAGGTGTCCGGCGCGCAGCCGATGAACAGTCCTTTTTGCTTAGCCAATTCCACCAGCTCAGTCCCGTGCTCAAGCGATAAGGACAGAGGCTTCTCCACATAGACATGCTTGCCTGACAGCAGCGCCTGCTTACACACCTCGTAGTGGTAATTCGGCGTGGTCAAATTCACGACAATCTCAATCTCCTCCGAAGCCAGCAGCTCCGCTGTCGTCCACACATTCGGAACCCCGTACTGCTCTGCGGCCTGCTGCGCCCGCTCCAGATTAAGATCCGAACAGGCATAGACCTCTGTATTCACAAAGGTTCCGGTCAAATTCTCAAAATAAATGCCGCTGATATTTCCGCAGCCAACAATCCCAATTTTTACTTTACGCACGCTATTTCCCACCTTGTCCTTCGTTTATTTGGCTGCCCACAAGAAGCCCCGGCGCATCAGTTCCTTGGCCTCCGGGATATCGAACACATCCGCATGATGTCCAAGCGCGTTATAGAATACCTTGCCCTGGCCCCATTTCTTCGTATAGACTACCGGCATCGTGATGACACCATTGGCCGAATGCTCGCCTTCACTCATCACAAAAGTGGTAGTAGCCAGTACATTCACCGCCGGATCGACATGCAGATAATACTGCTCCGACTTCACCATAAAGTCCTGCATGCCTTCCACAATCGGGCTGGAGCCGGATTTCACGATGTTCACTTCATAATCCACTCCATCATTGAAGGGATGTGCCACCCATTGTGATCCGGTCAAAAATTGCCATTCCGTATTGGTACGGAAGGAGTCGCACATCCCGCCGTGACAGCCTGCGATGCCTACGCCGGAAGCCACAGCCGCCAGAACCGCCGAGCACTGCTCCCCCTTGATTTCGCCCATGGTCCAGACCGGTACAATCAGATTCAGTGCCTTCAGTGCCTCGGCATCGTTGAAGCTGTCCAGTGTATCCGAGACTTCCACCTCGAAGCCTTCGTTCGTAAGGATATCTGCAAAAATCGCCGCTACCTCATTCGGTTCATGCCCGTCCCATCCACCTTTTACAATCAATGCCTTCTTTGCCATGTCAAGCTCTCCTTTTTGTCCTATTTATTTAAGTTTGGGTTATAGATTGATTTAGATCAGGTCTTCCTGAAGAAATTGTAATCTATCCGCGCCGTTTCTGCTCGTCATTTTGCTTGTGGGAATGGTCATTTTTTGCTAAATTTAAGACTGCATTATGCCAATAGCAGCAAATAACTGAAACCGCTTCCTGACGGACTGCCGGGAGGACGAGAACAGGAGTAAACATGAGAGCGTTTCACGAGAACCGGACGTACGGCTATGCGTTTCCCTTCACGGCCTTTGTGAGCCGGAATATTAATTTCCTTGCCCACTGGCACAATGATCTGGAGATTGTCTATTGTCTGGAGGGGTCCATAAGGATGGGGATTAACTCCGAGACACGGGTGCTGACCGCCGGGGATCTGGCCGTATGCAGCAGCGGAGATATCCATTATTATGACAGCAAGAACAGCGAGTCCAAGCTGCTGATGATTATTTTCAATCCTTCACTGATCGGATATCCGGCAGGCTGGCCCCTGAATAAGCGGCTGATGTCACCTTTTATGGAGAAGAGCCAGTCTGCTCCTGAACAAGGCAACCCCCGCCTGCCTGCGATTATGCATGAGCTGCTGGAGGAGCATCTGGAGAAGGCCCCGCATCATGAACAGCTGGTGACCGGCCTGCTGCACGAGCTGTGTGCGCTGATTCTGCGGCAGATGCCGCTGGATATCGTAAATCCGCATAAGGATAAGCGGCGCATTACCAATATGAAGATTATGCAGGAGGTGCTGGAGTACCTGGATGTCCATTACATGCACCCTATCACCCTGGCCGATGCCGCCCGGCATGCCAATATGAGCTTGTTTTACTTCTCCCGCTTCTTCAAAAGCATCACAGGCATGAGCTACGTGGCGTACCTGAACAGCATCCGCGTCAACCAGGCGGAACGGCTGCTGCTGGGCACCGACAAAAGCATTCTGGATATCGCGCTGGAATGCGGCTTCACCAATATCCGCACCTTCAACCGGGTGTTCAAGCAGGTCAAGCTGCGCACACCGGGCGAGCTGCGTTAGCACTCCGCTGCTTCTTTTACAGAGGATTGGCGAAATATTGGATACGCATAGGTTGTAACCGTCTCAGCGGGGAATCTTCAGGAATAGGATGAAACAATCCTATTTCAAGGAGGCAAACCTCTTGTCCAATCCCAGCATCCCCAACATCAGTACTACGGTTACGTTAACAAGATACGATGCTATTAACCTATTGTTATCCTCCATTGCAATGGAGGAGCTTGCACTTGCCCATATTATTAACGCTGAGGGTGAGAAAATCCAATACGCCTTGGGCATGCTGATTGGAATCAGCGGTCCACCTGATTCACTCGTATAGGGGCTTCAGGTCATATTATCGGTAATACACGGTAAGAAGCCTTACTCCATAGGGAGTAGGCTTTTTTGTTATGAAACAATGCAGCAATCTGCTCTACCAATTATGTCTTGCCCTTTCAACTGAAACTGACTACAATACACTTATTGCAATTCTTTTAATAAGATTAATTAATAACCCGGGAGGAGAACCCCGCTATGGCCCAGCCGTCTCATAACACACAACTGGTCAAGAAAATCAATGTAGAACTGGTGAAAAATGCGTTGCGCACCTCCGGCACCGGCACCAAAGCATCCGTCGCAGGACAGACACGGCTAAGCGTGGCTACCTGTGGCACCATTCTGAATGAACTGGTCCAGACCGGTGAAATTCTGGAGCTGGGCTGGGAGGAATCCAGCGGCGGCAGACCGGCAAGGAAATATCAGTTCAATGCAGATTACTCTTCTATTATCTGTATGATTGTGCGTGCAGAGGGCGGCCGGCAATCCATTACCTGTGCGCTTGCCAATCTGAACGGTGAAATCATAGAGGAAGCCGTTAAGGATTATGACGAGATTACTCCAGATACCCTCGGAGAGTGGCTGGATGAGATGATTGCGGACCGTCTGAATGTGCAGGCAATCGGCATCGGCATTCCGGGGGTAGTACAGCAGGACCGGATAGGAATCTGCGATGTCCCCGCGCTTGCAGAGCAGCCGCTCGGACTTTTTCTGAAGGAACGCTATAAAGAGGTAGAGATCATCATTGAGAATGATATGAATCTGACGGTGTACGGCTTGTACCAGAAGCTTCTCCTGGACGAAGAGAGTCATTTTGCCGTGCTGACCTTCCCCAAGAATCATTACCCGGGGGCCGGCTTCATGGTGAACGGACGTTTGCTTAACGGCAACAGCTTTTTTAGCGGCGAGGTCTCTTACCTGCCTTACGGTATCCCCCGAGAAGAACAGCTCCGGCTGCTCCAGGGTGCAGGCGATCCCCGCAAGCTGGCCGTACATGCACTGGTGTCGATCATCAGCATCATCAACCCGGCCACCATTGTTATCACAGGCGATAATATCTTGCCGGAGATGCTGGAAGATCTGCGCAGCGGATGCCTGGACATTATTCCGCCCGAACATATGCCTGAGCTTATTATTCAGCGGGATACCCGGCAAGAGTACATGAGCGGACTGATTACCACAACCACGGAAAGCCTGAATTACCGGTTCCACCTGGTTGAACGAAAGTAAGGCAAATCTATTTTATTATCATCCAGGAGGCTATTTACTGTGAAAGCTCAATCCGGCAATTCTGCCAGCGCACCAGGCAACAAACGTAACACCGTCTATATCATGCAGCTCGTGACAATCTTTCTGGGCTTTGTCGTCTTTGGCATCTCAGAGAATATTAAAGGGCCCGCCATTCCGCGGATTCAGCTCTCGTTCAATCTGGATGAAGGCCAGCTCGGCACCCTGCTCTCGCTGAACGCGCTGGGTTATCTGATCGCCTGCTCCTTCACCGCTGTGCTTGTCCGCAAATGGGGGATCAAGGCGGTCACTATTATTTCATTTGCTTCCATGGTCCTCTCGGGGGTACTGATCTACCTGTCGCACAGCTATCCGCTGTTTGCTTCGTCCTACTTCCTGATGTATATAGGGAACGGGATGCTGGAGATCGGACTGGCGATTCTGGGGGCACGTATTTTCGTCAAAAACACGGGGATGATGATGAACCTCTCCCACTTCTTCTATGGATTAAGCTCAACCGTGGCGCCGCTTCTCGCTACCGGAGTCATGTCGATGAGCGTGTTCGGACATCTGCTGGACTGGCGGGGGATGTATCTGGTCATGCTGTCGCTCTGTCTGCTGCCGATTCTCTCGGCGCTGCGCAGCACATTTCCCGGAGATGATCTTCCGCAGGAGGACCGCACCTCCTTCCGCACGCTGACGCGTGATCCCGCGCTCTGGATGATGGTGATGATCCTGTCCTTCGGCGTGGTCTCGGAGCTGGCGGTGGGCGGCTGGCTGGTTAACTTTCTGGAAAAAGCCTATGCCTGGGACACCGTCCGGGCCTCCGGCCTGCTCTCTGCATTCTTCCTGGTGTTCTCTCTCGGCCGGCTTTTGCTCGGCGCGCTGACAGACCGGATCGGCTTCGTGCTCTCGCTGATTATCTTCTCCTGCTTCTCGGCGGTCTGCACCTTCGCCGCCCTGGCTGGCGGGGAGCGTCTCGCCTTTCTGTTCGCCCTCTCCGGGGCCGGGATTGCTATTATCTATCCTACGGTTATGGCGTTCATCGCCCGCCGGTACCCGAACGGGAGCGACACCGCTATTACCTTCGTGGTGACCCTGATGGGCCTCGGCAGCGTTATCGGCAACTACATTATCGGCTGGGTGATTGAAGCCGTCAAAGCATTCTACGGCTCCACCACCCAGCTTGGCCTACTCCGTGGGCTCCAGGCGGGGTACGGCTTTATCGGCTTATGCGCCGCCGTCTGCTCCCTGTCTGGCATCGTGCTGTATGTGTATTTGAAGCGGCGGCGGGAGTTGATCTGAGAGATTGGAATAAGCCTCATCCGCTATAGTATTTATTCTCTTTATGTCTTGGTTACCGTTAAAATCGATAACCGCAGCGCGAGCTCGGCTTACTGAAATGGAATCGACCTCTAAATTCGCACCAAACCGGAGAATCCGAATATTACTATAGTAATCATTAAGTATGCTGCTGACTGGAGTGTTTCCGTTTATGTGTGCAGACTCGGCATACAATACCGGGCGCATACTTGAACGAAATCTAAGTATACGGATAGGAAGTGACCCAATAATGGCCTTTTTATCAACTGGACCGATCGAAAATAACCCGGTTAACGGAGTGAGGCCTACTCAGCAGGTTACCGTTAAAATTGATAACCGCAGCGTTGATTCGGCTTCCTCAGTATCCATTCAAGGGTATTATTTAAACGCAGGAACCAGAGTCCTGTACGTTAGCGAAGTAGTCCAAATTGCAACAAATCAAGTCATTACTAAGAATTATTACGCTGATTTTAATGGTTTTGAATTTATCTTTGTCACACCTGCAAATATGACTGAATTGAGCGATTTCATTCAAATCTCGGTGTGGGGCAAGAGCAGTACAGGTCAACTGGTAAGCGCACACCGGTTGGTGTCTGAAGAACTGCTTGGACAAAATACCGGCGGAGGGAAAGGGACGACTGGAGCAACGGGGCCGACCGGAATGACGGGGCTTCGCGGTGTAACAGGACCGACCGGTCCAGGGGCGGCAACAGGGCCGACCGGAGTGACGGGGCTTCGCGGTGTAACAGGACCGACTGGTCCAGGGGCAGGGGCAACGGGGCCGACCGGAGTGACGGGGCTTCGCGGTGTAACAGGACCGACCGGTCCAGGGGCAGGGGCAACGGGGCCGACCGGAATAACGGGACCGACTGGTTCAGGGGGAGGGGCAACGGGGGGTACTGGTTCTACAGGAGTTACTGGCGCTACCGGTGTGACCGGAGCTACTGGAGCTACTGGTGTTACCGGAGCTACTGGCGCTACCGGGGCTACTGGTGATACTGGAGCTACCGGTGTTACCGGAGCTACTGGCGTTACTGGACTCACGGGCGTTACCGGACTCACAGGCGTTACCGGGCTCACGGGCGTCACCGGACTCACAGGCGTTACCGGGCTCACGGGCGTCACCGGACCAAATATTTTGGCCACTAATGGACGATTTGTACCGGTTAACAACACACAAGTAAATGATGGCGTCACGATTAACATACCGTTCAGTACGGTATTTGCTCAGGGGATTACCCTTGGAGGTACCGGTGGTAACACAAGCATAATAATACAAGAAACAGGCATTTATTTTGTTGCCTACAACATTCGATTGTTCATTAGTGATGTCGCTGCAAGTGCAGATGTTATAACTGTTCTACCTACCTTGGACGGTATAATTGCCCCCTTCCCCTCCTATTTGTATAAAGCAGGCGGAGGAACTGCAGGACCTGGCGGCCTGGCGTTGGCGGCCAGTGGTCTGATAAATGTAACTACGGCTAACTCTGAACTTGTTTTCCCAATCACTGCAACAGGAATTGGGACGTTAAACTTGCAAATCACAGGACAAAATTACAGTAATGTAAGCATATTTAAAATTTCTGAATAATAGTGCTGGAAAATGAGCAAAAGCAGGGTGCCTTTAATCCGATTAAATAATCGCAAAGGTGCCCAGCTTTTTAATAATCATGAAGCCGCCTAGACCTGACAGTGTTATTTTTCACATCCTACGCCTGCCTCTTACAAATACCCCTTAAGATTATTCAGCACCACCGCGTACCCGTTAGCATACATATGAACGCCATCCATCGTGTACTCTTCCTTCAGATTCCCTTCGGCGTCCATCAGTCCCTCATTCACATTAATGAACTCATAGCCGTGCCTGACCGCCAGCTCCTCCACGGCCCGGTTCGCTTCCAGTAGTGCCGCATTGGTTCTCGTTCTGAAGTAGTTCGCCCGCAGCTCCTCATCCATTCCGGGGAAGTCAGCCTTGGCGTTCACAGGATAATAAGCCATGACATACACCTTGCACTCAGGCAGCCTTGCGCCAATCCGGGTGAGGATCTCATCATAATTCGCAAGCAGATTCCCGAGCTCATATTCACCATCCGCTGAACTGATGTCGTTCGTGCCGATATTAATGAACAGCCGCGAAGGCGCAAGCTCTAGCACACATACCTCCAGCGCTTCGAGCAATTCCCGGGTCACATAGCCCGCAATCCCGCGGTTATAGATGATGGTCCGCTTCTCCAGCGTCTGCTGCAATTCATTCACCGGAAAAAACTCCATCAGTGAGGAGCCCGCCAGTACGGTCTGCCCCTGTAGCGCCAAATTGTTCAGGATGCTGTACTTCTTCACCTTCTCTTCTTTCTCCTCCTGCATTTGCTTCTCCCACATGGCGTCAAGCTCTTCCTCAGTCATTCTAAATCCCTCCGTTTCTGCGGCTCTGTTATTCTACTATTGTTATCCTTTATCTATCAGCTTGCAACCCTTGCCTAATTTTGTCTAAAATATGTAAATTGTTCTCATTAAAAGGATTTTGTTCTATGCACACGTGTTCTGAATAGGCTAGATATCGGGTGCCATCAGAGGTGCACATCTGGCTGGCATGCCACAAGGGACCGGTGCGCCGGACCTCATTCTACAGTTGAAGGGCGGAATGTTTTTGAAAAAGGTAGTTGGCTTGCTCCTGTCGGTTGCTCTGTTGTCTTCGTTCTATGTCGCCAGTCCCCCCAAGGTATCTGCCGCAACGCCCATTGTGGTGAACTCGACGATTGTCGTACCGGCCGGACAGACGTATGACGGCAGCGGCCAGACGTTTGTCGCCAATCCCAGTACGCTAGGAGACGGCAGCCAGGCAGAGAACCAGAAGCCCATCTTCCGGCTGGAAAAGAATGCTACACTCAAAAATGTAATTATCGGCGCTCCCGGCGCAGACGGGGTACACTGTTACGGGAATGCGACCATCTCCAATGTGACCTGGCAGGATGTCGGCGAGGATGCCCTGACACTGAAGGCTTCCGGCACCATCAATATTACAGGCGGAGGTGCGTACAAAGCCTACGATAAAGTGTTTCAGGCGAACGCTGCGGGCACGATCAATATCAAGAACTTCAAAGCGAATGACATCGGCAAGCTGGCCCGCCAGAACGGCGGCACCTCCTACACCGTGAATTTCACTTTGGACAACTCGGACATCTCCAATGTCAAGGACTCCATCTTCCGGACAGACAGCAGCAGCAGCGCTGCGCGGATCACCAATACCCGCTACCGCAATGTGCCCACCCTCTTCAAGGGTTATGCCTCGGGCAAGACCAGCCAATCGGGCAATACACAATATTGAAGGTAGCGAAGTAGGAAAACTGGCGTAAACACAGCAGTCTGAAGTTTACCGCATATAACTGTTATCTGAAACCGTCTTCATTCCGGCTCCACCGGGATGTAGGCGGTTTGGCCGTTCAAGCGGACAGCCAAGCACGTATGAACACGCTCAGCTCCGGGCCGGAGGAGATAGATTTATTTTGGACACATCTGCCTCTCTCAACTCTCTCAACTCTATCGACATAAGCTCACATCCTATGCTATTATGATAGCCTGATAACGTATTAACGAACTAAAGCAATGGATGCGGCAGGCAATCTACTAGGGGGATTAGAGAGATGAAGAGACAGGGAATATGGGTTCTACTCGTAATTATGGCACTTGCAGTGGTCACTGGCTGCTCCAGTTCAGGCGGTAAGGACGGGAAGCTGGTGATCGGCATCGACGACAAGTTCGCACCGATGGGCTTCCGGGATGATAACAATGAGCTTGTCGGCTTCGATATCGATTATGCGAAAGCCGCTGCCGCGAAGATGGGCCGGGAGGTTACCTTCCAGCCGATTGACTGGTCCGCGAAGGAGTCTGAGCTGAACAGCGGGCGGATTGATATGATCTGGAACGGATACACCATCACGGATGAGCGCAAGGACAAGGTGTTATTCACGAAGCCTTATCTGGAGAATAGTCAGGTGGTCGTTGTGCTGGCGGATTCAGCACTTGCGAAGCTTAAGGATCTGGCCGGTAAAGAAATCGGACTTCAGAGCCTCTCCTCTGCCGCCGATGCCCTGGATGCGAATCCGATCAAGGCCGAGCTTGGCGGCGTGTCTGAATTCACCGATAATGTGCTGGCGCTGACCGACCTGAAGTCGGGCCGTCTGGACGGGGTGGTCATCGATGAGGTGGTTGCCAGATATTACATAGCCAAGGAGCCGGATACGTACAAGCTGATGGAAGAATCGCTGGCCCCTGAGCAATATGGTATCGGCATTAAGAAAGGTAATGAAGCTCTGCTGGATGAGCTGCAGAAGGCGCTGGATGAGCTGAGCAGTGACGGAACAGCCGCCGACATTTCAACCAAGTGGTTCGGAGAGAATAAGGTATTGAACTAGATGCTATCGTTTAGGAGCCGGGTGTAGACATGGATATCGATTATATTATTAGAATCTCCGGACCGATGCTGGAAGGCGCCCGGACTACGGTGCTGCTGTTCCTGATCGTGATCGTGCTGTCCATTCCGCTCGGGATGGTCGTCACGCTGATGGCCAAAAGCACGTTAAAGCCGCTGGCCTGGATCGCACACACCTATATTTACGTCATGCGCGGAACGCCGCTCTTGCTGCAATTGTTCTTCTTCTGCTTCGGCCTCCCGCAGATTCCCGTAATCGGGGAATATCTGGTTATGGACCGTTTTGTAGCGGCGAGCCTGGGCTTTATCCTGAATTACGGCGCTTATTTCGCCGAAATCTTCCGGGGCGGACTGCTCTCAATCGATAAAGGCCAGCATGAGGCGGCCAAGGTGCTTGGGCTTAGCCGTTGGCAGACACTGCGCAAGGTCATTCTCGCTCAGATGTTCCGCGTGGCGCTGCCTGCGGTTGCTAATGAGTCCATCACGCTGGTCAAGGATACCGCTCTGCTGTATGCCGTGGCGGTGCCGGAGCTGCTGAATTTCGCCAAGACGGCGGTGAACCGTGATTTCACCGTCACGCCTTTTGTCGTAGCGGGCGTTATTTATCTGCTGATGACCCTGGTGCTGACCTTGTTCTTCAAGCTGCTGGAGAAACGTTTCAAATTTGAGTAGAAGGGCTGTATCGCTATGAGTAGCATGATTGAAGTACGGCAATTGAAGAAGGACTTCGGCAGCCTCAGTGTGCTGAATCAGATAAGCTTTGATGTGAAGCCCGGCGAAGTCGTTGCGGTGATCGGACCCTCGGGCTCCGGCAAAAGCACCATGCTGCGCAGCCTCGTACATCTGGAGGAAGTCACCGGCGGCAGCATCTCGATCTGCGGGAAAACGCTTGTTGAGAACGGACGCTACGCCAGTACGGCGGCGATTAGAGACATCACCTCAAGCATGGGGATGGTGTTCCAGCATTTCAATCTGTTTCCGCATCTCAGTGTGCGGGACAACCTGGAGCTTGCCCCGCGCACACTGAAGCGGGAGAGTGTGCAGCAGATCACGGCCAAGAGCCGGGAGCTGCTTGCCAAGGTAGGCCTGGCTGACAAAGCCGACGTCTACCCCTCTACGCTGTCAGGCGGGCAAAAGCAGCGGGTTGCTATTGCCCGGGCAATGATGCTCAGCCCGGACATTCTCCTGTTCGATGAGCCGACCTCGGCACTTGATCCTGAATTAACCGGCGAGGTGCTGCGCGTCATCCGCCAGCTGGCCGAGGAGAACATGACGATGATGATCGTCACCCATGAGATGAGCTTCGCCCGTGATGTCGCGGACCGCATCTTCTTCATGGACAACGGGGACATTGCCGAATCCGGCACCCCGGAGGAGATCTTCGGCAATGCGAAGTTGGAGCGGACGCGGACGTTTTTGATGCGGGAGTAGCTGTGAGTAGAGCTTAACAGCTTGAGTAGTGCGTTGCAGCTTTGCGGCTGAAGCCTCATGCTGGTCCGAACACAGAGCGGCTACCCTTCTGCTCATGGTGATTCTAATTGAAGAAGGTCTATCCCAGCCATATGATGGCTTTTGGGATAGACCTTTTTTGGGATTCAGATCAGTATGCGGTTGTATCGGATGTATACCCACAGCTCAGAACGCAGCGTGTGAAGCAAATGGATTTAGTTCATCTAATTTCGCGCTACAGACACACTTTCAGAGATTAGTTGGATAAACAACACTTACTGGGGCCGACTTTCGGTGAATCCTTAGAATTGGGCAGATTAGATGTACTTTTCCACCTACTCCCCCGTAACCGTCCATTCCGCGCGAAATAAGTGCCTTTTTTCCAACTCTGCCCCGAGGCCGGCCCAGCTCCAGTCTTACTTCAACCTACTCGCTCTTACTTCATCCAACCTTGCTCTTACTTCACCCAACCTCGCTCTTACTTCACCCAACTCGCACTTTCTCTACCTCATTCAAGCGCTAATCGGCACTTAATCTGCCTTATTCAATTACTACCTACTCCCCCGCTTCCGCAGAAGATACTGTGCCCTCGGGCACCGGCTCCGCCGGTCCCATGGGCGCTGGCGGCTCCTCATCCCAGCGCTTGCGGATGAAAAGCTGATACAGCTTGACTGTTATGATTTTGAGCATCATGTAGACCGGAATAATAACCAGGATACCGATGATTCCGCCGAAATCGCCGCCGGCCAGAACGAGAATAATGGTGGTCAGCGGGTGGATATCCATGCTTTTGCCGAAGATATAAGGGGCCACCAGGTTATCCTGAATCTGCTGCGCAACGAGCACGACCACAATCGACCAGACCGCCGTAGACGGGGACTCGATCAGACCGATAATGAAGATCGGCACAGTAGACAGAATGGCCCCGATAAAAGGGATAAAATTCATCAGCACCGCCACCAGCGTCAGCAGCAGCGCATACGGCAGGCCGATAATCAGGAACCCGATGTACATGAGCACGCCGAGCGCCAGATTGACCAGCACTCTGCCGACGATGAAGCTGCCCATCACGTTGTCAATCTCGGCAACCACCCCGGCGCCTTCCTCATGATAGCGTCTCGGGAAAAAGCTCACGAGCTTATCGCCGAACTTCCCGCCCTCCTTTAGCATGTAGAACAACAGGATCGGAAAGGTGAACAGCACAATCGCAAAATTAGAGACAAAAGAGAACAGCCCGGACACATAGCCCGTTGCCAGCGAAAAGCCTGTATTTAAATAGCCTATCAATTGGCTGGACAGGTTCATATTCTCGGGAAGCAGTCCTGACAGCAATTCAGTGTTCTCCAGCTTGCTAAGCTGCTCCCCTACTGCCCTCAGCACACCCGGCATATTGTTGACCAGGTTCAGCAGCTGACTTTGCAGCGAAGGCCAGACCCCTACTGTGAAGCCCAGTAACAGCATAGCAATGACCAGATAGACCAGCAGGATCGCCAGCGTCCGCTTCATTTTGCGGGAGGACAGGAAGTCAATCAGGGGCCGAAGCAGATAATAGAAGAAGACGGCGAGCATTAACGGCACCATCACAACCTTGAACAACGAGATAATGGGGGTAAAAATAAAGTCTACCAGTGAGCTGACATAGATAATGCCCAGCACCAGCAGCACGGCAATACACACGCGGATAAACAAATTCAATTTGGCCATAGTGGACTCCCGTTCTTATATTTTAAGCAGCGTTTCTTATTCACTTAAATATAGCCGGGGATTCTTAATTCAGACTAAACCAAGTCTAAAGATAAGCTAAAGATTGGGTCTTCAGGCAGTCTATCCGTTTTTAAAAATCATCCTAACGGATGAATAAGATTACCTTTGCGCGAACACAATGTATGCTGTTTTTGATATACATTCAGGCCATATGCCTGCTTACGAACACAATGTATGCTGTTTTCCATATACATTCAGGCTATATGCCGCTATACCAGCCCATTCTATTCGGTTGTACGCATACATTATCCAGACTTCAGGCCTTGGCTCTGATTATCCGATAGTCTTGACCACATTACCTTCCTGGTCTTTGATATAGGTTTTGCGGATCTGCACCTTCAATCCTTTGGCGGCAGACAACCGGAGCTCCCCTTCCTTAGGCTGGAGCTTCTCCTCCAGCTCCAGGACCGCCTCTTCCGTCAAGCCGAGGCTGACAAAGTCCTCGTTGACCACACTCTCGTTATCGGGTCTGCGCTCCAGCATCACCTGCAGCTTCTTGCTGGTCAGGGTCAGCGGCTTCCCTTTCAGCAGACGGCCGCGCAGCAGCTTGGCTATAGTCGGTGCCTGCCTTGCGCCTATGGTCAGGACAGCAGGTGCTGTGCCGATCAGGCGGCTTTTGCCCGGCTCATAATCCAGTTCATCCACATACAGAATGCCCGTCTGCGACCCGTCACGCTCGATGCCCTGACGTACCGCCTCCTGGATGACAGGAAGCCGGAGCAGCGAATCCCGGTCAAGATCGGTGATATAGAGAGGGAGCACCTCCTGGCTGGCCTCCAGGAAGGCATTGGTATTCCAGGAAATCATCGCTTCCAGCTCGTCCGCTGTGATTCCTACCATCTGCAGGAATTCCACACGGCCGTTCGGCGTATCCACAGCTGGAAGCTCCGGGTCATCGGTGAACGCCAGCGCCGTCAGCAGGGTATCAGCCCCGAGGCATATGGGGCCATTGGCATCCAGATGATGGCCGGAAGCAAAGATATTGCCGCTGGAGAATACATATCTGGCCATGTTTTGCAGCAGATTGATTGCCCAGGCTGGAGGCTCCTGCTCGCCGCTACTACGCGCCAGACGGAAGGTCAGCTCGAAGCCGTAGCCGCTGTATTCAAGGTCTTCAGACTCCTTCTCATACAGCTCGGAGAACCCGAAGGTTACGAAATGCCAATGCGGGTATGGCTGCTCGGCTGCATAGGCGCTGATTCCGTTCAGCGGGTCATTCCCCCCCAGGCTATAGGGCAGCATTGCAGCATAATGCTTAGGTTCCTGTTGTCCGTATATCCCTGTCATCTGTTTCTCTATCGCATCCCAGCCGATAGCTTCCACTTCATGCTCACTCATCTCTTTCCCTCCGATATCAGATTTATGTACAACCGGGTACTTCCATATCCGGCCCAGAATCTCCCGTTCATTACCCCATTTGCAGGGACCCCAAAACATACAAATTAACCCCACAAAGTGGGGCTTTGGCTTCGATGATGACTCAGATACTTTGCGGGGACCCCAAAACATACAAAATAACCCCACAAAGTGGGGCTTTGGCTTCGATGATGACTCAGATACTTTGCGGGGACCCCAAAAGATACACAAACGGCAAGCTCATCTGACGAGCTTGCCGTTTGTGTATCTTCATTAATATTAATATAGGAATCAGTTAATGCCGACGAGCAGGTTCTTGCGGGCTACGCCGCTCTTGGCTGCCGCTTCGGCTACAGCCATGCGGATTCTCTCTACTACCCGCGGATCGAAGGCGTCTGGGATAATGTATTTCTCATGCAGCTCAGACGGGTCAATCACGGAGGAGATCGCCTCTGCAGCCGCCAGCTTCATGTCTTCATTGATATCCGTAGCTTCACAATCCAGCGCCCCTCTAAATATCCCAGGGAAGCACAGTACATTGTTAATCTGGTTCGGATAGTCGGAACGGCCGGTCGCCATGACTCTTACATGCGGCGCAGCAATGGCGGGATCAATCTCCGGCATCGGGTTCGCCATAGCGAAGACAATCGGGTCGGTGGCCATGTTCAGCACATCTTCCAGCTTCAGCACATCCGGTGCAGAGACTCCGATGAAGACATCCGCGCCTTTGATCACATCGGACAGACTACCGATTTCTAGATAAGGGTTCGTAATCTGGGCAAAATCGCTCCAATGGCTGCGCTCATAATCCGCCAACCGGTTAATCGCGCCCTCCCGGTCCACGCCGATCAGGTTCACCGCTCCGGCATGCAGCAGCATTTTGGAGACGGAGATGCCTGCTGCACCGATGCCGTTGACCACGATTTTGACATCCTTAATATCCTTGCCGCATACCTTGAGTGCGTTCAGCAATCCGGCAGTTACGACAATTGCCGTACCATGCTGGTCATCATGGAAGACCGGAATGTCCAGCTCGGCTCTTAGTCTGGCTTCAATCTCGAAGCAGCGCGGAGAGGAAATGTCCTCCAGGTTAATGCCGCCGAACGTCGGGGCAAGCGCTTTTACAATCGCAATAATCTCTTCGGTATCCTTGGTGTCCAGGCATATCGGCACGGCGTCTACGTCTGCGAACTGCTTGAACAGCGCTGCCTTACCTTCCATAACCGGCATGGCCGCCTTCGGCCCGATATCGCCAAGCCCCAGTACAGCCGTGCCATCGGATACGACAGCTACGGTATTCTTCTTCGTGGTTAGCTCATAAGCCTGGGACTGATCGTCGGCAATCGCCTGACAGACCTTCGCCACACCCGGCGTGTAGACTTTGGACAGGTCGTCTTTGCACAGAATCGGATGCTTCAGGGTAGTTTCAAGCTTACCGCCTTTATGCAGCAACATAATTTCTTCTAATAGTTCCATATTAATTCCTCCATTCAACTGGTTCACCGTTTGTTACATCCCTCTCGGATCTTTCTATATATAGCGGAGCTTCCTGCATCCGAACCTTTCCAGGCCCGGGTGCAGCCCCGTCAACTATGCGTTTCATATGCTCCTGTAGTCATTCTCCGCGATAATGAATGGATTGGCAATACAAAAGCTGACATCTGCAAATTGTCCATGATTTAGACACGATTGAAGGCGATTTCATGTGATTCATGCGAATCGGCTAGTGCTGGTGCGCCTCGCTTAGCCGCCCCATACTGCTATGAGCAGCGTGGCCACAACCACCGTAATAGCTCCACCGATACGTGTAGAAATCTGTGCGAATGGCATCAGCTCCATACGTCCGGAGGCCGACAGAATCGCTACATCGCCAGTTCCTCCTAGACCGCCGCGGCACCCGGTAACAATCGCTGCTTCGACCGGATACATGTTGACCCATTTGCCGGTAAAATAGCCAGTGATCGTCATCGCCACAATCACTGTAGCGCAGACAATAATATAAGGAAGTGAGATCAGGGCCGCGACATCCTTCAGCGGAATGTACAGCATCCCCAGGCCGACCATGAGCGGCCAGGTTAACGTGCCAGACACAAGCTTGTAGAGCTGATAAGCACCCTGCTCGATTTTGGACGGGAGCAGCTTGGAAATCTTCAATAGTGCCGCTGCGAAGATCATCAGGATCGGACCCGGAATGCCGACAAACGGCGACAGCAGGTGTCCGGTGATGAACAATCCGCAGGCGAACAGCAGGCCCGCGCCCATCAGCAGGAAGTCCGGCTTCGCGCTGTCATACGTGCTGCCCGCCAGCTTCTGGCCATCCTTCGATTTCACCAGGACACCGTTCCCGGTAATGGACGGATTTTTGTCAGCCATCCGCTTGAGCAGGCCCGCT
Organism: Paenibacillus sp. FSL H3-0469; assembly: GCF_038051945.1. Taxonomy (NCBI): domain Bacteria; kingdom Bacillati; phylum Bacillota; class Bacilli; order Caryophanales; family Paenibacillaceae; genus Paenibacillus; species Paenibacillus sp. FSL H3-0469. The sequence goes on from NZ_CP150302.1 coordinate 2,179,631, forward strand.
CCGATAATCGCAAACACGTTGCCGATCACCGCCGCCGGAATCATCTGGGCCACATAGGAACCGGATTCCCCGCCGAGGATCTGCGAGAACGCGATGGACAGCGGGAGAATGCCTTCCCCAACGCCGCCGCCGATAATAGGCACAACGATGTAGAACAACGTCCGGTGTGCGCTATAGCCGAGCAGCATCCCTACGCCCATCCCCGCAGCGACTGCAGCGATCGTTCCGGCCATCATCGGAATGAAAATACGGATGAAGCCGTTAATCAGCGTGGTCCGGTTCATCCCTGTAATACTTCCGGCTACCAGAATCGAGATGTACAGGTAGAGGAAGTTCGATGTCTTCATCAGCGTGTTGACTGATTCGAGCACCGAAGGGTCGAGCACATTCCAGAACACCAGGAACGATGGGATCATTAGCGAGAGGATCGCGGGACCGCCGATATTTTTCAGAATCGGAAGCTTGAAGCCCAGATCACTGAGCAGCACCCCCAGGACAATAATTACTGCAAAGCCGCCGATCATGTCGTTTGGCAGTTCACCAAGCACAGAAGCCGCAAAAATAATGAGTGCAAATACCACGTAGAGCGGGAGCGGAATAACGCCTACCTTTAAATGCAGAACCTTCTGGACGAAGCCCTGTTCTCCTTGCTTCAGTACAACAGGCTGCTGTTCCGGTACCGAAAGTGGGGGTTGAATTGCTTTTTGCATGTTAACCTTACCTCCTTAACTCTTTTACAAATTCATCATAGCTGCTTTGAAAGCGCTTTTGTTTTTATGAAAGTAATAAAGGGGTTTTGTAAATTATTAAAGTAAGCGCTATCAGGATAGAGGTAGGAGTGAGGGCGGGGGGATTGACGGGGAGTAGTAGAGCACTCTACATGGTCGAATTTGATTATAGGTGCTGGGGAGGAAGTATGCTGGAGTTCCGGCGGGTCAGAGGCTGGTAGTATCATGGGAAGGCAGGTAACATTAGTTAGTATGGGAGCTTAATACGTAGTCTGATTAATTCAGGTGCACTTGTGCTCCTCATTTGAGCTTACCGCTGACTTTTGCCTAATTCAGGTGCACTTGTGCTCCTCATTTGCGCTTACCGCTGGCGTTTGGCTAATTCAGGTGCACTTGTGCTCTTCATTTGCGCTTACCGCTGACTTTTGCCTAATTCAGGTGCACTTGTGCTCCTCAATTGCGCCTATCGCCGACTTTTGCCTAATTCAGGTGCACTTGTGCTCCTCATTTGCGCTTACCGCTGACTTTTGGCTAATTCAGGTGCACTTGTGCTCCTCATTTGCGCTTACCGCTGACTTTTGGCTAATTCAGGTGCACTTGTGCTCCTCATTTGCGCCTATCGCCGACTTTTGCTGGGATTCAAAGGGATTTATCCCTTCCATTTCAGCATCCAGCCCACTTTCGGCCAATTCAAAGGGATTTATCCCTTCCATTTCAGCATCCAGCCCACTTTCAGCCAATTCAAAGGGATTTATCCCTTCCATTTCAGCATCCAGCCCACTTTCAGCCAATTCAAAGGGATTTATCCCTTTCCTTTCGGCTCCCAGCCCACTTTCAGCCCCCAACCCACTTTCTGCCCCCAACCCACTTCCGCTGTCTGCACAACACAAAAAGCCCCGCCGCAGGATGCGCGGCAGGAGCTCCAGAACTAGTTAGTTGGACTTAAATATACTTAGTAATCAAACTCTTGCCGTTCGGAGCGAGCCGGTATTTCTGCACCGGGCGGCCGATGCTGCCGTAGACAAGATCCATCTCCAGCACGCCCATCTCAGTCAGCCCGATCAGGTATTTGCCGGCGGAGACGCGGGAGATGCCGGATACCGCCGAGATATCCTCAGCGGAGAACAGCTCGCTGCCGCAGGCCTCCACGGCACGCCAGATGGTCTGGAGCGTCTGCCGGGTGAAGCCCTTCGCCAGCTCCTGCGAAGATGTCCGCTCCTGCTTGAATCTCGCCAGCCTGTCCAGCTCCGACTGGTTCAGCCGCTCCTGGCTGCGGAACAGCTTATTCTGCTCCCGGTATCCGTTCAGGGCGGCCCGGAGCCTAGCGAACTCAAACGGCTTGATCAAGTAGTCCACCGCCCCGTTCTGCAGCGCTTCCTGAATGCTCTCCTTGTCGCTCGCCGCCGAGATGACGATGACATCGATCTTCACGCCCCTGCGCCGGATCTCGGACAGCAGCTCCAGCCCGTTGCTCTCCTTCATGTAAATATCGAGCAGGATCAGGTCATAGGCCTGCTTCTCCAGCATACTCAGCACTTCTTCCGCCGAGCTGGCCCAGCCATCGGCTCGGAAGCCTTCCACCTGCTGGACATAGAACTTGTTCATCTCCGACACCATAGGATCATCTTCAACAATAAGTACTTTGATCATAATGGCTGATCACCACTCTTCATGGGCTTTCCACCCTTTTCATTTAATTATCTTCACTTTTCATTCATTATCTTCCCTTTTCATTCATTATCTTCACTCTTCATCATTCTCATAGGCTTCAGCCATTAGCATCACCCTTCGCTCTATAAGGGATCTGCACCGTAAATTCGGTGCCTTCCCCTTCCCGGCTGTCATACGTAATCGTCCCGCCCAGCTTGACCACACTCCGATACACCAGATACAGTCCGACGCCACGGTCTCCGCCTTTGGTCGAATAGCCCTGCTCAAACAAGTGCGCCCCATTCTCTGCAGCGATGCCTGTCCCGTTATCACTAACCAGAAGAGTAAGCTGGTTGTCCTTGTACCGGAATCCAATCTCGATCTGCTTACCGTCTGCACCTTGGAGTGCTTCCAGCGCATTGTCCAGCAGGTTACCTGCAATGGTGACCAGTTCCCGCGCTACCTCATGATCTGCTGCTTCAGGCAGCATACCTTCATCCCGGATCACCAGCCGCACATCGGCCTCCCTGATTCTGCTGAGCTTGCCGAGCAGGAAGCCGACCATCACCGGGTCTTTGACCTGCCGGACCACCGAGTCCGCCTCTGTCTGGATATTCTGCACAATATCCGTGAGATATTCCTCAAGCCGGTCGTATCTGCGCATCGTATTCAGTCCCATTATGACATGCAGCTTGTTCATGAACTCATGGGTCTGGGCACGCAGCGCTTCGGCGTACAGGGAGATGCCGGAGAGCCGCTCCATCAGAATACTGATCTCAGTCTTGTCCCGGAACGTAGCAATCGCGCCTTCGATAATTCCGTTCACCCGGACCGGGACCACATTCACCAGCAGCGTGATGCCGCTCTGCTCCACTTCCTTGTCCTGCAAGGCCTCTCCGGTCTCCAGCACCTTCTCCATCCGCAGCAGCGGCCAGAACTGCCCGGCCTGCTTGCCTAGCGGTTCCTGGTTCAAGCCAACGCTGCCCATCAGCCTCCGGGCCTCGGCATTCACAAGGGTAATCCGCGATTCCTTATCGACGGCCAGAATCCCCTCCTTGGTCGATTGCAGCATGGCGCTGCGCTCCTCCAGCAATTTGGCGATTTCTCCCGGCTCCATGCCGAACATCATCCGCTTGATTTTGCGGGCGAGCAGGACGGCACCTAATATCCCCATCAGCCCGCCGACCAGGATGCCCGAGTAGATAATCCAGCGGTTCTGCTGTACGGCGGAACGGACGCTGCCCAGCGATATGCCTACTGCTACTGCTCCAACCTGCCTGCCGTCAGCGGCAAAAATCGGTGAGAACGCTCTCACGGAATAACCGAGCGAGCCTTCAGCCACGGATATGGTCTCCTTGCCGTGCAGCGCATCCGCCTCATCCCCGCCCATGAAGTGCTTGCCGATCAGGGCTGGATCTGGGTGCGAGCGGCGAATGCCTCCCATATCCATCACGACCACGAATTGCACGTCATTGATGGCGCTGATATCCATAGCATACCGCTGAATACTGCCGGAATCTCGCTCGGCAAGCAGCCCGTCCACCACTCCCGGCGTACGGGAGACCGTACGGGCAATGGTGATGGCCTTGTTCTCCAGAGAGGACCGGGCCTCTTCGGAGAATCTCATGCCGAACATCATATACACAATCAGCAGCACCAGCACGACGATCAGGCAGATCATCAGAGTGATGGTGGTCTGAAGGCGTAATCTTTTGGTACCAATTCTCACAATGCTCCACCTTCAGGAAATTTTTCTCGATTATAACGCAAAAGCACTCAAAGCGCGATAATCACAATTCAAAGTAATTCGGCTAAGACTCCGTAATCACCGACTGGTTCCGCCCTCTGCTTTTCGCCAGATACAAGGCCTGATCCGCCTTCACAAGCAGTCCCGTAAGGTCGCCGGCATGCGATGGATAGTGGGCAATTCCCTGTGAAATCGTAAGCTGCGCCGCAATCGGCGCCTGGCTCCGCTCGACAGCAAGACGGATTCGCTCAGCAGCGCTGAAGGCTTCCGCAGGCGTAGTCCGGGCCAGCAGAATAACGAATTCCTCCCCGCCATAGCGGTAACAGACATCATCCGGGCGAAGCGAGGTTACAATGACCCGGACGACATGCTGCAGAACTTCATCGCCCAGATTATGGCCGTACGTGTCATTGACCAGCTTGAACTTATCAATATCCAGCAGCACCAGTGAAAAGGGAACACCCGAGCTCATCCGCTGGCTGATCGTATGCTCCAGGGACCTGCGGTTCATCAGACCGGTCAGCACATCAGTCTCGGCTTCATGGGTCAACTGCTCGGTCTGCTGCCGGATATTGGCCAGGGCAAGCGACACGCCGTCTGTCAGTAAATACGCCTCCCGGCTCCAATACCGTTTCGCTTCCTGCAATTCTATCTGTTCTTTGCCCATTCTGCTCACGACATCTGACAGATAGACGAAGGGACGCGCAAATTTGCGCGCCAGCAGAATAACGCCCAGCAGCAGCAGAATGAACGGTATGGAGGAAAATCCGATCAGGGTACGGAAATGCCCGATCAGTTCCTGATGAATCTGGCTAATCGGGGAGACGACTACAATGCCCCAGCCATTAGCGGGCACACTGGAGTAACCGGCCAGCATCTCAATGCCCCGGGTGTTCGTGACAGGCTGTTCTCCGCTTCTCTTATTCAACAGCTGCTGCACAACGTCATTACTGCTGACATCTGTGCCGATCCGCGCTTTATCCGGGTGATAGACCAGATGCCCTTGCGAATCCACAATATAATAATAAGCCCCCGAATCATCCTCCTGCCCATTATCAAAAATCTCAGACAGCACATTATTCTCCTGAAGATAGATGGTGCCGCTAAGGATTCCAGCATAGGTACCCGCAGCGTCGAAGATCGGCTGGCTCAAAAATACGATTAACCGCTTGGTATTGGCTGTCAAATAAGGGGAAGAAATATACGGCTTGCGGAGTGCTAAGGCTTCCTTGCTATTCGTTGAGCTGACGTGCTTGCCTGCGGTCCCTATACTGGCTGGCGAAATATTGCGGATGAGTCCGCTGGCGTCAACCACCGTGATGGAATTGAAGAAATTACTGCTGCTGCGCATCAGATCCAGAGAAGCATTCACTTCCTGCGGCGGCATAGCATCTATGTCAGACAGCCTGATAGCGTTGTATTCCAGAGTCCCGTGCATAGACTGAAATAAGGAATCCATCGTCTTGGACATCCGGTCAGCATTGAGGTAATTCAGATGAAGCGTGGTCTCCATTAAGGACCGCTTCTTGGACTCATACGAACCGAGCAGAAGAATACTCGAAGTTAGCAGAACCACCAGTGTCACCAGACCTGTGAGCAGCGTGGTCAGGCTCAGCTTTTGACTTTGACGAAGCTTACGCTTCAACCTTATATACAAACCAGCAATCCTCCTTGGAGCAAAAAACGCAATGATATATTTATCATACCGCAAATACTGATAATGTTCGACAGCGGATTTATGGCAGGACAGGCGGCAGACAGGTCTTCCGGACATAGCAGAATAAGCCCGCAGCAGCGAGGCTCATCTTCAAGCGGTTATTCAAGTTCAGGTTCACCCTACGCCTGCAAAATCTCATCCACCCGTGCCGATGCACCCTCCCAGGAGGTCATCAACGGAAAAGAGTATTGCTCCCGTACCCTCAGGTTCCACGGATGCGGGATACAAAGTACCTTCTTCCCTGCCTGAACGGCGGGCAGCAGATTATGCGGGCCATCATCAATCAGCAGATCGTAGCCGATCAGATGCTTCCGCTTGCAGGTGAAGAAATTGTCGGCCGGGATATACGGCATATGCTTTTGCAGCCAGTTCCATTTCTCCAGCACCGTCTTCGGGACAGCGGCCGTCACAATAATAACGTCATAGGCGTTGTGCAGCTTCTCCATCTCTTCCACCACATATTCGTCGAACAGCTCCAGCTCCTCGTAGAGACCCGGTCTGCCGAAGAAAAGATCCATGGTGCTGTCCGGATGGCGCAGATGGTCCGTGTTCCAATCCATCATATCCTCGTAGCGAAGCGGATGTGTAGGAAACTCAATGTTATTGTGGTATATCGCACGCTTCACGAGATGACAGATGGTATCATCCATATCGACGGCGATGATCGGTTTGCGCATTGAATCTCCTCCATGTACATTTTCATTCATTTTCATTAATTATAGGCAACAAGGGAATGAGTGTCCAGACATCCGCCATACTTAACATCAAAAAGCACATGCCCCCTTCACAGGGACACATGCTTGCTGCCTAATCCGATCCACTCATTTTCCTTTATCTGCGCGTCCGTCCCTTAACCAGGTTAATCACGAACAGGACCGCTGCGACAAACAGCAGCAGATGAATCATGTTACCCATGAAATTAAAGATAAGGCCTAACAGCCATACTACTACTACAAGTCCGATTAATCCCCACAGCATAAGCTTACCGCCTTTCTCTTCCGGTTTTATTTGTTTTTACTTTACCCTTGTGGAGAGAGATTTAAACGGCTGGTCCGTCAGATCCGGCTGTGGAGACAGCTATTTTCCCAGGTCTTAGGACATTGCTTAATTGCGGGACAGGCTGTTATACTGTTTTTAAATAATACAATTGTATTGTAAAAAAGGAGACGAACCTATCCCCATGACCAACTCTTCAAGTCATCCGAAACCTGCTGCACCGAAATCGCGAAGCAGGCTGCTTAAGCTCCTGCTGATCCTTGTGTCTGCTGTCCTGCTTCTCGCAGGGTCAGGGTTCCTATATGAAGCCGTTGCCTCCCACTCCGCCCGTAAAAGCTATCCTGCACCGGGTCAATTGGTGGATGCCGGAGGCTATAACCTCCACATTCGCCAGCTGGGAGCGGGAGCCCCGACTATCATTCTGGAAGCAGGCAGCGGCGAAACCAGCCTGTCGTGGAGAGATATTCCTGAACAGTTAGCTGAACATGCTACCGTTGTCACTTATGATAGGGCCGGGTATGCCTGGAGCGAGCAGGCGGATACGGAACGCTCAGGCGCCAATATCGTTCGTGAGCTGCATACGGCACTGAGAAATGCAGACATTCCCGGCCCCTACTTGATGGTCGGCCACTCTCTCGGCGGCATGTACGCCCGGCTGTTCACTCAGACCTACCCAGCAGAAGTAACCGGGCTGGTGCTGATTGATGCCAGACCCGAGAATGACGACCGCGAGACAAAGCCGATTCTGGCCGCTGAGAATATTGCCGGCAACCCCAGTGCTTCCCTGCTGAGTCTACTTAAGCGATCCGGTGTGCTGCGGCTATTCCAGGATCATCTACTCACGGGGCTGGTTGCTCCACAAGACCGCGGCGCGTTCATTAACGTTATTTCCACGCCCAGTTATTTTGCCGCCAAGGAGCAGGAGGCAGCGCTCGCCAGCTCTACCGAGGATGCCATCCGGGGACAGAACTTCGGCTCACTCCCGGTCAAGGTGATCGCCCGAGGCTTACCTCAGGACTATGCATCCTTCGGAGTCTCCGAAGATGCGGGCCGGCGGCTGGAAGCAATCTGGCAGGAAGGCCAGCGCAGTATGCTGAACCTGTCTTCCAACAGTGAACTTATAGTCGCCGAGAAAAGCGGGCATATGATCATTCATGATCAGCCGGAGCTGGTCGTCCAGACGATTCTCGGTATGCTCGCCGCAGGGAAGTGATCTTGATTGCAGCACATTGCATGCAGCATGACATTTCAAGCTGCATTCATTATGGGTACATCGGCTTGATTACATTCCAGTTGGCATGCATAGACAAGGTTACCGGGGAACAGCCCTTGGGCATCAGAATGCCAAGCCCATAGCTATGCTCGAATTGTACTGCATAGTACTGCTTCTGAAGATCTTCCCACAGGCGGTGCACGCCGAAGTCGTCTTGCATAGCCGCAATATCATGGAACAGAATAACACCTTGATCCGCCAGCTTCGGCAGCCAGGACTCATAATCATGCTTAACCGCCTCATAGGTGTGAAGGCCGTCAATATGCAGCAAGTCGATGCTTCGGTCTGCAAATTGAAGCAATGCCTCGTCGAAGGTCATTCGCAGCAGATGGGAGATCCCGGGGTAATAGGTGGCCGACGAGGATTGCACGGATTGGTAACAGGATTCATCGTACAGTCCCGAATGCTGGTCGCCCAGCCACGTATCGACTGCGTAACATTCCGTTGCAAGCCCATGATCCTTGACAGACTGACAGAAGGCGAAGTGAGAAGCTCCATAATAAGTTCCTAACTCCACTACCCGGTTCGGCTGTATATGACGGACCAAGTCATAGCCGAATCTGCGGTGCCCTTCCCAAGCGGTATTCAGATGTGTCCCCCGCTCATCCGTCTCAAACACAGGTCTGCTGCTGCTCCATACCGTCATGTACACTCCCCCCGACCCAAGAGATATACGTTAGTGTATTCGGAGCGAGTAGGATTGGCTTGGATATCTGTAACCTCCAAATCCGATAAATTTTCAGATTGTCCGGATTGCGCACTAAATAAAAGCGGTACAAACCCAAGACTCATTCGTGAATGAGCTTGCAGGTTGTACCGCTTATTTTCGGTTTCTATACAATTAGTGCAATAGCTTACTTCTCCAACTGGTACACCTGTGTGACGATCTTGTAGCCGCCTACAGGCTGCTCCGCTGCCGCAAGCTTCGAGACACGGCGCTCCAGCACATCACTCTCATAGACAGCCTCTGCCCCGAAGGCAGGCTGAACCTTGAGTTCAGCCGGTTCGCCGCCCAGGTTGTACCAGCGGGCCACGAGATCGCCCGTCTCCTCTGCCATCTTGAGGGTCGAGAAGGCCAGCGGCGAAGCACTGGAGTTCCAGCTTAACCACTGCCCCGATACCGGCAGGGTCACTCCGCCTGAATGCGGACGTCCATTCACGGCCGGAACACGTGTAGCAGGACCTTGGGTCTGAAGGACCGTCCACGGAATCTGGTACTGGTAAGCTTGGGCATAAGCACCGGATACCGCTCCGTCACCTGTATAAGGGATGATCGCGTATTCTACGGATTGCTGGCCCAGGCACTGTGCCTCCGGCGTCTCGAACACACCCCAGTCTCCGAGTTCAGAGGACGAGCGCAGCAGGGTTACTGCAATGGTGTTCTTGCCGTCCAGCAGTACCTCGTATTCATTCAGGCCCTTGTTCGCAACCGCAAGCCCATGGACTCCGTCCGCTACGCTGACGAAGACCTGCTGATGCTGGGCATTACTCGGATTGATCCACTCTGCCGCAGGCCGGTTATTACGTCTGGCCACCTCGAACACGGAGTCAGCATAGTGGTGGTCCGCTTCAAGCCCTGTAGGGAACAAGGCTCTGAGCCGCTGATCCTTGGCCTGATTATTGAAGCTGGTGCTTACCTGCAGCATTCTGCTTCCAGCTTCCAGTGTATAGTGTGTGGTCAGCACAAGCGGAACCATCTGAGCCGAACGCTGGGCTGTGCGCTCCGTGAACGGTACCATCTGCTGCTTCTCGGTAAGGAAAGTCTCGTCTGCACTGGCCGGAACCTCCCAGCGCAGCACCGTCTGCATCACCACACGCGACGGGGACTGCTCCTTGATTGAAATCTCAGCTGTCAAGCCTTCGGTGGTCAGCACCTCGCTGCCTTCCGGCTGACGGTACACATACTCATTGCCGATATCCCCGGTGTTCTCATAGGCATTCAATCCGGCATAGACCGCACCTGATTGCTTGTCTGTAACAGTCACGGTACCGTTGTCCGCAACCGCAACGATCAGCTTGGCATTCTCCATGGTATGGCCCTGGACATGTACACTATCCAGCACGGCTGCTTCCGCACCGGCGGCAGCGGCAGCGGGAACCATAGCATACGTACGGTACCCAAGCGCAGCCACCTCCGCTGCCGGGAAGCTCATCCGCACCTTACGCGCCATATAAGGCTGGCGGAAGCGGTCCTTGGGCAGCTCATACCCGAAGTGAACCCCGAGATCCTCAATCTGGGCCGGATAGACTTTACCCTCTTCGTCCATAACCTGCCATTCGCCCAGGGGCTCCTGCTTCAGCTCCCGTGCAAGCCCCTGCGGGGTTGGGCCTTGAGGGAAATATCTCTTCGCCGTAATCAGCTCCACCGTCACCGTTCCGGTTCTGGACCAGCCGCTGGTATTAAATACGGTGAACGGAACGGCTTCCGGTCCCCATGCCGCTACCGAAGAGACATCAATGGCTTCAGTAAGCGCAGCCGCGCTCTGGGCGGCAATCGCCTCAGCCATCTGGCTGCTCTTGGCGAACCGGGTCACCATCTCGCGGTGCACCTCATCCACGCTGCAGCCGCAGATGCTGTCATGCGGGTGATTCTGCATGAGCGTCTTCCACGCATAGGTCAGCAGCGCATGCGGATAGGCCTGTACCCCGGCCAGCGCAGCGAACGCCGCCAATGGCTCAGCCACCTTTTCCAGCAAGGTCTGGCCGGATTGGTTCAATTGCTTCAGATACACCCGCGATGAGGCTGTGTTTACCAGTGTGCCCCATCCATCCGTATGCTGGCTGCGCAGCTCCCCTTCCACCGTCACCAGATCGCCTGGAAGATTGTCTTCCAGCGCCTTCAGGTACTCGTCGAAATTGGAATGCACGAACTCCACATCGGGATACAGGCTGGAGGCGGTGCGGATGGCCTCCGACAGATCGGTCTGAATCGGCTGATGATCGCAGCCGTTCATGAACAGCAGATGCGGAGTAGAAGCGAACTTCTCGGCGTCTGCGAGATTCTTGTCCCAGTATGCCTTGGCGGCAACCGGGTCTGCCGGAACCTCCATGCCGTTGCAGTACCAGTTGGCGAACAGCACACCCAGCACCTCGGAACCGTCCGGGGAACGCCAGACCATCTCGGAATAAGGAGACTCGTAGGTATCGTTCTCGCTGACTTCATTATTGAAGCCTGTCGGCTTCACGCCGCGTCCGAAGATGGCATTCGTAATTCCAGCCTGCTGGAGAATCTGCGGCGCCTGGCCCATATTGCCGAAGGAATCGGGGAAATATCCGGTTTTGGAGATGATCCCGAACGGTCTCGCATCCATATGCCCGATCAGCAGGTTGCGCAGATTTGCTTCCCCGCTGGTCAGGAACTCGTCCTGAAGCACGTACCACGGACCGAAATGAATGCGTCCTTCCCGGATATAGCGGTCCAGCCGCTCTCTCTGCTCCGGGCGGACCTGGAGATAATCCTCGCGGATGATGGTCTGTCCGTCCAGGTGAAAATAGCGGTAATCCGGATCTTGATCCAGCGTATCGAGCAGCTTATCCATCAGTTCAATCAATAGCAGATGATGATGTTCATAAGGCATATACCATTCACGGTCCCAGTGCGTATGCGAAATGATATGTGCGGTTTTTTTATTAACTATGTTGTTGTCTATGTTGTTAGCCATCTAGGTAACCCTCCATTATCCCTTATCCTTTTGTCGCTCCGCCCATGCTGAACCCCTTGGACATATACCGCTGGGAGAACATATACAGCACTACGGAAGGCATCGTGTAGAGCAGTGAGAAGGCAGCGAGTCTGCCATATTCGACCATACCATGGCTGCCGAAGAATTGATAGATCGTGACAGAGGCCGGCAGCTTCTCCGGTGTCTGGAGCAGGATGTACGGCACGAAGAAGTTCCCCCAGCTGCCCGAGAAGGTAAAGATCGCAATCGTCGCGATACCCGGAAGCATGAGCGGGGCCACGATTCTCCGGAGTCCGCCCCAGACGGAGGCCCCGTCAATCCATGCTGCTTCCTCCAGATCGATCGGCACGGAGTCCATGAAGCTCTTCATCATCCAGATCCCGTAGGGCAGGGAGGAGGATGTGAGGAAGAGCATGGTCGCGAAGATTGAGTTCTGCAATTTGAAGAACAGGAACATCTGAAATACCGGAACCATAACCGCCGTAATTGGCAGAGCCGTCATGAAGAGGATGCTGAGCAGGAAGCTTTTTTTGAAGCGCATCTCATAACGGGATAACGGATACGCAGCCAGTACGGATGCAAGAACAACAAGGGTTGCCTGCCCTCCGGAGAGAATGATCCCTACGCCGAACGAGCGCAGATTGCCGCTGTCTCCGAGCACTGCCGAGAAGTTATCGAGTGTAAAATTAGGGAATCTAATACCCTGCTGGGCATTTGTATCAAACGAAGCGAGCAGAATCCAGAATAACGGCAGCAGGAAGCAGAGTCCCAGAACCACCAGAATCCCGTATTGGATATTACGTTGAAGCCTATGCTTGACCACAGTGATGCACCTCCTTCAGGGTTAGACCTTGACTTTCATAGATTTCATATAGAACAAGCTTGCAACAATTCCGATCACCAGCAGCACGAGCGAGATCGCGGTGCCGTATCCGAACTGATAATTGACGAAGGCCTGGTTGTACATAAATACCGGTAAGGTCTGAGTGGCCGTTCCCGGTCCCCCTCCGGTCATGGTATAGATCAGTGTGAATACGCCCAGTGTCTGGAGCGTGACAAGCATCATGTTGGTGACGATCGAGCCTTTTACCATAGGAATGGTGATGTAACTAAGAATCTTGAAGTTGCTCGCTCCATCAATCGTGGCGGCCTCCTCAATATCCTTGGGAATCTCATCCAGTGCGGATTGATAAACCATCATCGAGAACGCTGTGCCGTGCCAGATGTTGGCGATGATGACACTCACCATCGGGAAGCTGAACAGCCAGGAGACCGGGCTAATGCCAAACCAGCCGATGATCTGATTGAGGGACCCGTTATCACTGAAGAACGCTACCATACAGAAGGCGACAACGATCTCCGGTGTAACCCAGCCCGCAATGACGATAATGCCGATGATCCGGCGGAAGGTTACATTCTTCTCTTTCATTAGCAGGGCCAGAATGAAGCCGAGCACGACCTGCCCGATGACCGCTGAGAAAATCAGGAACACCAGGGTTCTCCAGACGCTGATCCGGAAATCCGGGTCCTGGAACATGTTCGTGAAGTTCTGGAAGCCGATGAATTGCAGGTTACGGGCAGCACTCCCCGTCAGAGCCATATTGGTAAAGGCAAAGCAAATGGTCAAAATAATCGGTACGATAAAGAATATCAGCAGCAGCAAGACAGAAGGCGTCAGAAATAAAAATGCGCCCCGCGACTTCCTTTTCATAGGTCACTCCCCCTCCAAATCCGAAAGAGGAGAATGGCTTCTCCTCTGCGTTCGAATTCTCAAATCCACTATTTGACTTCTACTTTATCTTCTCCAAGCGAGCGGGTAACATTATCCTTCAGCTGCTTCACAGCATCTTCCGGCGACAGCTTGCCTGAAGCAATGCTCTCTACAATACTCTGAAGCTGCGCAGATACGGTTGCATACTGATCATTGGCCGGGCGGAATTTCGCTACTTCCAGTAAGGCTTGCGCCTCCGCTGTATACGTACGGTCTGTATAGCCTGCTACGTCCACCGAATCATTACGCGGGCTCAGGTTGCCCTCTGCCACTACGCGTCCTGTTGCATTCTCCTGATTCATCAGGAACTCCAGGAACTTCCACGCTGCTTCCTTATTCTGCGATTGTGCCGGAATCGACCAGGCCCAGCCGCCGGACATGGTGATGGCTCCAGGCTCTTGACCGTTCTGCGTCGGGAATGGAGCGAAGCCCATCTTGTCTGCTACATTCTCAATCGGTGCTGCACCGTTCTCGAACCAGGTGGAGCCGGCCCAGCTTCCGTCTACGGCCATCGCCAGCTTGCCCTGCGGGAACAGCTGCTGGAAGGCAATGCTGCCGGCTTGTCCGTTAAGTGCTACCTGCATCGAAGGGCCTGTCTTATCTACATTGAACAATTGATTAATGAATTTGAAGGAATCAAGGAGTCCGGGGCTGCTTACGACCCATTTCTTAGTTTCATCGTTATAGAGGGTGTCGTTCGTGCCGTACAGAAGCATCTCCAGCGTCTGCATCGTTACGCCTTCTCCGCTCGATTTGCCCACGATCATATTCAGCGGGGTTACGCCCGGCAGCTTATCCTTGATGGTACGTGCGGCTTCCAGCACCTCATCCCAATTAGCAGGCTTGAACGGCACCGGTAAGCCCGCTTGCGCCAGCAGCTCTTTGTTGTACCAGATACCGCGTGTATCCGAGGTTGCAGGTACGCCGTAGATTTTGCCGTCTTCACCGGTCACACCGGCTTTGAGGTTCTCAATGAATTTGTCCTTCCAGTCACTCCAGCCCGCAACCTGCGTATCCAGCGGCTCCAGGTATCCGGCTGCGGCATCCGATTTGATGATTGAGGTATCTTCGGCTACGATATCCGGCGCTGTATCGGGCGACTTCATCTGCAGGACGATCTTGGAGGTGTAGTCCCCTTCGCTGGCCAGCACCGGAGCAATCTTGATCTTGATATCCGGGTTGTCCGTTTCGAACTTTTCAATCAGTCCCGATTCAAAATACTTGGTTAATGTATCCTCGGAGCCCGACGAACGGAAGGTAATGGTGACCTCCTTCTTCCCTTCGGCTGCGCCCGAACCGGAATTCGAATTGCCGCTTGAACAGGCCGTTGTCAACAGAAGAAGAGAAGCCATAGCCGCAGTCATCGAAACTTTGAATTTATTCATTTTCATTTGTCTTTGCCCCTTTTGGTTGTAGTTTCATAACGCTTTCATAAAAGCTTCGAAAAGAACGGACAAGCCGTCTTTTCTACTACACAATCCGGTCTACTTCACTACCCGTAATCCGCAATAATCCATAATCAGTTCGCTGAACAGCATATTCGACCAGGAGAACCATGGACGGGTGAATGCTGCGGCATCGTTGACAGAGAAGCCTTCATGAGTCAGGCCTGTGCCGCCATCTGTGTCCTGAATCAGCTGGAGTAAGCGTTCTTTCTCGCTGCGTTCCGGTGACGTAAGTCCTTGCATAGACAAGGCGATGTGCCAGATGTAACCTTCCGGGGTATGCGGACTGCCGATGCCTTCCGCAACCTGCCCTTTATAGTAATAAGGATTATCCTCGCTGAGGATAAATCTCCGGGTATTGCGGTACACCTCGTCATTCTCGTCCGTGTAGCCGAGGTAAGGCAAGGACAGCAGGCTTGGAACATTGGCGTCATCCATAAGATTGTAGTGACCTAGCCCGTCCGTCTCATAAGCATAGATTCTCCCATAGACCGGATGATTATAGATGCCATGCTCCTGAATCCCCTGATTAATCTCCTGCCCCAGCTTCTGCGCCGCTGCCGCAAGCTCCTGATCCCCGTAGATCTCACGGGCAATCTCTTCCAGATATCGCAGGACAACGACAGCGAACATATTGGACGGCACCAGATAGCCATACTCACAGCAATCATCGCTTGGCCGGAAGCCTGACCAGGTCATCCCGGTATAAGCGGTTTCGCTGCCTTTGCCTTCACGGGTCAATGTATCGGTGAGCGGTGCATCCAGGCGCTGGAACGTATAGGGGGAATCTGTCTCGTGATGCTGCTCCACTCTCCACAGCTTGATGATTTCAAGCGCGGCCTTGCGGAAGGTCTCGTCAAACTGCGTGACGCAGCCGCTGTTCTTCCAGAGCAGATAACTGAGCTGAATCGGATACGCCAGCGAATCAATCTCATATTTGCGTTCCCAGATCCACGGGTTCATAGCGGTAAGATCCGATTGATGTCCGTGGCCGTTCGCCTCTTCATTGAAGGCATTGGCATACGGATCAAGCAGAACATAATTCATCTGCCGCTTCACAAGACCTGCAATCATCGCTTCCATGTTAGAATCTTCTGCGGCAAGCAGCAGATACGGCCGAACCTGGGCAGCGGAATCACGCAGCCACATAGCTGGTATATCACCTGTTATAACGAAGGTGGTGCCATCCGCTTTCTGCGAAATGGTGGTGCCAATGGTATTGATCATGCAGTCCTCGAACATCTTGGCCAGCTTGGAAGAGTCTGGCAACTCCCCTTGTACCTTGCCGATCAAATCATATACAGACTTCGGAATTTCATTCTGTAGCTTCACGGGTGTATGTTGCACCTCCAAATGGTATATATCAGTATTTCAAACGCTTTCATCATAGTAAACAAATAATAATAATATGTCAATATATTAATGGTATATTTATAGAATATAATGCGCTATTGGTATATTATATTTGGCTCACACGCCCTAGTGTCGCCCATTCTGAGCGCAACAAAAAAAGCCTTCGCGACGAAGGCTAATTCATTTCCGTTATGATTATAGCGGCCTCTTGCAGTAAGATTATTGCTTGCGGACCGGTGCTGTTGACTTGCCCTTAATCAACTCGGCCGGTAAAAGAATCCGGGAAATCGGCTGCTCGTTCACATGCATAGTGAATACATTCTCATACGCCTGCTTGCCGATACTGAACTGATTCTGGCGCATATGCGTCACTCTACAGCCTTCATAGGACTCCGGGCTGTCGAAGCAAATCAGGGACAAGTCTTCGGGAATCCGCAGTCCCAGCTTGCCCGCCGCCTCTTCGACCAGCAACGCGATACTATATTCGGCTGCGAACAGCGCGGTGATCTGAGGATATTTCCGCAGATGCTCTACCAGCTTGTCTACATCGCTAATACGGGCCTCCGGGTCAAATACATTCGGCATAGTAGACGTGATCTTCTCCATCCATAATTCACGGTTCGCCAGCAGATTATGCTCCATGTGAGCTTCGAGAATACCATCGATCCGTTCCTCTATTGCGGTTGTATTTGCTGGCGGAGGCGCGAGAAATCCGATATGGCGGTGCCCAAGCCCGAAGAGATAGTGTGTAGCTTCCTTGGCCGCCTGAATATTATCAGTACTCACAGAAGAGGCGGGAATCCCCTTTAGATACCGGTCAATCATGACAAACGGGAATTTCTGGATGACCAGCTTCAGGATCTCGGCACTGAAATATTCGCCTTGCGCCGGGAAGATAATCAGCCCGTCCACCCCAAGCCCCAAGAGCTGTTGAATCGCCTGTTCCTCCAGCTCGGGAATCCCGAACGACCGCCGCACAATCAGAAATGCGTCATTCTCCCGCGAAGCTTCTTCCATGCCGTAGATCAGCTCTGTGCCGTACATATCACTGAAGTGTGTAATCACCAGTCCGATGATCCGTTTCTTGCCTGTGGTCCGGACCGTCTGCTGGCTGTCAAACGGTTTCATGATCAGCGAGTTCGCATCGGCTACGAAGGAGCCTCTGCCTGGCTGACGGACGATTAGATGTTCATCAGCCAGCATTTTCAGTGCTTTCTTGGAGGTAATCCGGCTCACCCCAAATTCACTGCACAGTTCTTTTTCTGAGGGAACCCGCTCCCCCGCTTTATATTCATGATTCGTAATTCGCTCACGCAGCGTATGAAATATCATTTCGTACATCGGCTTCGAGCCTGAGTCATTGGCCATATCAAGCACCTCCATTACCGCTTTCTCTTGGAAAGACACAACCTAATATACCATGTTATATTAGTAATGTGAAGCATACGGATAAAAGGAGCGCCTGAGAATTGTTGCAATTATTGCAGGAATCCTCTATACCTATTACTGGCTGAAGTGGAATGTTGCATGAATTGCATAAATTTCTGTGATTAGAGCAAGTTTGCGCTGGATTTGTTGCATTTTGTGCAGGATTTCAGCATAGACCGCTTCAATAGGGCAGGATTGTTGCATTTCATGCAGAATTTCTCAACAATTGTTATTGGCTGTGAAGCCTAGAGCCCATCGCTCATCGTGGCAGCACCCACTGTATTCAGTTTTTGCTTGTAATACACGTTTCCAATAAAAGAAAAATAAGGAGCGCCTCATATGGGGCACTCCTTCAACCATAAAAGCATACAACCCCTACCGGACACGCTGGCGTAGCGGGCTTCCCTTCTTCGCCTTGAATGAATTCCGCTCTGTCCGGCCTTCCCCTTCGGCATCGTCCTTACTGGGCGTTACCGCGAAGAAGGACAGCAAGCCGCCTACGGCCCCGACGCCCGCCATGGTGAAGAACAAGGTCCAATGTCCCCGGTTCATCAAGAGGGACACCACCGGCGGGCCGAGCGCGACCCCGATGAATCTCATGCTGCTGTAGAGGGAAGTTATCGTGCCCCGGTTCTCCTTCTCGATGCCTTCGGTAATCAGTGCATCCATACAGGGCAGAACCACTCCGATCCCGATTCCGCTTAGACTCAGGAACCCGACCATGTAATAGATGTTCTCGCTGAAGCCCGTAATCAGCGTGGCAGCAGTCAGTAAGGCCATGCCGCCGAAGCCGAGCCATTTCATGAGCGGCTTGTTTTTGCCGATGATCTTGCCGCTTCCGTAAGAGGCCAGACATAGCAAAGCAAGCGGAATAGCCAGAACGAAGCCTTTGTA
This sequence comes from Paenibacillus sp. FSL H3-0469, assembly GCF_038051945.1. Taxonomy (NCBI): domain Bacteria; kingdom Bacillati; phylum Bacillota; class Bacilli; order Caryophanales; family Paenibacillaceae; genus Paenibacillus; species Paenibacillus sp. FSL H3-0469. The sequence continues at coordinate 2,198,316 of NZ_CP150302.1, forward strand.
GGCCCCATGCAGGTTATATCTCGATTCGAGGATCTCAGATAAGTAGAACAGCACCCCGAAGGTGGCGAACATGCAGATGCCCCCGATGGCGAAGATGGCGTACAGCCAGCGGCCCTTCTCAAGCAATACGTTTTTAATGCCGCCCAGGAATTCCTTAAGACTGGTCTTCTCCGCCTCCTCCTTAGGCTTCTTGACCAGGAAGATCACTAGAATGCAAGAGATCAGGCACAGGACAGGAATGGCGATAAAAGGCGCATACCATAGCAGCATCCCCAGATAAGCTCCAAGGATCGGGCTGACCACTTTCCCGAAGGTATTGGAGGTTTCAATAATCCCGAGCCCCTTGCTCACCTCCTTCTCGTCCTTGAACAGATCGCCCACGAATGGAATGACGATGGGAAAAGCGCCTGCGGCACCGATCCCCTGGACGAAACGTCCGGCAAGAATGATCCAGTACGCGCTCACTCCTGTGAAGAACCAGGCAGCGGCGACACATCCGGCTCCGCCCAGGGCGGCCAGGATCAGGCTGGGCAGAATTACTTTTTTTCGCCCGAAGCGATCTGATAAATAGCCGGCGATGGGAATCATCAGGATGGCGATCAGGCCATAGACAGTGATGATCATACTGACCTCAAAAGCGCTCACCCCAAGCTCCTTCGAGATCTGCGGCAGGATCGGCAACAACATTGAATTACCCAGTGTCATAATCAGCGGGATGGAGGAGAGCGCAATTAGTGCCCCTTTTGTACCTTTTCCCCCTTGGGACTCTTCGGACCCGTTCATGGACGAACCACCTTCTTTTAGTTTCGCATCCTGCTTATTGTCGGTCTAACGGCTGTATTTATACCCAGGAATGATCCAGCTGATGATTACCTAACTTCACATCTGCTTATTATGGAATGACAGTCAGCCTTTTATCCGTGTCAACAAATTTACAACCTTGCTCTGTAATATCTCTGTTTCCTCCAGGACATGCTACCCCTTGTTCAAATCCAACCGCAAAGGAGCTTGATTACTTATGACAGGAATTCTAGGCGGCAACCCCAAAGATGAGCCGATGCATTATGGAGAGATTTTTACGGTGTGGGAGGCTTCAATGGCTGCCAAGGGCGCCTTATCGTCTTACAGAGCATACATGTATCATGCCGGAGATAGTGACCTGAAGAAAATCATCGCCTCTATGATCGACCAGGCGGAGCTGGAGATCAGCGAATGCGACTCGCTGCTGGCTGAGCAGGGCATTGCTGCTGCCCCGGCACTGCCAAACCGGCCTGAAGCGAGACTGGAGGATATTCCGGTTGGCGCACGGTTCACGGACCCTGAGATTGCAGCCATGGTTGCAGCCACTCTGGCGGTTGGACTGGTGGCGTGCAGCCAGGCGATGGGGATGTCTATCCGTGAGGATATCGGCGCATTGTTCGCCAAATATCATCTCACCAAGGCAGCTATCGGTGTGAAGAATCTGCATCTGCTGAAGAAAAAAGGCTGGCTGGTTCCCCCGCCGCTGCTCGTCAAGAGACCGGAACCGGTCCACGCGTAAAGCAGCCGGTTACAGCATCTGATACAGCAAGAGGCCCGCGATTCTTCGCGGGCCTTCTTCAGGTCTGGTTGTCCTATTCTCCCATCCTGTGGAATAAGCTATCTATATAGAATAAAGGAGGAGGACATCATTAACATTTTCATAGGTTATATGGTGCTGGGATTATCCCTGTCAGCGCCTATCGGCCCTATTAATGCTGCCCAATTGGACAAGGGGCTGCGCGGAGGCTTCATGCCGGCTTGGGTAGTGGGCCTCGGAGCCATCAGCGCCGATATTATCTACATGCTACTGGTATATCTGGGGATGATTCATCTGCTGGATGCTCCGTTCGTCAAGGCCTTTCTGTGGCTATTCGGCTTCTTCGTGCTGGTCTATACCGGTATCGAGAGCATCCAGCATTCTGGGCAGATTGCAGCCGCAGACACGAGAGGCAGTGGGGTCTCCCTGTCCAAATCGTTCGTGTCGGGCTTCCTCATGTCGCTGTTCAATCCCCTCTCCATCCTGTTCTGGCTCGGAATCTACGGCTCCATCTTGGCCAAAGCAGTTAACGAATACCCGATGCAGCAGCTCCTGATCTACAGCGGCGCCATTGTTCTCGGCATACTGCTCTGGGATGTGACCATGGCGGCAGCCTCCAGCATGTTCCGCTCCTTCCTGACTTCGCGGGTGCTGAAGTCGATCTCCGTCCTGTCCGGCCTATCGCTGGTAGGCTTCGGCTTCTATTTCGGGATTCAGGCAGCCCGGCTGCTGTTCTTTCATTAGATTTTGTTCTTCCGCAGCCGAATGCCCTTGATCCGGAAGCCGGGGCCTCCCGGCAACGAGTGGAAGCTTCCTGTATGCGCTTCCGTACGCTGTTCCTTGTCCGCTGCCTCCTGCCCGTGCTTGCTGCGGTAATGCTGGACTATCCAGTCGCTTAGCGCTATCAAGGCTACAATCAAGAGACTGATATAGAAGCCCGGGCGGCTGAGCTTATGGAACAGAGTGCCGGTGACTGCAGCCAGAATCAGCACCAGCCCGCTCCAGCGCTTCACACCGCCAAGCAGACTTGGCCCCAGCAGCTTGGCCGAGGAGAGCAGGATGAAGGCCCAGTTATAGAGAATCATCAGCCCGGCGGCGGTGGTGATGTATTCGTACACTTTTCCCGGCAGCAGCAAGGCCATAATTACAGCCCCCGTCAGACCGCCCGCGATCAGGCACAGCGCCAGCAGCGGATACTTGTCCTTCCATTTCTTCGCGAACACCATAGGCGCATCCCCCTCCTGGGCCAGCGTAAGCATCATCGAGGTAATGGCATACAGTGACGCAGTCATCGTAGAGAAGCCGGCAATAATCAGCACCCCGTTGAACAAATGCGGTATGAACGCGAGATGATCACTGCGCAGAGCCAGCACAAAGGGACTCTCCTTGGGGTTAAAAGCGCTAAGCGGCACCATAATCACCGCAAGTCCAATGGACAAAATATACACAGACGCCAGCCCCAGCAGCATCACCTTTCCCGCCTTCGGCGCTTCCTCCGGCTTCTCCAGCCGGTAAGACATAATACCCAGCACCTCAATCCCGCCATAGGCATAGAACGCGAAAATGAAGGCGGACCATAACCCGATGCCGCCGGACGGGAACAACGCCTTATAGCTCATAGGCACCTTCGGCTGAAATTTGGCACCGCCAATCCAGCCCGCTAGCAGCGCAGCCGCAATTACCAGGAACATAAGAATAGCCGCCACCTTGATGACGGCCAGCACGTTCTCCACCCGGTCGAAGCCCTTGTTGCCGAAGAATACAATCCCGAGAGCGACCAGCGCATACCCCGCTGCAAAAATCCACATCGGTACGTCCGGGAACCAGAACCGCGAGAAAATCGACAGCGCCGTAAGCTGGCTGCCCATAATCAGCAGCTCTGAGAACCAGTATAACCAGCCGCTGCCGAACCCGGCCCAACTGCCGAACGCCTGCTTGGCATAGGAGCGGAAGGAGCCTTGCTCCGGCTGCGCCGCCGTCATACGCGCCAGCGCATCGAAGACCGCATAGGTTCCCGCCGCCGCCAGCAGGTACACCAGCAGCACCGCCGGCCCGCCCATCGAAATCGCCAGGCCCGACCCGAGGAAATACCCCGTGCCAATCGTCCCCGCTATGCCCAGCAGGCTAAGCTGCCACCACTTCAGTTTCTTGTCATTCCCCGTTGATCCAGAAGTCTGCTTCATGAACTCCGTCCTTATCTTGTCAGAATTAGAGAGGTCTCTCAGGCTCTATAATTCCCTGCGGGCGGGGATTCATGAATTTAGTTTTCGGGCCAGATGCCCGTAACCGGTCTGGATGCTCTGTAATGAGGTGTAACGGGGCTGATAGCCTATTTCAGCAGCGCGGTCATTTAGCGAATAATAATTATTTTTGGAGCCGGTAATGGAGTTGTAGGAAGGGCTATCTTGGATTTCATACTTCAGTCCATGGTACTCTGCGAAGTAGTCCAGAATCTCGAATTTCGCCGCTGGCTTCAGAGAATATACATCATAGGCCTCATTCCGTACCTCTCCCTGCATACATAGCTTGATCAACTCGACCAAGTCCGCCGGGTGGACGTAATCTCTGACGATGTTGTCGGCTGAGGTGTACAGAATCTCTCCCGTCTGAAGGTGATGAATGATGTCAGTCAGCAGATACCTGGAATCCAAATCAATGAACGCGCTAAAAAAGCCGAAGATCCGCAAGTCCACAATACCGTATTGGCCCAGACTTCTGTGCTTGGCCTCCATGTTCAGCTTGGTGATCCCGTAAAATTCCTGGGCAGACAGATGGTTAGGATCAAGCTTAAGCCACTTCCCGTCTATAGCCGGCTGATCAAATTCAGATCCGTATACCGCCCCGCTGCTCAGATTGATGTATATAGCCGCCGGATTCTTATGCAGATAGTCCAGAATCAGATTGTCGTATTGCTCGGTGATCTGAAAGACCTGGAACGGATACTGCATAAGGTCACGTGGATTACCAATCCCTACTCCGTTAATTACCACATCATAGTCCGCTGCGTGAGCAAATTCATTGTATTTACAGAGCTTGACACGCTCCTGAAGCTGATTCTCTGTCAGGAAAAGGGTCATCCTGTCCCTGGACCGTGAGAATAAATACAGCTCATATTCCTGCAGTACTGCAAGACCGAGAATTAGATTTTTAGAAATATGGCCTGTGGCTCCTAGTAAGGCGATCTTTATCTTCATAATGTTTACATAGCAGCCCCTTTCTGGTTTACGCTCTTCAATAACCAAGTTATTCACAGCCATGCCCATTTATACGGTATTTCGGACCGGCAAGTCCAGTAGGTCTCGCTTGTCCAGGTGAAAGGACCACGAAGCAACCAGAAATCCATATAAAGAAGCAGGCAGTTGCAACCTTCCAACTGCCTGCTTCTTTATTATTCTTTCTTATACCTTGTCTCTTCGAGCACCTGATGTAATTCGCTTCTTTTGCCCAGCAAGACCTGATTCCCAGGCAAGTAAGCCAAGGCCTGCTCATTATGCCGGTAGGCCTGCTGCCATTCTCCGGCGGCGGCGAAGCAGCGGCTGACCAGGACATGAGGCAGCCAGGTGTAACAGGCCTGGGAGACCGGGCGTTCTCCCGGAGGCGCAGTCTGCCGGTCAATTGCCTGGAGATACCAGTAGATTGCACTCTCCCATTCCCGGCGCTCCTCGAAGAATCCGGCTACAGTGCAGCAGACATCCGCCTGGGGCAGCCCGAAGCCGAAAGAGCGGAAGAGGCTATTCAGCCTGAGCTCCGCTTCACCTAGCTCCCGGTAACATTCTGATAACCGCAGACAACCTGTAATCCTTTCCTCCTTGCAGCCGCTAGGCTCGCGCAATAACTGTTCATAGGAAGCAGCAGCAGCTTGATAGTCCCGGGCATCGAAGCATTCATTCGCATAGTGGAAGAGCAGCCTTCCTTCAGCCATGCCCTCCTCAACGATCCAGCGCTTTAGAATCTTCAGGTTGCGCACCGTATGAACAGTGGACGGACGATGGTCAATGTAGATGTCCGTGTTCATAGCGGAGCTTGCTCCAATAACCAACTCCTCATGAACCCGTCCCTGCCAGCGGAAAAGTCCGCGCCTCACAACACGGGGACGGCACTCCGGATACACTGGTACAACTGGGGGAGCAGGTTGGGAAGACTGCGGAGATAGCCGGGTTCCCATCCGGATTACATCCACCCCCTCCTGTTCCTGCGCAAGCTGCTGCTTCAGCCTGGCCAGCTTCTCAGCTTCCGGCGCACTCAGCAGTTCATCCGCATCCATCCAGATGACATAAGGCATCGTCGCCTGCTCGAAGGAATAGTTGCGGGCGGCTGCAAAATCCTCATCCCACGGATAAGTGAACACCTTCTCTGTATACCAGCCTGCAACAGTGACTGTTCTGTCTGTTGATCCCGTATCCACAATAATGATCTCATCCATCAGGTCTCTGACCGAGTCCAGACAACGTCCTAACACAGCTTCTTCGTTCTTCACAATCATACACAGACTGAACAGACCTTCCTGTTCCGCTTCCATCTCCCCGCCTCCTGAGAATGATCCAATATACAAAAGAAGCCATCCCTTAAAGGATGGCTCATAAACTGCTGATAAGTGAAGCCGATCCATTCTAGGATCAGGTTAATCTGTGGACAGACCATACAACACCTGCATTGGTAGCCCCCAGGTCTACATCAAGCGCCACTCCATTAGACTGATAGATGAGAATGATCACATCACCTGCTGTAAGCTCCACTTCACCTGCCAGGGTGACTGTTCCGCTTCTTAGAAGCGTTCTGAGGGTTAAAGTTCCTCCGATAGCCACATCAAGTACCGGTAATAATCCCGTCACAAGATCTGTAACTGGAGCTGGTGTAGTTCTTTGTACCACTAAAGACGGATTCGCTGCCGGGTCTAAAGCAGCGGCAATGGATGCGTCAAAAGCAAAGTTGATAGTTGCTTCAATAGAATATCTTCCTGTCTCTGGAACGGTATATTCCCCCAAAGCCTGGTCGAATGCCGCATTGCCGTAATAAGGTGCTGTTTCTTCCCAACCAACAAAAGTTGCTGTGGTTCCAGTCACCAAGGTTGGCAAGAATACAGAGAAGCCTTCAGTTGCCAATATGGGACCGGTCGTTCCTGTAACTCCTGTCATTCCTGTAAGCCCTGTAACTCCTGTAAGCCCTGTAACTCCCGTAAGCCCTGTAATTCCCGTAAGTCCTGTAACTCCCGTGAGCCCTGTGACTCCCGTAGGCCCTGTGACCCCCGTAAGCCCTGTGACTCCCGTAGGCCCTGTGACTCCCGTAGGCCCTGTGACCCCCGTAAGTCCTGTGACCCCCGTAAGCCCTGTGGCTCCCGTTTCCCCAGTAAGACCCGTGACTCCGGTAACTCCTGTAAGACCTGTGTCTCCCCGAGCTCCTCCTCCGGGCCCTGTGGTTCCTTGAGGACCTTGAACTCCCGTGGTCCCTGTAGGTCCAGGGGCTCCTGTCGTTCCTGTAGGTCCTGGGGCTCCTGTAGGTCCAGTAGCTCCAGATTCTCCTCCACCCGGCCCGGTAGGTCCAGTAGGTCCTGCTGGTCCAGCTTCTCCTGGCGACCCTGGTAATCCTGACGGTCCTCTCTCTCCTGCCGGCCCTGTAGGTCCCGCCGGTCCTGTTGCTCCGCCGCCGCCGCCTTTGTCTGCACCTAACAATTCTTCCGATACTAACCGGTGTGCGGTGACCAATTGTCCCGATGAATTCTTGCCCCATAGCGAAATCTGCACCGGCTCAACTTCCTCCGATGAATTCGGTGAGGTAATAAATGTGAATTCATATGCATTGACGTCTGCGTAGTAATTCTTCGTAACGACCTGATTCGCTGCAATGTTGAGTAATTCGCTTACGTACATCACTCGCGTTCCTCCGGTCAATTGATAACCCTGAATGGTGAGTGAGTAAGCCGAAGTCTGGCTGCGGTTATCAATTTTGACAGTAACCTGCTGAGTAGGTCTGACTCCGTTCACAGGGTTATTCTCAATAGGTCCTGTTGATAAAAAAGCCATTACATGGTCACATCCTTACAGATTTGGATTTCATTCCAGTATGCGCTGTGAATCATGCCAAATCCGCATGATCAGCGGACCCTCCCGTCAGCAGCATACTTAATGATTAATATAGTAGTATTCATCTATACAGGTTTGGTGTGGACTTAGTGGATGGTCTCGATAGAATAGGCTTCCTCCCCATCCGCCAAATCTTCTCTGCTCTGTGAATACCACTATATGCGCCAAGTCTGGAATGTGTCCGTCAGATCAAGTTGAAATATCCGTTTCGTCCACGAGATCGATTTGCATGATCTTTTTTAATTCCTCCCTGTCCAGGTAAGGATACATGTCCTCAATCGGCCGGTTCACCACCAGCTTGGGATAGACATTGGTATCCTTATCCAGCTTTACCTCAAGGAAAGCCGGCCCATCCACACTCAGGAACTGATTAAGCTGATGCATATCAGCCATCGTATTCATAGTATAAGCCGGGAGCTTATACGCTCTAACAATATCAATGAACGAAGGATTGGGATTCACCGTCGATTGTTGTCTGCCTGCGAAATATAAATCCTGGAATTGCCTGACCATGCCAAGCGAGCTATTATTCATAACGACGATTTTGATGGGCAGATTCAGCCGGACCACCGTATCAAGCTCCTGTATATTTAGTTGAAATCCTCCGTCTCCTGCAATCACAAGCGTCTCCTGTCCTGTGGCCAGACAGGCGCCGATAGCAGCCGGTAAGGCAAAGCCCATGGCCCCCATCCCGCCGGAATTAAGCAACCTTTGATGTCCGGACAGCCTGAAGGATTGCGATGCCCACATCTGATGCTGGCCCACATCTAGACATACCGTATGGAAGTTCTCTGATCTGGAGGACAACAGCTCCATGAACCGGTTCGGTTCAATTTCATCAGCCTGCGGAGTGAAGGAATAGGTAGGATATTGCTTCTTAAGTAGTGTAATATAGTCTAACCATGCAGTAATATCAGGCTTGCTAAATACAGCTAATGCATCATTCATCCTCTCGAGAAATACATTCAGACTGGAGTGAACAGCTAGGCTTACGCTAACTTTGCTGTTAAGCTCGTTAGAATCAATATCTACATGGATCAAGTCAGCGCCGCGCCCGAAGGTATCCGGTCTGGTTCCGGTCTGTCTGGTATCCAGCCTTGAGCCGAGAATAAGTAACAAGTCACAATTCGCCAGGATCAGATTGCTGTAACGGTTGCCGTATGACCCGATCAGACCTGTATATAACCGGTGGTCATGGGGGATGACATCCAATCCCATTAATGAAGTAACAACGGGGATTCCGGTCAGCTCAATGAACCGGGATAATGACGCTGCGGAGTTACCGGCCCTCACTCCCCCGCCCGCCAGTATCAGCGGCCTCTTGGCTGCCTCAAGCCGTTTCAGGACATCTGCAACAACGGCTGCGTCTAAGTCGCCATCATCTTGCATAAGCTCCTGATATTCAACACTATCATAGAAGCTGGCCAGCGTATCAGGTTCCACCTCTGCCCGCTGAAGATTCATCGGAAGATCCAGAAGCACCGGGCCGGGCCGGCCGCTTTGCGCGAGCGCCACAGCCTTTTCCAGCTCATACCTGATCTGATCCGGCTTAGTAACCATGACTGCATATTTGGTTAACGGCTGCGCGACACTGACAATATCCGTTTCCTGGAATCCTATTTGCCGGACCGGACGGTCGAATTTATACTCATATGTGTTTACTTGACCCGTGATGAATAAGCAAGGAACGGAGTCGAAGTAGCAACTGCCTATACCGGTCAACAGATTCAAGGCTCCCGGTCCGCTAGTAGCCATAGCTACACCCAGCTTCCCGTTCATTCTCGCATAGGCCTCCGCTGCGAATGCGCCTGCTTGTTCATGACGGACAGAGACACACTCGATGTCCTCTCTAACCGAGACGGAATCGAGCAAATGGACAATCGCCCCGCCAATGAACTCGAAGACATGGGAGACACCTTGCTGCTTGAGATAATCAATGACATAATCAGATATCTTCAAGTTAACTCCTCCTCCATGGACCTTGTCCGCCCGCAGTAAGTGATTCTTCAGCAATGGTGTTCAGATATTGTCCGTAGGCCAGCTTGCGCAGCGGCCTTGCCAGCTCCAGAAGCTGCTCTCTGGTAATGTAGCCTTTAATGAAAGCAATCTCTTCAATGCAAGCCACGTACAGGCCTTGCCGCTTCTGGAGCGTCTCCACCAGATTGGCTGCCTCCAGCAATGAATCCGGCGTCCCGGTATCCAGCCAGGCCATTCCCCGGCCGAACAGCTCCACATTCAATTGGCCTCTGTTTAAATACTCCCGGTTAACATCTGTAATCTCGATTTCACCACGCCGTGAGGGCTGGATATGTCTTGCGATCTCAACGACCTGGCGGTCGTAGAAGTATAAGCCCGGCACTGCATAATGGGAACGGGGATACAGGGGCTTCTCCTCCAGCGCAACCGCCTTGCCCATGCTGTCAAATTCAACAACACCATAAGCCGAAGGATCTTGTACCCGGCAGCCGAAGATCGTGGCACCCTCCCGCCGCTGGACAGCTCGCTCCAGAATGGAGCTGAAGCTCTGTCCATAGAAGATGTTGTCGCCCAGAATCATGCACACATGATCTGTACCAATAAATTCTTCTCCGATCAGGAACGCTTCGGCAAGTCCGCGCGGCTGCTCCTGCACTGCATACTGGAAGGAGAGGCCAAGCTGTTCGCCGTTGCCCAGAAGATCCTGGAACAGCCGGATGTCTCTCCCGGTGGAGATAATTAGGATATCCCGGATGCCTGCCAGCATCAATACAGACAGCGGATAATAGATCATTGGCTTGTCGTATACCGGCAGAATCTGCTTGGAGATCGACTTCGTCAGCGGATGCAGTCTCGTCCCCGAGCCGCCCGCCAGAATAATGCCTTTCATCCGTCCACCCTCCGGTTCTAATCATTTCTGAAGACAATCCCCGCGGTTTCAGGAACCACAGGGATTGGTCTAAGCACTTGTCGTGCAGTTTTATTTACTCTGCGTTTTGTAGGCTCCGCTAGTGAGGGTATAGAATAGCGGATGATTAGAAGGTTCAGGCGGAAGGTCAAAGGTTCTCATGGAGCGATCCTGCATGCTTATTGAGTAAATATGCTCAGTTCCAATTGCAATGACAAAACGGCTGTCCCTTGTGAAACTAATTCCACCCTGTATGATGGATTCCGGTATTGAAATAAATGATTCTCCTAAAAATGTTCTGGGCTCAATGAGAGTTATCCCCTGGATACTCTGAACACAAAGCATTGAACCATCAGGAGACAGGGCCAGAGCAACCGCATCAACGTTAATAGAGATTGCTGCAACTGACGAATCGGGATTTACAACAGTGATTTCAGAATAATTGGGCGGGACGTCTGGATCGACATGGTTGGTTATTACTAATGTACTTCCATTATTTAGCTCTACAATACCCCAGGTAGGTTGAGTCGCCCCCACGAACCGGGTCCCGTTGTCGCTAAAGTTTCCCACCTTCGAGTAGGCATAAGCGACATTTTGTAGACTGGGTGTTAATCGTACCTCGCTACTGTCCTGTGATACCACTAGAGGGTTCGAAATGCCTAAATACTTTGCAGGCTGAACATCATAGGCTCCACTGAAAATATTCTCGGTAAGCTCCCCTGTAGCAATCCGATAGGCATAAACCTCACCAGTGTAGACATAGAAGAAGACGTATCTGCTGTCGGGAGACGCAGCCGAGAAGAGCACATTCGAGTGCAGGGTGAGCGTTCTGACCGGATCTCTTTTCACCACGTCATAGATCTGCACCTGGGGACTGGCTTCATCCGAGATGAAGAGATAGTGCTCGTCAGGCGTCAACAACAGGTCATTTGCCTGCATTCCCTGATTCAGATCAACGCCCCATTCCACCTTCTGTGCGTATGCGTTGAACTGGTATAATCGGTCTTGGACCGCGAAGTAGATACTGCTGCCCCTCGATGAAGCGTAAGCCGCTGTCAGCGGGAACATGATGTTAGGGTCCATAGTGACCGAATGGGTTGGACCGACCAGAGCATTTAAGGTCTGGACCCCGCCCGCAGCCAGGAAATAAACTTCTTCATCCTGGATATAGGGTGTCCCGCTTCCCACAACCTCTGCTGCCAGATACCGGTTCTCCACGGTCAGCGGGAAGTTGCCCGGTACAGAAAAGTTTATTTGTACTTGAACCGAATAGACTCCCGCTCCGGCATCAGGGGTATGCGTCAGGCTGAACGGGAATTGCACACTCGCTCTTTCGCCGGGATCGGCTGCACCGCTCCCATAACCTTGAACAATGGACCGGAAGTCAAACCACTGAATCACTATACCTTTATAGAGAACATAAATAGAGAGAGGGATTCGTACGGCTGTTGCAAGCGGGAGATAGGAGACACGGAGATTCCCCTGTAGTTGTACGCGTTGTCCGTCCTCAATCTGCAAAAAGTTCAGGTTGAGAACCGTTAGTGAAGCATTGCTTAATACTAGTGAATTGTTAAGGTATTGGTATGCAGGAGGTGGCACGGGCTCTCCCGTCGCCCCAGTTGCACCTGTGGCTCCTGGCGGACCCGCCGGGCCTTTACCGCCAGTTCCTGTCGGCCCCAGTGCGCCCTCTGAACCCTCCGGTCCCTGCGCACCTCGCGTTCCTTGTATGCTGTACCCCGTAGTGCCTGTTACAGCTACGCCGGTTGCACCCGTAGGGCCGATTCCGTTGTTTCCCGTCTCCCCGGTCGGCCCAGTCGGACCATAGCCTACTGGGCCAGTGACAACCGCGGGAGGACCCGGTGTGCCTGTATCTCCTGTCTGCCCGGTCGCTCCGTAGCCTGTTGCCCCTGTCACGCCCTTCTTACCAGGATCGCCGCCATCGCCCATCCGCCCCTGGGTACCGGTTGTTCCTGTCGGGCCGGTTGGGCCGGTCAGTCCTGCCGCAGCTCTACCTGTATTCACAGATGCGATCCCTGCAACAGCTCTGCCTATAGATGGATCTGCTTTGACGTTAATGTAGCTGACGACCCGGGCTCGGATCGTGTAGGCATACGTTCCCGGGTACACCGCATGGTTGACCGTCACCTGCATTGTTCTAACGGTCTCCTCCGTTCCGGTATGGGACAGTGTAACCAATTGAGTCTGCAGGACATTGCCGGAGAGCATTGTTTCCAATTCTACCCGCAGCAAGGATGGACCGGAAGTGACTCCCTGGAAGACGACAGGAATCTGGAATGTGACATGCGCCTGGGGCTGTGCTGCAACAATGTCAAGAGTCTCCGCCAGGTGAACAGCCGGTCCTGGTGCTCCCAAGGGAAAAGTCGTTAAATTCGACATAAATTCACCGCCTTTTATATTTTGCACAACATCAGATGCTATCAGGAATTACCGTGGATGTTATTACACTTTGGAAGAGTTGAACTAAGTTCCATCCGTCTTGTTCATCACCTGTATACAACAGAGTTAAAGTCAGAGTAGTCGGTGGCCCATCATACATCACAATAAACGGGGAATTCTGAAATATTCCGGAATCGCCAGTTCCTTGCTGTTTTTGGAAATAATTAGCGTACTGATATAATGTATTTCCAGCAGTATCAGTAAGTTTGAAGCCTATTCGGAGTCCAGAATTAGTTGGTCCAGGTATACTCTTAAAATAAGATAACTTTACTATCCCTTCTACCTGACAACTCCCGCTTCCAGGATCAACCGGGAGAGACACAAGCGTTGTAGGGGTATTAAGAGCCACTTCCAAAGCACCGGCAGAAACTCTGTAAGTCAATGTTGGAATAAACGCTTCATCCGCTGGTGTACCTGTAGCTCCTATGGGACCCTCGGGTCCGGCTTCACCCTGCTCACCGCTTCCCCCGGACGGATCCCCTGTGGGGCCTGTGGGGCCTGTCGGACCGTCGGGTCCTGTATCCCCTATAATTCCTAGTCCGGTGGCCCCCATGGCCCCTACACCTGTAAGTCCGGTCGCTCCTGTAATCCCCATTCCCGCTGCCCCGGTCGTTCCAGTGGGGCCAGCGAATCCTCCTGCATAACCGGTTTCCCCTGTTGGACCGGTGGGGCCGGTTAGGCCGGTCGGGCCGGTAGCTGAGAATCCAGCCGCTCCCCTTCCCCCTAAGCCTCCAGATATTCCGGTTCTTCCGGTGAGACCAGTAGGTCCTGTAGGTCCTTGGGGGCCTATAGGGCCGTTGAATATGACAGGCCCCGGCCCCGTCCGGATCAACGGAGAGCCGACCCGGATATCCGAAGCGATATTCTGAACATGGAGCAGCTTCATTCGCAGCTCGTATTGATGAATGCCTGCGGGCAGTTCATCACTGAATCTGACCGTGGCTTCAGTCTGTATCCATCCGGCAGACAAGGCTGTGGATTCAACCGACACATCACGGGTTTCGACTAACGCATTTGCCCTCCATAGTTCAACATTCAAGTGTAGATGATAATAGCCGGGGGACTGGATATCCAGCAGCAGAGGAATCGATAACTGCACTTCCGCAGATGGATACGGCTGTTCTACATCCGTCCGAATATCCGTAAGCACCAGTTCGTTGCCGCTTTCAAGGGGAAGCGACGAATAGCTGTTCATATATGTTCAACTCCTTTATTTCTCAGATGCTTGTTACACTGACGCGGCTTTTATGAATAGATATCATTAATTTCCTTTGAGGAATACCTTCGCGGCTGCACTAAATGATTTATAGCTGATGGTTGTATTGGTAGACAGACTCCCAACCTCCACATACAATTGATAGTTATGAACACCCGGTGACGGATTCTCATCTACTGCATAGAAGGATAATGATTGTTCAGAAGGAATTGAATTATACGGTGGATTATTCAAATAATCGTAAGAAATACTCCATACTTGATCACCAGTGTCTGGAATTGTCTGACCATCTCGTCTCACCAAATAAGAAATAGCGTTGTTATAATTATGATTAGATGGATTTCCGTAGCTGATTTGGAAGGTACCTGCTACAACTACACATTGATCGGTCGAGGTTATCAGTACCGGCGGGAGTTGGCCTACGATGTTCCCCTCAATAGGACTGCTCGACAGCAGAGTATCACTCACAACGATCGGTAAGGCTCGGCTGGGTCCGGTTATCCCTGTGGGACCGGTTGGACCCGTATCCCCGGTAGCCCCTGAACCAGGACCTGTAGGTCCCGTCACGCCCCTTGCTCCCGTCGTCCCTGTCGGTCCCTGCGGACCATATCCGGTCATCCCGGTGGCTCCAATTCCAGTCATTCCGGTTGCACCTGTGGGCCCTACCCCGTCAGGTCCTGTAACACCCGTTGCCCCCGTTACGCTCCCCGCTCCAGTTGCCACAACCACACCAGTCGGTCCAGTGGGGCCCTTAGGACCCTTCACCCCTTGTATGCCAGGACCAGTTGTTCCTGTCGGTCCAGTGCTGCCAGTCGGACCTTTAGGTCCCTTCGTACCCCGTGGACCTTGCGTACCCGTTGGCCCTGTCGGACCCACCTCCTCCTCGTCCGCCGCCACTCCTTGGACGGAGACTGCTGGGCGTCCGGCCAGCGGATTCGCCGCAATATTCTGTGAAGACAGAATCTGCAGCTCCAATTCAAAGAACTGCCCACCCTGGCCGAAGCTGCCTGTAATCCTTGCATTCACATCCGCAATGAGTGCTTCCCCAGCATTGCCGCTGCCGATAAAGGGCTCGGTAAGGGTATAAATGATCTTTCCGTCTTTCAGCACCGATAGCCCGACGATCAAATGATAATTACCGGGCGCGGCGGGCTGGAACGACAGAGGCACACTAAAATCAATTTGGAAGAACGGATGACTCTCCTCCAGCAATATCGGACTTGCCATCCGGATTGCCGGTCCCGGACTTCCCAGTTGCACTGGAATTAATGATGACATATGGACACAACCCTTCTTTCACTTTATATTTGCTTGCCATTTGCGAACGGCAGTACTATTTAAACAACACCCCCAATACCAGTTTATGCTGCCTATAGATTGTCCAAGTCCACGATATGCAGAATATTTCATAGACCTCTCGGAGATCTGGCAACACCTAATATTCTATGCTTGTGAATCAGTCTGGCCTGGACCATTCCTCTAATATTTCCAAAGAGGCCAATCACTTCTCTGTTCTGAACTTTTAGACGCGGCAAAGCGCCAGAATTCATTCTGGCGCTCGTTATAAATTGATATTTTAATTAATCCTGATCAGTTGAATATTGGCAGAGAAGGTACCGTTTTCTCCTACAGGTTCAGTAGCATTTTCATTAACTAATCCCACAAACTGTGGTATACCTGTAGTTCCAATGATAGCGCCTCCTGCCACAGTTGCAATTGTGCCTGCGCCCAATGCCGAAGTTGCTTGTGAACCAGGAACAGGAGCAATAAGAGCTTCACCTGCATCATAGGTGTACAATTGGAAGCTCATTGGTTCAGCGAAAACTTTCCCGCCAGTGACAAAGTATTGGACCAGAACTGTAGAATTGAGAGGTAGTGGAAAGTACTGATTTGAATCTGGATTCAAAATAATACTTCCGTCACTCGGTCCAGTAGAGGTCCAAGTCACCGCTTCGGGAAAAGCGCCAACTTGATCTGCTGTAGATCCAGCAGAAGCAAACTCTGCGAAGAAGGCCAGACCGGTTAAGCCAGTCATACCAGTCATACCAGTCATGCCGGTCATCCCGGTTAGACCGGTTACCCCAGTCAATCCAGTCAGACCCGTTAAGCCGGTCAGACCCGTCATCCCGGTCTCTCCCGTCTCTCCAGTTAGACCGGTTACTCCGGTCATCCCGGTCTCTCCCGTTAAACCGGTCATCCCGGTCTCTCCCGTCTCTCCGGTTAGACCGGTTACTCCGGTCATCCCGGTCTCCCCCGTTAAGCCGGTCATCCCGGTCTCTCCCGTCTCTCCGGTTAGCCCCGTTAGACCGGTTACCCCAGTCAATCCGGTCATACCCGTTAAGCCAGTCTCTCCCGTTTGACCGGTTATTCCCATTGCACCTTGGAGGCCCTGAATTCCCTGATCGCCTTGAGGACCTGGAGGCCCCCCGGGATTACCCGTAGCCCCTGTTGCGCCAGTAGGCCCTACCATTATGGAGGCATTGAGGACTGTCTCCAGCTTGTTGGTGAGAATGAATTCCTTCTTGACAATGTCCCGCATCATATTTCTTACACTATCGTTCATAGCTAATACATCGCCTATAGTCGCTTCAGGAGCTGTAATTCCAGGTAATGTACCCAGGATATATTGCAGCTTCTCCCCTTCGGCATTGATAATGTGGCTGAGTCCCAATTCTTCCATCGCAATGGAGGACAGCAGCAGGTTAACAGCATCATCCCTGGCAATGCTTATGGTTGGGGTGATGTTTGGCAGGTTCGCCTGAGACATGAGATCAACTCCTCTATTTTAGGTTGGGTTAGAGCAATTTAATAATGGATATCGAGCCTGTAATATCGCTAATTTCAGCGGGACCAGCATTAAACAAGAGTAGAGAATTAACTGTGGAAGCAGTAACGGTCGGAAAAATACTGCCCCCCACTGCCAGATTTGAAGTAGCTCCAACAGGCACCGAATTATTGGATATCGCTTCACTTGCTGGAATCGTGACACCGTTAAGAGCAAGGGCAATGCTCATACTTGCCCCTGTCGCAGCAATAGCATTTACTGCATAATGAACATAGTATGTGGCCGGTTCCAGACTAGCTCCAGCACCGTTATTCTGCAGAAAGTAACCGCCACCTGGGTTGATGGAGATAGCTGTTCCAGTGAAATAACCATTATCATTAAAGAGTATTGGACCACGTGCTCCTATCGGACCTGCTTCAGCACCATTGAAATAAGCCAACCACCGGTCATTAGCAGGCTCTCCTGTACCCCCGGTTGCTCCGGTCATTCCAGTCAATCCGGTCACTCCAGTTAGACCCGTGAGGCCAGTTAATCCTGTCTCTCCGGTTTGCCCTGTAACACCAGTTACCCCTGTAACTCCAGTCAGACCTGTGAGGCCAGTCAATCCTGCCTCTCCGGTTTGCCCTGTCATACCAGTTACCCCTGTAACTCCAGTCAGGCCCGTGAGGCCAGTTGCTCCCGTCTCTCCGGTTTGTCCGGTAACACCCGTTACCCCTGTCACTCCAGTCAGGCCTGTGAGGCCAGTTGCTCCCGTCTCTCCTGTAACTCCTGTTATGCCCGTAATACCACTAATTCCAGTGAAGCCGGTTGGACCATCGTCTCCAGTCTCGCCTGCTGGACCCGGCAGTCCTCGTGGACCTATCGGTCCCTCGTCTGGTCCTGTTACGCCTGTGGCTCCAGTACCGCCATAATCAACCGGTGCGGCAAGCAGACTCTCTAACTGGCTGGTCTGCAGCCAGGCGCTTTTGACCGTTTCCCCCAGCATACTACGGATACTATCAGTGATATCCTGAATATTAGAGATATTCACCACCGGAGCAGTTACTCCAGGAAGAGTGCCAAGCGCGTATTGCATCTTCTCCCCTTCTGCATTAATTACATGGCTAAGCCCTAACTCTTCCATGGCGATGGCTGCCATCATCATGTTGATGGCATCGCTACGGGTGAGTGTAATGGTAGGTGTAATGTTAGGCAGATTAGCTTGAGACAAATCAATCCTCTCCTTCCTTGATTAGAATAGTCCATCATATGCCGCTTTGAATGATTGGTTCAGCAATTCGTCCTGACTATGTAAGAAAAAACAATCTTTTTTTGCTCTACACATACACATGCATGAAGACCAGCCTGCAGCAGGCTGGTCTTCATGGGAGGCAAAAAATTAATGATCACAATTTATAAAAAGATCATAACAACTGGACTATGGTAACTTTAGCTACGTAGAACCCGCCTTCTTGTACTCCAATAATATTAGTAGTTACAGAAGTGCCTTCGTACATAAGTGCCAGTTGAATCGTCGCCGGCATAAAAGTCGCTAAAATATGAGTTCCATACAGATAAGTGGCAACCGTATTTATTGAAGCGAAAACTTGTGTTACATTGTCAAATGCACCATTAACAATCAATTCCAGACCGGCTGCTTTGGTATCAGTGGATTTAACATTAGCTTGATACAGAATCAAGTAGCTTCCGGGCTCTACCGTAAACACATCGGTATCATCAGATTGTGGTCCTATAGAATTCCCAGTAGTGGATTGTAAATCTATAGTAAAGTTCGGGATCGGGAAATGATCACTTGTTGCTTCAATACCCGCTCCATAGTACAAAAACTGAGCGTAGCTCTCGGATAAAACACCAGTCGCTCCCGTCTGACCTGTTGCTCCCGTTAACCCAGTGAGTCCTGTTACTCCTGTAACACCGGTGACACCGGTTACTCCAGTCACTCCTGTCTGACCTGTTGCTCCCGTTTCCCCCGTAAGTCCCGTCGCTCCGGTCAGACCTGTCACACCTGTCTGCCCTGTATCCCCCGGTCTACCTGAACCTCCTCGTATTCCTCCGCTGCCTTGAGGACCTCTTGCACCCGTTGTTCCCGTTGGGCCAGTTGTTCCTGTTGGACCTGTTGGACCTGTTGGACCTGTTTGGCCTATAACTGTTCCAGTAAGCCCTGGTGGACCAGTCGTACCTGTAAGACCCGTCGCTCCAGTCTCTCCCGTAAGTCCCGTTGCACCAGTCTCTCCTGTCAGACCTGTTACGCCCGTTTCTCCTGTGAGACCTGTTGCTCCGGTCTCTCCCGTGAGACCCGTTGCTCCAGTTTCTCCCGTCAGCCCTGTCGCTCCGGTTTCTCCCGTTAGACCCGTAGCCCCAGTCTCTCCGGTGAGTCCTGTGGCTCCCGTTTCCCCGGTCAACCCTGTCGCTCCGGTTTCACCCGTCAGCCCTGTCGCTCCGGTTTCTCCCGTTAGACCCGTTGCTCCGGTCTCTCCTGTGAGACCCGTAGCCCCAGTCTCTCCCGTGAGTCCTGTGGCTCCCGTTTCACCCGTCAGCCCTGTCGCTCCGGTTTCTCCCGTCAGCCCCGTTGCTCCCGTCTCTCCGGTCAGCCCCGTTGCTCCCGTCTCACCTGTGAGCCCCGTCGCTCCGGTCTCTCCGGTGAGTCCCGTTGCTCCGGTCTCTCCTGTAAGCCCTGTCGCTCCCGTGGCTCCCGTTTCTCCGGTCAGTCCTGTCGCTCCAGTCTCTCCAGTCAGACCTGTTGCTCCGGTTTCTCCCGTGAGACCTATTGCTCCGGTCTCTCCGGTGAGTCCCGTTGCTCCCGTCTCTCCTGTGAGCCCTGTCGCTCCAGTTTCTCCGGTCAGTCCCGTTGCTCCCGTCTCACCTGTGAGTCCCGTGGCTCCCGTCTCACCCGTGAGTCCTGTCGCTCCCGTCTCTCCGGTTAGCCCTGTCGCTCCGGTCTCTCCCGTGAGCCCTGTTGCTCCAGTCTCTCCCGTGAGCCCTGTTGCTCCAGTCTCTCCGGTCAGACCTGTTGCTCCGGTCTCTCCTGTCAGACCCGTCGCTCCCGTCTCACCAGTCAGCCCTGTTGCTCCCGTTTCCCCAGTCAGCCCTGTTGCTCCCGTCTCACCTGTGAGACCCGTTGCTCCAGTCTCTCCGGTCAGACCTGTCGCTCCGGTTTCTCCCGTGAGACCTGTTGCCCCGGTCTCTCCGGTGAGTCCCGTTGCTCCCGTCTCTCCTGTGAGCCCTGTCGCTCCAGTTTCTCCGGTCAGTCCCGTTGCTCCCGTCTCACCTGTGAGTCCCGTGGCTCCCGTCTCACCCGTGAGTCCTGTCGCTCCAGTCTCTCCGGTTAGCCCTGTCGCTCCGGTCTCACCCGTGAGCCCTGTTGCTCCAGTCTCTCCCGTGAGCCCTGTTGCTCCAGTCTCTCCGGTCAGACCTGTTGCTCCGGTCTCTCCTGTCAGACCCGTCGCTCCCGTCTCACCAGTCAGCCCTGTTGCTCCCGTTTCCCCAGTCAGCCCTGTTGCTCCCGTCTCACCTGTGAGACCCGTTGCTCCAGTCTCTCCGGTCAGACCTGTCGCTCCGGTTTCTCCCGTGAGACCTGTTGCCCCGGTCTCTCCGGTCAGCCCTGTCGCTCCAGTCTCTCCGGTCAGCCCTGTCGCTCCAGTCTCTCCGGTCAGCCCTGTCGCTCCAGTCTCTCCGGTCAGCCCCGTCGCTCCAGTCTCTCCGGTCAGCCCCGTCGCTCCGGTTTCACCTGTGAGCCCTGTTGCCCCAGTCTCACCCGTGAGTCCTGTTGCTCCCGTCTCTCCCGTAAGTCCCGTTGCTCCCGTCTCTCCTGTCAGCCCTGTCGCTCCCGTTTCGCCCGTCAGCCCTGTCGCTCCGGTTTCACCCGTGAGCCCCGTCGCTCCCGTCTCTCCCGTCAGTCCCGTCGCTCCAGTCTCTCCCGTCAGACCCGTCAGACCCGTCGCTCCCGTTTCTCCCGTGAGCCCTGTTGCTCCCGTTTCTCCCGTGAGCCCTGTTGCTCCCGTCTCTCCCGTCAGCCCTGTCGCTCCAGTTTCTCCCGTCAGTCCCGTAGCTCCGGTCTCTCCCGTCAGACCCGTCGCTCCAGTCTCTCCGGTCAGACCCGTCGCTCCCGTTTCTCCCGTGAGCCCCGTCGCTCCAGTCTCTCCGGTCAGCCCTGTCGCTCCCGTCTCACCCGTAAGCCCCGTCGCTCCGGTTTCTCCGGTCAGCCCTGTCGCTCCGGTCTCTCCCGTGAGCCCTGTTGCTCCCGTCTCTCCTGTCAGTCCTGTTGCGCCCGTCTCTCCTGTCAGCCCTGTTGCGCCCGTCTCTCCTGTCAGCCCTGTTGCGCCCGTTTCGCCTGTCAGTCCTGTCGCTCCAGTCTCTCCGGTCAGCCCTGTCGCTCCAGTCTCTCCCGTGAGCCCTGTTGCTCCCGTCTCTCCCGTAAGCCCCGTCGCTCCGGTTTCTCCGGTCAGTCCTGTCGCTCCGGTCTCTCCGGTCAGACCCGTGGCTCCCGTCTCTCCTGTCAGTCCTGTTGCGCCCGTTTCGCCTGTCAGTCCTGTCGCTCCCGTCTCTCCGGTCAGACCCGTGGCTCCAGTCTCTCCCGTCAGACCCGTCGCTCCGGTCCCTCCCGTCAGACCCGTCGCTCCCGTTTCACCGGTGAGTCCTGTCGCTCCCGTCTCTCCGGTCAGACCCGTCGCTCCCGTTTCTCCCGTGAGCCCTGTTGCTCCCGTCTCTCCAGTCAGCCCTGTCGCTCCAGTTTCTCCCGTCAGTCCCGTGGCTCCGGTCTCTCCCGTCAGACCCGTGGCTCCGGTCCCTCCCGTCAGACCCGTCGCTCCCGTTTCACCGGTGAGTCCTGTCGCTCCCGTCTCTCCGGTCAGACCCGTCGCTCCCGTTTCTCCCGTGAGCCCTGTTGCTCCCGTCTCTCCAGTCAGCCCTGTCGCTCCAGTTTCTCCCGTCAGTCCCGTGGCTCCGGTCTCTCCCGTCAGACCCGTGGCTCCAGTCTCTCCCGTCAGACCCGTCGCTCCAGTTTCTCCCGTGAGCCCCGTCGCTCCCGTTTCTCCCGTGAGCCCCGTCGCTCCCGTTTCTCCCGTGAGCCCCGTCGCTCCAGTCTCTCCGGTCAGCCCTGTCGCTCCCGTCTCTCCCGTGAGCCCTGTCGCTCCCGTCTCACCCGTAAGCCCTGTCGCTCCGGTCTCTCCCGTGAGCCCCGTCGCTCCGGTTTCTCCGGTCAGCCCTGTCGCTCCCGTCTCACCCGTAAGCCCAGTCGCTCCGGTTTCTCCGGTCAGCCCTGTCGCTCCGGTCTCTCCCGTGAGCCCTGTTGCTCCCGTCTCTCCTGTCAGTCCTGTTGCGCCCGTCTCTCCCGTCAGACCCGTTGCGCCCGTTTCGCCTGTGAGTCCCGTTGCTCCAGTCTCTCCCGTCAGTCCTGTCGCTCCAGTCTCTCCCGTCAGACCCGTCGCTCCAGTTTCTCCCGTGAGCCCTGTCGCTCCAGTCTCTCCCGTGAGCCCTGTCGCTCCCGTCTCTCCCGTGAGCCCTGTTGCGCCCGTTTCTCCTGTCAGACCTGTTGCTCCGGTTTCTCCCGTAAGTCCCGTTGCTCCGGTCTCTCCCGTCAGACCCGTCGCTCCGGTCTCTCCCGTCAGCCCCGTCGCTCCGGTCTCTCCCGTCAGACCCGTCGCTCCAGTCTCTCCCGTGAGCCCTGTTGCCCCAGTCTCTCCCGTGAGTCCTGTGGCTCCGGTTTCTCCCGTGAGTCCTGTTGCTCCCGTTTCACCGGTCAGCCCCGTTGCTCCAGTCTCTCCAGTCAGACCCGTTGCTCCGGTCTCTCCGGTCAGCCCCGTCGCTCCAGTTTCTCCGGTCAGCCCCGTCGCTCCGGTCTCTCCTGTCAGACCCGTCGCTCCAGTCAGACCCGTTGCTCCGGTCTCTCCTGTCAGACCTGTCGCTCCCGTCTCTCCCGTGAGTCCCGTAGCCCCAGTCTCTCCCGTGAGCCCCGTCGCTCCCGTTTCTCCCGTGAGCCCTGTTGCTCCCGTCTCACCCGTAAGCCCCGTCGCTCCGGTTTCTCCGGTCAGCCCTGTCGCTCCGGTCTCACCCGTAAGCCCCGTCGCTCCGGTTTCTCCGGTCAGCCCTGTCGCTCCGGTCTCTCCCGTGAGCCCTGTTGCTCCCGTCTCTCCTGTCAGTCCTGTTGCGCCCGTTTCGCCTGTCAGTCCTGTCGCTCCAGTCTCTCCGGTCAGACCCGTCGCTCCCGTCTCTCCCGTCAGACCCGTTGCGCCCGTTTCGCCTGTGAGTCCCGTTGCTCCAGTCTCTCCCGTCAGTCCCGTCGCTCCAGTCTCTCCCGTCAGTCCTGTCGCTCCCGTCTCTCCCGTGAGCCCTGTTGCTCCCGTCTCTCCTGTCAGTCCTGTTGCTCCCGTTTCGCCTGTCAGTCCTGTCGCTCCAGTCTCTCCGGTCAGACCCGTGGCTCCCGTCTCTCCCGTGAGCCCTGTTGCTCCCGTCTCTCCGGTCAGACCCGTGGCTCCAGTCTCTCCTGTCAGACCCGTGGCTCCCGTCTCTCCCGTGAGCCCCGTCGCTCCAGTCTCTCCGGTCAGCCCTGTCGCTCCAGTCTCTCCCGTGAGCCCTGTCGCTCCAGTCTCTCCCGTGAGCCCTGTTGCTCCCGTCTCTCCCGTGAGCCCCGTCGCTCCGGTTTCTCCGGTCAGCCCTGTCGCTCCCGTCTCACCCGTAAGCCCAGTCGCTCCGGTTTCTCCGGTCAGCCCTGTCGCTCCGGTCTCTCCCGTGAGCCCTGTTGCTCCCGTCTCTCCTGTCAGTCCCGTTGCTCCAGTCTCTCCCGTCAGTCCCGTCGCTCCAGTCTCTCCCGTCAGTCCCGTCGCTCCAGTCTCTCCCGTGAGCCCTGTTGCTCCCGTCTCTCCGGTCAGCCCCGTGGCTCCAGTCTCTCCTGTCAGACCCGTGGCTCCCGTCTCTCCCGTCAGACCCGTTGCGCCCGTTTCGCCTGTGAGTCCCGTTGCTCCGCTCTCTCCTGTCAGACCTGTTGCTCCAGTCTCTCCCGTGAGCCCTGTTGCTCCGGTTTCTCCCGTAAGTCCCGTCGCTCCAGTCTCTCCCGTGAGCCCTGTTGCTCCGGTCTCTCCCGTGAGTCCTGTTGCTCCTGTCTCTCCGGTGAGTCCTGTCGCTCCCGTCTCTCCCGTGAGCCCTGTTGCTCCCGTCTCTCCGGTCAGACCCGTCGCTCCAGTCTCTCCCGTCAGACCCGTCGCTCCGGTCTCTCCCGTCAGACCCGTGGCTCCAGTCTCTCCGGTCAGCCCTGTCGCTCCAGTCTCTCCCGTGAGTCCTGTCGCTCCCGTCTCTCCAGTCAGCCCTGTCGCTCCAGTCTCTCCCGTGAGTCCTGTCGCTCCCGTCTCTCCCGTGAGCCCTGTTGCTCCCGTCTCTCCGGTCAGACCCGTCGCTCCAGTCTCTCCTGTCAGACCCGTGGCTCCGGTCTCTCCCGTGAGCCCTGTTGCTCCCGTCTCTCCCGTCAGTCCCGTCGCTCCGGTCTCTCCCGTGAGCCCTGTTGCTCCCGTCTCTCCCGTGAGTCCCGTTGCCCCAGTCTCTCCCGTGAGTCCTGTTGCTCCCGTTTCCCCGGTCAGCCCTGTCGCCCCGGTCTCTCCCGTGAGCCCTGTCGCTCCGGTCTCTCCCGTCAGTCCCGTCGCTCCAGTCTCTCCCGTGAGCCCTGTTGCTCCCGTCTCTCCGGTCAGCCCCGTGGCTCCCGTCTCTCCCGTAAGCCCCGTTTCGCCTGTGAGTCCCGTTGCTCCGGTCTCTCCTGTCAGACCTGTCGCTCCGGTCTCTCCTGTCAGACCCGTCGCTCCAGTCTCTCCCGTGAGTCCCGTCGCTCCAGTTTCTCCCGTCAGCCCTGTTGCTCCCGTCTCACCTGTCAGCCCTGTCGCTCCAGTCTCTCCCGTGAGCCCTGTTGCTCCCGTCTCTCCCGTGAGCCCTGTTGCTCCCGTCTCTCCCGTAAGCCCCGTGGCTCCCGTCTCTCCGGTCAGCCCCGTCGCTCCGGTCTCTCCCGTCAGTCCCGTCGCTCCAGTCTCTCCCGTGAGCCCTGTTGCTCCCGTCTCTCCGGTCAGCCCCGTGGCTCCCGTCTCTCCCGTAAGCCCCGTTTCACCGGTGAGTCCTGTCGCTCCCGTTTCTCCGGTCAGACCCGTCGCTCCAGTCTCTCCCGTAAGCCCCGTCGCTCCAGTCTCTCCTGTCAGACCCGTGGCTCCGGTCTCTCCCGTGAGCCCTGTTGCTCCCGTCTCTCCCGTAAGTCCCGTCGCTCCGGTCTCTCCCGTCAGACCCGTGGCTCCAGTCTCTCCGGTCAGCCCTGTCGCTCCAGTCTCTCCCGTGAGTCCTGTCGCTCCCGTCTCTCCGGTCAGCCCTGTCGCTCCAGTCTCTCCCGTGAGTCCTGTCGCTCCCGTCTCTCCCGTGAGCCCTGTTGCTCCCGTCTCTCCGGTCAGACCCGTCGCTCCAGTCTCTCCTGTCAGACCCGTGGCTCCGGTCTCTCCCGTGAGCCCTGTTGCTCCCGTCTCTCCCGTGAGTCCCGTTGCCCCAGTCTCTCCCGTGAGTCCTGTTGCTCCCGTTTCCCCGGTCAGCCCTGTCGCCCCGGTCTCTCCCGTGAGCCCTGTTGCTCCCGTCTCTCCCGTAAGTCCCGTCGCTCCGGTCTCTCCCGTGAGCCCTGTTGCTCCCGTCTCTCCCGTGAGTCCCGTTGCCCCAGTCTCTCCCGTGAGTCCTGTTGCTCCCGTTTCCCCGGTCAGCCCTGTCGCCCCGGTCTCTCCCGTGAGCCCTGTCGCTCCGGTTTCTCCCGTAAGCCCCGTAGCTCCAGTCTCTCCCGTGAGTCCTGTCGCTCCCGTCTCTCCCGTGAGCCCTGTTGCTCCCGTCTCTCCGGTCAGCCCTGTCGCTCCAGTCTCTCCGGTTAGCCCTGTCGCTCCCGTGAGTCCCGTCGCTCCAGTTTCTCCCGTCAGCCCTGTTGCTCCCGTCTCACCTGTCAGCCCTGTTGCCCCGGTCTCTCCCGTCAGACCCGTCGCTCCCGTCTCACCCGTGAGTCCCGTCGCTCCCGTCTCTCCGGTCAGACCCGTCGCTCCGGTTTCTCCCGTAAGTCCCGTTGCTCCGGTCTCTCCCGTCAGTCCCGTTGCTCCGGTCTCTCCCGTCAGCCCCGTCGCTCCGGTCTCTCCTGTCAGACCCGTCGCTCCAGTCTCTCCCGTGAGTCCCGTCGCTCCAGTTTCTCCCGTCAGCCCTGTTGCTCCCGTCTCACCTGTCAGCCCTGTCGCTCCGGTCTCTCCTGTCAGCCCCGTTGCTCCCGTTTCACCCGTGAGCCCTGTTGCTCCGGTCACTCCTGTCAGTCCCGTTACTCCCGTTTCACCAGTGAGCCCCGTTGCTCCCGTTAGTCCAGTCGATCCGGTACCTCCTGAAAATCCCACGTTACCTCTACTACCTTGATTCCCTCTACCGCCAGTTGTACCTGTAGGCCCTGTAGCCCCGGTTGTTCCTGTTGGTCCTGTAGCCATTAGTTGTCAACTCCTCGCTGTTACGGAAATGCAATTCACAAAAAACCTAATATTATCCATTTTTATCAAGAAATTAAGAAACGGGTACTCATCCTCAGACAAGGAAGGTATCCGTTTCTTAATTTTATTTAATTGAGCGGGAGTAGATTTTTATAATTAGTTCAAGGCAAAAATAGTTACTTGACCCCAAATATTACCACCGGCCGGGGCATTTGGAATATCCGCTGTTACATTAGTACCAGCTCCAAGAAGCCATAACTGCATATATACATTTCCGTAACCACTGGTATCTACAAGCAACACTGCAGACACTGGACTCACAGGATTAGTTGTATCAGGCACCTCAACTCCAACATAATAATTAAAAGAATCAACAGAATAGCTGCTAGGATCATCGTAACTTAGTGCTACTCCAATCGCCGGTGCAGCACTACTCGTATAGGCAACATTAATGTTGAATGAGATATGGTAGAAATGCCCTCCAGGCAAAGTAAATGTATTGTTATCACTAGGGTCAGGGCCAAGCGTAATCGAATTTTCCGGATCAACATGTTGCGCGTTGAAATATCCGATAGGAGTATCAGGATTATCACCATACGTGTCTCCATTGATTACATATGTTCCGAAAATAGAACTGATTGATCCTGTAATTCCAGTCATACCTGTCATACCTGTAAGTCCGGTTATTCCCGTGACCCCTGTAATGCCAGTATGTCCTGTATGCCCTGTTAATCCTGTATGTCCAGTAAACCCTGCTCCCGTCGTTCCCGTGACTCCTGTCATTCCTGTTAATCCCGTATTCCCTGCTCCCGTCGTTCCCGTGACTCCTGTCATGCCCGTTAATCCCGTATTCCCTGCTCCCGTCGTTCCCGTGACTCCTGTCATGCCCGTTAATCCCGTATTCCCTGCTCCCGTCGTTCCCGTGACTCCTGTCATTCCTGTTAATCCCGTATTCCCTGCTCCCGTCGTTCCCGTAACTCCTGTCATGCCCGTTAATCCCGTATTCCCTGCTCCCGTCGTTCCCGTAATTCCTGTCATGCCCGTTAATCCCGTATTCCCTGCTCCCGTCGTTCCCGTAATTCCTGTCATGCCCGTTAATCCCGTATTCCCTGCTCCCGTCGTTCCCGTAACTCCTGTCAGACCCGTATATCCTGTCGGACCTGTTGTTCCTGGTGCACCAGGCAACCCTCGAGTACCTGGACCCCCTCTTACTCCCCCGGTCCCTGGATTGCCCTTTGGCCCCGTTGTTCCCGTTGGTCCTGTCGGTCCAGTTGTTCCTGTTGGTCCTACTGGCATGATTATTTATCCCCTTTCAGCACTTAATTTCAATTTTCTTCTATTCTTGAAGGCTTCCGAAGCACAAGGGCAATCTCGCTGTTCTCCTTGAAGCTTTCAGGGAACGCGATAAACTCTCCGCTGATTGGATTACACCCAAGAATCGTCTCCTGTGCTGCCAGACGATTTCTCTTAACCTTCCAGTATGCCTGTTCTACTTCACCTTCTTGTAAGCATAGATTAAGAGACAGCATAGAATGCAGACTGGCTTGTGAACTCTTCATTGCAGCTAATGCTTCCCAGTCCTCTCCATCCAGTTCCTCGTAGGGATTCAGCCAAAGTACATAAGGGGATGTCAATAGCTCTTCTATCCTCGCCCAGAGCTTAGACGGTTCTTCCTCAGAGGGGAGAGTAAGAACCGTCGCCCCCAATTCACCAGCAAGCTTATTAGCGTCCTCTTCTATTCCAGCGTCGATCACAATCCACTGATCTGCGAACGGCTGCCAGTTGGCTGCCCACTTCCGCACAGCCGAGAACGGACCATCTTCCTTGCATAGCAATGTGATTACAGACCAGGAATTCTCCGGAGTTGTGTTGCAACGAAGGGAGCTTTTCTGCGGAGAAAGTGAAGAAATACTACAGTTACCCGAAGTAACATCTCCCACCGCCCGTAATTCTTCTTCCAGTTGCGATAGCTTCTCCGCCGCTTCTGTGAATGAAGGGGAATACTCCAGCGCCCTGCGGTACCAGATGCCGGCTTCACCGGACATACCGCGCAGCTCATAACAATTCCCGATATAATAGCAGGGGTAGAAGGTTCCCGCACCTTTGAGAACCATATAATGAAGAGCATTCTCTCCAAGCGTCAGACAATGCTCGAAAGCGGAGATCGCAGCCTCTACCTGGCCGATATGCATTAGAATGCAGCCCTTATACAGATGCAGGTCCACATAATCCGGGTAGAGGCTGATGGCCTTGTCAATGCCGGGCCAACCTTCCTTGAAGCTGCCCATCGCCACCAGACAGCCATACTTGAGCTTGTAAAAAAGCGACGGCGGCAATCTTGTCTGCCCCAGCGAAGCGGCAATGGCCAGATTAACCTGCTGGAAGGCCAGTGCATACTTCCCCACCCGCTGATATTCACTTGCTATATGGTAAAGACTCCACGGATCGGGGTTCGGATTATCTGTCACGGCCTCCTGCAGCAGCTTCAGATTGCGTTCATGTTTGGACTTCAGGGACGTTACGGATTGCAGATAGCCATAATGGAACAGCCGGACCGGAAGCTGGAACGGAGTGCTGGTATCTTCCCGGGTATACGTCTCGGGCCAACTTAATTGTTCATGAATGCCCCCAGTGAAGTGAACTCCCTCTCCGTTACGGAACAGACGGCACTGGGACAGCCGGTAAGCTTCATCTGCCTGAGGCCGGAACGGACCATTGAAATGGATCGTTTCCACAGAGGCCAGCTTGTGTTCCTGAAGAGTGCTCACCATTCGAAGCTTCAGCGCATCATTCACAGCGAGCTCTTCGTCGGCATCCATCCATAGTATCCATTCCCCTGTTGCATGAATGAGGCTATAATTGCGGGCTTCCCCGAAGCTCTCCTTCCAGGGAAATTGAAGAATGGTTGCGCCGAAGCCGCGTGCAATGTCCATCGTCCTGTCACGGGAGCCTGTATCCACAACGATAATCTCATCTACCCCTTCGCGTACACTCGACAGACAGCGTGCAATCCAGGGCTCTTCATCCTTGACGATCATGCACAGGGAGATTAGTGGGACGGTCGCCCTCGCTGTGTTCTGCCATAACGGGACTGCCTCCTTCCATAATGGATTTACCGGACTATGCGGACGAATCCGGTCAGGTGATTATACACATTGATTGACATCACCTCTTAACCTTATGACGGTTTCTGCCCGCATAGAACATTGTCGGATAAAGTCGGACAATCTAAATATGAAATCCTTGGGCGTTATCGGCATCAATCGCCGGGAATGTATTCCTTCCGTTTTTCATGGTCCGACGCTGGAAGCAAATGCTTCAGATGATCTGCAGCATCTTTACGGGCAACCAGAATGCCCCCGGGACCCGCCGCTACGATCACATCATCCAGCCCGACAAGTATGACCGGAACATCCAGCTCGTTGACAATCTGGCAATTCAAGGAGTCCGCACTGATGTGGCCCCATCCCAGAACCGAGGAGGCCAATTCTTCAGAGAGCGTGTTCCAGGTCCCCAAGTCCTTCCATCCGTCGTGATAGGGAACACAGATCAGACGGCTGTTGCCTTCCAGCACCTCCACATCGAAGCTGCTCTTGGGAAGGCGATGGTATTGCCTCTGCAGCTCTGCATAATCCATCGGGAAGCCAGCTGCTTCCAGCCGATTGAGCTGGTCTCTTAGCCGGAATGCGAAGATGCCGCAATTCCACATCGCCTGCTGCTCTAGCAGTGCCTCTGCCGCCTGCCTGTCTGGCTTCTCCACGAAGCAATCGACCTGTACATAGGCCGGATTTTCCAGCTTCCCTGGTGTAGCAGCGGTGGGAAGAGCCGGAACAATATACCCGTATTTTCCTGACGGACCATCCGGCTTTGCTCCAAGCAAGGCGATTTCCGCACCGGATTGCCGGAGTGCCTGATCGAGCTCTGTCAACTTGAAGAAGAAATCGTCGTTCACGTAAGCATCCACGGGCAGCACAATGACCGTCTCCTCCGGGGAAATCTTCTCCACCGAGTATAGATAGGCCGAAGCGAGGCTCACTGCCGGAAAGGTATCTCTGCGCCGTGGTTCAATGATGACCTTCGGAGCCGTTCGGAGCTGCTTGCGGATTAGCGTCTCTTGTCCGCTTGACGTTGCAATATAGACTTCATGACCGAGTCCCGCAGCTGATAACTGCCGCCAGATCCGCTGAAGCATGGACTCTCGTCCGCCTCCCGGAGCAGGCAGCACCTGAAGGAACTGCTTGCTCCGGATACTGCTGGAGAGCGGCCATAGCCGTGTGCCGGAACCGCCGGATAGAAGCACCAGCTTCATGGTTCATTCCTCCCTTCCTTTACTGGAAGTCGTCTGCAGTAAGATTGACTGCATTGAATTGCTCTTCGGTATCGCAAAAGGTCAACTTTCCGTTCTTTGTACGAGTATCCAGATATTGAGGTATTCCCGCTTTTCTCAAGCCGTCGCTCATGATGACATATTCATAGCGGTCGGTGCCATCGTCATACCGAACATGCTCCAGAATTTCACGACGCATCAGATAGGTGCAATGAATGACGTCAACCTGTACCAGACCTTTCACGTTCTGATACAAGTAATAGAAATACAAATCGTTGCTCTTGAAGTAACCATCTTCGTGCACCATATTATGATAGTTGGAATACAGACTGAGCGGAGCCTCTGCCACAGCAAGCAGTGGCCCGACAACTGGAAGATTCGTAGATAGCAGGCTCTCCAGCGTATCTGAAGCAATGAAATTGTCGCAATCTGCAACAAAATAATGGGTGTTTCTTGATTTAGCCCATTCGATGGACTCTTGACGCAGCCTGCCGATTACTCTTAAGCGTTCATAAGTCCATTCATGCGGAGCATAGTCCTGTACAGGCTCTTCCACATCGCTGGTA
Organism: Paenibacillus sp. FSL H3-0469; assembly: GCF_038051945.1. Lineage (NCBI taxonomy): Bacteria > Bacillati > Bacillota > Bacilli > Caryophanales > Paenibacillaceae > Paenibacillus > Paenibacillus sp. FSL H3-0469. Next base: position 2,229,650 of record NZ_CP150302.1, read on the forward strand.
TTCAGATACACCTCATTGTATCTCTCGCCCACCCGTTCGACCCATTCTCTAAGAATCTCTTCGGTCCGGTCATTGTTGTTGTTGGTCCGAATGTACAATTTGATCCTTGAAGCCGGATAGGTCTGCCGCTCTATAAGTTCCAGATAGAGCGGCAGCACATGCGCCTTGTCCTTAGCTAATATAGCAACCGTTACCAGATCGTGTTCCATGATATCCCTCCAGTTAATAATGTTCTTTGCCGCCTTATATTTCTATTGCCTGGACGCAGCAGTCTCACGATCTCCGGCTGTTAACCGGGTGCTGATGGTAGCTTGGCTGATAATTCCGAAGAATGGACTTTGTCTTGGCTGCTCAATATCCTCCGGGTAGAGCCTTCCGCCATCCTGTCTGATCATATAACGGGCACCTTCTCCACAGCGCAGAGAGACCACTTGATATTGATGGAATAAGGACAGCTTCAGCCCATTGAATCTCCGGCGCTCATCCGCCGTGAGGATATCGCCTTCCTGCAGCCAGAGAATATAGGGCTCGGTTGCCATATGACAGATCCATTCCCGCAGCATTCGCACATCAGGCTCCCCTTTTACGGTGTAGACCTGCCGTGTATAGCGGGCTGCAGTTTGTGCAATGCGTTCATTGCCGGATGGGTTCAACACAATCATTTGTTCCGTTCCCCCTGCAAATGAAGCCAGCGTCTCTTCCAGTGCAGCCTCGTCGCCGGATGCAATAATTCCTGCGCATACCCCCACGGGTGGAGCGTAGATCAGGCTATGGATATCCACCCCCCATTTCCGGAAAGCTTTCTGCTTGTTCTGCTGAAGAAGTGTAGTAAGATCGAAGGAAGGATCCTGCCCCATACTGGCATGACCTATATGGTGGATGAAGGAATCCAAGGCAATCAGCAGCTTATAGCCATGCTGGAGTGCCCGCAGGCATAGATCGTCATCTTCATAATTCCCCTGGCCATACCGTTCATCGAACCAGCCAATCTCAGACAGAACACTGCGTTTAACCAGCAAACAGAAGCCGATCAGGCGCCTGACCTCTTCCACTTGACCGCGCTTCGACTCACAGTACTCTGCCGCGAATGCCTCCATATCCTTGAGTTCACTATAAGTTACTGGTACAAGCTGATGTCCGCTAATGTAATTCGTAACAGGTCCTGCCATACCTACACTGCTGTCGCTATTCAATGCATGAAGCATAGGCGCCAGCCATCCGGGAGGAACTACGGTATCATTGTTAAGGAACAGAATCGTTTCGCCTTCCGCCAACTCTCCTCCCTGATTGCAGCCTTTGGCAAATCCCAGGTTCTCCTGATTCTCAATCAGCTTCAGTTCAGGATAATGCGCCTTCAGGAATTGCACCGTATCATCACTAGAGCCGTTGTCAACGATAATGATCTCATGCTCCTCGGGTGTATTTCGCTTGATGCTCTCCAGACATTGAATCGTTAAGGGCAACTGATTAAGGGTGAGAATAATAATACTAGTCTTCACTGGACCAACTCCTTTTGTTCTTCAGGGACGTAGACATTAACCTCTACATGTTTATCCCCCAGCAACTTCGTATAGTAATCCCGGTTATATATGGCACTTGGATTCTCCGGATAGTGTCCGAAAGAAATTTCATTGCAAAAGTCAGCATAGGTGTGGTCACCCAGCTTATCGTAGCAGACACAGAGCTGCAGATTCGGAAGCCACGTACTTGCAGAATAAATCTCCGTTCCCGGTTCACTGATCTTAGGGAGAGATGGAGCAAGCTTGAACCAGTAGACTGCTTGTTCGTATTGCTCTAATTCCATGTAATAAAAGCCTATTCTACAGCACACATCCGGGCGGGGGGGATTGTAGTCAAACGTACGGCACAGGGCCAGGAGCTGCTCCTGCTTGTTCCCCAGCGCCCCATGGCCGTCTGCCAGCCTCAAGCAGGCCTGAATATTATCCTCTATCCAACCCTCGCCTTCGGACAAGAAGCGCTCATAGTTCTCCACCGCCTCACGATAGAAGCCATGATCGTATAGTTCATTGGAGTAATAGATCCGGTCTCTGGCGGTAAGCGGCTTACCCTCAGCGATCATTTTGCGGTAGATATTAAGGTTACGCTGCGTATATTCCTTGTCTTTCTTATGTGTAACGCAGACATCGCTCTCAAGCACAGGCGCTGTAACCTCAATATATTCATGAACAGCGCCGAACCACCTGAATCCGCAATCGCGTCTGATCAGACGGTTGCGTCTGAAGCTGTAGAGCGACTTCCCATGCTCATCCGTTATGAGAATATAAGACATGGATACGGCATGATATTCAGGAGTCATTGTAGCCTTCAGCGTCTTGAACCGCTCCCGGTCGATTTCCTCAATGACATCATCTGCATCCAGCCACATGATATACTCACAGGCCGCTTGGGCGAATGCATAATTGCGGGCGGCTGCAAAATCATCGATCCACTCGAAATCATAGATTGTGGCGCCATATTCAGCCGCTATCTCTTTGGTACGGTCTGTCGAGCCGGTATCCACGATGATGATCTCATCCATAATATCCGCGACCGATGACAGGCATCGTCCCAGGCTCTTCTCTTCATTGCGAACAATCATACACAAGCTGATGGTCGGCAAGTCTTCTCCTCCTTCTTGCAGATTCTGAATATCCGGACTTACCGGATTTCTCGTATATGTATATGCCGGTCTTGCCGGATCATTCGGCCGGATTTCCCGCATGAATTCCATTGCGGTTCATAAGCTAGTACAGATAACTGTGTAATAATCTGCCCACCAAGATGGAAGGAGGAGCATATGCATACGATTTCCCCCTCGCTCTACTATCGTTTATACCGTTATGGCACCGAATGCAGAATTGCCTCAGACGGTGTGTTATCGTTGCCGGAACAGACGGCAATCGGCTCCGGTGTGCTGGTACGGGAAGGCTACCGGTGGGACATTCCTTCTCCCGCCAAGGATGGCTCACCCCGGATTGTGATTGGTAACCGCTGTGAATGCAGCCGATTCTTGACGATCCATGCAACAGGCAAGGTGGAATTGAAGGCCGATGTAATCACAGGCCCGCATGTGTATATATCTGACGCCAGGCAAGCCTGGCAGGCTGAAGCTGGCATCTCCAAGGTAACAATCGGTGAAGGCTCATGGATCGGGGCGCATTCCTCTATCCTGGGGCATGTGAAGATTGGAAAAGGCTGTGTGGTCGGTGCAGGCAGCGTAGTTCTTCGGGATGTGCCGGATTACTGTGTTGTTGCCGGCAACCCTGCTGAATTTCGCCGCATCTATGAGCCGTCCAGCGGAGAGTGGATCAGGGTAGATAGCGAGGCGGAGGCCCGAAGGGTATTGGAACGCAGAAGCAGGGAACCTCTGCTATCCATTTGCATACCCGGACGGAATCAGGCTGTAGAGCTAAGACGCTGTCTGGAGTCGATTTATGCACAGATGGATGATGATGGATTAATCGAGGTCTGCGTCCTGGACGATGCTTCGTCCGAGGAGACCGCAGAGGTGGGGCACCACTATGGACAACTGTACCGAAGCTTCCGGTATCACCGCGACCCAGATCTTGCAGCAGGAGGCTCTCTTGCAAGTCAAGCTGCTGATAGGGGGCGCGGGAAATTCATTATGCTGCATGAGCCGGGAGACTCCTTCATGCCTAACACTCTTCTTCCTTTTCTGAACGTGCTGCATACTCATCCTGACTGTGCGATCATCCTGATTCAGCCCGTGTTCATCCGCAACACTCCACAGCCTGAACAGCTGAAGGGACTATCTGAATTTGTCAGGCTTACATCATCCTACTCGTCCCCTCCTCTCCCTGTTGTTCTGAACCGAAAGGATTGGGAGCGTACTGCCGATTCTGTACAAGCCACAAATTTTCTGGACCCATGGGTATCCCGGCAACATGCACTATTGCAATTGAATCCACAGTTCTGCCTGTGCCGGTATACCATGACCGAAGCCGGGCGGCACATCGGATCAGCTCCGTAATTACGGCTATTGCCAAAAAAAATGATCTTTGACCATTCACTGAATATATATAGACTAGGAACAGGCAAAGATCTCAAGTGTAAACTTCGGGTCCATGAAGTCCGGTAAATGACAGGGATGCCTGGTACTGAGGACAAAGGAGAGGATGTCAGCGACATGGATGAACGTAAAATTTGTTTTATCATGTGTGTGAATAATGAGGAATTAGCGGAACGCAGCCAGAAAAATCTTAAGCAATTACTCAAACCGGATGGATTCACCGTAGATCTGCAAATCGTCAGGAATGCCTCCGGCCTGGCAGCGGGGTACGATCAGGCTATGCGCCAGTCAGATGCCAAGTATAAGGTGTATATTCATCAGGATGTCCATATCCTAAATCCCCAATTTCTTGAAGACATCGTCCGGCTGTTCTCCCGTTATCCGTCACTCGGCATGTTAGGAACCGTTGGCGCTAAGACGCTTCCGTCTTCCGGTATATGGCAGGACGCATCACAGAAGTTCGGTAAAGTGATTGATAGCCATACAGGCGCACTTCAGCCTCTTGAATTGATGCAGCCAGCGGATGAATATGAAACGGTGGAGACGCTCAGCGGACTGCTGATGGCAACACAGTACGACCTTCCCTGGCGCAAGGATTTGTTCACCGGTTGGCACTTCTATGACGCTTCACACAGTCAGGAATTCATCAGCAGCGGCTATGAAGTAGGGGTTCCCAAGCAGCCTCTGCCCTGGTGTCTGCATAACTGCGGTATCCCGGACCGAACCCCTGCTATTGAGAAGGCCCGGCACATTTTCCTTGAATATTACGGCTACGGCAAACACCATGGCCAGCACCGGTTCCACCGGCTCGGCAGCGGCTGCAGCATTCATCCATCCTGCGAATTGTCGGGTACGGTCGGAATTGCTCTGGGCAATGAAGTCAAGCTGCAGGCAGATTGCTGTCTTACGCTCCCTTACAATAATATTGTCAGCGAACCGCGCATCCAAATTGGTGCCGGAAGCGAGATCGGACGCCGGTGCAGCCTGTCCGCAGTCAACCGGTTAGTTATTGGCGCCCAGGTCGCCATATCAACTAATGTGCATATATCCGATCACAATCCTGCTTATGAGAATATTCATCTGCCCGTCATGAAGCAAGGGGTGAGCTCCTGGAGTCATACTGTGACCATCGGCTCCGGAAGCTGGATTGGAGCGAACACCATCATTGCCGGTCAGGTATCCATCGGTAAGGGCTGTGTCATAGGCGCGGGGTCAGTCGTTGTATCCGGCACGGTAATTCCTGACTACTGTGTAGCTGCGGGTACACCTGCCAGAGTAATCAAGCAATTTGATCCCGACTCCCGGAAGTGGCTGAAGACTAATGGATCGCCCAGCGAGGAAGCTGAGCGTCACGCTATAGAGACTGTTTCGCAACCGCTTATAAGTATTTGTATCCCTGCCTATAACTGCGAACAAGAGCTCGATCTTTGCCTGAAGAGTATTTACAGCCAGAATGCCAGACAGGAGGATTTCGAAGTCATTGTATCGGATGATGGCTCCACAGATCACACGGAAGAGCTGGTACGGAAGTATCAGGCCAGCTATGCCAACCTTCACTACTACCGCAATGAAATTAATGAAAGAACTGACCGCAATACCCTGAAATGTGCAGGCTATGCCAAGGGTGAATTCATCAAGCTTCACGGCGGCGATGATTACTGGCTCCCCGGCTCGCTCGAAGCCTTGTATAACCTGATCGAACAGAATCGGGACTGCAGTCTGCTCTTCCTTGATATCCTTAGTAACACAGGAGTGATGAACCGGGGATCGGGAATCAGCAAGTATGTTGAACAGGTCTCGATCTACAGTACATTTCTGTCGGGAATCATTATGCGCCGGAAGGAATTTGAACAGATTGCCGCGCCTGGGCGGTTCATCGATTCGAATCTTATCCAGGTCTATCTGGAGCTCTCTATTCTAGAGATTACTCCGGATTATTGTGTGTATCACCGTAAGCTATTGACCAGCAGCGACAAGATTGCAGGAGGTTACAGCTTCGCACAGACATTCATTCAATCATACCTGGGGATACTTCATTATTTCCTGGACAACGGATTAGATGCAGCCGTATTGGCAGCCGAGAAGAAGCAAATCGCCCATACCTTCTTGCTCTGGTGGTACAACTACATGCTGGAGAAGAATCTTCAGCAGCTGCAGCCCGAAGATTTCCCGCAGATTTTTGTTGCAGCCTACCAGGATGAATCCTATTATCCAGAGCTGCATGAACGGCTGCACAAAATTCAGGTCAAGCATCTAAATATATGAGGCAATATAGCCGCCGGGCAGGCCGCAGCAGCAGGCTTGTCCGGTCTATGACAAGGAGGCATCAGAGTATGGAAGGTATCAGCCCGGAATTTCAACAACGCTTCAGCACTTTCGGACCCGGAAGTCTGATCGTGCTGAAGACCGATATCAACTGTCCGGAGAAAGTCGCTATCGGCCGCAATGTGCTTATTCAGGAGAATAGCTGGTTCACGGTAGTTCATCCCGGTAAGGAAGAACCGCCAGCCATTTCGATCGGAGACGGCTGCAGCTGCAGCCGCAATCTGATCATTACCGCTGCGAACAGTGTGACTCTGGAAGATAATGTTATCGTCGGGCCAGATGTCTATATTTCAGACACTAACCATCAGTACCGCCAGATCGGCATTCCCATCCGCGACCAGTGGATCACCACTGCCAGCCATCAGGTGAGGATCGGTGCAGGCAGCGAGCTTGGTGCCCACTGCGTCGTTGTGGGTAACGTAACGATTGGCAAGGGCTGCCGGGTCACACCTAACAGTGTGGTAACCCGGGATTTGCCGGATTACTGCATCGCGGCGGGCAATCCCGCCAGAGTGGTGAATGCCTATGATCCCGAAGCAGGAGTATGGCAGCTGCCTGGCGAGGGCAGATGTTGATCGTAGAATAAGAAGTATATTACAGGGAGTACTTCAGATTGGACGAGATTCTGATCCCTTGATAGTCAACGGACGGCTGGCTATTCATAGACTGCATACTCTTCGGCTGCTGCCGTTCCGCTGTCTTCTTCGGCTGCTGCCGCTCCGACGCTTTCTTCGGCTGCTGCCACTCCGCCGCCTTCTTCGGCTGCTGCCACTCCGCCGCCTTCTTCGGCTGCTGCCACTCCGCTGCCTTCTTCGGCTGCTGCGGCTCCACTACCCTCTTCGGCTGCTGCGGCTGAATAGCAGGCTTCAGCTGTTGCCGCTGCTGCCGCTTGCGTTCGCTGGCTGCGCGCACTCCTACTGTCCGTCCTCGCTTCTTGTGGGACGTCCGCTTGCGCGTGGCCTGCGCGGAGCGCCGCTGGATGAACCGGACGGACTTACCCGTATTATAGAGATACTTGCCCCCGGATACATAGGCATCTGCAGGACGGATGGTCTGCTTGATAACGGTGGATACCTGCTCCCGATGCTCCGGTTCTTGCCTCTCAGCCTCCCGGCCTGTGGACTGAGCTCGTTCAAGCAGCCGTTCTGTCTCGCGCATGAACAGCGCCAGCTCGTCATCCGCATTGACCGAGAGCCGCAGACAAGCCTGCTTCAGCTGCTCCATCTGTCCCATTGTTTTATGAATCGCCTCTACCAATAGCTCATCCTCCGATTTCCGGGCTTCAGCCTTCATACCCGTTCACCTCTCGCACCAGCCGTCTGCTGGTTTCCAGTGTCCGGCAGATCATGGCCTGATGCTGGGCCAGGGCCGTGATGATTCTGGCCACCGCCGCCTGCAGGGCGTCAAGCCCCCCCATCTCTACTTCTTCCCAGCTGTATTCATCATCATACATATATTCCAGCTTGCGGATTTCAACCGCGATCAGAGCCGAGACCGCTTCTTCCTCCAGCGCCGCAGCCAGAATAATCGCTTTGATCAACCGTTCCCGCTGTAGCATCGCTTCATCCCCCCCGCTGCCTGCTTTGATTTAGTTACTGTTATATATATGTGCTTTTGACTTGTCCCTATCACCATTTGTCCCAGGTATATCGGATTTGGCGGATTTCAGAGAATAACAGGAATAGGACAATCTGTGCCTGAAGTATACATAGCTATGACTAGATAATTAAGCGCAAAGCAACCTTTCACGTTTTGGAGGAGATCTGCATGTCAATGCCCCACATCCCCAATATAACTCCCGATATCTCGCTTACGCGGGAGGAAAGCATCTCTCTCCTGCTCACCTCTATTGCGATCAACGAGATGTCTTTGTCTCACATTATTAATGCAGAAGCGGAAGCGATGCAGGCCTTCGTGCTTTCTAATCCCGGAAACATGAATTTCCTCAACATGATCCAGTTGAATAACACAACCGCCAGACTGCTCGAAGAGATTACCAAGGGCCAGTGGCTTAGTCTCAGTAAGATGGACCGGATTCTGCGTTTGCTGAGTGACTCTGGTGCCTTATCCGCACGATTGCTGGAAGAAGAACTAACTACTGAAATTGAGGAAGATGAGGAATAACAGGCAACTGCCATTCTTCAGCCAGACGGACATAACAACATACTGAGGGTGGCGGCACAGCCGGGAGGAACTTGGTGCTATGTACAGGGCAATGTCCTGTTCGCTGCTTGCTGAAACCCTCTGTCTAGGCATATAAGTTGCAACCGGTACCTTCCGCGTAAAAATGGACAAGCCCAAATCATGTAAGCTCCGCCTACTGCAACTTCAAGTGATTCAAATGATCCGCAATCCGGATCAGCTCATTGGCAAGCGAGGAGAGGGAAGCCACAAGCTGCTGCTGTCTGTCTGGCTCCTGGGCCTCGGCCATACCGCTTTCCATTCGCTCTGGTACGGGAAGCTCTTGTTCACTTTTGCTGTACATGGGGAATCCCTCCTCGATCAGCAGGCGCACAATGGTGCTTAGATGATAGCGTTCCATGCGCAGCTCACTGATTCTTTTTAACAGTTTCAGAGTTTCATAGGGATAGAGCACCTGATCTCCTTGCCGGGTCCCCGGTACGAAGTAAGAGAAATATTCCAGCCATCTCTTGACTGTAGTCGGAGGCAATTTCGATAAATTAATGATTTCCAGTTGGGTGTAATGGCGTACCATAACATCGCTCCTCTATTTTAGGTGGACTTATTTACTTTAATGGTATTCATGTGCCTCGCAATAAATGTGTAAAAATACCTATTTCTATAATTATCGTCCCGCAAAATAAATAGACAGGCCCGTTCCGGAGAACGTTGCCTGTCTATTATGCTGCCTTGAAGGCGGCAGATTGCCTGCTTAAGAAACTTTAAACAATTCGCTGAAGGAATCGCCAAGCAGCTCTTTATAATATTTCCGGTTATGCAGCATACTTGGGTGTGTAGGATAATAGAATAGAGCTGTCTCATTATGGTAATTAGCCTTCATGTACTGACCCAGACGGTCATAGCATACACATAATTGCAGATGCGGCACCCAGGTGGTAGAGGTCATATCCTGCAGCCCCAGGGTAGCCCGCCGCGGCAGTGAAATCGCCTGTTCGAACCAGTAGATGGCCCGCTGATAATCGCCGTCCTGCAGAAATTCCTCACCCAGCCGGCAGCAGAATTCGGAACGGGGGATATCATAATTAAGGGTACGGTAGAGTGCCTTCCTCTTTTCTTCCTTGTTCTTCAGATGTCCGTGGCATTCCGCCATCTTCAGACAGGCCTGATAGTTATCCTCAACCCAGCCCTGGCCGGTCTGCAGGAACTTCTCGTAGTATTCCAGCGCTTCTTCGTAAATGGCATGATCCCGGAGCTCATTCGCGAAATAGTAGAGATCGCGCGGCGAGAAGTTTTCTCCCTTGGCCAGACGTCCACGGTAGATGTTCAGGTTGCGGTCTGTATGAACCTTATCCTTCTTATGGGTAACGCAGACCTCACTGTCAAAGGTATATCCGGCAACCGCCAGGTACTCATGCACCGGTCCGATCCACTGGAAGCCGCAGTCCCGGCGGACCAGCCGGTTGCGTCTAAGACTTGAGGTCACTTTGCCTTCGCTGTCGAAGGCCAGATTGTAGGGCATGGTCACAGACTGATACTGCGGCGACAATGTCTCCTTCAGCTTCTTGAAGCGTACCCGGTCGATTTCCTCAATGGTATCGTCCGCGTCCAGCCAGAGAATATACTCCTTCGTTGCCTTGCTGAAGGCTTCGTTACGGGCTGCCGCGAAATTGTCAATCCATTCAAAATCATAGATTACTGCACCATATTCTGCAGCAATCTCCTTGGTCCGGTCCGTGGAGCCCGTATCGACAATGACAATTTCGTCGACAATATCCTTCACACAATCCAGGCAGCGGCCCAGACCATTCTCTTCATTGCGCACGATCATACATAGACTGATTGTTATCATTAGTGCCCTCCTATAAGTTCAGTGTCATATATTCGCTAATCTGCTGCTCGCTGATGTTCCGCATATCCTGCCCTGCATCCAGCGCTTTGTGCCAATCCACCGTCTTCTGCAGAGCCTGCTCAACACTCCAGCGGGAGCGCCAGCCCAGCAGACGGCGGGCCTTGGTACTGTCAAGCTGCAGTTCACCAGCCTCATGCAGTCCGGAGATACCAGCGATATCAATGCCTGCTCCCTCTCCCCAGAGCGCTGCAAGACGGACGGCCACCTTCTCGACACTATGGACGCTCTGCTCCTCCGGGCCGAAATTCCAGGCGGCGGCATACTCCGCCCCCTCCTGCACCAGCTTCTCGGCCAGTAGCAGATAGCCGCTAAGCGGCTCCAGCACATGCTGCCAGGGGCGCGTCGCCGCCGGGTTGCGCAGCAGCGGCCTCAAGCCAGCAGCGAATGACCGCAGGCAGTCCGGTACCAGCCGGTCCAGGGAATCATCGCCGCCCCCGATGACATTGCCTGCCCTGGCGGTAGCGACAGCAACGCCATGCTCGGCGTAGCGGGCCGGATGGAAATAGCTGTTGCGGTAAGCCTGTGTCACCAATTCAGAACATGCCTTGCTGGATGAGTAAGGATCATAACCGCCCAGCGGATCAGTCTCACGGTAGCCCCAGATCCATTCCCGGTTGTCATAGCATTTATCTGTTGTAACATTGACGACGGCTTTGACTGAGATGCCGGAATCAACTGCACTTGCGACCGCCTCCAGCAAATTCACCGTTCCCATGACGTTCACCTCGAAGGTGTCGGCAGGGAACTGGTAAGAGGTACGAACCAGCGGCTGGGCAGCCAGATGGAAGACCACCTCCGGGGCCGCTTCCCGCAGCGCCGCATCCAAACGCTGCCGGTTCCGCACATCCCCCCAGACCGTATGAACTTCCGGCGCAGCTCCGATCAGCGGGAAGAGCTTAGGTTCATCCCGGTCCCAGGCATAACCGCTCACACTTGCGCCCAGCATCGTCAGCCACTTGGTGATCCAGCTTCCCTTGAAGCCGGTATGCCCGGTCACGAAGACATGCCGCCCTTTCCAGAATGCTGCCCCTGTCAGTTCGCGCTCATCCATGGGAGACCTCCCTCCCGCCACAGCTCCTCCAGATAACGCTTGTCACGGAGCGTATCCATTGGCTGCCAGAAACCGTGGTGCTTGTAGGCCCTCAACTCATCCCTCGCGGCCAGCTCGCGGAGCGGCTCCTGCTCCCAGATCGTGCTGTCGCCCTCAATCAGGGAGAACACCTCTGGCTGAAGAATGAAGAAGCCGCCATTCACCCAACCTTCGTCGCCTTTGGGCTTCTCCACGAAGCCGATTACTCTGTCATCCTCTGTAATATCCAATGCTCCGAAACGGCCTACCGGCTGTACAGCGGTAACTGTCGCTAATTTTCCGTGAGAGCGGTGGAAGTCCAGCAACTCCTGTATGTTGACATCCGCAATACCGTCTCCATAAGTCAGCATGAACGGTTCATTGCCGGTGTATTTGTGGACTTGCCGGATTCTTCCGCCAGTCATCGCCTCCCTGCCCGTATCCGCGAGTGTTACCTTCCAATTCCGCTGCTGACGGTTATGGCGGGTCATTTGATTGCCGTTGCCGAAATCGAACGAAACATCGGAGCTCTGCAGGTAGAAATCGGCAAAATATTTCTTGATGACATGCCCCAAATACCCCAAACAAATAACAAAATCATCGAAGCCGTATGAGGCATAATGCTCCATAATATGCACAAGCAGCGGCTTATCGCCGATCTCAATCATCGGCTTGGGCTTCACATCAGTCTCTTCACTGATACGGGTCCCGTAGCCCCCGGCCAGAATGACTACCTTCATCTTTTTACCTCCTTACCTTTCAGCAAGCCCAGCAATACCTCCGCAGTATAATCCAGCATCTCCGTCGAAAGTCCCGGATAGATTCCCACCCAGAACGTATCGTTCATGATCCGGTCCGTCTGGGTCAACGGTGCGGCCAAGCGGTGCGCTACAGCGGAATACGCAGGCTGCTTGAGCAGGTTACCGGCGAACAAGAGCCGGGTGCCAATCCGTGCTTCCTCCAGCTTGCGTACAAGTTCATTGCGTGAGAGGGGGGACTCCTCCCTCACGGTCAGCGGGAAGCCGAACCAGCTCGGATCACTGCGCGGCGTTGCCTGCGGGAGAATAAGCCATTCCTCCGCAGGCTTCAGCGCAGCCTTCAGATAGTCAAAGTTACGTCTGCGTGCCGTATGGAACCCCTCCAGCTTATCCAGTTGGGACACTCCAATGGCTGCCTGCATATCGGTAGCTTTCAGATTGTAGCCGATGTGGCTATACGTATATTTGTGGTCGTATCCGGCAGGCAGCTCGCCCTTGGTCCAGTCAAACCGCTTGCCGCAGGTATTGTCGGTTCCCGGCTGGCACCAGCAGTCCCTGCCCCAGTCACGGAGCGATTCGACAATTTTCTTCAAGCGGGCACCCGAGGTCAGCACTGCGCCTCCCTCTCCCATGGTTAAATGATGCGCCGGAAAAAAACTGACCGTAGCCAGATCGCCGAAGGAACCGGCCGGCCTACCTTCATACATGGACCCGACAGCATCACAGGTGTCCTCAATCAGCCACAGCCCATGCCGGTCCGTAAATGCCTTAACACTGGCCAGATCGAAGGGATTACCAAGTGTATGTGCCAGCATGACCGCTCTGGTACGCGGACTCAGTGCCTCATCGAGCTGTGCCGTATTTATATTGTAGGTAGGCAGCTCCACATCCACGAACACCGGAATCAGGCCATGCTGAATCAACGGATTGACCGTGGTCGGAAAGCCTGCGGCTACTGTGATTACCTCATCGCCCGGCCGTAGCCGCCGTTCACCGAGCAGCGGCGAGGTAAGTGCTGCGACGGCAAGCAGATTCGCACTGGACCCCGAGTTAACCAGCAGGGTATGCTTCCTCTCCATAATCTGAGAGAACCTCCGCTCGAATTCGCCAGTATATCTGCCGGCAGTCAGGTGGAAATCAAGTGAAGCATCCACCAGACTGATCAATTCTTCGCCATCGAACACCTTGCCGCTGACCGGCACGTAATCGCGTCCAGGCACAAAGGACCGGCCGGGCCAACGGATATCGTAATATTCTCCTGTCAGCTTCAGAATTTGCTCACGCAAGGTTGCAGCTTCTGTGGGCAAAAGCTCCCCTCCTTTACACAAATGGTTTTCATTTAGGTGGATTTGTCGGACTTGGTACATCATTTATATGCAGCCGGGTGGGTAAATACGATTAGAATTAAATGGAATTTAAATTCCATTTTTGTTCAGTTCTTGTCTATGAGGGTTCTCTATAATGGGCTTGACTTGAAATGAACCGTTATGGAGGGATGCACATATGGGAAGACTGAGAGCCGTCAACGAAAGAAAATGCACGAAAGAGGACTGCAACAGACGGCATTATGCGAAAGGGTTATGCAAGCAGCACTATTGGCCCGCCTGGAAAGCAGGACAAAAGAACGAGACGGAATCACAGCCCCGGCGCCAGAATCTTTCGTGAATTTTTCGCACAGACCTCTGTTAATCGTTCAATAATTTATTTAATTTTTATGCAGGTGCTTCCTCGCCTCTGTCGAAATCTTTAATTTATGATGAATAAAAATTCCAGATATTATCTAAAACATCTGACCTTAGTGGTTATATATATCTCCCTGCTGTTAGGTATGCAAAGGGTCTGGCAGCAGATTTTTGCATTGCCGGAGCAGCCCAGTGCGGATGCAGGCGTGCTTGATCTGCGCGGCTGGACCTTCAAGCATGCCCATTCGCTTGTCCTTGACGGGACATGGGACTTCTATCCGAACCGTCTGGTCAGCGAAAGGGATATCCGCTCCGGCACGGCTGGGGCTGCCGTGCCTGTAGAGGTACCCGGCAACTGGAAGGAAACGATGTCTGGTTCCTCCCTGGGCTATGGTACTTATGCCCTGCGGATTCTGGTCGATCAGCCACTGGATGAACCCTATAGCTTCTGGACCCAGCAGATTCAGGCCTCATCCCGGATTGAGGTCAACGGCCGTGTCCTGCAGACCATGGGACAGCCGGCTGCTGACAAGGAGCTGTATCTGCCTAAGGCAGTTCCCTCTACCGTTCACTACCTCTTGCCTGAAGGGACACAAGAGATGTTTGTTCTGGTTCAAGCCGCCAATTTCGATCATAAGGAGAAAGGCGGAATCTCCTATTCCATCCGTCTCGGCGCGCAATCCTCCATTATCAAAGAGCGGTGGTATTCCTCTGCTTTTCAATTGACCACCATTGTTATTCTCCTCCTTCATGCGCTGTACGTCTTCATTCTGTATCTGCTGTCCCAGAAGAACTGGCCCCTGCTGCTGTTTGCCCTTATGCTGGTCGCAATCGCTGTCTCTGTTGGCACAGATAATGATCTTCTGTTATATATTGTGCTGCCGCTTGGCTATAGCTGGGGGATCAAGCTCAAGATGCTGTCTTATCTATGGATGGTCTATTTCATGCTGCTGCTGACTTACAGGTTCTATGGAACCCCGGCGTCCGGCCGCGTATTTAAGATGTATAGCTTCCTTCTTGCGCTGTACACGCTTGTCCTGTCTGTATTGCCTATACACATCGCCTTAACCCATGCCTTACTATTCTTCAATCTGCTATATATGATTCCGCCCTGCTGGATGTTCGTTGTCTTCGCAAGGATGGTCTATGAGCGCAAAAAAGATGTCGCCTTCCTGACCTTCACCGCCTGCTGTCTAATCTCGGGTGTGGTCTGGGGAGCTACCGTGAATAATTATCACAAGAACCTTCCGTTCTATCCGATTGATATTCTTGCTGCAATCATTGGATTCTCCTCCTATGCCCTGAAGCAATATATCCGGCAGTCCAACGAGAACAGGCTGCTCTATGAACAGCTGCTGCAAGCGGACAAGCAGAAGGACCGGTTCCTGATGAATACCTCGCATGAGCTGCGGACTCCGCTGCACGGCATGATGAGCATTGCCCAATCGGAATACGACAAGAAGCGGGCAGCCTCTCCGGAAGAAGACCCCGGAGACCTGGAGCTAATGGTACGGATCGGGCGCCAAATGTCACAGCTGCTGGATGATCTGCTGGATCTCACCCTGCTGCGGGAGAACCGGATGATCCTCCATCCTGCCCCGCTGTCCATTCATACCATCGCCGCCGGAGTGATGGACATGCTCCGTTACTTAACGGACGGCAAGAAGCTGACACTTCATGTAAGCGCATCCGCTTCGCTGCCGCGTGTGTGGGCCGATGAGAAGCGGCTGATTCAGATCCTCTTCAATTTGGTACATAATGCAGTGAAGTGGACAGAGAACGGCAGTATCCTTGTGACTGCCGAAGAAGCGGACGGGCAGCTGCAGGTCAGCGTGGCCGACACCGGTGCGGGGATGGAGGAAGAAGCTCTCGCACGCATCTTCCTCCCCTACGAACAGACTGGCGGACAGGACAATGGCGGCCTGGGTCTGGGTCTTAGCATTACCCGGCAGCTGGTGGAGCTGCACGGAGGCAGCCTGACCGTGGAGTCCAGGCTCGGGGAAGGCTCGGTCTTCCGCTTCTCCCTGCCGCTGGCGCACGAAGCCTTCTGTATAGATGAGCGGTTCGGCAGGGCAGAAGCAGTGGACACAGTGGAAGCCCTGGGTACTGCATCCACCGACTGGAGTATCCGTCTGCGTAATAAGGAAGAAGAGCCATTCCTGGCGGGGGTACCGCCGTCCTCCTCCGGCTTCGATACGGATGAAGCCGTACTGAAGATTCTGGCCGTTGACGATGATCCCGTTAATCTGCGGGTGCTCTCGACCATTTTGCATGAAGATATCTATCAGCTTACCTCTGTGTTAAGCGGGCAGGAAGCCTTGATCCGGCTGGAGGAAGAATCGTGGGATCTCTTGATTACCGATGTGATGATGCCCGGGATGTCCGGCTATGAGCTGACCCGCCGGGTAAGGGAGCGGTTTCCGGCGTCGGAGCTGCCAGTGCTGCTGCTGACGGCGCGGGCTATGCGTGAGGAGATCTACTGCGGATTTCAGCAGGGGGCGAATGATTATGTGACCAAGCCGGTAGACAGCCTGGAACTCAAATACCGGGTGACCGGGCTGGCGCGGCTGAAGCAGACCATCTACCACAGCCTGCGGCTGGAGATCGCTTACCTTCAAGCGCAGATCCGTCCTCACTTCCTGTTCAATGCCCTGAACTCCATCGCCACACTCAGCACCATTGATATCTGCCAGATGCAGCAGATGATCGAGGCCTTCTCCGCCTATCTGCGTTCAAGCTTCGACCTGATGAATACCGGCACATTGGTTCATTTGAAGCAGGAGCTGTCGTTAGTGGAAGCCTATTTATACATTGAGCAGGTGCGGTTCGGCGAGCGGCTGGAGGTCAAGTGGGAGCGGAATGATACCGGACTGCTGCGGGTTCCCCCGCTGATCTTGCAGCCGCTGGTCGAGAATGCCGTCCGTCACGGGCTGCTCAGTCTTATAGAAGGCGGCATACTGACTATCCGCATTGAAGAGGAGGAAGAGCAGGTCCGGCTTACGGTGCAGGACAATGGCAAAGGTATGGAGCAGGCGCAGATTGACCGCTTGCTGACGAAACACAAAGACAAACACTCCGGTATCGGAATATGGAACACGAACCGGAGGCTGATTGAACGCTACGGGCGAGGCTTGTCCATTCAGAGCCGCCCCGGCTTTGGAACCACCGTCTCCTTCATAATTCCCGTCCGGCGTGCGGAGTGAACCCCTTGCTCCAGCCGCTATAACTTGTACAAGGAGGTGCTACAATGCTTCGGGTAGTGCTGATCGATGATGAACGACTCGCCCTGATTCAGCTGGAAGCAACGCTCAAGGCGCTGGGCTCGACCATTGTAACGGCAACCTATACCAATCCCCTGCGGGCCTTAAGCGAAGCGTCCGGCTGGGAGGCAGATATTATCTTTCTCGATATTGATATGCCGGGAATGAACGGCATGGAGGTTGCGAAGCAGCTTGAGGAGTGCTGTCCCGGCTCAGCCGTTGTATTCGTCTCCGCCCATAACAGCTTCGCGCTGGAAGCCTTCGAGGTCAGTGCGCAGGATTACCTGCTGAAGCCGGTCCCCAGGGAACGGCTGAGCCGGACCCTTCAGCGGATAAGCAGCCGGAAAGTCAACCAGGAGCAGACGGACAAGCCAGACACACTGCTGATCCGCTGCTTCAATGCCATCCAGTTCGAACGGGGAGGCGTTCCAATCCGTGATTTCCGCTGGCGGACCTCCAAAGCCCAGGAGCTGTTCGCCTTCCTGCTCTATCATCATGACCGGATCGTCGTCAAAGACAAGCTGGTCGAGCTGCTCTGGCCCGAGGCCTCGTTCAAGCGTGCCTCTACCCACCTGTATACGGCCATCTACCAGATCAGGCAATCGCTGAAACGGGCGGACATCGGCCTTGTGATCAGCAATGCAAGCGTGGGCGAAGGGTATATGCTGGAGACCGGCGACGCGCAGATCGATGCGGTGCTGTGGGAGGAAGGCGTCGTCTCCCTCGACCCGGTGAATGATTATAACGCCGCAGAGCATGAGGAGCTGCTGAAGCTCTATACCGGCGATTACCTGGGGGATTATGAATATCTGTGGGCCGAGAGTGAACGGCAGCGGCTGAGGAACCTCTCCCTGCAGCATGCCACGGAGCTGGCCGATTATTATACCGTCAAGGATAACATCACCAAGGCGGTTAACACCTATCAGCGGATTGTGGAGCTGCATCCCTACCACGAGCCGGCTTACCTGGCGCTCATGGAATTCTATAACCGGCTGGGCGAGCTGAGCATTGTACAGGAGCAATATGAGAAGCTCCGCAGCCTGCTCTGGCGGGACCTGAAGCTCACCCCGTCCGCGAAGGTTGAGCGCTGGTATGCAAACTGGAAGCGTTTATACACTTGATTCCGTGCCGGAACTTCGGCGATAACAGAATTCATACAAAAACGGTATGCCGCCCCCCGGTCAGGGGTTAGGCATACCGTTTCTTGTTGCACCCGCAGCTTCCATTATAGCGGCAGGACCTGCGCATGCACGCTGTCCCGTCCTTTCAGTGAAAAGCTGCAGGATATGCGAATCCGCTGACATAACCGGTGTACACTGATTCTCGTGCAGTAGCTACCCATGCCAAACGGACCCTCACTCTTTCAATGTACCCGTTATAAAAAAGTTAAAACGCTCTGGCGCAAGGTTTAGAAATTCATGTAGACCACTGTGTAATCGGGAAAACCCTCCATCCATTTCACTATAGTCTTCGGCAGCTTGCTGGTGCCCGGAACATTGGTATAGAACCGCACGAAGGTCTCGGGAACCTCATCCGAATCCGAGGCTTCATCCGAATCGAGCGCAGCCGCCCAGAAATGTCCCTGCTTATCATACATGATAATGGCTTCCGTAAGGGTGAACAGCCCTCTTACGCCGCCCTCTACCACTTTTGCCCCCTTACCGTCGAGATCCTTCGGCTCATTCAGCAGCTGCATGCTGTACAGGAACAGATCATAATCTTCCCCTACCAGCTTACGGAAGGCCTTATCATCTGCGGCTGTCTTGAAGACACCGGTATCCCGCAGCGTGTAGACGGTCTCTTGAGGGTCTCTTGTATAGTGGCCGGTATAGGTTACATTCGCCCCGGCGGAATATACCGGTGAAGGGCTGGTAACATACAAATTGCCGTTCAGCAGATAGAAAAAGACCACGGAACCGTCCTCTTCCTTGTAGACGGCCATCCGTTTGCGGACTACTGCCGACTCTTCATACAGCTGGCCGGAATGAGCTCCATCATAGGCATCCACAGAGAAGACCAGCTTGTCGCTCTTCACGTTGCTGAATTCAACATAAGATCCGAAGAAGGGCGAATAAGACTCCATATACCATTCCCCGCTCCAGTCCGCTGCGGCCGGCACCTTGGCGCTGGCTGCGGCGGTAGCCGTCAATGCCTCTACCGGAAGCTGGCGGGTGCCGTCCGGGTTACTCCACACTCCGGCGAAGCCGGTGCCGGGAATCCACCAGCCCTCGAAATGGCCGGTTTCCTTACCCTTCGCATCATATTCATACATATTTGCGTATTTGCCGCTGACTGTACCGGTGAGCCTGATGGTCTTCTTGTATTTATCATAATAATAACTTCCGGTCAGCTTCCCGCCGCTCTCCACCTTAATGGACATATGAATCGGCAGATTACCGTTGATGGCGCCGGTCAGCGGCACCAGCCCGTTCGTGGCCAGACTCTGGG
This sequence comes from Paenibacillus sp. FSL H3-0469, assembly GCF_038051945.1. Classification (NCBI taxonomy): domain Bacteria; kingdom Bacillati; phylum Bacillota; class Bacilli; order Caryophanales; family Paenibacillaceae; genus Paenibacillus; species Paenibacillus sp. FSL H3-0469. The sequence continues at coordinate 2,249,273 of NZ_CP150302.1, forward strand.
CGGGTGAAGCCGCAGCGGCTACCGTCCCGGACGGCGCAGCCTTCGCCCCGGCGGGTGCAGCCGGTGCCCCCTGCGGCATCAGAATGGCAGGCAGCAGCAGCGCAGCCGCCAGCAGGGTACTGATTTTACGGATAATTCTCACTATAACCCCTCCCTTTCGCAACCATCTATAACAGCTATGTTACACTGTATGCCATCAATTACCCTTTTACAAGCAGGTAGAAAATAGCCCCGCTATATTTATTGCACGTATAATTTCCCCAATCACAGGCTGAGGATATCACATACCCGTCTCATTCGCGCAGCAGGCATTCTGATGCTGTAGGCGCTGGAACGATAGTAACTGCATTTTGTACAATGGAATGCTGTAAAAAAGGCTTCAAAATAGAATCTATTGTATTCGGTACAATTGAATGTTGAACAAAGGCCTTTTTTCAGCCAAAACACAACATTCCACTGTATGAAATACAATAGAATCTCATTTTGCGGTCAGATATGCCTTTTCTATTGCAGGAAATACAATCAGTTACTTAAATTTAAAAGTAGAAGTCGGCTACGGATGCGGTATCAGCTTAATATTAGCTCAACGTTCATGCTCAGCTTTAACATCCCTGAGGTTCAATATTATAGTTTTAAAGCTATTTTCAGAAGATACATTACCAACCTTAGGGTAATTCTATATATACCAAAATTCACGTAGGAGATGATCCGTATGTCAGAACACAATTCGGTAAGCCGTGAGCCGGACGAATCTATAATGAAGCTCAGCTTCCAGGCTGATGGCCTGCTGCCGAACAACCCGGAGCTTCCGGTCCTGCTGTATAAAGGTGTTCTCCGGGACCACCCGGAAGACACCGAACAGATCTTCAATGCCAACGGCTGGCTGAACAGCTGGGTGAATGGCGTCTTCCCCTACCACCACTATCACAGCAACGCGCATGAGGTGCTGGGTGTGATCTCCGGCAGCGCCAAACTCCAGCTAGGCGGAGATGCCGGATACACCGCCAACGTGGAGGCCGGTGACGCCCTTGTGCTGCCTGCCGGGACGGCACACAAGAAGCTCTCGGCCACGCATGACTTCCGTATCGTCGGCGCATATCCCGGCGGCATGGACTATAACACCCGCCAGGCGAACCCGGATGACTTCGCGGCGGCGCTCCCCGAGATCCGCGAAGTTCCGCTGCCGGAGCGTGATCCCGTCTATGGCGAGGCTGGGCCGCTACTTCGGCTGTGGAAGTAGCAGCAGTGCAGTGCCTGAGCCATATGCTTAAACAGCGGAGCGGGCGGAACGACCCGCGTACAAGCGTAGCGTTCGCCTTGGTCTCCGGATGTTCACCGCTCCGCTTTTGCCGTCCAGGGATTAACTTATGCGTTTGGCTCCTGATCCGCTCATTCCGCTGGACAATACTATATAATGTTGTGTACAAATATCTGCTTAGGCATGGAGCCGGAAGTGAAGGGGGACTCTTGGATGTATCGGGTAGCGGTATGCGAGGATGAAGAACAGCAGCGGGAGCTGGTGAAGAGGATACTGGTCGGCTTATCCGTCAAGACGGATACCGAATTTGAAATCGAGCTGTTTCCTTCGGGAGAGGACTTAATCTCCCACTATGGACGGGGCGGAGCCCCCTTCCATATCCTGATTCTGGATGTGGAGATGGGCGGCATGAACGGGATTCAGACGGCGCACCGGCTGAGAAGCCGGAAGCATTTTGACGAACAGATTATCTTCCTGACCAGCTACCCTGAATATATGGTGGAGAGCTTCGACGTGATTACCTTCCAGTATCTGATCAAGCCCGTCGCCCCGCAGCTCCTGGAGGAGAAAATTCTGAAGCTCTGTGATTACTTCCAGGCCCAGGATAAGAAGTTCATGGTCATTAAGTCCGGGTATGAGGAGGTCGTCTTGCGGCATGATGATATCATCGGCATTGAGGCGGCCAAGAGTCTGACCGTCAAGAGCAAGCTGAATGTAATTACCACCACGGGAATCTATGAGACCAGAGGAATTATTGCAGAGTACGCTTCAGCACTGCGGGACAGCCATTTCCTGCACATCCACCGTTCGATTATTATCAATCTGCTGCATGTCCACAAGTTCGCAGGCGGCTCCGTGCTGATGTCGGGCGGGCAGGAGTTCCCCATCGGCCGGTCCAAAATCAAAGAGGTTAAGGACTTCTACACCAAATTCATGATCATGAAGGGCAGCTCCTATGACTCACTATAATCTGACCCTTGTCGTCTGTGTGGTGCTGGTGATGTGCTTTCAGACCCAATTCTTCTTTGCCTCCGTATTTGATAAGTCCGCCAGGAAGCCTAACCGGATCATTTATTTCCTCATCTACGGGGTGCTCTGCTTCCTCTACCTGGTAAGCCCGCTGTCCCCTCTATTCTCCTCCGGCGTAGCCCTGCTGATGATCTTCAGTATGGCGCAAGCCTATAAGGTGGAGATGAAGACGCAGGTGATCTTCTCCATGCTGTACGCTGTGCTGATGACGGTGGTCAGCTTTATGTCGCTGTATATTTTCTCAATGATAGATTCGGTAGATTACACCAGCATGGACGGGGGTACGGGGATTGACCGGCCGGCCTTCATCAAGGGGCTGATCCTGAGCTGCATTATTATGTTCCCGGTGATTCAGATCATCCGGCTGATCTCCAAACGCCGAAGCGTCTCCCTGCCCTACCGGTATTATGTGATGTTCCTGCTCGTCCCGCTCATCAGCACCTATCAGATCAACGTTCTTACCGTTAACAGCACGAAGGATTTCTACTACTTTTTTGCGATTCTCGGCTTCCTGTTCCTGAATGTGATGATTGTCTATATCTTCGATACTATTACCGACAAGTTCCAGTTCATGCATGAGAACGCCCAGCTCCAGCACCAGATGAACTATCAGGACGCCAACTATGAGAAGACGGTGCACAGCTTCAAGTCGATTAAAAGAATCATCCACGATACCCATCAGCAGTTCCTCTACATTGAAGAGTGTATCCGGCGGGATGATCCGGCGGCCGCTCTTGCGCATATCAAGCTTACGCAGAATAAAGTAGAGGATGCCTACCAGCGGGTCAACACCGGCCATCTGGCGGTGGATGCGCTGGTCACGAACACACTGAATATCGGACAAGCGAACGGCATCCGCATCGATACCCGGCTCAAGCTGCTGCCTGGTGAGCTTCACATCGACCGTTATGACCTGTGCGTCGTGCTGGGCAACATGCTGGACAATGCCATTGAAGCCTCCAAAAAAGTACGGCTGGCCGAGGACCGCTACATTCTGATCCAGATGCACTCCAGTGAATCCGCGCTGTTCATCCGCATCCTGAATCATACCGCCCCGGAGACTACCTCTTTGCAGAGCCGGAAGCCGGACCCGGAATACCATGGTATCGGTCTAACCAATATCTCCAGAATCTGCGAGAAGTACGGCGGCAATATGACGATTGAGGCCGGGCATCGGGAATTCAACAATATGGTGGTCCTCCCCTTCTCGCGCGAAGTTTCTATATAAAATGCGCTTAAGGGATCGTAATCCGCGTTTCAGGGTTATTCGGGCCACGCTCCTCTCTTCTGCCTGTATGATAACTTCAGGAAGATTACCTAAGAGACACAAGAGGAGGAATTCAAGATGAACAAGTTAACTTCAGTCGTAATTGCTGCCATGTTAGTAATCCCCGCAGCCCCGGCTGCCGCTCAGGAGAAGGAGAGCCCGGTGCAGGAAACGGCCCGTCTGCTGGGCTCGAAGATCGTATCCGATTACGGGGTAAGCGGCATGCAGTATGCGATTAGGGATCAAGGTGCCATTACGGTATCGGGAGGCTTCGGTGTATCTGATAAGGCAGCCGGGACTCCCATCACGAAGGATACCATGTTCGGCATCGGCTCCGTCAGCAAAATGCATGTCTCCGCAGCCACGATGATGCTTGCCGAAGATCAGGTCATTGACATCGATAAGCCGCTGACTACGTATCTGCCGCAATTCAAAATGGCCGATGAGCGCTATAAGAAGATTACGCCGCGCATGTTAATGAACCATTCCTCGGGCCTGTACGGCAGCCACTACGGGAACAGTATTCTGATGGATGATGCCGATACTCAGAATCATGATGACCTGCTGACAAGGCTTCAGTCTGAGCGGCTCAAATCTGATCCCGGCGCCTATTCCGTATATTGCAATGACGGCTTTCAACTGCTGGAGCTGATGATTGAGCAGGTGACCGGCAGCAGCTATACTGAGTTCCTGGATCAGCACATGAGCACTCCGCTGAAGCTAAGCTCCACCAAGACGCCGCTGGACACCTTTAACCGGCAGCAGCTCGCCAAGACCTACTTCCCTGGTCTAACGCAGGCAATGCCTGCCGAGAATGCCAATATCCTTGGAGCAGGCGGCCTCTATTCCACAGCCGAAGATCTGACCACATTCGCCGAGATGCTCAGCGGCAAGCACCCGGATGTTCTGTCGAAAGCCTCCGCTACAGCGATGCAGCAGCCTGAATACAAGAATGGGCTCTGGGTGCCTGAAGAGAGAAACAGCTTCAATTACGGTCTGGGCTGGGATGCCGTAGATCTGGCACCATTCGGTGATTACGGAATCAAGGCCTTATCCAAAGGCGGAGATACCATCATGTATCACGCTGACCTGATTACCCTGCCGGAATCCGATATATCCATCGCGGTGCTCTCGTCGGGCGGAAGCTCAATCTATAACACCATTTTCGCTACCAATGTGCTGCTGGCCTACCTGAAGGACACCGGGAAGATTAATAAGATTCTGCCGGAAGCCACCTTCACTTCTCCGGTCAAAGCGGCTATGCCTGCCGAGCTGGGAGCCTATTCGGGATTATACGGTACTGTCGGCGCAACCACTGCCATAACCATTAAGGACGGAGCGCTCAACCTGCCTGAGCTGGAGGGCGGACTCATTCCTGCGCAGAAGTATATTTATACCGGCAAGGGACAGTTCACGAGCCCGGACGGCAGTGCAGCCGTAAGCTTCGATAAGCAGAAGAACGGCAAAACCTATCTGAAGCTGAACACGCACTTGACTATCCCCGGTATCGGTCAAATGCTGATGGTCACATATGAGTACCAGAAGCTGGATGCAAATCCCCTGAATGCTTCTACGAAGCAGGCCTGGGCGCAGAGAGACGGGAAGCATTACTACGCTGTGGATGAGAAAATTAATTCCTTCTTCTACCTCTCCCCTTCCATCTTGACGAAGACTGTTAAGGTTGAACAGGGCTACGCCACCGGAACGCGGATTGTGGACGAGAACACTGCCGTCAATGCGGCTGAAATTCCGGTTATGAACGGCAGAGACGCCTTCGATTTGACCTTTTCCAAGCAGAACGGTGCCGAATATTTAACCATCGACGGCAATGCTTATATCAGCGGCGATGCCGTGAAGCCGATCTATGGAGGACCGGCCTCGACCAGCACCGTTCCTGCGGGCGGCCAGAGCGTATGGTTCAAGATCGACAAGAAGGCCGCCGGCAAAACCATGACCGTTACGGCTCCCCCAAGCGGCGGATACGTTGTCTATGATGCGGACGGAATGATCGTAAGCCACTCAAAAGTTAGCAAAACCCCTTCAGTCAAGTTGCCGCAAGGCGGAATGGCCGTCTTCGGCGGGCAGGCGGGCGATGTGTTCAGGATTGAACTGAGATAACGCTTTCAACTTTTCATCCACCATTTCTCTCTTTTCCCAAACTTGCTTAATGGTATACAGGTGTGTTTTAATGTTATCAAATTGAATAATACTCTTATCCAGAGTTCGGTGGAGGGCTTCGCCCGATGATACCGCTGTGACCGTCATGCCAGAAGCATATTAGGCACAGCACTAGAGGCATCCCGGATGCCTTGCAAAGATGAGAGGGTGCTGACAGTTGATGAGACTGCCCCCTTTAAATAGGGGGCTTTTTGTTTGAGAAGGGAGAGAAACGCATGACAGAATGGATTACGGAGTTTATACTTTTTTTCAAAGATTTGTCGTATGCCGGAATCATGATCGCCTTATCCTTTGAATTTGTGCCTGCTGAAATCGTGCTTCCGCTTGCCGGATATTGGGTGTATCTGGGGGATATGAAGCTTCTGCTGACCATTCTGGCCGGTACGGTCGGTGGCACCCTCGGTCCGCTAACATTGTATGCCCTTGGCCGGTTCGGCGGAAGACCCATGGTGGACAAGTACGGGAAGTACCTGTTCATCCGCCCGCATCACCTGGAAGCATCTGACCGTTTTTTTGAGAAATACGGCAGCGGTGTGGCCTTCTACGGGCGCTTCATTCCGGGCGTAAGAACTCTCATCTCCATCCCCTGCGGGATCGCCAAGATGAATGTGTTCAAATTCAGTCTCTATACGTTCCTGGCCATGCTGCCGATTACGGCAATCTATGTCTATTTGGGCTACAAGCTGGGTTCGCAGTGGGAGCATGTGGATGAGATCGTCAAGCCTTACATTCTGCCGTTGGCCACTCTGTTCCTGTTAGGGTTCGGGCTGTACGTCCTGTCCAAGCGGTACCGCAGACGGCAGGCTTAATCCACATTATTTGCAGTTCAAATTCAGGAGGAAATCATGGAAAACTGGTACAATTGGCTAAAATACTTACTGTTAGGCCTCGTACAGGGGGTGACGGAACCGATTCCCGTCTCCTCCAGCGGGCATTTAATCATTGCCCAGCGGCTGCTTGGCGTGAAGCAGAATGGACTCTCTTTTGAAATCTTAACCAATACGGCCTCATTGATCGCCATCTGTTTTATTTTCCGCAAAGATATCATGGACTTAATCACAGGGTTCTTCCGTTATCTGAAGACGCGCGATACGAAGTACCGGTCCGAATTCATGTTCTGCATCTACATCGTTATCGGCACAATCCCTGCAGCGGTTGCTGCCGTATTCTTCAAGGATACGATCGAACGCGTCTTCACCTCTGTACATACCGTATCCATCAGCTTACTTGTTACAGGGGTTGCCCTCTGGCTGATCCGCAATCTGCGCGGCCAGAAAAGAGACGGCAACCTCAAAATGAAGGATGCCATTATCGTCGGGCTGGCTCAGGCCGTAGCACTGATTCCCGGGATCAGCCGTTCCGGCTCAACCGTGATTGCCTCGATTGCCGTCGGGATGAAGCAGGAGACCGCACTCAAATTCTCCTTCATGCTGTACATTCCCATCAGTATCGGAGGCCTGATTCTCGGCGCATCCGATATCGCGAATGATCCGAACCGTTCAGCGCTGGCGATGCCTTACCTGATCGCCTTCCTCACCACGCTGGTCGCCACTTACTTCGCCATGCGCTGGTTCATCGGTATTATGGCGAAGGGCAATCTGATCTACTTTTCATACTATTGCTTCGTGGTTGGTACGCTGCTGCTGATCTTCTTGTAACAGGAACATGCCGGGGAGATGAAGGAGCTGGAAGGTACCGCCTCCCTGCTCCTTCATCTCCCCTTCTCATTTAACGGATTCCCTTACTGTTTGCTCCAAGGCAACAGAATGGGATGTTCATCAAGAATGGACTGATATTGCTCCTTCCAGCCGTACTTGCCGTCCGGGTCCAGTTGCATATACCGTATATACTTCTCCAGCCGGAATTCCAGCTTTGACCAGCCAAGATGCTTCAGGCGCAGGTTGCTCAGCTGATGGGGCAATTCCCAAATATTCTCTGGCAGCCGCCCGGAGTGTTGCGGGAGATTATTCCAGAGGTAGGTGAAGTCTTTGCGGTAGCGGACCAGGAACGGCCGGTATCTCAGGTGGGCCCGCCAGTACTTATCCTCGCGGTAATGGTTGTCATCCCAGAAATCGTAAAGGCGGAAGCAGAATAGGTCGCAGTTCTCCGTTCTCAGCAAGGAGTCCACTTCTTCGGCAAAGCCGGGTTCAAATATCTCATCCCCATCCAGATTAAGAATCCATTCCGGCCCAGTCGCAACCACCGCCTCCCACTGCTGTTTACGCAGCTCGGATTCATTGTTGAAGCGGGAGACCGGATTATGAATCAGCTTAAGCGGAATTCCCTTAAGAACCTCCTTGACTAATTCCGCTGTGTCATCTGTGCTGCCATCATCGATAATAACGGCCTCGTCGATATATTTGCGGTGCTCCTCCAGAATCTGCCGCAGGAACCTTGTGGCTTCATTCTTAACTATCATCGTTAGAGTCAGCTTGGGCCGGCGCGAGGCCGCTGCCGGGGTGACAACATGTTCCGCATCGCTCCGCTCTGGCTCTCCATCATTCCTTTTCCCAATATGCTCACTTGGCTCCGTCTCAGGCATTGCCGTTGACTGCCGTACGAACTCCTCAACTTTATCAAGATCACTGTCTCTGTATATATGCAAAGCCGGATAATGGGTATCTACGAAGAGAGGAATATCAAGTGCCGCTGCACGGATACAGAAATGGCGATCCTCTCCCCAATACGAGAGATTACGGATTTTCTTGTAACTAACACCAGACTTGATGGCCTGGATGCTGATTAAGGTGCAGGCGCCAAGTCCGCCGACTTCATAAATTCCCGGTTCCTCCATCTTCAGCAGAAATGTATGAAGGCGGCGCTTGATCTCTTCAGGTGAGAGTTTTTCTCCCGGTAACGCTTCCCATTGGTTATACTCATCATGCATCCATACCTGCGGCTGGGACAATTTGCCCGGCTCCCATTGGGTCCAGAACACTTCAGAGATAATGTCCTTGCCTGAACTAAGCAACTGCTCCAGTGTACTCGGATGAAGAATGAGATCGGAATCAATCAGAAACAGATAATCATAGCCGAAAGCTTCCGCATGCCGGATCATCTGATTTTTGAACTCGGCCACCTTCCAGACAAGGCTAATACGCCAGGCATGGGCATTGTCATCGCGTATATAGTCATCATGGTAGCCAGAGGATTCCAGAATGACTGTTCTCCCGCTTTGGGCGAACTGCTGCAGAAGTTCACTGGAGGCTTCATCCCGATTATCATCAATCAGATAGTAATGCAATTCAATATTGTTAAGGTTCAGGCGCTGCAAAGAATTCAGAAAATGCTGCAAAATTTCCGGTTTTTGATGGATCGGACTGCCCAGCAAGACCCGTTTTATCTTCTGATTCATTTAGGCTCACCCCAGAATAATAGCAACATTAATAGAACACCCCTTAGATTTGAAAATAATTGATATAACTTAATGTATTAAGTGAAGTATCTAGATAAGCCTATTTTCCTTAAAAACAACCTTCAGAGCAGCCGGGTAACACGACAAAAACACCCCTTAGAATCAATTGATCCTAAGGGGTGTTCTCCGTTAAGCCTATTATTTAGTGCCCATCAGTATCTTCGCATACGGCGAATCGATCGGGATCATGATGACCGGCTCATTCTTCAGCGTGGTCACATAACTCTGCAATGTGCGGTAGAAGCTATAGAACTCAGGAGATTTGCCATAGGCCAGGTTGTAGATTTTGGCGGCTTCCCCTTCGCCTTCGGCGATAATCTTCTTAGAGTCGGCTTCCGCCTGGGCCATCAGCTCCCGGGAGGCGCGGTCCGCCTTGGAGGTGATTTTCTTGGACTCCTCATCCCCTTCAGACAGGTAACGCGCAGCAATAGACTGGCGGTCCGAGATCATCCGGTTGTACACGCTCTGCTTGTTCTCTTCCGGCAGGTCGGTACGCTTGATCCGTACGTCAATGACTTCAATGCCGTAGTTATCACGGGACAACGCGTCACTTACATCCTTGGTAATCTCATCGTTAATATTACCCCGGCCGGTATCCTCACTGATGATATTCTCATAATTGATCTCCGACAGCTTGCGTCGCACCGAGTTATAGACGGCTTCATCGATACGCTGGACCCCGCCGCTGACCGATTGAACGGTTCTCAGGAACTGCGAGGCGTTGGTGATTCTCCAGACGGTATAATTATCGACCACAATCGGCTTCTGGTCCTTGGTCAGAATGCTGGTCGGCGAGCTCTCGTACGTCATCTGATACTTGGGCAGCTCCGAGACATTCTCGACAAAAGGCAGCTTGAACTTCAGCCCCGGCTCCTCCACCGCACGCATCGCTTCACCGAAACGCAGGACAACCTTATATTCCCCTTCCTTCACAATATACATAGAGCCGGCCAGCAGAATAATCAGGACGATAGAGGAAATTAATAGGATGATCGGGTTTCTTTTCACTTGGCATCTCCTCCTTGCGGTGCGGGTGAGGCAGGCGGATTCGTCGCGGCTGGAGCTGAGGTGTTCTCCTTGGAACTGCGCATCAGCTCATTCAGCGGCAGATAGTTCACCGTATCACTGTTCGAGTTGGTAATGAAGATCTTGGCGTTAGGCAGAATCGTCTCCAGGGTCTCCAGAACCAGCCGGCTCTCGGTGACACTCTTATTATTCGCATATTCGGCAAAAATCGCATTAAACCGCGCCACATCCCCCTGCGCATTCAGGATACGCGACTTCTTCTCGCCTTCGGCCCGCTCCAGCAGGGCCTGCGCTTCACCGCGCGCCTTCGGAATGATATCGTTCTCATACTTCTTAGCGTTGTTGATCTTCGTATTCTTCTCTTCACGGGCGTTCGTCACCTCGCGGAAAGCTTCCTCCACCTGACCGCTTGGCGGCTCAATATCCTGGAACTTGATATCGATGATCTGAATGCCGGTGTTGTATTTCTTCTGCAGATCCACCAGCAGCACACGGACCTTATCCTGAATGACCGTCTTTCCGTCGGTAATCGCATAGTCCAGCTTCTCGGAACCAATGACCGCACGGATCGAGGAGCTGGCCGAGTTGCGCAAGAATTGCTCAGGGTCATCAATGTTATACAGATAATCACGGATATTGCTGATCTTCCACTGGACTACAGCGTCGGCAGAAACGATGTTCTCATCACCTGTAATCATCATGGCTTCTTCATCCACGGGCACAGATCCTCCAGCTTCCTGGCGGTACCCGATATGAATCCGCTGGGTCAGCTCGGCAGGCACGGTAATTACATCCTGGATGGGATAGGGCCATTTAAAATGTAGCCCGGCTGAGCTCTCACTCGTATACTTGCCGAAGGTCAGAATAGCCGCACGTTCCTGCTCCTGCACCGTATAGAATGAGGTAGCGCCGATATACAGCAGCACAGCTGCTGCGGCTACCCCCACTCCTATCCTCTTGTACATACCCGGCTTCAACTTCGGCAGCTTGAACCCTGGGATATTATCGCCATTCTGGTTCATGAAATTCAAGATGCATCGCTCCTTTTGGCGTATTTTAGTCGTATTAAAGGTATATATACGGATACAAAACAAAAAAGTCGCAAAAATTGCGACTTTAATGAAGGTAGCTGAATATTGCTGCGATTCTCGCGGGTTTGCATGACCCTAGAATATTGTTCACGGTCTCGCGTGAAGTGATTGAACAGATGACGCTGCTCTATGGTTAGACTATAATCAGAAGAATCAAGGGACCACGGGCTCCGTAGACCCTTTGCAATTAGATAATGTCCCAGGAGGTCGGCAGCCATGAACGCCCGTATTGCAAATCGAATCAAAATCGCTCCAGGCTTCTGGACGAGTCTGAGTGGAATCGGGATAGAACCCATTGACGTTGCGCGCCAAGCTGGTCTACCAATGACCGTAATTAACGGACCGGACGTCTCAACCGCTCAATATTATGCCATCTGGCAAGCTTATTCCGAATTATCCGTGGACGTAGCTGCGGGAATAGTCAAGCTAGCGACCTCGTACGAGACAGCACACTATCCGCCAGCCGTCTTGGCGACCTTTCACGCTCTCGACTTCCGGGATGCACTGAACCGGATGGTGCGCTATAAGCAGATGTGCCCTCCAGAAAGCTTGCGCATTCGGGAAGAAGGCAGTCAGTGCTTGATTGAATTAGAGTGGCAGCATTCGGAACAACCCGGACCTCCGGTGCTTGTCGGCATCACGCTCGCCTATCTGCTTGAGCTTGGGCGCCGGGGAACCGGGCATTACCTGAGCGCTTGTTCCGTCGAATTCGTCCATCCCATAGGCGACGTTCAGGCTCTTGAGGATTATTTCGGCTGCCGGGTGAAGACGGGAACGGACCGCAACCGGCTAACATTGAACCGGGACGATTTGAATCGTCCCTTCGTATCGTACAACGAAGAACTTCTCGACATCCTGACTCCCGCCTTGGATCGTTCGCTGGATGAACATAACGGCAGGCGCACGATGATCGACCATGTCAAATGGATTCTGTCGCGTTGCCTGACGCGAGGACGAATTGACATTCATACCGTTGCCGGTGAGCTGGGGATGAGCGGCCGCACGCTGCAGCGCCGGCTGACAGACGAAGGGGCAAGCTTTACACAACTGATATCGCAGACCCGGCACGAGCAAGCGCTTGTCTATCTGGCAGACATGTCGCTAGAGATCAAAGAGGTCGCCTTCCTTGTAGGCTACGAGGACCAGAATTCATTCTATCGTGCGTTCCGCTCATGGGAAGGGGAGACACCTGCCAATTGGCGCACCGCGCAAGAATATCGGCGTCCCCCGCTAGTTACCGATTAGGCGAAATGAGATAATATTATCCCTATCTTAAATACAAGGAGTGCAGACAGATGGATATGGGATTGAAGAATAAGACAGCATTAGTAACAGGTTCTACCAAGGGGATCGGTAAAGCGATAGCTATTGAGCTTGCCAGAGAAGGCGCTCATGTACTCATAAATGGCAGGAACAACGATGACGCTACGCGCACTGCCGCAGAGCTCCAGGCAAAATTCCCGCAGACCCGTCCTCAGCATGCTGCGGCCGATCTCACCGATTCGCAGCAGAGAGAAGCTCTATTCGCGAAATTCCCTCACATCGATATTCTCGTCAACAACATGGGCATCTATGAGATTATGTCTTATGACGACGCAGACGATGCCGTATGGGAGAAATATATCCGCACGAATGTGCTCGCCGCCAACAGCCTTACCAAGTTCTATCTGCCCTCAATGCTGAGCCGCGGATACGGCCGCGTCATCTTTATCGCTAGCGAGGAAGCCGTTATGCCTTCCGGACAGATGCCTCAGTATGCTGTGACCAAATCCATGCTGCTGTCGTTATCCAAGAGCTTGTCCAAGCTGACCCGCGGCACCGAGGTTACCGTCAACACGATCCTGCCGGGTCCGACCCTCTCCGAGAACGTGCAACAGATTATCGGGAGCATTTATCCGGACGAAGAAATGACATTCGAGGCTAAAGAAAAGGACTTTATGGCGAAGAATTTGCCCCAATCCGAAATTGAGCGTTTTATCAGACCTTCCGAGATCGGATGCCTGGCCGCTTTCCTCTGCAGCCCGATGGCCTCAGCGTTCAAGGGCTCTCCCATCCGCATGGACGGAGGAATGGTACCGACCCTATATTAGTATTTTTGAGGCATCGGCTGAAATCATCCCCAATGAAAAACCCCCGGAAGCGAACGCTTCCGGGGGTTTTGATTATGGAACTAATCTGACTTTCCAGATTTGTTGCGGAAATAATTATGCAGAAACTCCTTGGCCCGCTCGGACTTCGGATGGTTGAACACCTGGTCCGGCGTCCCTTCCTCCACGATTTTTCCTTTGTCCAAGAAAAGCACCTTGTTGGCCACCTCATAGACGAAGCTCATCTCATGCGAGACGAGAATCATCGTCTGACCTGTGGCGGCGGTCTTCTTGATCGTCTGCAGCACCTCGCCGACCAGCTCAGGGTCAAGCGCCGAGGTGGGCTCGTCCAGGAGCAGCAGCTTCGGATTCATCGCCAGGGCGCGGGCAATGCCGACCCGCTGCTGCTGGCCGCCGGACAGATGCTTCGGATAATAATGCGCCCGGTCCGCAAGACCTACTTGCTCCAGCTGCTCCTGTGCAATCTGTGCAGCCTCGCGGTCGTTCATCCGCTTCACAATTTTCAGGCCTTCCTTCACATTATCCAGCGCCGTCCGGTGCTGGAACAGATTAAATTGCTGGAAGACCATCGCCGTCTGCTTCCGCAGCTCCAGCCGCTGCTTGTTCGTGATCGTGCTGAAATCGACCTTGAAGCCTTCGAGATCAAGCATCCCCTGATCCGCCTGCTCCAGGCAGTTGAGCGCACGCAGGAAGGTGGACTTACCTGCACCGGACGAACCGATCAAGGCTACGACATCGCCCTTCTCAATCTCCACCGACAGATCATCCAGAATCAGATTGCCGTGAAAGGACTTGGATAAATGGCTTACCTTAATCATCAGATCTCTCTCCTTCCCCAAGAGAACCAGCCGCGGTTCATGGCCCCGGCAGCGGAGTCCGGAATGGAGAATCTTTTCTCCAGGAATCTCAGAAGCTGCTCAATCAGAATCGTCATGACCCAGTAGATGATCGCCAGCGCAAGATACACCTCGAAGAAGCGGAAGTTGCTGCCGGAGATGATTTTACCCTTGGCTGTCATTTCGATCACACCCGCAACGAAGGCCAGGGAGGTCCCCTTGAGCAGTCCGATCAGGGCATTGCCCAGCGGCGGTATCGCCACCACCAGCGCCTGCGGAACGATGACCCTTCTGAGCACCTGAAGATACGTCATCCCCAGGGATTCAGCGGCCTCAATCTGGCCCTTGTTGACCGATTGCAGCGCAGCACGGATCGTCTCCGAGTTGTACGCCGCTTCATTGAATGCGAAGGTGACCAGTACGAAGATCATCGCCGGAATGGCATTGATATTATAATCCGTCCCGTACTGCTGATTAATGAATTTGAGTAACAACGGAATTCCGTTATAGGTCAGATACAGCTGCACAATGATCGGCGTTCCCCGGATGAACGAGATGAAGACTGTGACTAGCTGGCTTAGCACGGGAATCCGGCGCATACGGATAATGGCGAACAACAGAGCAAACACAAGGCCAACGATCATCGAGATGACCGTAATCTGCAGACTCACAGGAAGGACCTCTAACAGGCGAGGAATCGCTGAGAACACCGCGTGAATATCAAAAATCTCTCCCATGCAGACTTACTTCCTTCCACGTTCAATTTACAGGGCGACGCTCTAACACGGTCTGACAGTCAACCGTCTGCCCTCATAGATAATTTCAGTATGATACCGTTCGTTGCTTACCGCATTAAGCCGCTCCACCAGGGAAGCCGCAGCTTCATCTGAAGCCAGGACCGGAAGCCCGCGCTTCGTCACCGTCTCATGAGTGAGTCTAAGATCAATCGGAATCAGCTCATAGCCGAACCGCTTGTCCTCCACACTAAGATCGAACATAACCAGGAAGTTCTCGGAGAACTTGCGGTCGCTGTAGAACCCCTGCCAGTTCCCTTCGCTGTCCTTGGTTCTGTTCTTATGCAGGGTAGATGGAGCTTCATTCTCGGCATACCCGTAGGCGGTGAACATCTCGGGAGATACAATCGACTCTCCGGCCTCGAACTCCATGAACAGACTGCCTATGTTATAAAAAATAGGCTGGCCCTTATACAGCTCCACCCCTCTGGTGAAGTGGGCACCATGTCCGAAGACACAGCTCGCCCCGGCATCCACCGCCCCCCGCGCGAAGGTCTCAATGAACTCTGCGGGATAATCGGAGTACCAGTTCTCATTCTCCCCTTCATGCGTGTGCAGGCTGACAAAAACATAATCACTGCGCTCCGCAGCATCCTGGATGCTGCGGTAGATTTCCTGCTGATCCTGCTCATGCGCTACCGTTTTGACACGGGACTGTTCTCCCTTTTCAAAGGTTAAATAGCCTTCGAAAAATGAACCGAATTCATAGTAATTCTCCGATTTGCTCTTGAAGGTCTCAATCCGCTTGCCTTCCTCCATGCTGGAAGCGATGCCGATGCGTTCACTGATCTCCTTCAAGGTGCTGAAGTCCTGATCATTCACGACATACGTACGCGACCAGCGGAGCGGGTTGACCCCCGGACGGGCTGGAACGCCGTTCCCCGGATTCGAGGCAGCGAATACTTCGCTTCTCGTCACATCGATAGTGATGATGGCGATCCGGCCATCTGCCGTATCCACGAACACCGGTTTACGCGCTTCATGCAGGCTCATGCCCACTCCAAGCGGGGTCAGACTGCGGGCTTCCGCCTCTTCGATCGTATCCACAAGACCCTGGGTCCCGTAGTCTCCCGTGTGATTATTCGCAAAGCTCACATAACGGATATTGAGCTTCCCGAATTCATCCAGCGCCTTGGGGCGCACACTGGTCTGGTAGCCGCGGCCTGCCGCCGGAGCGGTATTCAGGCGCGGGGTCACGAACTCTGCATTGGTAAAAGCTTCATCGGCCCCTTGCAGCAAAGCAAGCAGCTCCGGATCCATCGTCTTATCTAAATTACTGCTGGAGAATAGGGCATCTCCCGAGACTAGAAATTTCATGCGATCACCTTCCTTCGGTTACTCCATTAGCTCTTTTTTAGGCAAATAGTCGCCGCCAAGCTGCTCTTGGCTAATTTTCAGCAGGGTGCCGTCCGCATACATTTCCTTAATTCTCTTATTGACGGTATCCAGCAGGGTGCTGTCCGCGGACTTGGAGAGCAGGATATAAGATCCTGGATCACTGTTCTCTGTAGAGAACGCAACGACCTTCAGGTTGGTGAAGCCATGCTCCTTGATGGCCTTCTCGGCAGAGACACGGGAAATGATGCGCACATCGTACTTGCCGGCTTCAATACCTTCGAACTGCTTCACGAAATTCTCGTCGGTGTAGATAATCTCTGCTTTGGCATCCGGGTTCGCTTCATTATAATTCTCCAGCAGTGTGGCACCGGAGTTGCCTACTTCTGTTACGGCTTTATAGCCCTTCAGGTCTTCTATTGCCTTAAGGGTGTTATCGTCCTTGCGGACTACGAATACATTCGCATTCTCGATAATCGGGAGAGAGAAATTGTATTTGCCGCGTCTCTCGGGGTTGGAGCTGAAATTGTTCGCCCCCAGCTGGAAACGGCCATTATCCAGGCCAGTCAGAATCCCTTCGAATTCAATCGCCTGAACCTCTATCTTATATTCCGGAAGGTCCTTGAAGATCGCCTTCATTACTTCCACATCGTAACCTGTCAACTGTCCGTCCTTCTCGTAGCTAAAAGGGTTACTTACCCCGCTCGTTGCCGCAACGATGGTCTTCGTACCGGCTCCCGCGCCGTTTGTCTCTGCGGAGCCTGCGTCATTCTTAGTTCCATTACCGCAGCCTGCAATGACCAACCCGAGCAACACCATCAGAACGCCTGGCACAAATTTCTTCTTCATTATAACTTCCCCCTCGTCTAGTAAAAGATCTCTCTTGTTGTCTACGATGTCCAACTTATCATAGTCATTTAGTCTGGAATTATTATGTCACGGGGTATACACGGTGTCAAGGTGAACGGGTAAAGGATTTGACGAATGGTGGCGAATAAAGTCGATTGGAGGCTAAGCCTCCAGCATAATATATGTATCCCCCAGGCGGCTGGGGAGTATTCCCCAGATGTTTCTCACAAATGAAACACGTAGTAGTCATGCGTATCGCCTCTTTCTATTCGGATAGTTAGCTGACTGCTCGCGTTTAAAACATCCACAACGTCCAGCAAATCCGGTATTTTTCGGTACACTCATCATACTTTAGGAATCGGCCCCATATGCATTAAAAGACAGCTTAACGGGTACGAAGCCAGACCTGAAGGATGGAAGGAGAATCTGCCTTGACCTTAAATATACCGCTTGAATTCGCTGAGCGATTTGCTCAGCTTGGAAGCAACACTTACATCGGGCAAGGGGGCGTAATTGAGTCTCCAGAGCTAATATCTATAGGCAATAATGTTTCTGTTGAAGCTCCGCACTATATCAAGACAGCAGCCATAGACCAACAGCTTCCTCATGAGGGTCCAGTTATCTGTATAGGAGACGGATGTCAGATCAACAGAGGGGTACAGATCACAGCATCCCCCAAGATTATCTTAGAGCCAAATGTTCTTATCTATTCCAATGTTCAAATGGAAGGTGAAATCGCCATTGGCGAAGGCTCCTGGATCGGAGCAAATTGCCGCCTGTCAGGGAATATACGTATTGGAGCTGGGAGCGTAGTTAAGGCAAACAGTACGGTCTTGGACAATGTTCCCGACTACTGCGTGGTTTCAGGTAATCCCGCATCGATTGTGCAGGTCTATGAGACTGCCTCCGGCAGTTGGGTGGATGTGTCTGATCATGACCAAGCCCAGGCCGTTCTTACTGCCCGAAGCCGTCTCCCCCTGTTATCTATCTGCATCCCGACTTACAACCGTGCGCCTTATCTGGACACCTGCCTTCATTCAATTTACTCACAGATCGGGAATAACGAACTGATCGAAGTAGTGGTATCCGATAATGCCTCTACAGATGCCACACCAGATGTCATAGACAAGTATATGTCCCTTTACTCCAATATGAGAGCAGTTCGAAATGACACTAATGTTGGTGCAGACCCTAATATTTATTTTGTTACAACATTGGGAAGAGGAAAATTTGTGAAAATGCATGGAGATGATGATTATTTTCTCCCCGGCAAGATCATGCCCCTCCTTCATGTACTGGACAGTCATCCGGAATGCGGAGTCATTCATATTAGTATAATAAACGGAAATGGGCCTCCCCGCTTAGACTCTGGGATTAGCAATTTCCTGGCCGCCACCACTCTTTATGGAGCGTTTATCAGTTCAGTTGTATTAAGGCGTGAGGATTTGGAGAAGATCGAGAATCCCACCCTATTTATGGCTTCTAAATTCAATCAATTATATCTGCAATATTCCATATTAAAGGATAACCCGAACTTCTGCATCATGTACGATAGTATGTTCAGTTATGGCGGTGCTTACAATCCTAAATACAGTTTTGCTGAAGTGTTCTTCAACGGTTATCCATCTATCCTAAGCCACTTCTTGAGCTCTGGCTTAACTGCTGAAGATATTGCCAGAGAGAAAAGACAAACTCTCTATCATTACACCATACCATGGCTACGGAATAATAAAGCAACTGTGACCACTGATGAATTTGAAGGAATCTATACAAAATACTATCACGAAGAACCCTATTATGAGGATGGCTTAGCCATCATGGAAGCAATACGCCAATCATAACTCATATTTCAGAAAGGAAGTTCATATGTCACACTCCTTAGAGTCTGAAACAGTATCCAGCTTCTATTACTATGGCAACAATACAGAGATCGCTGCCAACGGACAACTCAAGCATCCCGAACTCATTCTGATTGGTGATAGGGTAACCATTAAGGGAGATTACTCCATACAGCCTGAAGCACAAGCTTCTTTGCCTCTACCCAAAATTATTATCGGGGATGATTGCAAATGTGAACAAGGGCTCACTCTTCATGCCATCAACCGTATTGAGATTAAATCTAATGTGACGATAGGCTCTAATGTTAGTATATCGGATGCCAGACAGGAGTATCGCCAGATTGGAATCCCGGTAAAGGCACAAGGATGGATGAACGGCGCCGGAGAGGTTATCATCGGGGAAGGAACGCAAATTGGAGAGGGAACGGTTATTGCAGGTAATATCCGAATAGGCAAGCATAGCGTGATCTATCCGGGAAGTGTCGTTGAACAAGATCTTCCGGATTATTGTGTGGCAGGAGGGTCCCCCGCACAGATTCAGCAGCATGAACCAATTATTCACCCTATCTCACCGGATGCTACTCCGCTTCTCTCCATTTGTATTCCAACCTATAACCGCGCAGCCAACCTTGATCTATGCCTTTCCTCTATATTCAGCCAATTACAGGACGATAGCCGGGTTGAAGTCATTGTCTGTGACAATGCCTCTACAGACGCCACCCCTCAGGTGATCGCACGTTATGCCAGCCGCTATCCAAGACTGAAATCATTCAGAAACAGTTCGAATATCGGGGGGGACCGCAATATATATCTTGTAGCTCAATTAGCGAAGGGGACGTTTCTAAAATGGCAGGGCGATGATGATTATTGTGTGGAGCATTCCATCCCCGCCCTGCTTGAGGTCATCCATAATCATACAGAGTGCGGAATTATATATTTGAATGTTCATAATCATGATGGCCAGGTTTATACTGCAAAAGGCGCACCAGCCTATCTTCGAGCCTCAGGTATTATGTGTACTTTTATTTCCGGCATCATTTTGAAAAGAGTGGATTTTGAACAAATCGAAGAACCCTTCCGGTATATCGATTCATCGCTGAATCAAGCTTACATGCAATATGAGATATTAACCAGAAATCCTCACTTTTGCGTGGTTAACCGGAGAGTGTTCGATTTTTCCGGGAATCCTCCTGCAGGATACAATTTCGGTGAAGTCGTTTTTAGTAATTATCAGACAATTTTGAGTCATTTTATTGGCAAAGGTTTGACCGCAGAGGACGTCCGGGAAGAGAAACGAAATTCTCTCTTTAATTACATCCTCCGTTGGTATTGGGGAATCATGCGTGATCACGCCCCTGTTTTTACCGATGATTTTGAGGATCTCTTTAGAAAATTTTATGGAGATGAGTCCTATTTCGAAGATGTCCTGCTGCAAATTGCAAGTATAAAAGCTCTGGCACAAAGCTAAGGAGGGATTTAGTATGCATAAACCGGATACACTTCAGGCAAACCATAAGCCAGATTCACAGGAATCTCAGATGTCCAATTTAATGAATTACGCCAACTTTCTATATAATCAGAAAAATTATGAGAATGCCGCTGTATTTTATGAAAAGTTTCTTTTGGAAGCAAAGACGTTGAATGAAGAAACCTATGAGGCCTACGGGAGACTCTCGGATTGTTACGTTGCTGCCGGGGATGTGAATAAAGCCTTGTTAGCAGCTTTCCAATCCTTTACTTATGGAATTCCCCACCCCGTGATCTGTTACAAAATCGGTGCTGCATTCATGCAGAAAGGTCAAGTGAACCTAGCAATTTTTTGGTTTGATATGGCTACAAAAGAAACGATAGTAAATGGGCACATTAACTATGATGCCTCTTTTGTAAACTGGCTACCCCATTTACAATTGTGTGTATGCTATGAATTGCTCGGTGAACATGAGAAAGCCTATCATCATCACAAATTAGCTCAAAAACATTTTCCCGATCATCCAAGTATAGTGTACAATCAAAAGTATTTTGAATCGTTGTTCTACAGAAGCGAAGATTCCTCTTCGAAGGCTCACCCAGAGGCTGAAGTATTGGGGGGAAACGACACAGATTCCATAGATATCAACTCCGAAATACTGAATACAGAACAAAACGATGTAATTTTCACAGGAGAACGGGTTGTCATTAACGATGCCGTCAAGAAGAATCATGGAGATGTGCTTGAGGAGCACCTGAACAGATACAGATTAGCCCAAAAGTTCGTCAACGATAAACGGGTGCTGGATGCGGCCTGCGGGGCAGGGTATGGCAGTAAAATGCTGCAGGTGGCTGGAGCAAGTCATGTCCTTGGTGTAGATATAGATGAAGCCAGCTTGGCCAATGCGCGCAAAACATACGGTCATGATCAAATTGATTATGCGTACGGAAATGTTAATAAGCTTGAGCTTGAAGACAAAAGCTTTGATGTCGTTGTTTCCTTTGAGACCATTGAGCACATTGATGACGGCAGCATTTGGATTAAAGAATCCGCCAGGCTTCTCAAGGATGACGGAATCTTTATTGTCTCTACCCCTAACCGCGGCATAGCGAACCCTGCGGGCTATTTTGTGGACCCGCCAAGAAATCATTATCATAAATATGAGTATACGACTGTTGAGCTTGTGGGGGAGCTGCTGAAGGAATATGATGTTCTGGAGCTGTACGGGCAAACCTTCGTCTCGGATTATTCCGCCTTCCAGACCCAGGTTGTCAGAAATGCGAGAGCGATGCCTCCTACGACCACGCCTTATGACAATCCCGTTATTAATGCGTATGAGCTAATGGATCTCGGAAAAGTAAAAGATATGAATCCTTTGTATGTAGTGGCTGTGTGCAGAAAAAAACGTGCTCTCCCCGGCGAATAAATAGGATGGGATTGAACGCAGGATCGGCCAATGGCCGGTCCTGTTTGTAATGTTGCCAGTGCCATACTGAAAAATAATTAAACCCTGCTTGACTTCGTGTAACACGAAGGCGTTAGGCTCATCATATCACCAAATCATCCTAAGGAGGACAAAACAATGCAAACTGTAACCTTGAACAATGGAGTAAAAATGCCGCTGCTCGGCTTCGGTGTCTATCAGATTCCAGATGCTGAAGAATGTGAGAATGCGGTGTATGAAGCACTGACCGCAGGCTATCGCCTGATCGATACGGCTGCCGGTTATCTGAATGAAGAGGCGGTAGGCCGTGCCATTAAGCGAAGCGGCGTACCCCGCGAAGAGCTGTTCATCACCACCAAGCTATGGATTCAGGATGCCGGATACGAAAGTGCCAAGCTCGCCTTCGCCAAGTCCCTGAAGAAGCTGCAGCTGGACTACTTAGATCTGTATCTCATTCACCAGCCGTTCGGCGACTATTACGGAGCTTGGCGGGCTATGGAGGAGCTGTATCACGATAGCAAAATCAGAGCCATCGGGGTCAGCAACTTCCTGCCTGACCGCCTGATGGACCTCATCGTCCATAACGAGATTGTGCCTGCCGTCAATCAGGTGGAGACGCATCCGTTCCTTCAGCAGACGGATAACGCTGCTTTTATGAAGGAACAAGGTGTGCAGATTGAATCATGGGGACCATTCGCTGAAGGACGCAACAACTTGTTCAGCAATGAAGTGTTATCAGGGATTGCTGCTAAGCATAACAAATCCGTCGCCCAGGTTGTGCTGCGCTGGCTGATCCAGCGTGATATCGTGGCGATTCCGAAGTCCGTGCGTACAGCGCGGATCGCCGAGAACTTCGATATTTTTGATTTTGCGCTGAGTGCAGACGATATGGCTCAGATTGCTGCACTCGATACGGGCGAGAGCCTGTTCTTCTCCCACCGGGACCCGGAAATCGCCAAGCGGCTGGGTAACTGGAGGGTTGAGCTGTAAAAGCTCCATCATATCTCAGCAGCACAAGGCCCATGCATAATCGCATGGGCTTCTTTATCTATTATGGATTCCGTACAAATCTCACCGCATCGGCGGCAACATACCCGCTCGTTCCATTATTACGGATGGTTACACTTCCAGAGGTACCTGCCGTGAAGGAATAGGTACCGATCAGATTCCAGATTCCGCCGTTCGCAGTCTGGTCTACATTCAGTATTGCCGTCCCTCCGGTATGAGCGACTTCCAGCGGAATTGCAGTGGACCGGTTGAAGTGCTGCGGCCACATCATATAGACACTGTAGGTAGCCGTAGCGGGTAAGTCGGGGGTAAAAGTTACACTTTTGCTTCCCTTGCCGTTGTTGTCATCATGCAGATAATTGATCCCGTAGCGGTCGGTCTGCACCGCTGCTGTCTTCCAGCTCCCGGTCTTCAGCACCCCGGTGGTGTCGTTATTGTCCACAATAATCTCTTCTCCTGGAAGAGTCGGAGGCGTACCGCTGTCCAGCTCGAAGGAAGCCTTGAACGTCTTGCCCTTGGCTGCGCTGACATTTACCGATAAACGGATCTTCGGGCTTAACTGAGTAACCGTAATCCCTGAATCAGCCGTATATCCGCTTGCTGAACGGTCCAGCTCCACTTCGATCACGCCGGTAGCCGCCTGTGTCGGATCGCTGAGAGACAGCTCCAGGGTATCACCTGTTTCTCTGGTCATGACCGACGCCTTCTTGTTGACGGTAATCAGATCAGCTGAGCTTGTGCCATCCTCCCAGAAGTTCGCGCCGATGATGCCCAGCCCCCGCTCCCGTACCGCTTGCACACCGGAGGTATGCGCCAGCACTTCAATATCTGGAGCAGCAGCGTAGGCAGCCACTTGCGGAGCCGACTTCCCCGGAAGCAGTACATACTGATATTCTCCGCCCTGCGGATTCACCCCATGATCCAGCCAAAAGGTCATATAGTTGCGGGTAACCGGAGTGGACGGCGTGACCGGCCGGGGGTTGATCTGCTTCCAGTTGCCGGTTCTGGCCTCTCTCTTCATGGCAAGCGGGACCGTCTGCGGAAAATAATATCCGGTATCCGTACCCGCCGTGCTGCCGGACAGATGAGCCCATTCTACCTGGTCCAGCGTCCCTGACCCGCCCAAGGCGGAAGGCTGCACGGTACCATTGACGGTAAGTGTATTGCTGCCTGCCGTATTCAGCTTCCGGTTCTCGACAATCGTCTCCACGGGGATATTGTCCGAGCTGCTGATACCTGCCCCAAGTGCCACGATTTCATCGTCGAACATGAACCATGATTTTCTCGCGTTAAGATCATGATCCCCGTACTTCAGCTCCATGCCGGAGACGCCGTACAGATTCTGCATATCGGTGCCGCCGGTCCACTGTTTGGTGCTGGTATGACTGCCGGAAGAGGTCTGTGACAGTATCGTTGTTCCCGGCAGACGGTAATTATCCACGGTCGGCCAGTAATCTCCGCTGTATTGACCAAGATCACTGTTGTATAAGCTGGTCATTCCGGCGGAGGTATACCAGGCTTTGGCGTTCTCGCTGTTGATCGCTTCATAGCTGCCGATCCGGCTGGAATACATCGCCAGTCCGAAGCTATAGCCCGGCCGGTGCTGGACTGCCCGGTCCATCGCCGCGAACTGCTTGTAGCCGATCAGCTCTGCCGCAGGCTCTACCGCCGGGTCACTGGTAATGCTTTTGGCGAGAACAATAGCCGGAACCGGGGCATCTTCGTAAAAGGACTTGAAGGTATCCGACAGAATCCAGCCCTTCAGCATCCGCTTAAAATCACTTGCTTGCGCAGGCGGCGCAAACCGGGATAAGCTCAAAATGCCCTGCATCACCCGATGACCCGCATCGTGATCCTGGCTGTAATGCCTGGAGATCTCTCTGCCGCGGACCATGTCCATAATTGCGCCCTTGTACATCACCGGCTGATAAGCGTTATACACCCATTCCCATACATTGGACTGCTTGGGATCGGTCACCTGCCAGGGCGAGCCATGAAGCATCCCCATCAGATCACTGACAGCCAGCAGCAAGTCAATGCCATAACCTCCGGTGTAGGGAATGTTGTTATGCTGAAGGAATGAACCATCCCGGTAAAAGCCGTCCCCGCTGAGCGTATAATTGAAGACGGAGGACAACCCGTCACGGGCGGCGGCGACCTTGGTGGCATCTTTGACCAGGATGCCCCGTTCGCCTACCACCATCGCTTTCCAGGTGCGGTTAGCTCCGGTCAGGGTAACAGCGGGCGAGAAGCGTTCCACGGCCGTCATATAATCTGTGACTTGTGCCGGGGTTAAGGAATCATACACCAGCACCGTTATATCGTTAAGCTGCAAAGGAATACCGATTTGCCAATCCCACCAGTTACTCGTTCCGCTGGCTACCGGCGTTACCCCCTCATGGTATCTGGTGGCGTACATATAATCGAGTGCAGCCACGATATCGCCTCCAAGCAGGCTGTCTCCATAGAGAGAGGTACCGGAAGTAGCGTAGGCGAGCGCCATAGTCTTCAGCCGTTCATAAGTCACCCGGATATGAATGGAATTCCCGGTCCCGGGATTATCGCTCCACAGAGAGGTGCGTCCCGCTGCGGTGTTCATCGTCTGCCAATAACCGTTCGCCTCATTCGTCAGCTTGGTTAGGGCTGCGGCAATATCAGGGTCTGCAGTATCCAGAGAGCTGCCCCCTGTAAGCAGGACTTTCCGGTTCTCCCGCATCCCGTCGAACGCATCGGCAGCGCGGGCACGTTCCGCTGCTCCGCCAATCCCGCTGACCGACAACAGCAATGCCAGAATTATGAGACAGCCTTTGGTCAGGATTCTCCTCATTCGGTATCCCTCCTTTTAATTAAGCGCTTTCAATTGTACTGATGAACAAGCCGCACGCTCTGCGGCCTGCGGCATACCTGCCTAATACATTTCATAGATCAGCTCAGGGTCCAGCTCCCTGTCAGAGTCAAACGCTGCATAGATACATAACCGGCCCGCCGGCGTATCTCCGGCATCGTAGCCGATGCGGAAGGATCCGTCAACAGCGAAGTTCAACTCGGCCAGCTCCAGCTCATTCACATCTTCATCCGGATGAGCCCCGGCAATCTGCTGCAATACGCGGTCAAGCAGCTTGTCCAGTTCCCCCCATACCTTTTGAATCTGGGAGTTCAAATGCTCCGCATCCGTCTTGGTCTTAACCTCCACGGTCACGGGAAGCTCATCGCCCGAATAGGAAAAAGTTGCGCTATAGCATGTGAAGGTATTATCATATCGCAAGGTTCCGACACCCTCCACCTCATGATCGGGCTGGGTGATAAGATTATTGGCGTAATCCAGCTCCACTAGCTGCGGATTATGGCTCGTATCCAGTGCCGTCAGCTTGTTCTCCGAGCAATAGAGCTTAGTCAACTGCTTATTGTGGCTGAGGTCCAGACCCGTAAGATGATTATTGAAGCAACGCAGGCTTGTTAGAGCCGGTTGGTTACTGATATTCAAGCTGGTTAAATGATTATGATTGCAGCGGATTTCCACAAGCTCCGTACACTCTGCGATATTCAGAGTAATGATATAGTTACTGCTGCAATCGAGCTGCTGAAGTGCTGTATTCTGCTCAAGGTTCAGTTCATGCAGCGAGTTATAACTGCAATGCAGTACTTGGAGGTGAGGATTGCTGCTTAAGTCCAATCTGGATAACATATTCTCCTGACATTCCAGCTTCTCCAGCATGGTGTTCCGGCTGAGGTCCAGCGTACGGAGGCTGTTCCGGCTGCAATCCAGCTCCCGAAGCGCCGTGAAATGTCCGATTCCTTGAAGACTTGAGCATTCATGGCCTGCAAGCTCCAGTGTGGTCACGGTGTCAATGTCACTTTTGAGAATCGTTTCACGGCCACCACAGAAGGTGTCTTTTACAAACTGCCTGAATCGTTCATCTGTGAAATCATCGGTAATCTGAATCTGCATGGTTCTTCCCCCTCTAAGATCGATGGGATTATTCTACCATATCCGCCGTAGCCCTTCACTTCATAGAGAGATTGCCCGGAATGCTCAGCACCCGAACTCCGCATGGAACGAAGCTCCCCCGGCACCGTCAGGGTCGAACCGCAGTTTTACCTTGCCCGCTTCAGCCTGTTGCACGATAATCCGCTCTGACATGCTAACAACCCGGGGAACGGGTTCCCCCTTGCCGGTCTCTGCTCTGGCTCCGATACGATTGCCCATCTCGATCTCAATCTCCACCGGACGGCGCTGCTTCTGAGTCGGATCGGCCACCGCCAGGCTCCAGCCAGCCGGGTGCTTGCGCATAATGACAGTAGCCTGACTGCTGCAAGCAATTCCCCCGCTTCTATACCATCCCGTCTGCCAGAAATGCACGGCTGTGATTCCCCGTTCCGAGTCTTCAACCGCATGGGCTTGACTGCTGCATTCTACAATCCGCAGGCTCGGTGACTCAGCCAAGCTTGCCGTTGCCCCCATACTGTACCCTGGCAGCAGCACATAGGCATACTGCGCGCCTTGCGGCGCTGCTCCGTGATCGAACCAGATCGTCTGGTAGGACCGTTCCAAGCGCTGAGCTGATCCTGCGGCATTTATTGCCTTCCAGCTCCCTTGGCGGTGTTCGCGCAGAGCATATACCATGCTTTTTAGAGGAAAAAAGATCCCGATACCCGCTCCCTCCGTGCTCCCGCTCATATGCATCCACTTAGGCTGAAGTATCTCCGTGTGCCCGGCGGTCCGGCAGATCTCCATTCCGTCTGCTGTAATCACATCGTCCCCGTCCGGGCTGCACTTCCGGTTCTCTATGATCGTCTCCACCGCAGCCGGACTGCGGCTCTGAATATCCGAGCCTAAGCATACGATCCTGTCTCCCAACAAGAACCAGCTGATCCGCCCGGTCAGTCCGCCGGATTCATGAACTACATCCTCCAGTTCCATGGCAATGGCTCCATACTTGTTGTGAAGTACCGCTCCGCCAACGAAATCCCGGCTGCTTAAGCGGCCTGCTCCCGCTCCATCCTCCAGCAAAGTCTTCGTCACCGTAGTTCCGGGCAGCCGGTAGGGGTCAACCGTCGGCCAGTATCCGCCTGAATATTGTCCGAGGTCACTATTATATAGAAGAGTCATGCCATACGAAGTGTACCAGCCCTTCAGATTCTCGTCATTAATAGATTCATAGCTGTACATCCGGCTGGAGAACATGCTGATCGAGTAGAGGAATCCCGGACCCCGCAGCACCGCCCGATCCATGTGGGCAAACAGCTTGCAGCAGGTCTCCTCCGGGGCGGTCGGTATGCGTTCATCAGCCAGCAAAGCTATGGCCTGAGCGGCTGTATCGGGCGGTGCTCCAGCGATATAAGGTTTATACGTATCTGCCATGATCCAGCCTTTGGCTTTGGAGAATAGCCGGATCTGCTCCGGCTCCTCCAATATCCGCGAGAAGCGCAAGCAGGCGGTGATGACGGAATGTCCGCTCTCATGGTTCTGGGACTCCTCCCGCGAAATTTCCCGGCCGCTCACCATATCCGGTATAGATCCCTTGAACATCAGCGGCATGAAAGATTCCTCAATCCACCGGGCTGTCATCTCCTGTGCTGCGGCAGGCAATGCCCAGGGGGCATCGTGAAGCCATACCATCAGACGGATGAGGTCCTGAAGCAGTGATACTCCGTACCCGCCCGTATACGCATAGTTGTCATGCTGGATGAAGGAGCCGTCCTCATAAAAGCCATCCCCTTCACTTGCATAGGTGAACAGGGGAAGCAGCGCATTGCGGGCGGCGGACAGCCCCTCTCCGTCTTGCCGGATCACCGCAGCAAGAGCGGACGCTGTAACTTTCCAGACCAGATTCGCTCCGGTACACGGCTGGGCCTCCGCCGCGAACCAGCGGGCATGAACCGCCGGATCTCCCACATATTTGTCTATGGGGAGCAGAAGACGCCCAACCCATGCGGCATCCAGCGCTTCCCCCATAAGCAGCAGCGTCTCCAGCAGGGCAATCGGCACACCGATCTCCCAGAACCACCAGTTTCCATATGGCGGGCAAGACTCGTTGTATCTGTGCGTATACAGCCATTCCAGACCATAGGTAATCTGATCCTGTAATGCCCCATCCTTGTAGCAGGGACATCCGGGAGATTTCAGCGCGATAGCCATCTCTCTTAATCTGCTGATAATCATCAGCGTATCCGCAGCATTCTCGGCCCACGGAATATCTACCCAGAGCAGCTCCTGCTGATAGAGCATTGTCCTCTGTGCATCGCGGACCCGCTTCAGCGACTCAGGCGACACCGTAGACCCGGCGACCGATTGCTGCCATTTGCCGGCTAAGCTCCGCATGGTAACCACCTCCTTGCACCGGCTAGTACTGCATCCGATTTAAAATAGTGGAACAGAAAGAATTGCCCTTCAAATTACATATTTTTAAATAGATGGTTGTCATTTGGGTGGCGTTTGGCTTGGCGTAACGGACTGAGGTGCTCTTATCCGGGAAGAAAGTCGTCACTTGGGCGATTAGCGGACCGCAAGGACCTTATCCCCTGTCATTCAGCTCCAAAGCGTCTCGCAGAAAGACGATAAGGTCCACTGAGTCCGTTCCGCTGCAAAAGGTGGCGTTCTCGTCGGGATAAGGTCTCTTCGGTCCGTTAGATTTTTGGGGATGATAGGGTTTCATTACACGAACCCCTGAGTTTCACAAGTTTATTCACCCTTTAAAATCTGACACTGTACTAGTCCAATCTATGTGCTATGTGCGCTGCTCCCGCTCCGCCAGCGGCGAAGGCGGAACCCTTTTGCCCCACTCTCCGGCATCTGAACTAAGCACCAGTACAAGGGTGCCGCCGCCCGCAATCTCTTCATGGCGGACCCAGGCCCGGTCCAGGGTCTTCCCGTTCAGAGCAGCAGAGTGGATATACCTGCTGCCGGACCCGTCAGCTTCGCCTTGAACCTCAATCGTCAGCGGCACTTCATTCCCCTTCGCTCCCAGCAACAGAGTCGTCCGTTGGAACAACGGTGGTACAAGGAAGTAGAGGTCCTGGCCCATCAAGGGATAGAGTCCCATTGCCGAGCAGATGAAGAAGGCGCTCTGGCAGCCCATATCCTCGTTATCGCCCAGCCCGTCACGTTCAGCCCGGAAGTACTTCTCCAGACATTCGCGCACCCGGTCCGCCGCCCGGTCCGGCCTGCCTGCATAAATATAAAGATAAGGAATATGCAGCATTGTTTCCTTGGAGTTATAGAAGCCCCCGTCAAAAAAATAATCCAAATGCCGGACAAAGGCCTCCGCTCCCCCGTGCCGCTCCACCAGTCCATGGAAGTCATGATGCGTGCTGAATGACCATTGCAGACCGGTGCCCTCATAAAAGTACGGATCATTCCAGGAATCCGGCAGGCAGGATTCAGGGTCAAAGGAACTCACCCACTCCCCGTCCGGCCGCCGTGGCGCGAAGGACCGCAGGTCCTCCCGCCACAGATTCCACAGTTTCTGCGAGCTGCCATAGTACTCTTCGGCGGTCTCCTCCTGCCCAAACTCCTCAGCCAGACGGCCGATGCACCAGTCCTGATAAGCGTATTCCATATGGCGGGAGACACAGTTCTTCTTCACATCCGTGGACAAGTAGCCTAAGGAGTGGTAATCCTGCAGATGACGGCCGTAGAGCCAGGTGTCCGGGGACTGCACCTCATTATTCCTGCGCATCTGCTTCAGGGCCTTCGCATAGTCAATCCCCTCCAGCTTCTTCAGCGCCGCTTCACAGAACAGAATATCGGCGGAGCTTCCGCCTTGAATCATCGCGCTATGCCCCATGATCCAGGCGTCCGGCAGCCAGCCGGTATGATCTGCAATGTCCAGCAGACAATTCAGTATGTCCGCTTCCAGCTGCGGATCAAGCAGAGTAATCAGCGAGTTGGCATTCCTGACACTGTCCCAGAGCGCATAGAGATCGGTAAAATGCCGTACCCCCGATTCCCAGGCGAAGTTCTCATCGTCTACGCCCAGATCACTGGGCATACAAAACAGGCGGGTCATCAGGGTGTAGAACAGCCGGGTATGCTCCAGGCTTCCCCCTTCCACCATGACTCTGCTCAGCTTATCCTCCCAGATGCTTCCGGCTGCCTCACGGAGATCATCGAAGCCGGTAGAGGCTTCCCGGTCCACACTGGCTCTGGCTTTGCCTACACTTACATAAGAGATGCCTGTCTTAGCCGTCAGCGTTCCGCAGGCTCCGAAGCTCAGTGAAGCCTGGCAATGGGGCCCATCCACAGAGAAGCCTGAGCGTACCCCGCCCGCGTCCTTCAGCAGCACATTCTGTATCGGCTGGTCGAAACGGATATAGAAATAGACGGAATAAGGGAACTCATGCCCCCAGCCCCCGCGCAGATCGGAGCGGCCGGCAAGCTCATAGGCAGACAACACCTCAATATAACCGCCCGTTGAAAGTCCGGTTGTCTTCCCGGGCTCATCCCCGCCCACCTGGATAACCGCCCCGCCGTCAATCAGCAGTCCCGCCGGTTCATCAGCCGGATAAGTATACCGGTGGATTCCGGTACGCATCGTGCTGGTTAGTTCAGCCCGGATAGCCACCGGAAGCAGCTTCACACGGTAATAGCCTGCTTCGGCATGTTCCTCCTCCTTCGTATAAGGGTCAATATGGAACCGGGGCAATCCTGTATACGGCGTGAAGCCGACATTGCCGTACCGCCCGCCGCCCCCGGTCCCGCTGACATGCGTATGGCTGAACCGGATAATCGGCCGCGAGCTGTCGTAGCCGTGGGATAGCTGGGGCGGCAGGGTATCCGGGCCCAGGCGGACAATGCTGTTCGGCAGATAAGGCCCGCAGAGGCAGTTATTCTCCCCATCCACGCCTATAAATGGATCTACGTATTCCACTCTTCTTGTCACTCTATGCTGAACCTCCCTTTCAGAACTGAAATCCTTTGCATTACCAAAAGATTTCCCGCTCTCCTTTCAGCTTCAGCAGCGCCTCCAGGAAGAAGTAATCCCCGTAGATGATCGGAATCTCCACTTCCGCATTCGCTGGGAAGCTGCCCGTGCCCTTGGTAATCAATGCTTCCTCCGCCGGGTCCACCGGCGCATAATGGCGGAACAGCGATTCCGTGATGGCAGCTCCGAGCTGCCGGTAGTGTGCGGACGCTTCGCCTTCCAGCAGCCCGGCGATTTCCAGCATCCCGCTGGCTGCACAGGCTGCCGCCGTTGAGTCCTTGGCCCATAGCTGATCTGCCGGGGCGCGGAAATCCCACGGCGGCACCAGATCCTCCGGCAAATGTGCGGCGAAATAATCCGCTGCCGCTCTGGCAGCATTCAAGAAACGAATGTCCCCCGTATAACGGAACCCGATTGCAAACCCGTAGATCGCCCAGGCCGATCCCCGCGACCAGGCGGAATCCGGGCTATATCCTTGTCCACCCAGCGCCTCGATCCGCTCACCCGTCTCAGGATCGAAACGGACGATATGATGCACCGAGCCGTCCTCGCGGATGAATTCCCGCAGCGCCATCTCCGAATGGGCGACAGCAATGTGCCGGTAACGAGGGTCCTGCAGCTCTTCGCTGGCCCAGTAGA
The DNA here is from genome assembly GCF_038051945.1 of Paenibacillus sp. FSL H3-0469. Taxonomy (NCBI): domain Bacteria; kingdom Bacillati; phylum Bacillota; class Bacilli; order Caryophanales; family Paenibacillaceae; genus Paenibacillus; species Paenibacillus sp. FSL H3-0469. The sequence continues at coordinate 2,281,780 of NZ_CP150302.1, forward strand.
GCAAGCCCAGATTCATCATGCAATCGATAATCGCCAAGCCTTCACTGCCTTCATGCAGCCAGGCCCGGATGAAATTGCCCTTCAGGTTGAACCGGCTGGCTAAATGGCTGGCCGCGATCAGCCCTCTTCTGCGGGACAGCCGGCCCCCGGTCAGCTTATAATCAGCCACTGCCGACGGGCTCCAGAGGAAGCCGTTATCGTGGTGGAGCTGTTCATACTCCTGAAGCGGTACATCCAGCTGCTCCTCGCAGCGCTCGGCAATGCTCCGGTATTCCTCATCGCCTGTGGCCCGGTAAGCCAGCCAGAGGATTCCCGGCCAGAATCCGTTGGTCCAGCAGTCCAGGTCACGCGCATCATATTTCCCGCCGTAGGAGGCATTCGGGAAGGTAGCACCGATTCTCCCCCGGGTACAGCTCAATTTGCTCTGGGCATAGTCCCAGGCCTCGTTAATCCAAGTCTCCATTGTCAATTCTCTCCGTTTCTTTTGTACAGTAAGAAGACAGGACGTCTTCATCGAACAGACCTCCTGCCCTCCTCTACCGTCAACTATTGTGCTGCCTTCCAGGCATCAATCTGCGCCTGCAATTCAGTCTTGACCTTCTCGATCCCAGCCTTCTTTAACTTCTCGTTACGTTCCTCCAGCATCTTGGCCGGGTCAGGAATCGCCCCCGTGCTGGCCGCCCGGTATTCGCCAATGACCGAGGTAAGCTGGGTAATCTCATTCTTCACCGGCGTTTCATCGAACACGAAGCCTAACAGCGGAGAGCGCTTCGCTTCATCATTGAATGTCTTCCAGCTTGTATACAGATCATCGGGCTGGCCCGGCTTGAGATAATTAAGCAACTGGTTGCCGATGACCCAGAAGAGCGCCGTACTGCCATACCCGGAATCGGCAATCGGCTCAATCCGGTTCTCGCCGACCTTCTTGTAATGGGTGCCTTCGATACCGTTAACGAACAGGTTCACAGCATAAGGATCTGTATGCAGTGCATTCAGGACCATCATGGCCCGCTCCGGGTCCTTGGAGGTGCGGGAGATGGAGAACATCGATCCGGCCGCCAGATCCGTGGTCACGATAGGCTCTTCAATCACCTTGGACACGAAATCATATTTATTGTCCGAGGCGATTTTCAGCTCAATATCCGCGCCCGGCTTCCAGACCGCCTGCTGCATCCAGATCTTGCCCTGCTTGCGCAAGTCCCCGATCTCAGTGGTTGTAGTTGCAGCATCACTGTTGATGTAGCCCTTCTCGTAATAACTCCGGTTCAGCTCATACTCCGCTTTGGCAATCGCGGAAATCTCGGGATCAATCACTGACTTAATCTGGATGTTATCCGTATTCGTATAATCGTATAAGAACAATGGAATCTTGTTCGGTGTCGGTCCGATGGCGCGGAAGTTCGAGCGGGTCTCATACATCATGCCTTCGCCCGATTCCTTGATGAAGTCCAGAATCAGCTCCGGCTCCTTCTCCTTCAGCAGCTTGAACCAGGGTTCGAAGTCTGACATCGTTTTGATGTCCTCAACCGGGATATTATACTTGTCGACGATATCCTTACGGTACGTGTAGGCCTTGCCCTGGGTAATCTCTTTGTTGGTCGGAATGCCGTACAATTTGCCTTTGTAGCGCGGGGCCTCCAGATAGATCGGATTCAGGTTCTCTGTGATGCCCTGCCCATACTTGGCCAGCAGATCATCCAGATCCAGGAAGGCGCCCTTGGCTACATTGCCGAAGAAATTCAGCCAGGACGCGGTAAACACCAGATCCATCGGCTCCCCGGCGTTCAGCATCAGCTCGGTCTTCTGCTTGTATTCGCTGGAGGCGATGGGCTGAAGATCGACCGTAGCATTGAACTTCTCTTTGAAATACTCGCTGAGCTTGGCTTCAACCACCGCATCATCCCGCTGCGGCGCACCGAAGTAGATAATGGACACCTCGTAAGGCTTCAGTGATGCTGTCCCGCCGGCAGGCTCCGCGCTGCTTGCACTGTTCGTAGCTGCTGCTCCGCTGGAAGCCTCCGGCTTGGCAGCCCCCCCGTTATTGCCGCCGGAGCATCCCTGCAGGGCCAGTGCAAGAACCAGAACCGTTGCAGGAACCAGTGATCTGGCTCTTTTTAACTTTTTCATATGAACCCTCCTGTATGATCATGCTTATATAGAACGGCAGCAGACAATGCTGATTGCCGGTTCCACCACGCTTAACCCTTCACTGCCCCTACCGTCAGTCCCTTGACAAAATACTTCTGAAAGAACGGATACGCCACCAGAATCGGCCCCATCCCGATCACCGCCATCGCCATCTGCAGCGATTCATTCGGAAGATTCTTCATCATGCCCGGATTCTGGGCGGCCAGCTCCACATTGCTGCGCAGATACTGCACATCGTTCAGGACACGCATCATCAGATATTGCAGCGGATATTTGTCCTCGCTGGTGATGTACAGGAGCGCATTAAACCAGTCATTCCAGTAGCCGATCGTACTGAACAAGGCCATGGTCGCCAGCACCGGCAGCGAGAGCGGCAGCACAATCCGCAGGAAGATTCTCAGCTCACCCGCACCGTCAATCCGCGCCGATTCAATCACCGCCGGATGAATGGTGGTCTGGAAGAAGGTCCGCATAATAATGACGTTGAACGGCACGATCAGCATCGGCAGAATCAAGGCCATATAGGTATCCTTGATATGCAGCGCCTGGGTATAAATCAGATACCTGCTGACCATCCCGCCGTTGAACAGCATGGTGAAGAACAGGAAGAACGTAAACACGTTACGGAACGGATAATCTGCCCGGGAAATGGGATAGGCATACAAGGCCATGAGCAGCACACTAAGTGCTGTGCCGATCACCGTTATGGTGAAGCTCACGCGGTAGCCCGACACAATCGTCACCCAATCCTTAAAAATCATCTCATAAGCAATGAACGACCACTTCTCCGGAAGGAAGCTGTACCCCTGCGTCAGAATCGACTGTCCGTCTGTGAAGGAGACAATGATCACAAGCAGAACAGGCAGAAAGCACAGAAGGGAGAGAATGACGAAGGCCAGGTTTAGAAGTACGTTGGAAACGGCCGAATTGCCGCCGGGGGAATAACTGGAGTTGCTGTTCATGAGGGTTCTCCCTTCTTCATTAGAATAGTGCCTGTTCACGGTCGATTCTCCGGACGATACTGTTCGTCGCAATGACCATGATGAATCCGACAACAGATTGCACAAGCGCCGTGGCCGAGGACATGCCGATATCGTTCAATTGCATCAAGGCGCGGTAGACATACGTATCCACGGTATCCGTTACGGGGTACAGCGCCCCAGAATTCATAGGCACTTGGAAGAACAGCCCGAAGTCGGAGCTGAAGATGCTGCCCATCGACAGAATCGTCATAATAATAATGACCGGCCGGATAAAAGGGAGCGTGATATGCATAATCTGCTTCCACTTGGAAGCCCCGTCGATCAGCGCCGCCTCATAATATTCCGGATCAATGCCGGCAATCGCCGCGATATAGATGACCGCCCCGAAGCCTGCGTGCTTCCAGGCATTGACGAATACAAGAATGTACGGCCAATACTCCTTCTCCGAATACCAGAAGACCGGGTCCTGCCCGAAGGCCTTGAGGATCGTTGCATTAATGAAGCCGTGATCCGGCTGGAGGAAAGCGTATACAAGATAGCTCACCACCACCATCGACAGGAAGTGCGGCAGGATGATGAAGCTCTGGTACACTTTCGCCAGCAGCCGCCGCCGGATCTCGTTGATGGCTACTGCAATCGACACCGACAGCACCAGGTTCAGGATCATGAAGGTCAGGCTGTACAGCAGCGTGTTGCGCACAATCCGCCACATATCCCCCGAAGAGAACAGGAAGCTGAAGTTATCCAGTCCCACCCAGGGGCTGCCCCAGATCCCGTCCATATAATTCACATTTTTAAAAGCAATAAATATGCCGAACATCGGCAGATAGCTGTGGGCCAGCAGCACAAGCACCGCCGGCAGCAGCATCAGCGTCAGCGCCTTGTACTTCCACAGGGCATGGATGAATCTTGAGAATCCAGTGGCTCTACTCATGGTCCATTACTCCTTTCATGGACTTATTATAGAACCATCTGCCCCCCGCTTCGATGATGCATTCCCGTAGAACTGTGATCTTTTATTAGTCCGTTCCTAACGGTTCTGGCCCCCTCCGTCGCAAAGGCAACGTAATCACCGCCCGTGTCCACCCGTCCCCGCTCCGCTCATAAGCCAGCCCGTAAGCCTCCCCGTAATGGAGCCGGATGCGCTGATGCACGTTCCTGATCCCGTATCCTTTCACACTCTGCTCTTCTTCCAGAATGGCCTTAAGCTCCTCCAGATCTACCGGCAGATGCCCGTTATCCTCTACGGTGAAGCGCAGAATCCCATCTTCCTGCACCGCCGAGACCCGGATTTCTCCTTCTCCATCCATGCCGCGCACGCCGTGAAGAATGGCATTCTCAATCAGCGGCTGAATGATCACCTTGGGCGTCTCGAAGTCCCGCAGGGCATCGTCAATCTGCCACCGGACCTCGAAGGTATCCGGGTAACGCTTGGTCTGGAGCCGGGTGTACGCCTGTGCGTGCTCCAGTTCCTCACCTACCGTAATCATCTTCCGCCCCCGGCTGAGGCCGATCCGCAGCAGCATCGACAGGTCGCGGACCATTTCGCCGACCTCGGTATTGCCGCTGTCCAGCGCATACCAATAGATCGAGTCGAGGGTGTTGTACAGATAATGCGGGGTAATCTGGGACTGGAGCATGAGCAGCTCATATTCCTTCTGCTTCAGCTGCATCCCGTAATTCTCTTCAATCGAATGGTCCAGCCTGCGGGTCATTCTGACGAAGGAGCCTTGCAGAATACCGAATTCGTCCTGGCGCAGCGGCTCCTCGGATAGTAGCAGCTTTTTGCCAGGCTCATAGATCTTCATCACCGAGACCAGCTCGACCACCGGCTTGACCACAAGTCTTACCATATAGAGGACAAAGGTCAGGACGAACGCCAAGAAAATGAACGAGATCACCACCAGCAGCCGCTGAAACCAGATGAGCTTGCCGGTGATGGATTCTAACGGGATTTTGTACAATAATCGGGTGTGGAATCTGGAGCTGTCCGAGTAGGCATACAGCCATTCCTCTCCGCCCTCTTGCGCAAAGATATAGCCATAAGGGACATCCGGTTCGAGGTGCTTGCCAAGCTCGCCGGGGTTAAGGCCGCCTGAGCCAGTGGACATCAGCAGCTCCCCACTGGTATTGAACAGGAATGCCCCGGCAGCGGCGGGCAGCTCCACCGAGACCATGTCACGGGTCAGCATGACCTCTATCTTGTTGACGGCCAGCAGGCCGATCACCTCATTATAATTACGGGGATTCAGAATACTGCGCATGAAGGAGATGGTGGTCTCACCGCTCCCGGACGGCATGACGCGCAGCGCCCCCGCGCCGCTGACATCCATCAGACTGACGTTAAGATCAGGCAAGCCGCCGCTGAACCCATCCAGGTATTTGAAGCCTTTGGTTTTGTAGGACAGATCGAACGGCGTCGCCCTGCGCTCAATGTTTTTCATATATATGGCATATTCCGTCCCTCCGGTAGACCAGCTGTCCAGAATATTGTCGGCCTGCCGGATCTCATTCAACGTGTCAATTCCGGTCCAGAAGCTGTATCCTTCCGGGTTGCTGAAGAACTGGCTGTCGAGCAGCGTTATCGTCCGGTCGTTAACCGCAGACAAGGTTTTATCAATCGTGACATGATTCTGCTTGACCAGTTGCAGGGTTGTACTCCCGACCTCCTCCTTGATGGTGTTCAGCGCCACATATGCAGAGACCCAGCCCACCACGATAAAAGGCAGCACGATGCACAGCAGGAACGCCAGAATGACCTTATGCTTCAGTCTGAGTCTCAGCCGCTGTTTCAGCCTCTTCTTAAGCTTCTGCTTCAGCCCGTTCCCCTCCTCTGGCCTGCTTGCGGAATTCCGCCGGGGTCAGGCCCAGCACCCGCTTGAACATCCGGCTGAAATGCTCAGGTGATTCATACCCTACCGCATAAGCAACCTCATACCGCTTCTTGTCTGTAGTCGCCATAAGCTGCTTGGCCTCCTCCATCCGCAGGGCGGTCACATAATCCCACAGATTCATCCGCATCTCGCGCTTGAAAATATATCCCAGATGGGCCGCACTGAAGTGGACCTCCTCGGAAATATCCTGGATTTTGAGCGCCGGGTTGCGGTAGTTGCTCTGAATATAGCTGGTAATCCTTGAGATGACGCTCGGTGCTGCTGCTTCAGACTCCTGCGCCGTTAACCCTGTATCCGGCTGCTGCCCCCGGTTCAGATGCTCCTGCCTGGCGAAATCGCCATAATAGAACACCTGATGCCCGGGATGAACGCTATTCCAGCCGGCAGCCGTATCCGCCTCCTCCAGCAGCCCGGGAAGGGTGGCGATGCCTTCGCCAAGGGTGCTGAGTCCGATAACCGCCTCCGTATTCAGATGCCTCTTCAAATTCATCGCAATCATCTGCCCGATCATCTGAATCTGCGAGTGTACGCTGACCCGGGGATCGTCCCTGTCCTCAGCGGATAGCTGGATGAGGCTGATGATGGAATGGCCGAAGCCGTTGAAGGTAACGCCATTCCACTCCGCCAGCGTCTCGTTCATAATATTGAGCGCCGCATATTTCAATAATTTACGGTCCTGCAGCGTTACCTGCTGGCTGCTGAAGCCGGCCCGGCTGTAATCGATGCGGATGGAGATCACTCCGTAAAAGGGACCGTGCAGCAGGCCCCCCAGCTCACCGGTGATCTGCTCCATATCCTGCGGCGTCAGATTCCGCTCGGTCACCAGCTCCATTAGCCATTCATCGCGCCGCTCCTGCCTGCGGATGGAAGTAGGCTCCGGCTGCGGACTTGTGTCCAGCAGCTCCTTCCGGGTTAACGCATTGCGGACCACCCGGAGCAGTTCAGTCCGCTCTACCGGCTTCACCAGGTAATCCCTGGCCCCGAGCCGGAGCGATTTTTTGGCAAAATCAAATTTCTCATGGGCCGATATCACAATCACCGGAACATTCCACTGCTCCATATAAATGTTCTCCATTAATTCGATGCCGCTCATCCGGCCCATCTGGATGTCGGTCAGCACCAGATCGAACTGGTCCATCCGCAAATAATCAATTGCTTCGAACCCGTTCACGGCAGTCTCCACCGCAGTAATGTTCATATCCGAGGATAACAGGAAGTTCCGGATTCCCGCGCTCACTCTCGGCTCATCATCTACTACAAGAATTTTGTACATGCTGTTCCCCCCTATGATGCTTCATGGCTGCCCCATGCATTGTAGTCCTTGGTACCACCTTACACTCGCTCTAAATCACCGTAGATGATCTTTTTCATGTTTTATGTGATCTATATCAGGAACCCTTGCAGCCGGAAGCGTGGTAACCTGTCCATTAAAGAACAGCAAGCCGTCACAGCCCTATTATAGATCACAGATTTCCGGCAATTCATCATCGATTAGTGAGGGTAACTCTTTTATGCTTCTTTTGCAAGCGTTTTCATATAAAAAGAGAGGAGCGCCGGGTTAACGATATCCTATCATGAGGAGGTTCTAAGATGTTCACCAGAAGCCCAATGCCTGCGAGTCTTAAAAAGGTATTCTCTGTAAGCCTCAGCCTGTTGTTAATTCTATGTACGGTTGCTCTGGCTCCCCGGCCTGCCGCTGCTGCGGTTCCCCCCTTGCCCGGCCCTACACACCCGCTCCTGTACGATAATTTCGCCGGTGGCGGACTCTTCAAACAGAACTGGACGAACTGGTTCAATCAGAGCGGCGGCAGCGGAACCTTCGCCAAGACAACGGACGGTTCCCGTACGATCGGCAAGTTCACACAGACCCCGGTCTCGGCCTCTTCCTGGGCTAAATTTCAGCCGATGAACGAGACCTTCGACCTCTCCGGCTACCGTTATATGAACCTGTCCCTGAACAATGGCGGCTATGCCCAGTCTCTTGTCCGGGTAGTCATCAGCGACGGCATTACCAATTACAATCTGACCGGAGGGTATGTGCCTGCCACGGCGGCCTGGACCAGCCTGCAGTTTGACCTGGATGCCCTCTCCCCCAAGATTCAGAAGAAGAAGGTCAAGCTGGAGATCTGGCTCAGACAGGCGGGCGGCACCTACGGGGAAATGTGGGTAGACGACATCACGTTCACCACAGCCGCAAGCGGCAGCGCTCCCCAGTTAAGCCCGGCAGGGATGACCGCCAATACGGACGGCAGCTACAACCAGAATACGGATTTTACCTTTGAAGCCGTCTATACCGACGCAGATAACGAAGCCCCCTTTGCGGTTCAGGTTATTATCGATGATACCGCCTATGCTATGCGTGAATCCGACCCGGCGGATGGTACCTATACGGATGGCAAAAAATACAGCTTCCTGACGAAGCTCCCGCCAGGCGCTCATACCTACTATTTCCGCACCACCGATACGACCTCCGACGAAGTCGCCACCAGTGTCCAGACGCTGGATGTTGTTCAAGCCTCCTCCGTGATCGATATTGCTGTGAGCCAGGCCGGATACAGTGCGGATGATATTAAGAATGCGAAGTTCATCTCGGACACCACGGTCACAGATGCCACTTATGAAATACTGGACGGAACTAACGTAGTCTACTCGGGCACGATGACCTATGAAGGGCTGCACTGGAATAAGCATGTCTACGCTATCGGCTTCAGCCCGCTCACAGATTCCGGGAACTATAGAGTACGGAGTAATCAGGTGTATTCTTATCCTTTTGAGATCGCTCCGAACCTGTGGGATCAATACAAGGATGAGATGACAGCCTTCTACCGGCTGCTGCGCGCCTCCGTGGCGACCAGCGATGCTTATCCTGCGGGATACAGCAGTGTAGCGCCTTCGGCCAAGCTCTACCACGGGGCCGGCCATCTGGATGATGCACAGTCTGCGGACGGCCTGACCCATTATGATCTGACCGGAAGCTGGTATGACGCCGGGGATTATGGGAAATACGGCGGCAACCAGTGGGTCGGCGCGGAGATTGCCCTGGCTTATATCCGTTATGCTGACCATGACAGTGTGAAGTACGATAACGACAGCAACGGGATTCCTGACCTGGTGGACGAAGCCGTCTTCGGCAGCGAATACCTGATTAAGTTCGCGGATCAGCTCGGCGGAGAGATGTATAATCTCAGGAACAACGCCTCATTTGTCCATCCCGAGAAATCCACCGACAATATCTCCGGCACCGCCGATGACCGCAAGCTGACGGACCTGAGTGTCGGCGGCTCAGCCAAGTCAGCAGGCACACTCGCCGCTACCGCACGGGCGATCCGCACAGCGATTGACCAAGGGGATATCCCATCCGCTCAGATAGCGGAGCTTACGGAGTTCGCTGAACAATGTGAGAGCGCGGCGGTAGTCTTTTATGAATATGTAGTTGCCCATCCTGACGGACCGATAGGCTCTTATTCCACGAGGGGTGGGATTCCCAATTCCAAGCTGCTGGCGGATGTTGAGCTCTATCTGCTGACCGGTGAAGCCAAGTACAAGAATGCTGCTACAGCTACCATTAACGCGCTGACTCTGGGCGACATCTCCTCCACCAACTACTGGGATATGAGTCCAATGTCCATGGCCGAATTCTATCCGGTTGCCGATGCTGCCACACAATCTCATATTCATAGCCTGCTCAAGGGGCAAGCGGATTACTTCCTCTCCATGGCCGATGATACCCCGTATGGGGTGCTGAACCAGTTCAAAAACTTCGGGGTGAACGAGCCCCACGCCTCTTACCTGGGCGATCTGCTGCGGTACTATGAATTATTCGGTGATCCGGCAGCGCTGCAAGGGGTACTTAAAGGGATGTACTGGGTGTTCGGAGAGAATCCGTGGAATATCAGCTGGGTCTCCGGCATCGGCACCCATCATGTGATGTTCCCGCATACCCGCTACAATGAAGAATCCAATACGCCTGGAGACACCGGCATTATCCTTCCGGGAGCCATGGTCAGCGGGCCTAATATGAAGGACCCCAAGAACAAAAGCAGCGTAAGTCCGTGGTATCAGGACCGTTCGCTCTACCTGGATGATACGAACCAGTGGCGGTATAACGAGTTCAGCATCAGCATTCAGGCCGGATTGCTCTATACCGTTATGGGCTTGAGCGCTACTCCGGGGACAGGTGCGGATATTGCCGCGGTGCCGCCGGCCTTACCGATCCTCTCTCCTGTGATTGGAGAATGGGTACGGGGAGAAGTTACCGTGTTTGCCCAAGCCGGGGATTCACTGAGCGAAGTTCAATATGCGGCAACCGGCTTGCCTTATCAGCCAATGACGGTCTCCGGTGACGTGTATTCCACCGTGAGCGGGGCCGTCTACGCTGCGGTTATTGATGAGAGCCAATCCTTGCCTTATACGAACCGGAGAGTGGATGTCCGCGCCAAAGATCCTTCCGGCGGGTACACCTACAGCTCCACACATTACACCGTGGCCCCGGCTCTGCCGGACCCTTCCAATCCGCTGCTCTATGATGATTTCGGAGGCGGCGGCTTCTGGGGAGGTTCAGCGGCCAATACCACCTGGGTCAACTGGTATAACCAGAACGGCGGCACAGGAACATTCACCAAGGTAAGCGCAGACGGACGTACCGCTGGACAGTTCGCCCAGATACCGGCGAATGTGAACTCTGCGGCGAAGTTCCAGCCGTGGAACGATGTGGTCGATCTCAGCGGCTATCAATATCTGAATATTACGCTGAAGAATCCTGCCTCACCTGACCTAAGAACACGGATTGAGCTGAGTGACGGCAAGCGAACCTATAATCTGACCGGAGGCTGGGCCCAGGTTCCGTCCGACTGGAGTGACCTGCAATTCAATCTGAATGCCCTGACCCCGGCCATAGATAAAAAGGCAGTGAAGATGTCCATCTGGCTGAAGCAGGATACTGTCACTCCAGGTCAAATGCTGGTTGACGAGATTAAAGCCACTAATAAAGTCAGCGGAAGCGCGCCCACCCTGACCGCAGGCGGCTTAAATCACACTACCGGCACCACGCAGACAGATTATACGTTCACTGTCACTTATACGGATGCCGATAATCAGGCACCTTTTGCCATGGAGCTGATTCTGGACGGTGTCGTCCGCACCATGCAGCCCGCCAATCCAAGTGACAATAATTATGTGGACGGCCGAATCTATCAATACAGCGCCAAGCTGCCCCCGGGCCAGCATTCCTACTACTTCCACACTACAGATACCTTCACCGATGCGGTAAGCACCGGGGTGCAAAGTGGTCCTGGGGTTAGTGAAGAGCTGTAAAATAAGTGAGGGACAAAAAGAATAGTGAAGGACAATGAGAAGAGCCTTAAGAGTAGTGTAGAGCTGTAAGATTAGTGTAGAGCCATACGATTAGTGAAAAGCCATAAGGTTAGTGTAGAGCTACACGATTAGTGTATAGCCACACGATTAGCAAGGAGCTACACGATTAGTGTATAGCCATATGCATGCTCCGCTCCTCCAAGGAAGGGAGGCTGTGAAGCTGCGAGTTTGAAGGCGAAATTTAGAAAGGGTATACTACTGTCATGTACAGCGGTGCAGTCTGACAGCACAGTTACCAGGGTGCATCGCTGTAACATCGCGGCTGTCACAGCTACAACCCGCAGATTGTTGGCAAGATGACGGGGGCTGGGGTGATAGCGGATGAATGGAGGGAGATCTACGATGAGTGATGAGAATATGATGTGGCTGGCGATTGACGATCCGCTGGCAATTTCGGCGGTGCAGGCGATTCGTACCGGCGATGTGCCGGGATTGACACAATTGCTGGCTAGTAACCCGGGGCTGGCTACAGCCCGGATTGTTGGAACTGAAGAGGGGCGTGCAAGTAACGAAGGCAGTGGGGAGACTGGCGATGCTGAAGCTAGCAGCGTGAACAGTGCCAATGCTAATAGCGAAGACCCTGGGGCAAACGGCGTGAACTCTGGCTTCGGCACTAATCGCGGGCTGTCACGCGCGCTGCTGCATATAGCCACCGATTCGCCGGGGCATTATCCCAACAATGCAGCGGTGGTCACTGCGCTGATTGAAGCCGGGGCCGAGGTGAATGCGCAGTTCAGCGGGCCGCATAGCGAAACGCCGCTGCATTGGGCAGCAAGCTGTGACGATGTCGAGGTGCTGGACCTGCTGCTCGATGCCGGTGCCGACATCGAGGCCCCCGGCGCAGTCATCGCTGGCGGGACCCCGCTGGACGACGCCGTAGCATTCGCTCAGTGGCAGGCGGCGCAGCGGCTGGTGGAGCGCGGTGCGCAGCCTGCGCTATGGCACGCGGCGGCGCTCGGTCTGCTTGATGCGATGGAGGCACACTTCACCGGACATCCGCTCCCGCGCCGCTACCCTTGGGGCGCAAGCTCCGCTTCAGCAGCACCAGACGAGGTTAACGTCGCGTTCTGGTGCGCCTGCCACGGCGGACAGCGTGCCGCCGCCGAATTCCTGCTCGCCCAAGGAGCCGAGCTGAGTTGGCCTTCCCCATGGGACGGCCTCACTCCCCTTGACGTGGCGAAGCGCAGCCATGCCACTGAACTGGCAGCATGGCTTGAGAGCCTGGGTGCCCAGTCCGCCCATCTGTAAGTAGTGCGGGTGCATCAATGCTCCACAATCCGCCGGATGGATTACATTCGGCGGATTCAAGGGCACTTATGCACCTCATTCCCGCTCCACGCCCACTTTCACCCTCACCAAAGGGATTTATGCTGTTAGTGTTAACCGTGGACACCCGTTAAGAGAATAGAGATAATTAGTTTAACGAGGAGGTGTCCCCATGAGTGGAACACGGAGAAGCTACAATGAAGAATACAAAAGACAGACCGTCAAGTACATCCAGGAGCAGACGAAAACGGTAGCGGAATTGGCCCTGGAGCTGGACATCCCCGCCAAAACGTTGCATAAATGGCTAGGACAGTATCGGCAGTTTGAGAATGAGCCCATCATTACTCCAGACAAATACAGAGAGCTGGAACGTCAACTGAAGGAGAGGGAGCGAGAGCTCGCAGACCTGACCGAAGAGATGGCCATCCTAAAAAAAGCAGTGCACATCTTCAGCAACCCAAAGAACTGAGATTTCAGCTTATTGAAGATCATCGCTCCGAGTTCCCTGTGGAGAAGATGTGCCGTGTCTTTCAGGTGTCCCGGAGCGGTTATTACAAATGGAGAACAGCAGAACCTAGCCCCCAAGCCACCCGCAAAGCGTTGCTATTAAAGCGGATAGCCTATCATTTCCATGACTCTAAGGGTCGCTATGGCAGTCCCAAAATCAAGGTTCTCCTCGAACGTGAAGGGCACCGGGTCAGTGAACGCACCGTAGGAAAGTATATGAAGGAACTCGGTCTGCGCTCTTGTGTCGCGAAACGATTTCGGGTATGCACCACCGACTCCAACCATCCGTTACCCATTGCCCCCAACCTGTTGAACCAGCAATTTCACACGGAAAAGCCGAACCAGACGTGGGTGGCGGATATCACCTACATTCCCTGCCGGGAAGGACGGATGTACTTGGCGAGCGTACTGGACCTGTGTACCCGGGAGATTGTCGGCTGGCGGCTTAGCGACCGGATGACCACTGACCTCGTACAAGGCGCTCTGGACGCTGCTTATCAGGCCAAACGCCCCGGGAAGGGCTTGATTCATCATTCGGATCGGGGCTCCCAGTACGCCTCTGCAGACTACCGGGAACGCCTAAAGTCGTACCAGATGACTGCAAGCATGAGCCGCAAAGGAAACTGTTATGATAACGCCTGTATCGAATCGTTTCACAGCCTCTTAAAAAAAGAGTTGGTGTACTGGAATCGATTTAAAACGAAGCAACAGGCGTATGATGCCATCTTCCAGTACATTGAATTTTTCTACAACCGCAAACGAATCCATGGGGCGCTGGGTTACGTTTCTCCGGTTCAGTTTGCAGCCACATTTAAGCGAAAAACGATGTAGTTGTTGTCTACTTTCTTGACAGGAGTCCATTATCCCTCTAATCTCCTCATTCTGCCCACTTTCACCCTCACCAAAGGGATTTATCCCTCTAATTTACTCATTCCGCCCACTTTCACCCTCACCAAAGGGATTTATCCCTCTCATTTCCTCATCCTGCCCACCTCCACCTTCACCAAGGGGATTTATCCCTCTCATTTCCTCATTCTGCCCACCTCCACCTTCACCAAGGGGATTTATCCCTCTCATCTCCTCATCCTGCCCACTTTCACCCTCACCAAAGGGATTTATCCCTCTCATTTCCTCATCCTGCCCACCTCCACCTTCACCAAGGGGATTTATCCCTCTCATCTCCTCATCTACTCATCTAGCCCCATGCCTGCCCTTATACGGATTGGCAGCCTATAACGAAACAGGACCGGCCCAAGGCCGGTCCTGTCATTGTTTATCCCGGAAGCTGCCCATCGGGACAGCCTCCCTCCAACCACCTTTAGCTTACTTCCCTCCGTCCCCAGCCTGCTGCGACAGCTTGGCGACGATCTGGTCGATCGGGTTCGTGAACAACGCATACAGGATGGCGGCGTTCTCCTTTTTGCTCAGCGCGGCTCTGGACTTGTAGTCCACAGCGCCCTTGGCATCCGGCTTGAAGTCCGGTCCGTACAGGCCCAGGGCGACGGCCATTTTCACTGCGGGAACTGCCCATTTATCGGTGTTTCCGGCCAGCTTCACCTTCTGGAACAGCTTATCCGGGTACTGCGCAGTGTACATTCTCCAGATCATGACTGCCGCCTCCTGACGCGAGATGACCCGGTCCGGCTGGAACTCTCCGCTAGCCGTTCCTTCAATCATTCCCAGCTCAACAGCCTGCTGGATGTAAGCGGCATCGGGATGGCCCTGCAGATCCGGGAAGGCCAGCTTCTCAGTAGTGCTTCCTTTGAGCCCGCTGCTCTCCATCATCAGTCGCACATACTGGGCGCGCGTAACGCCTGCCTCAGGCTGGAAGCTCAGCGTGGCATCATTCGTCAGATACCCCAGCGACTGGAGCATCTGCACCGGAGTGGCATAAGGATGGCTCGCGGGAACGTCGGCATAACCAACGCCGTCCGGCCCCTTCTGGGCATAACTGAACGGATTGAGGTAAGGCTCCTTCATATACGCGCTTTGTCCGTCTGCTTTCATGGCGAAGCCCGTTAATTTGCCGGTCAGCTCATCCTTGAACAGATTATCATCTATCTGGATCAGCTTGCGGGAACCCAGGAAAGCATCATTAATCGTTAGCGCACCATTCTGCACAGACACTGTAGACACCAGACTCTTGATACGGAGATCCGCATAGTAGCCGGTGAATACCCTCAGTGCATCAGCGCTCATCGGCTTGTAAGCATCCAGCTTCACCGGTGCGGCATATTGCGGGAAGAATGTCTGGATAAAGGCCGGGTAGAACAGCTCACGCAGTGTACTTTGCTGATTATAGCCAATGAACACCCCGGTATTCTGCTCGGGAATAAGAAACATATAAGAGCTGAATCCAATCAAATCACCGGCCTTGGTGATAATCTTGGGGCTGCTGCCGGCTCCGGGAAGCTGTATAGGCGCCTCGAAACCATAGGTAGTATTCGGCAGCAAGGGATGGATAGCAGAACGGTATTCCTCCATCGATTGTACAGTGTCCGCCTTCAGAATGCGGTTATTGTCAACCGCTCCCCCGTTCAGAAAAGCCGTCATGAACTTGGCAACATCATCGCCGGTGGACAACATGCCGCCATGCGGCATCACGGTTGGCGTCACGTTGTAGAGATCAACCTCTTTGCCCGTGGCGTCATAGGCTGTAGCAAGATTGTCCTTCAGCTTGCCTTCCAGCAGGAAGCCGCTTGAACCCATCTTCAGCGGGGCGAAGACATGCTGCTGCATATAATCCTCGTAAGGCATGCCGCTTGCCTTCTCCACTACCAGACCGAGCAGCAGTGAAGCGAAGTTGTCATACATGTAGGAAGTACCCGGCTCACGCACCACCGGCGGCATATGTTTCACCACATAATCCTCAATCGACACCTTGGTGGTGAAATCCTGGTTGATATCCTCCGGCAGCGGGTCCTGGATACGGAAGCCGGTGGTGTGGCTCAGCAGATCCCCCACAGTTACCGGAACCCCGAAGGGGTTGTCGAAGGCCATCGGACCGGTATAAGTCTGGAAATCCGCTTTCAAATCCAGCTTGCCTTGCTCAACGAGCTGCATGGCGGCAGTCGCAGTGAAGGTTTTGGATACCGAGGCCAGACGGAAGACGGTTTTGTCAGGGTCTACCTTACTTTTGGCAGCCTTATCCGCAAATCCGAAGCCTTCTTCGATAACCGTCTTGCCATCCTTCACCATTACCACAACCGCACCGGATAGCTGCGCTTTCACCGCATCCGAACTGAAGAATTGCTTGAGGAAGGCCGCAGCATTCTCTGTTGTCAGCGGCTTGGCCGCTGCAGTGGCAGCTGCCGGAGCGGTAGAAGCAGGGGGAACGGCGGCGGCCTGAACAGCCGGAGCCGTAAGTGTCAGAACCAGTGCAGCCGAAAGCATGGTCCTCGTCCAAAAGGCAGAGCGGCGGCGCAACAATGATAATTTCATTCAATTCACTCCATTTCCATAGAATAACACGCACAGTGATAATACGTCTTATCCTGGAAATAGGTTCATTTAAATCGCAGCACCTCTTCCATCTTCTTCAGCTTTCTGTAGATTACCGACCGGTCAACGTTCAAGCGCTTGGCCGCCTCCGTCCCGTTCCCGGCACAATCCTGCAGCACTTTTTTGATATAATGGCCCTCCGCTACGGCAGTGAAATCCTTCAGGGTGGAGAGCTGGTGCTTATTCTTCTCAATAAAATGGTCGAGGGAGAACCAGTCGCCGATCTGCTCTTCCTCTTGCATACTCTGGCCCACATGCCCGGTTACAACCAGTCTCTCGATGTAATTCCTTAGCTCTCTCACGTTCCCATGCCAAGGCTCGTTCAGCATCTTGTCGAACTCTTCGGCACTGAGCACATATTTCTTGCCGTACATTTCATTGAAGCTGGCGATGAAGCTGGAGATTAACCCTACCAGATCCAGCTTGCGGTTGCGCAGCGGCGGGATATGAATCGGAATCACATTAATCCGGTAATACAGATCTTCGCGGAACAGCCCCTTCTTAACCAGACTCCACAGATCCCGGTTGGTGGCTGCGATCACGCGGCAATGGACCGGAATATTTGTAATCCCGCCCACGCGTCTCACTTCATTATTTTCAAGCACCCGTAATAACTTGGCCTGCATCTCCATCGGCAAATCGGCAATCTCATCAAGGAACAGCACGCCGCCATTCGCAATTTCGATCATTCCGGCCTTGACCTCCGTCTGTCCCTCAAGCACGCCCTTCTCGTACCCGAACAATTCATATTCAAAAAGAGCCGGAGCAATCGCAGCGCAGTTAATCGGAATGAACGGCCCCTTCCACTTCTCGCTCTTCAGATGGATGTACTTGGCGATCACCTCTTTGCCCGTCCCGGACTCGCCGTAGATCAGCACCTTGCTGTCATAAGACGCAATCTGGTTACAGACCTTGATAATCTGCTTCATCGCCAGACTCTCAGCCACGATCCCCTTCTTCTTCTCCGCCGCCATACCGCCTAACTGCTTATGGATCTGCTGGGCGACAGGCACATTTGCTTCATAATAGTTCTGCTCCTGGCTGAATTCATTGGAGGTGGTAACGACCAGCTGTACCTCCCCGTCCTTGTCCAGAATAGGAATCGCTGACGAAAAGACATGGAAGCCTCTGGAGGTATTGACGGTCCGGGATACCTTCTGCTTAGTCGCGATAGCCTCCATCGTGATGGAATGGCCGTAGTAGCCCGCCTTTACCAGATCCTGGACGTTAGCCTTAAGCAGCTCCTCCAGATGGATACCGATGGTTAGCGCGGTGAATTCATTGGAAATCAGGATATTCCCGTTCTGATCGGTAACAAATAACGTAGACGGATATTCTTCCACGAATTCGTCGATTGAGGGTTTATGGGTGTTTTTGTTTTTTTTGGTCACATTCATCAGTCCTATACCATAATATGGACGCTTACATTCCGGCTAGACAAAAAGCCAAACCGCATCATTATATAAATGATACCATTTGGCTAATGGTTAGCAAAACCTTAATTAGGCATGTGCTACAGCTTCAAAGGTTACTTTGCCCATCTTGTCCATGACTTCCTGCGCCTCAGCGAACATAGTGGTAATCATCTCTTCCACGGTGGTAATCTTGTTGACCATCCCGCAGATCTGTCCTGCCATTACGGAGCCGGTATCGGTATCTCCTTCATATACAGCTCTGCGCAGCGAGCCGAGGCTTAAGCTCTCCAGCTCCTCACGTGATGCCTTCTCATTCTCCATTCTGAGGAATTCGGCAATCATGCTGTTCTTAATGCTTCTTACCGGACCGCCCAGGCTGCGGCCAGTTACGGTTGTGCTGGTATCATCGGCGTTGATGACCGCCAGCTTGAAGTTCTCATGTGTCGGGCATTCCACAGTCGCTAGGAACCGTGTTCCAACCTGAACACCCTGGGCTCCGAGTGCAAAAGCAGCGGCAATCCCGCGTCCATCGGCAATCCCGCCGGCCCCGATTACCGGAATCGATACCGCGCTGGCGACTTGCGGCAGCAAGGCCATCGTCGTAGTTTCACCAACATGTCCGCCAGCTTCCGTTCCCTCAGCTACAATCGCATCGACACCGAGCGCTTCCATTTTCTTGGCGATTTTGACGGAAGGCACGACCGGAATCACGATAATGCCATGTTCCTTCAGAATCGGCATATATGGAGCAGGTGTACCTGCGCCTGTGGTTACGATCTTCACGCCTTCTTCGATGATAACCTGGATCAGTTCAGGAATATTGTTCATCATCAGCATCAGGTTAACGGCAAACGGCTTATCGGTGCTTGCTTTGGCCTTGCGGATCTCGTCACGGAGACGGTCGGCAGTGAAGCCGCCGGAGCCGATGATGCCCAGCCCGCCAGCGTTGGATACAGCGCCTACCAGCGGAGACACGGCAATCTGAGCCATACCGCCCTGGAAAATCGGATATTTAATTCCTAACAGTTGTGTAATCGACATTATAATTACCTCCGTATATAAATTAATGTTGTATATTTGAACTTCCGGCCGCTCCTTAAGCCGCCTTAACCACTTCCGGCTCGGGCTTCTGCTTGTTCTCCATCGCTTTGTAGACGAAGGTTAAGGCGAAGCCGACCAGGGAGATGACCAGCGCGATGTAAAAAGCATTCGTGAAGTTGCCGTCATTGGCTGCCGCTACACTGCCGGCAATTCTCGGTCCGAAGAATGCGGCTCCCGAGTAGCCGATGAAGGTGACACCATAATTCACGCCGTAATATTTCATGCCGAATTTCTCACCGACAATGGACGGGAAGATGCCCATTGTTCCGCCGAAGCACAGGCCGATTCCGGCAATGGCGACAGCGAATCCGGCGACAGAAGAGGATAAAGCAATGGTGAGCATCATCGCTGCAATGACCAGATAGATCATGAGCAGGCATTTCACGCGGCCGATTCTATCGGATACCGCACCCCAGAACACGCGGCCGAGACAGTTGCTCAGCGAGTACAGGCTGACGTACAGGGCTGCGGCGGCTGCGGTTAAGCCGAACATTTTTTGACCGATTACCGATGCATTCGCGGTTACCATCATACCAGACAGGGCACCGATCAGGAACAGGCAGGCAATTACATAGAATAGTGGCTTCTTGATCATCTCGTTCCATGGTACATTCACTCCCGCCTTGGCTGCTCCGGTTACCGGAGGGGTCCAGCCTTCAGGAGCATAACCGGCTGGGGCAGGTTTGACGAGCAAGCCAAGCCCTAGAATAATCACCAGGAAAGCAACACCGAGTGTAATTAAGGCAGACTGTACGCCACCACTGGTGATCAGCGCATTAGCGATAGGAGCGATAGCGATGGTGCCGCCGCCATAACCGGCTGTAACGATCCCCGCTGCCAGCCCTCTTTTATCCGGAAAGAGCTTGACGCTATTCCCAATGGTCGAGGAATACACGATTCCCTGGCCAATCCCGGTAATGACACCATAAGTGATATACAGCATCCAAGGTGCAGTAGCCAGCCCTGAGAGAATGAATCCAATCCCGAACATCGCCCCGCCGATGAAGACCGCCTTCTTAGCGCCCCCTTTATCCACAAGCTTACCGCCTAGGATCATCGGAATCGGGGAAATCGCTGCATTAATGGTAAAAGCAATCATAATATCCGGCATGCTCACGCTGAAAACCTTCGTTAATGGCAGTGCAAAAATACTAAAAGCATAAATCGCGCCTACACAGATGTTAATAATAGTTGAGGCAATGAGTATCCTCCAGCGGTTCAATTCTACGTTCATGATCTCATCTCTTTTCTGATATGGTTTATGAGTGCAGCTTGCTAATGCTTACACTTCCTGCAGCACCCGGTCCTTGTTCTTGTCGGCGATAATTGACTTCAGCATGCCCCAGTTCTCTTGGAACATAGCCGCGTCCATTTCCTTCAGGTCTGGTGAAATAACCGGCTTGAAGTCCATCTGATCCAGAATCTCTGTCTGCAGGTCGATGCCTGGTGCAATTTCGGTTAAGGTCATTTTCCCGTTCAGCAGTTCAAAGACAGCGCGTTCCGTAACATACACAACCGGCTGCTGTACCTTGGCGGCATAAGATCCGCTGAAGGTGATCTGCTGTACCTTTGAGATGAATTTCTTGGCTTTGCCCTCTTGAATGATGTGCAGCTTGCCGTTCTCTACCTTGATCTGCAGCCCGCCCGCTGTAAAAGCACCCGCGAACACCAGCTTCTTCGCCGCCTGAGAGATATTGATGAATCCGCCGCAGCCTGCTACCCGTGTACCGAATTTGCTGACATTCACGTTACCCGACTCATCCGTCTGGGCCAGGCCAAGGACCGACAGGTCAATGCCGCCGCCGTCATAGAAATCGAACTGGGCATCATGATCGACAATCGCCTCGGAGTTGTACGCATGGCCGAAGTCCTTCAGCCCTGCGGGAACCCCGCCGATCGAGCCTGCCTCTGTCGTCAGAATCAGCTGGTCGTCCACGCCCTCTTCAGCAGCGATGTTCGCCACATTCACCGGAATGCCCACGCCCAGATTCAGAATGGTATTCGGCTGAAGCTCTACAGCTGTGCGGCGGGAGATGATTTTGCGTTCATCCAGTGGCAGAACCTCAATTGAATCTACCGGTACTTTGACATGGCCCGAGAACGCCGGATTATACTGCGTATTCTCGGTCTGGTAATGATTCTCCGGGGTGGACACGACGAGGTAATCTACCAGAATGCCCGGAACCTTCACATCCTTGGGATTCAAGGTTCCATTCTTGGCCACGGTCTCTACCTGAGCGATCACGATACCGCCAGAGTTGCGGACGGCCTGGGCGATCGGCAGCACCTCCATGTGCAGGCCTTCTTTTTCAAGGGTGAGGTTACCGTTCTCGTCTGCCACGGTTCCACGGATCAGGGCGATCTGAATCGGGAAGGTCTTGTAGAACAGCCACTCTTCGCCTTCTAATTCAATCACCTTCACAATGTCTTCCTTCGTGGACGGTGACATCTTACCGCCCTCAACGCGCGGGTCAACGAAGGTCTCCATGCCCACCTTGGTGATCACGCCCGGACGCTTGGCCGCAATCTCGCGGTAGAGCTGGGTAATGACACCCTGAGGCAGGTTATAGGCTTCGCATTTATCCTCTTCAATCAGCTTGGCTAGTCCCGGGGAAGCGATGGCGATACCGCCAATCCAGCGTTTGATGAGGCCTTCATGTCCCAAGTGGCTCATGCCCTTATCCCGGCGGTTGCCGACGGCGCTGGCATGCATCACCGTCAGATTCTTCGGTTGTCCGGTCTGCATGAAGCGCTCTTCAATGGCGATCCCCATCTCTTCTGCCCAGCAGGATAATCCGAATCCGCTCGCTGCTACGGTGTCCCCGTCCTTGATGAGTTCCGCTGCTTTGGCGGCTGAAATTACTTTGCTCATTTCATCTGCTCCTCTTTATGTGAATTATTTCACTACACTTGTTAAAAAAAATAATGGCCCTTCTGTGTGTCTCATTCTTGCTGATCTGGGAGACTAAATTTCCTTGTGAAATTTTTCTCAAGGCCATCGTAATACAGAATAAAAGACCGGTCAATAGCTCCAAAATGCCTTGAATTCAAGACATTTTTCTGTTGCTTTTTTGCGACTGGCTTGGCGGACTGCACAGAATGTTGGGGAGCTGTTCTCTTAATTCAAGCCTACTTAGGTTTGAACTCAAAGCTTGGTCGTCGCTGCGCTGAACGTTTGGACTTCCGGCCGTTGTTATATTTAGATTTCCTGATTGGAACCGCTCTTTATATTTTCAGCATTCCCGCGGGACCCGCCAGTCGCAAAATAACAACACTATTTTCTCCAGCCAGGTTGGATGGATATTAAATCCAGCGGTCCAAGGCATATCCTGTCCTGCGGATCTGACAAAGGGTTGGAGATGTGACTTCAAGATATTGTAGCGCAGCCAAAAAAAATAAAATATTTTTCTTATGGGAGGGTTATTGCAGATTTGCAACAGCCAATCAGGGTAAAACCGGTTCAAAAAAGAGCCGAAAGGGTTGTACACTTTTGCTTGCATATGTTATATTCTGGACAATTTTAGTTAGAGGGGGATGCTGTCATGATGCATTTAGTCACACAGGCGATTGTTCAGGGAGAAACATCGCTTGGGATTGAGTTCGGGTCCACGCGAATTAAGGCGGTGCTGATCGATCACCAGTTCGAAACGATCGCCTCCGGCACCTATGAATGGGAGAATCAATTCAGTAATGGTTACTGGACCTACGAGCTAAGTGAGGTGGTTCAAGGGCTGCAAGCAGCCTACCAGCAATTACAGCAGGCGGTTCAGCAGACCTATGGCGTCACACTGCAAACCGTCGGCTCTATAGGCTGCTCGGCCATGATGCAGGGGTATATTGCGCTGGACCAGGCGGGAGAGCTGCTTGTTCCATTCCGTACCTGGCGCAATGCTACAACAAGCGTTGCTGCTGCGGAGCTAAGCGGAATATTCCAGTTCAAAATTCCGGAGCGCTGGAGTATCGCCCACTTGTATCAGGCTATTTTGAATGGTGAAGAGCATGTGGCCAGAATAGATTATCTTACGACGCTATCGGGTTACGTTCACTTGCTGCTGACGGGCCGCAGGGCTCTCGGGATCGGGGATGCCTCCGGGATGTTCCCCATCGACGAAGCAACAAAGCAGTACAATGAAGAGATGGTGAAGCAGTTCACCACTCTAACTTCCGGCAGGGGTTATTCATGGAAGCTGCAAGATATCCTGCCTACAGTGCATACGGCCGGTATGAATGCCGGAAATCTCAGTGAAGCAGGTGCCCGGCTGATCGACCCGTCAGGCCATTTGCAGGCCGGTATTCCGCTATGCCCGCCGGAGGGCGATGCCGGAACAGGCATGGTAGCGACGAATAGCGTGAGGAAACGTACCGGCAATATTTCTGTAGGGACATCGGTTTTTGCCATGTTTGTACTGGAGAAGAATCTAACAGCGGTCTACCCTGAGATTGATATCGTGACTACTCCGGAAGGCAGCCCGGTCGCTATGGTTCTTGCCAATAACTGCTCCAGCGATCTGAATGCCTGGGTCGGCTTGTTCCGTGAATTCTATGCAGCCATGGGGCTGACGCCCGACATGGATCAGTTATTCAGCGTCCTGCTGAACCAAGCACTGGAAGCGGATGCGGATGGCGGCGGCTTGCTGAGCTATGGCTACTATTCAGGCGAGAACATCACCGGACTTGCTGAGGGGCGTCCGCTGTTCGTCCGCTCTCCGCAGAGCCGCTTCACTCTGGCTAATTTCATGAGAGTTCATCTGTATAGCGCCTTTGCTGCGTTAAGACTAGGAATGGATATTTTGACCGGGCAGGAACGGGTAACGTTTGACCATATTTCAGCGCACGGCGGATTGTTCCGCACCCCGCAGGTCGGACAGCGGATCTGTGCCGCTGCACTGAATGTTCCGGTCTCAGTCCTGTCAACGGCCGGTGAAGGCGGCGCATGGGGAATAGCCATTCTGGCCTCTTATATGAAGCATAAGGAGCCGAACGAGAGCCTGGCGGATTACTTGAGCTCTAAGGTATTCTGTAACATGGAAGGACAGGAGGTATCGCCTGACCCTACTGATGTGGAGGGCTTTGCCCTCTATATGGAGCGTTACACCGGGGGGCTGCCCATCGAGCAGGCGGCGGCAGAGCATTTACTGGAGAACCGGAAGAGAGGAGAATCTCTATGATGAAGAATAAAATGCTGTTTGCTGCATTGCTGGCGCTCGTGCTGCTGGCTGCGCCCACTCCCTTTGCTTACGCTAAGGCACCGGATGCCAAAGCACTGTTCAAGCAAAAGTTCCCTGGAGAAACGGTACGGTTGCTGAAGACCGCAGACCTGAATAACGATCAGAAGAAGGAGAGCTTCCTGCTCACCGAGTCGGGCAATTTGTATCTGGTGAACTCCAAGGGTGTAGTTGTGCTGATTGAAGAGAAGCTAGTGGAGTACGAAGAAGATGAAGCGGACATGCATATCTTTGCCGTCTCACCTACGGAGAAGCAACTGGCGGTTACCGTGGATTATCTGCCCTCGAACACCCAAGTCTCGGTCTACCGCCTGAACTATGGCACTCTGACCAAGAAGCTTCAGTTCATGGGCGATCAGGGAGCTGAGATCGATAAGAAGGGGCGCCTGCACCAATACTGGAAGGACTTCAAAGATGAGGGCGGCGGCTGGGACCTGGCAGAGGGGATCTTCACCTGGGACGCCAAGGCGGGCAAGTACAGAGCTACGGGCAATTACGTCTTGCAGTAGTATAAAAAGCAGCCATCCTCCCGGTAGCGGGGGATGGCTGCTTTTGGTTTATGCCGGGCTTGCGGCATATCCGGGCTGGGCGAGGCCCAGCATCATTTGCCTTTGATTCTGCGGGATCTGCGCGGCATCATTTGCCTTTGATTCTGCGGGATCTGCGCGGCATCCTTTGTCTTTGATTCTGCACGATCTGCCCTGCGGACTGAGAGGCGCTTATTCCGCCAAAAAGCCGCTTTTTGCGCAAGTAACGGACTTCAGGGCCCTTATTGGTGGGAATTCCGCCGATTCACATCAGTTAGCGGGCGAATAAGTGCATCTCAGTCCGGCAGACGGCGCAAAGTTGGCTTTTCCCAGAAATAACGACCCTCCAGTCCGTCCGCCAGTTACCGACCCCAGAGGGTGGGATGATAGAGGCATGTTGGCGGAACAGCGACAGGAGCAGTGAAACAGTGGCGGAACAGTGGCGGAACAATGGCGAAACAGCGGAACGCTTGTGGAACAATGCCCCGTTCACTCTGACTCAGCATCCGCCCAATCCCAAGGTCTCACAAATACACAAACGGCTCCTTCGCATCCACGAAGGTAACCGGAACCCCGTCCACCAGCGGGGCCAGCCACTCCGCCATATACTTCATGCCCCACTCCTCGGAGCGTTCGTGACCGATCACGATCATCGCCTTGTTCATGCCCAGCATGGCCGCATCATTAATGTAAGCACATAAGGTCCACTCCGTAATGTCGCCGCAGACCATCACATCCAGATTCTTCTCCTGCATCAGCTCCATCGGCATCTGCTCCCGGCCCAGGCCTAGACTGCCGCCGCCGACAAGAATGCCAATACGGGAGCAGGCCGCTGCCGGATCGCCGACGATCTGGATCACCTTCATCCCCAGACGTTCCTTCAGGAAGCCTGCCAGCTCGCCGACCGTCGTCTCCTCGATCAGATACCCCCAGGCGTCCTTATCGTCCAACTTCTTGTCCGCCCAATCCAGCTCTTTCAGCAGTCCGTCATAGATCCGGTCCGTATCTGCCAGATGCATATGGTCATGGAAGCGCCAGATCGTAATGCCGTGCTCCTCGATCAGCCTTTTTTTCGCCAGATATACCGGGTCCTGCTGCAGCCAGTCCAGTGTATCTTTGCCGGTAAAGTAGGTCGGCTCGTGGGTGATAATCAGGTTGGCGCGAGCCGCAATGGCTTCCTTGATAACCCCCACCGTCGCCATAAACGTTGTGACAATCCCTGTGACCTCCATGTCTTCACTGCCGCTCGCCAGCACATCACAGGTCTGCTCCAGCCTCCGTCCCCCGCAGCAATCGAGCAGAATCCGGTCAATCACCTCATGCACTTTCATACGCCCATCTCCTTTTCGTTAACCTTTGACAGCACCGATTACTACGCCACGGGTCAGATATTTCTGCATGAACGGCAGGACGAACAGCACCGGCACAATACCAAGCACCGCCATCGCCATCCGCACCGCTGTACTTGGCAGAGAGACCGTGTCGGCTCCGAGCACACTCCCGGCCTGGCCGGAATTGAGGAACTGGATGTTGCTCATGAGCTGCATCAGCAGATTCTGAATACCGTACAATTGCGGCTTAGATACAAAATATAACGCATTGATCCAGTCATTCCAATAGGCCAGGCCCATGAACATCCCGACCGTTGCCATGACCGGCATGGACAGCGGAAGCATGATGCGGAAGAAGGTCCGCAGCTCCGAGGCACCATCGATCTGTGCGGCTTCGATAATCTCCAGCGGCACATTATTCTTGAAGTAGTTACGGACCAGCAGGACGTTGAACCCGTTCGCCAGCAGATTGGGCAGGATCAGCGCCCATAGCGTGTTTTTGATATGGAAATACTGGGTCCACATGATGTACGAAGGCACAATCCCCCCGCTGAACAGCATCGTGAAGAACACGACAAAGGCCAGCGTATTATGATATTTGAAATCAGACCGCGACATCGGGTAAGCCAGCATGCTTGTTATAAGCAGTCCGATGGCGGTTCCCAGGATCGTCACCAGAAAGGATACCCCGTAGGCTCTGATGAAAATGTACGCCGAGGACTTAATGTACCGGTACGCCTCCAGGCTGGTATGCTCCGGGAAGAAGCTGTAGCCGTTGCGGATCAGGGCCGTCTCCTCCGTGAACGAAGCAATCACAATCAGCAGGAAGGGTAAAAAAGCAAAAACCGTCAGCAGGATCATCACGACCGCAGAAAATACCGTAAACGCCCGTTCTCCTCTTGTTTGGATCATCTGAATTTCCTCCTAGAACAATGCGTTTTCTGGATTGACCTTCTTGACGATGGCATTGACCGTAAGCACAAGCGCAAAGCCGACCAGCGACTGATATAGACCGGCGGCGGCCGACATTCCGATATCATTGAGCTGCATCAAGGCGCGGTAGACATACGTATCAATCGTCTGGGTAGTACTGTACAGCGCACCGGAGTTCATAGGCACCTGATAGAACAAGCCGAAGTCGGAGTTGAAAATCCGGCCCATCGACATCAGCACCAGCACAATAATGGTCGGCTTCAGCAGCGGCAGGGTAATCATGCGGATCTGCTTCAGCTTTCCGGCTCCGTCGATTTTGGCCGACTCATAGATGCTCTTGTCAATTCCGGCAATCGAGGCAAAATAAACAATCGATCCGTAGCCTGCCGTCTTCCAGATCTGTATAAGAACCAGCAGGTACGGCCAGTACTTCGCCTCCGAATACCAGTTAATCTCCGGTAGGCCGAGCGGCCGCAGAATCGAATGGTTCACGAACCCGCTGTCGGCATTCAGAAAAGCGAAGACGAGCAGCGAGAGCACGATCATCGAGATCAGGTTCGGCAGAATCAGCCCGGTCATGAACAGCTTCGAATACAGCTTATTCAGCAGCTCCGACATCAGAATGGCAATGATAATGGAGACTATAGTTCCAAGCGCGATAAAGGCCAGATTGTACAGCAGCGTGTTACGGGTCATAATCCAGGCGTCACTGGTCTGGAAGAGAAAGGTGAAGTTCTTGAAGCCGATCCAGTCGCTGCCGAAGATGCCCTTCGCATAATTGACATCCTTGAAGGCGATGAACACCCCGAACATGGGGAAATAGCTGTTAATGAGAAAATACAGCAGGCCTGGGCCCGCGAGTATGAGGAGCGGCAATGTTTTTTTGAGCGGCTTGGATGGGGACTTGCGTCTGGCAGTCATGCCGGTTCACCTCCATGGCCGGGGGCAGAGCCTTAGTTACCGCTCCGCCCACAGCGCATTCATATAATGATTATTGCTGTTGCGCGGCAAGCCACGCATCCAGTTGCTGCTGCTTGCTGTCAATAATAGCCTGCGCACCGGCATCCTTCAGCGCACTGATGAATTTCGGGATGATGGTCTCCGGGTCCACCGATCCGCTGACAAGTGCCGGCAGGAACTGGCTGACCACGTTATTCACAGCGCTAATCTGCGTCTTCACTTGACCCTGGTCGAAGATGAAGCCGAAATATGGCGATCTTGCGGTATCCTTATTCTCCTTCAGCTTCAGCTCGACATCCGACCAGTCAATTCCCTCCAGCTGATACTGAAGCGATTCGGAGCCTACGATCCCTGAGCTAAGCATTGCTGTATAAGGCACCGTATTGGCGTCCATGCCTTCAGGGAATTTCACATGATGCTCATCCACCTTGAGGTAATCCTCCCCTTCGATTCCGAAGAGAATGGTGTTAATCAGCTCCTTATCGGTGTAGAGCAGGTTCAGGAACTTCACCGCAGCCTCCGTCTCCTTCGAGGTGCTGGAGACCATCCAGGTTACGGAGTTCACCGCACTGGTATCGAAATAGAACGGGGCGATGCGCTTCGTCTCAATATTTTTGCCGACCTGCGCACTCAGCTGCTTGCCAACCTCCATGCCGCTGTAGCCGCCCAGGAAAGAGAAGCCGCGCCCGGAGGACACCATCTCCATGGCTGTAATGGTTGTGGTTGCGGTATCCTTCTGCAGATACCCGGCCTCGAACCAGTCTCTCATCATTTGAATTCCGTTCTTGAAGACATCCGATTCGTAGAAGTTAACGACCTTGCCGTTGTCACCGATCACGACACCGACTCCGGTCGTATCGGTCAGATAATCCACCTTGCTCGCACCCTTCATCCAGTTCACAAGTCCCGTATCTGTCGGATTCACGTTGATCGGGCCAAAGGGAACCACATCCGGCAGCTTCTGCTTCACCGCACCGAACACGGCTGGCAGATCCTCTGCCGATTGGATGGAGTCTGCTGCTACGCCCGCCTCTGCGAGCATATCCGCGTTGTAGATAATATTGGTCGGCAGCGCCATCCCTTTATTCACCGGAATGCCGTAGATATGGCCGTCCATCGTGGTGGTTTTGAGAATATCCGGGCCGAAATCCTTATCCAGAATGGCTGTCAGCTCTTTGCCGTGTTCAGGAAGCAGCTCTTCGAGCGGGGCCACCTGGCTCTTGGATACATAGTTGGAGAATTGTCCGAGGGTGGTGAAGACATCCATCTTCTCCCCGCTCTGAAGCGCGAGATTGACCTTCTGGGCGTAATCTGCCGGGCCGAAGAGACGGAAGTCCACCTTCACCCCGATCTTCTCCGTTGTGATAGCGTTGATCGCATTCGTTACCTTGCTGAGATCATCGGGAATCCGGTTGAAGGAGGGCAGCGCGAATACAATCTCAGCCACCTTGGCCTTAGCTTCCGTATCCCCGGAATTCTTGGACGATGTATTGGAATTGCCGCCGCAGGCGGAGAGCAGCGAACCGCAGATTACCATAGACAGCAGCAGTGAACCTAACCCCTTTTTCTTCATTATCATCATGCCTCCTGTTCTGTATTTACACTCTCATTGTACCGGCCCTGGAGGGGGGCGGGCTTTCAATAATACGGGCTGTTTTTATAAAAACCCGCACTAGGCGGGTGGTGAGGATTCTCGGCTCTGCATTGCTAATTAGTTCTCTGGGGGACGGCGGCAGAACGCCCGGCCTTGGCAAAGAAACAAGTGGAAAAACGTATTCTAATTTCTCCATTTCTTATAAAGTTACCTCAACAAGTGGAAAAACAGCATCTAATATTAGCATTTTCTCTGCTTTGCCGGAATTATGTATACTTAAGTGTTGTTTATCCAACTATTCCTCCGTCAGTGTTCATACGTTCGGCAACAGGTGTATAAAATCCAACTAAATTCTGCGCAGGAGCAACCTTCTCCTAGTTCCCTTAACATAGTTTCCAGCACCTCCAGTCAGTCAACCAGCAGGATGCTGCGCACCTTAGGCACGATACCTGCCTGCTCAGCAAGAAGCCCCGCCTCCGGTAGGAGAAGCGGAGCTTCGTAATGGTCATCATCATGGAGCAGATTTGTGCCTCAAGCGGTAAGCTGCCGGGGTTTCGCCTGTCCATTTTTTGAATACGGTGGAGAAATAGGAGAGGGTATCGAAGCCGGTATCTAAGGCAATCTCCCCGATGCTCGCCGTGCTTTCGACCAGCCTCTGCTTCGCCGCTCTGATCCGGCAGTCGTTCAGGTACTCCTTCACAGTCTGGCCGGTCCCGTTCTTGAATACCTTGGCCAGATAATCCGCGGTCAGGTATACGCTGGCTGCAACATCCTCCCGGCTCAGATCCTGGGTATAGTGCTCCTGAATGAACCGCTTGGCCCGCTCGACCACCCCTTCGGACTGCAGCACCTCCTTGATGGAATCGAGCGTCTTGTCCGTCAGCGCCTGCGCCCATTTCATGAAGTCGAACACGCTGCTCTCGGCATCCTGGGCCAATTGCTGGCTGAGCTCGCCCTCGAAGAGGCGGTGCGCCTGAATATGGTGCCGCGCGAGCAGCGAATAGACCACCTGAAGCAGGTCCTCGCGGATCGAATGGAGCGTGGCCGCATCCAGCTTATTCAGACTCGTCAGCAGCTCCAGTTCTTTCTTGAGCCGGTTCACAATCTGCGCTTTCTCCTGCTGGACGAACAGCAGAGTGAACAGCTCCGTATCCAGAGTGTAGCGCTCGGTCAGATCCACATGGAAGGGCTTATTGGGCAAATGCAGCTTGCCACGGAAAATAATATTTGACTCGTCCGCCTGCTCCAGCTCTGTCTTAAGCTGCGCCAGGCGGGAGATCGCCGCAGGCTCACTGAAGTAACAAGTAGCCGTACATTTCAGATACTGCCTGGACAGCCGGATGATCTCTCCGGCGCCCGCCTCCAGCTCCTTCATATCCGCCGGACTCTCGGCAATGATTGCATTGTAGAATACTTTATCGGCCTGATAGGCAATCATCCGTCCGCTGCCCACCCGGCTGCTGAGAATTTCAGAGACCAGGTTCGAGAGGGCGTAATGGAAGATGCTCTCATCCCATTCCCGTTCAATCTGGGAGCGGGGAACGCTTACCAGCAGCAGCCTATACTCCGCATGCACCTGAACGGCCAGCTCCCGCTTCTGTACCTCACTCTGGATTAGCTCACGCCGGGGAGAGATCGTCGCCGTCAGCACATCGCTCCAGAAGGTGCGTTCCATCAGATCCTGGTTCTTCAGCCACGCATGGCCCAGCTTGCTGTATTCGCCTAGCATGATTTTGTTCTTCAACCTATCCATAGACTTACGCAGCGCCGCTTCCAGCTCCTGCTTGTCCAGCGGCTTGACCAGATACGAGTCGGCGTCATACGAGATCGCCTTGGAGGCGAAGGTGAAGCTCTCATGACAGGTCAGGAAGATGAATCCGCCTTCATAATGACGGTCTCTGGCCCACTTGATCATATCTATGCCCGACCCGCGCGGCATTTCAATATCGCAAATCATCAGATCCGGCTCGCCGTTCTCGAATAGTTGCTTCGCATCCTGTATATTATGAGCGGTGAGCACTTCCGTAATTCCGAATTCCTCCCAATTCACAATGCCGCGCAGCGCTTCAATTGTAGGAATATCATCGTCAATCAGCATACAACGCATATTATCCTCCCTCTAAGCCGGGCTGGCTCCATTCCGTTGGCTTCACAGGAATCCACAGCTCAACCCTCGCACCTGTAGACCCGATATTCGACAGCTTTAGCAGATCCTCCCGTTTGTAGAGCAGTCTGAGGGTCTTGCGGATATTGGCAATGCCCACTCTGCCGCCATCCTCTCCTGCCTCTTCTCGTTCCGGCTGATCCAGCCACTCCGAAGTGAAGCCTGCCCCGTTATCTTCTATTACAATGCTGACAAATGAACTATCGTCCCGCCGCTCCATCCGCACTCTGATGAAAATAGACAGCAGCTCCTGAACGAACATGGCATGCTTGAACGTATTCTCCACAAAGGTCTGAATCATGAACTGCGGAATCGGCACCTGCCGCGCTTCCTCCTGCATCTCGATCATGAAAAAAATCTGCTCAGGATAACGGATCTCCTGCATCCGGATATAATTCTCAGTATGCCGGATCTCCTCCTCCATCGTCACTTCCATCAGCCCCCCTCGGAACATATACCGGAGATGCTCGGAGAGGCAGTGGATCAGCCGGCGGATCTCCTCATTTTTATTCTGATAGGTTAGGCTCGTAATCGTTGAGATCGCATTCAGGAAAAAATGGGGCCGGATCTGCATCTGCAGATACTTGATCTCGGCGCGGCTGATCTCGATCTGTTCTTCATAGGACTGGATCTTCAGATCCTTGATCTCACTGACCATGGACTCCAGCGCATGGAACAGCTTCAGGAATTCCAGCGAGTAGGGGGTATTCTGCGGAATCTGATATTCCAGCTGCCCCTGCTCGACTGCCTTCGCTGCCTTCACCAGCTCCAGAATCGGCCTCAGTACATCCCTCGTCAGGAATCTCAGCACCAGCGGCACCACGATAACCGAGAGAATCGCGAGCAGGACGATCCCCCATTGAATCAGCTTCAGGCCCGTGAACAGGCTACCCTTGGTAACCATTTGGGTCATCTGTCCGAACTCGCCGATCGGTTCAGATACAATCAGGTACTCCCGCTTATACTGCCTGCTTAAGCTCTCAAGCGTCGTCTCTCCCTCCTGCAGAGAGATATTACTCGCTGCCAGTATAGTTCCCTTAGAATCACTCAGCACATACCGGTTCTGATCATTCCCTCCCCTGTCGACCATGGCCAGCAGCGTGTCCGCTTTCACCAGCGTTCCGAAGCTGACTCCTGAATACGAAATATATTTGAACAAGTAAGACTCGCCGCGGATCTGGAAGACCTTCCATTCGCCGCTATGTTCTGCCGGAGCCGTACTGAATGTATGCATATTTATAAAATCCACCAGAGCCAGCTTATCCTCCGATTGAATCCGGCGGTTGAACTGCTCCAGCACCAGCTCATCCGAGAGCCTGATGAACATGCCGTCGCTCGAATTATCGCCTGCTATTTTGGCTTGCAGACTATTTTTGAGCTGCTGGACCCTGAAATACCGGCTGTTCTCATCCATCCCCGCCGAATTCACCGCAGCATCCACGTTATGGTCGAACACCTCAATGAGGTCCTTGGAGAAATTGTTGAAGTTATTATGAATATTGGCCTGATAGAGGGCCAGTGTATTACGCGAGCTAGTCAGAGCATTGCTCCGCACTACCTCCAGGGAGTAGATGTTACTCAGAACAAGGATGGACAGCAGGATCGCAAGAATCACTGTCATCTGCAACGAAAATTTGAACACGATACTGTTGGTTCGGATCATCCCCGCCTCTTCCTTTCCCCGGAATTCAGCACGCCCCTGAGCCGATACCTTCTGTCGGACCCAGGGGCGTATAAGTATGCAATTTGCGGTTATATTGATTATGATTAAAAGTTTCTCTTTTTGGGGATGGGCGTGACTCCAGAGAATGTTTGGCCCTCCGGCCGCTGCCCATCCCCAGATTTCTTGATTACACCGCTTTTCGCGGTAGAAATCCGGTGACAGCTGATGCTTCCGAAGCGAGCTTTCCTACGGAAAGCTTTCAGGCGGATGCTACCGCTCCTACAGTTCCAAAATTCTCCTCCGCCACTTTTCCCTGTCAATTTTATAAAGTTAATCTATATAGCTAGTTTGCTGGTTAACCGCCCAGTCCAGCGCAGCTTCGATATGCTTATCCCAGTACGCCCAGTTATGGTCGCCAGGGCCTTCTTCATAGTAATGGGCAGCCTGCACGCTGTCCAGGAACTGATGGAACCGGCGGTTCACATCCAGCAGCATATCCTCGGTTCCGCACGCCATATACAGCTCCGGCAGGGCAAGTCCCTGCACCCTCACATCACGCACCAGCTGCTCGGGGTCCTTGTCGCTGCCGAGCAGCTTACTCAGATCGCCGAAGACGCTGGCATAGTAGGAATAACTGGCAATTCCGTCTTTATAGTCTGGGGCAATATTGGCTACTCTATACGGAATTAAGGCCGAGGATAAGGCAATGATCCGGCCGAAGCGCTCCGCGTATTTCAGACCGTTGCGGATCGCACCGTATCCGCCCATCGATAAGCCGCCGATCCAGGTATCCTCTCTGGCTG
Organism: Paenibacillus sp. FSL H3-0469; assembly: GCF_038051945.1. Classification (NCBI taxonomy): domain Bacteria; kingdom Bacillati; phylum Bacillota; class Bacilli; order Caryophanales; family Paenibacillaceae; genus Paenibacillus; species Paenibacillus sp. FSL H3-0469. Next base: position 2,316,168 of record NZ_CP150302.1, read on the forward strand.
CTGATAGCGGGAACAGCTTACGGGTGAAGTCTACCAGCTCTCTGCCGATATACTCACCGTAATATTCTTCCCTAAGCTCATCATTGACATAGAAGCGGTTCTCTCCGGCCGGCATGAATACTGCCACCTGATGCCTGTCCGCCAGCTCTCTGATCCTTGAGAAGTTCAGCCAGTCGTTCTGGCTGCCGGAGAAGCCGTGCAGCAGATAGAGCGATCTCAAGGGCTGGCCCGACCAGGCCGGCAATCCCCAGCCCTCCGGCAGATCCACCGGCAATATGGCCTGGATCGTGACCTCCCGCTTCAGACTCGCCGAGAACAGGCTGATTTGCATTGTAGCCATCATCATTCCCCCTTAACGAATTAGAATCAGACCCAGTATACCGCTTCTTGTCCCTGCTGATCTATATATTCGATAACAGTCTTATAATTCTGCAGGTTAATGTGCAGCCGGCAATATGCTGTTCCTTGCTCCCACATCAGCCTGATTTCATCCGCCTCTGCCTCCAGCACCCGGAAGGTTCCATTGAAGGCGCTATACTCATTGCGGAAGCGGATCAGCTTCATCAGCCGCTGCACAACCTCGCGCTGTGATTCGGCTTCAATCTCCTCCAGCGTATAGTTATGGCGGTTGATCTCCCGTCCTTCGCCTGTCAGGGCCACCTGCTCCAGATCATTACGGCCAGCCAGCAGGCCTACATAATAGACCTGCGGAATACCCGGCGCGAAGAATTGAATCGCTCTGGCTGCCAGATACGCATCGTCATCCTCATTCAGTACACTGTAGTACGTGCAGCGGATCTGATGGACATCGAAGCCATCCGGCGCTTTATGCTCCTCGGACAGAATCAGACTCAGGTTCGCCCCGCGCTCCACGCAGAGATCCACCAGCTCCCGCGCTTCCTTCGTATCGATCAGATCATCCAGATCCGGCTTCACCGGAACACCGTCATGACAGTCCAGCATCGTGAACTGCTGATGCGGGCGGGTCCGCAGATAGTCGTACAGCGCCGTATTGGATCTGCCGGTAAGCGCCTCAAGCACGCGGTAAGGCAGAATGAAATCATAGATCCAGCAGCCGTACTCCGATAGCTTGGTCTGGATACTGTGGTGTGCATGCACCTCGGGCAGCAGCTCTATATCCAGCGAATCCGCCATCTCCTTGATCCAATCCAGGAATTCATAAATCTCCGGCTCCACATAAAAACAACTGGTGCCCAGCTTCTTGATCACGTACCCGACCGCATCCAGCCGGACGATCTTGACATTCTGCTCTTTGAAGTTCAGGAAGAACTGCCGCAGCAGGTCGCGGGTAAGCGGAGAATGGATATCCAGATCAATCTGCTCGGAAGGGTCGGTTTTGCCAAAAGTGGTCCAGACCTTCTCTTCCTCCCCTCCGGAGGTCGTGAAGGTAGAATACGGCAACGGCCGCCGCAGGAACATCTTCCCGATATCTGCACGCACAGGCTTGCCATCCTCCCAGATCTTGTCCAGGGTGATGAACAGATCCGCATATTCAGAAGCCCGGCCATGCTCCAGGAAGTCCTGGAAATACGGCGATTGCCTGGAGATATGATTGACCATCAGATCCACCAGCACATCGAATTCTACCCCGATGCTGCGAATATCCTCCCAGGTGCCGAATTCCGGCTCGATCTCAAGATACGTCAGCGGCGCAAAGCCGCGGTCCCCGGAGGAAGGAAAAGGCGGAAGGATGTGAATCCCCCCGGCAAACAGTCCGGCGAAAGGACCGCGAAGTACCTGATGCAGCTGCTTCAGGTCTCCGCCCAGCGAATCGGGATAGGTAATTAACTGCACTTGATTCTTCAGTGTCATTTCAGAGCCTCCTACAGGTTGAATTCTTGCTTAATGGTCTCCAGCGCAGGCAGATCCACTACCGCACCCGTGAATTTCAGTTTGTACGCGCTGACGGCAAACCCAAGCTCCAGCGCCTCTTCGAGCGTATACCCTTTAATAACAGCCGTATAGAAGCCGGACCAGAAGGCATCTCCTGCTCCAGTCGTATCTTCAATTTGCGTAGCCTTGGTGGCAAACGACTTCGTTTCGCTGCCGGTGGAGACGAGTGCCCCATCCTTGCCCAGCGTCAGAATGACCAGCTTCGCACCAAGCGCAAGGAATCTGGCGATCTGCTCCTCCGGCGTGCCGGGTCCGAACAGACGCTCGGCGTCATCCTCGGAAGGCTTGATGATATCCACCTGCGGGATGATGCTTTTGACATAGGCTACGCCGTCTTCTCCCTTCTGCCAAATTGAGGGATGATAGTTGGGATCGAAGCCGATCAGCACCTTATGCTTCCTCGCCGTCCTGATCACCCGCTCTACCGCCCTACGGGACGGGTTCCTTGAGATCGGCCAGCACGAGAAGTGGACAATGCTGGAATGAATCAAGGCTTGCTCCAGCGCCTCATTGTACTCCAGCCGGTAATCCGCCGCACGGTAAAAGATCGGAACCGGCGTAGCCTGACTCTTCGTTATCACCACCATACTGGTAGAATCATCGACCTGCTGGATGCCGCTTGTCGCCATTCCGGCGCTCTGCAGCCGGTTCATCAAGTAGTTGCCAAGGCTATCCCTGCCTACCGCCGAAGCCACATGCGACCGGATGCCCAGCTTCCCTGCATTAATGGCAATATTCGAAGGCGATCCGCCAAAATACCGGGTATATCCATCACATACCGTGTCCTCGCCATACTCATTGGAGATCATATCCACGAGCAGCTCGCCCACTGTTAACACATCGTTCGCCTGATCTTCAAACCGTATTGTCTCTCCGAGTCTAAACACCCGCACTCCCCCTTGGCACTCCAATATCCTTGCGTCCTATTCATTCTATGGGTTCTGTGTACGCAATACTTTCAAAAACCCGTCCTCTTTTTACAATTTAAGAGTTCAAGGCTCTTGCTAAGGCATGGATATAGCCTTCTCTGGCTCTGCGGGCGACCTCGGCTGCAGGAACAACATGCTCAAAGCCATGATAGCCCCCCGGGTAGAGATGAAATTCGACTTCTACACCGGCCTGTGCCAGCCTGGCCACATAGTCAATCGTCTCATCCCGGAACGGGTCGAGCTGTCCGACACAGGTATAGGCGGGCGGAAGCCCCGCCAGTTGATCCGCACGGCCGGGTGCCGCATACGGGGAGGTGTCAGCGCCCCCGGCAGGACCGCCCAGGTACATCTCCCAAGCTACCAGATTGTTCGCCCGGTTCCACACCGCAGGGTGAGTTACCTCATAACTGGAAGGTGTAATGTTGCGGTCGTCCAGCATCGGATACAGCGGAAGCTGGAAGCAGAGGGCAGGACCTCCCTTATCTCTAGCCATCAGGGCCAAGGCAGCCGCCAGACCGCCGCCCGCACTCGCGCCGCCTACGGCAATCCGGGCCCTGTCAATCTGGAGATCATTCCCCGGATCTGCAAGCCACACCAATGCCGCGAAGCTGTCTTCCACCGCTGCCGGGTACGGATGCTCCGGGGCAAGGCGGTAATCGGGCGACACGACAACACAGTTAGCCGCGAGGACGAAGCTCTCGCATAACGCATCATCGCCGCTCGGCTGGCCCAGAATATAGCCGCCCCCATGAGTCCATAGCAGGGCAGGCAGCTTATGCTTACTCCGCTTCGCCGGTTCAAAGATTCTGATCCGCACCGGCCCGGAACCGGCAATCAGGACCCGCTCCGTAATGCGGACGCAGTCTGACGGTTCAGCAGGCAACGGGACCATATTCCGGGCTGCGGCCAGATCCCCCGGCAAATGCAGCGGCGGCAATCCGGCCATCCCCTCTCTTAACTCCGGGGCCACGCGGTGAATGAAATTCATCTATATTCCCTCCATATCGTTCGAATGTGAATGAATCCTGTGTGCTTCAAGTGGTCCCCTTCTCCGCTAACCGGACGGGAAGAATGGTCTCCAGCGGGACCGGCTCGCCGGCGATCTGCTGAAGCAGATATTGAACGGCCAGCTCGCCCATTTTCTTAATCGGCTGTACGATGGTAGTCAGATCCTCCGCATCCAGGGCGGCAATTCCGTCATAGCCTACGACCTTGACTTGACCGGGCACAGCTCTGCCCAGCCTTCTGCACTGCTTCAGCACCTGCAATGCCAGCATATCACTGCTCGCGAATACGCCGTCCAGCTCAGGACGCTCCTCAAAAAGACTGCTGACCAGCTTCTCGTAATCCTTATACTTGAATCCATTCAGATCGGTTTGCCTTACGGTGTACGCAACATCTTGCCCTTTGACCTGCTCCAGGAAGGCGTCATGCCTTTGCTTGGCCAGCAGATTAAGGCGCAGATTCCCGCTAAGATAGGCGATGCTCCGGCATTTTTTGCGCAGCAGCAGCCGGGTGGCCAGCACTCCCCCCTGATAGTTATCCGAGGCAATGAACGGGATCGACTTAGAGATCTGGCGGTCCAGCGACACCAGCGGCAGGTTGATCGACTTGTAATCGTTCACGCTCATCGTATGGCTGCCCATGATGATGCCGTCAACCCGGCTAGCCCGCAGCAGATCGATGTACTCTTTCTCTTTTTTCTTGTGATGCAGGGAATTGCACAGCATCAGCTTATAGCCTTGTTCATAGGCATAGGCCTCAATATGCTTGGTTACCTCTCCGAAGAACGGATGGGAGATATCCGGCAGAATCAGGCCGATAATATTGGACTTCTTACGCAGCAAGGAACGTGCCACCTCACTCGGATGATAATTCAGCTCCTCCATGGCATCGTTCACCTTTTGCTTCAGACTCTCACTGAGGTATCCCCGGTTATTAAGCACTCGGGAGACGGTAGTGACGGAGACGCCGACCTTCTCGGCAACATCTTTGATGGTTACAGCCATCCGTACCTCCTGACCCGGGTCAGCCTACTTCCTCCGTTCAGCGGAACAGGGCAAGGTTCTATGTTAACCGGTTGATATAATAGGGCAGCAGCAGCGGGTAATTGTATTTCCTGCAACAGAAAACGCATAGCTGACCGTAAAATGAGATTCTATTGTATTTCATACATTGGAATATCGTGTTTCGGGAGAAAATGGGCCTTTTTCCAACATTCAATTGTACGGAGTACAATAGATTCTATTTTAAAGCCTTTTTTGCAGCATTCTATTGTACAGAGGGCAGTTGCTATCGTTCCAGCGCCTACAGCTTCCGAAGAACTGCTGAGCGAATATTCACTATACTAACTCTGATGCTCTACTAAGGCAGACGCTGGCAGGAAAACTGCCAGTCCGGGGTATCAGGTCGTGCCGCGCTCCACAGCCGTTACCGGAAACGTATTCACCATCGTCACCGCCTGGCCCTCGATCTGCCGGACCGCCAGCTCCATAATGGCTTCGCTCATCTCCTGAATCGGCTGCCGGACCGTGCTTAGACGCGGTGAGATCATGGAGGCGAGCTGCACATCATCATAGCCCACAATGCGCATTGCGGAAGGAATCTCCTTGCCGAGCAGGTTGCAGGCATGAATGACCTCGGCGGCAATCACATCACTGCTGGCAAATACGCCGTCAATCTCAGGATGCTCCTGGAGGTAGGCGGCAATGGCAGTGTCCCCTCCGGTATAGCTTCCCTCTTCAACCTCCAGCTGCAAGTACAGCGGCGCAAGTCCAGCGCGCTTCATCTCCTCTTCGTACCCCTGCCTTCTCAGACCGGCCAGCATGAAGTGATGCTGGGGACCATCGATCCCCCGCTGGATATAGACCGTGTGCCGGCAGCCCTGGCCGGTTAATAACCGGGCAGCCAGCCGGCCGCCCTCCAGATTATCCGAGGTGACCACGGGGATGTCCTCCGAGATTACACGGTCGAAGGAGACGATCGGCAGGTCCAGGTGCAGATAATGCTGCACATCCAGCACGGCACTGCCCATGATGATGGCATCGACCTGGTTTTTTTTGAGCATCTCGATATAATCTACTTCCTTGGAGACGTTGCGGTTGGAATTGCAGAGCAGCAGCTTGTAGCCCTTAAGGTCTGCATAATATTCGAGATAGGCGGTCAGCTCGGCAAAAAAAGGATGGGAAATCGCCGGGATGATCAGCCCGATCATATTGGATTTTTTGCGGAACAGGGCCCGGGCCATTTCATTCGGCTGATAATTCATTTCCTTCATCACCCGGTAGACCTTCTCCTTCGTCTTGTCACTGATATACCCTCTATTGTTAAGGACTCTGGACACTGTATTCACAGAAAGTCCTGCCTGCTTTGCGACGTCTTTCAGATTCGCCATAGGAACCACCTTGCTTTTTAGTTCCAATTATAGAGGAAGTTCGCATGGATTTCAGCTATATACGCGTAATCGTCACTGCGGTGAAGATTTGGACTTCCTCGCTTCCCTTATTTCAGCGCCCCTTCCGTGATCCCCTTGATGATCTGTTTTTGCAGGAACAGGTAGATGATCAGCACGGGAATTATTGTCATAATTAGCCCGGCCATCAGCGGCGCGTAGTCCACAGAATAGGAGGAGAAGAAGGTATACGTGGACAGCGGCAGGGTCTTCTGATCCGGCGACAGCAGCACGAGACTGGGCAGAAGATAGTCATTCCAGATCCAGAGCACATCGAGCACCAGCAGGGTGACGAATACCGGCTTCAGCAAGGGCAGCACAATACTGAAAAAGGTACGCAGCGTGGTGCTTCCTTCGATAAACGCCGATTCTTCCAGCTCATAAGGAATCCCTTTGATAAAGCCGTGGAACGTGAAGACGCCAAACGGCACTCCGAAGCCGAGATACATGAACAGCAGCGTCAGCTTGGTATTCAGCAGCCCCATATTCCCGTACAGCATCACCATGGGAATCATCAGCACCTGGAAGGGCAGAGCCATAGAGGCCAGCATGAGGAAGAAGAAGATGGAGTTCACCTTCCATTTGTAGCGCACGAACAAGTACCCGGTCATCGCCGAGAAAATAATAATGATTGTGACGGAAATCCCCGTAATGATCAGCGAGTTCATGAACCCCTGCATAAAATCCATATTGTCAAAGGCGCTGGCGTAGTTCTTGAAATTAATCGTTGTCGGCAGTGACAGCGGGCTCTCGAAGAATTGCTGGGTGGTCTTGAAGGAGTTCATAATAATCAGCAGGAACGGTGTTAAAAAGGCGAACAGCAGCAGGTATAAGAATCCTGTCCGGAGGCCCGGGAGGATGCGCCGGTTAGCATTCATTAAGATTCCACCTCCAGCTTCTTCAGCAGATAGGATTGCGTCAACGCGATAATCGCTACGACAGCGAACAGAACAACTGCCTCTGCCTGGCCGACACCGTATTGATTGGACAGGAAGGCTTTTTGCACGATATGGTAGGTGGCCAGCTCCGTTGAATTGAACGGTCCGCCCTTGGTTAAGGCCAGGTTGATGTCATACGTTAAGAAGGACCGGGACAGGGAGATGAAAATACAGATGACGATTGCAGGAACCGTCAGCGGCAGAATAATTCTGCGGATCACCGAAGTCCGCCCTGCCCCGTCGATGTTTGCCGCCTCCAGCACATCATTCGGAACGCCTGTGAAGCCCGCGATATAAATGATCATCAGATACCCGACCAGCTGCCAGGCGGTCGCAATAATCAGCGCCCAGAATGCCGTCCCCGTATTCGTCAGCCATGAGGTCTGAAACAGCTCCCAGCCGTATTTAGCGCCAAGGTAAGGCAGCACTTGTGAGAAAAGCGTCTGCCACAGGTAGCCAAGTACGATCCCTCCGACCAAATTGGGTGTGAAGAACCCTGTGCGCAGCCATTGCTCCCCTCTCCCGCCTCTCGTCAGGGCGAGCGCGATGAAGAAGGCGAACACATTGGCAATCACCACAGTGAAGAAGACGTACTTCAGGGTGAACCACAGCTGCTGAAGGAACACCTTATCCCTGAATACCTCCAGATAATTCGTGAAGCCGATCAGGCTGCTGTCGCCTGTACGGACATCCCAGTTCGTGAAGGTCAAATATAAGCCGACGATGAACGGTATGATCACAACGGCGGCAAAAGCGAAGATAGAGGGACCTCCGAAGACCAAGAATGTCCCCGCATTCTTCAGTGATAGCTTTTTGTTCATAGTGCTGCCCCCTTTCCTCTTAACAGGCTGAACTGGAGAATGTCCGGTTCAGCCTGTTCTTTTAGCACAAACGAAGAGATTGTCTATTTCCCTGCATACGATTTCCAGTAATCCTGAACCTCCTGCGCAAGCCCCTGGCGGTCGATATTGCCTACCAGATACTTCTGCATCGCAGCTCCGGTCTTGGCCCAGTAATCCTGCGGCAGGTAATTGATGACACCGATGTTGATAATCTTCCCTTGCTTCACGTATTCACTGACGGCGTTGGACATGATGTTCGTGCTCTTCGCCTTAAGATCCTTATACGGCATGGACAGCCCCATATCGCTAATAATGGCCTTCTGCCCGTCCTCGCTGCTGACCATCCATTCGATGAACGCTTTGGCGGCTTCCTGCTGCTCCGGCGTAGACTTCGAATCATCGATGGCGAACAGCTTAGGCTCGCTGTAGGCGACTTGCGTGTTGCCGAAGTCCTCCGGGTTATTGCTGACCGGCAGCGGCAGGATACCGAAGTCGGTATCGCGGCCTTCCAGCGTTCCGATGACCGCCCAGCTCCAGTCCCCCATGAAGTAGAAGGCCGCAGCCCCCTTAGCGAAATCCGCGCTGTCGCGGTTATAATCGGCAACGAGCGGGTCGCTCTTGCGTGCGTTGTACTTTTTCAGCAGATCGAAGGTATCCATCAATCCGGTGAACTGCGGATTCTCCGTCAGCTTCACCTGCCCGTTCTTCAGCTCCTCCACGAACTTCCGGTTGTCCTCCACCTTCTGCGACTGCAGGGAATAGGTCAACCCCAGATAGTGGGCACCGAGCGACCAGTCTGCTCCATGAAGCATGACCGGCGCTTTGCCGGAGGCTTCAATTTTCTTGAAAACCGCCTCCAGATCATCACGGGTCTTCACCGATGCAGGATCAAAGGCACCGCCGATACCCTCTTCTACCGCACGTTTGTTGTACAGCAGACCGTAGCCTTGGGCCGTCCAGGGAATACCCAGGAATTGTCCGTCCAGCAACGCGCCGTCGATGGCTCCCGGATTGGTGAGGGCCTCATACTTCGCCTTCTCCGGCTCTAAATCCAGGAAATCATCCTTATATTGAAGTATGGTGCCTGCATCCAGATTCACGATTGTCGCCGGATTGCCGGAGGCCAGCAGGGATTGGAATTTCTCAAGCTGCGCGCCGCCGATCGGTGTAGGAATCAGCTCAATCGTCACCTGCGGATTCTGCTCATGATACTTCTTGAACAGCTCCTCGAATACGGTATTGACTTCTGCAGAGGTATTGAAGAAGGTGAGCTTAACATCCTTGGCGGCTTGCTCTGCTGCTGGCGTCTCTCCCTTTTCTTCCTTAACAGCACCGTTTGCCGAATTCCCCTTGGAGCAGCCTGCGAGTAATCCGGTGACCACCGTCAGAGCGATAGCGAAGCTTGCAGCTTTTCTCAATTTCAAATGAATTCCCCCCGTACTTTTGATTGTTTTGAATGCGCATACATTTCAGATACAGCTTTATGATAACCGGTTAACATATTTATGTCAATCGGTTATCATATTTAAATTTTAGCTAATAAAATCCGCCACACGCGCCGCTCCCAGCCCAATTGTAATCGGTTTTTCGATTACATTCGGCTCACGCCCGCTCCCAGCCCAATTGTAATCGGTTTTTCGATTACATTCGGCTCACGCGCCGCTCCCAACCCAATTGTAATCGGTTTTTCGATTACATTCGGCCCACACGCCGCTCCCAGCCCAATTGTAATCGGTTTTTCGATTACATTCGGCTCACGCGCCGCTCCCAGCCCAATTGTAATCGGTTTTCCGCATACATCCGACAAAAAAAGGCCTCGGCCCAAATGAGCCGAAACCTCTGATAGTACGGAACGGGACCCTACATCAGCCTACAGCTTCCCCCGGAAATCCTGCGGCGTCATGCCGAACTGCTCCTTGAACACTTTGATAAAATATTGGCTGTTGGCGTAGCCGAGCTGCTCGGAGATCTCATAGATCTTCAGCTCGGAGTTACGGAGACTCGCTACGGCCTGCTCCATCTTCATATTCAGGATATACTCGCTGATGCTGATCCCGCTGACCTGCTTGAACAGTCTGGAGACATATGCCGGATGCAGCGAGACCGCGTCCGCTACGAATTGCTGGCTGGCCTGCGCCAGATTAGCCGCGATACAGCTCTGCATCTCCTTGACGATGCCCATCCGGTTATTCTGTGTATCCCGTTCGAGCTTGCTCTGCAAGGTATCCACCAGCGCTTCTCCCCAGCTGATCAGCTGGGACACGGAACGGAAAAGAGTCTTATCCAGCAGCTCCCGCCCGACCAGATCGGACAGCAGGCTATGATTCTTATGGGCAATATAGTGAAAGGAGCCGAGAATCATGGTGCGGATCTCCTCAATGTATTCTTCGTTATAGGCCGGCAGATTGTTGCTGAATTCCTTCATCTGCTGCAGCCGTTCCTTATACCCCTGCCACTGGCCGGTCTCCAGCAGATGCATCAGTGAGGGGGAAGCATATAAGTCCTTGAGCGGCTGGACCGGCGAACTCTTCTGCTGATCCGTCAAGGAGATGAAATAGCCCTTGTCATTGCCCACTTGCTGCCTTAATGCCGACTGGGAGTCCTCATACATGGCGCGGAGATCCAGCGGGAATTCGCCCGGGTAGGACAGAATGACCGAGATTCCGCCATTCAGATATTCATTCACACTGCTGTGCAGCTGATGGGTATTATGGGTTAGCTGCTTCAGGATCTTGCCTTGGTCAACCGCCCCCGCTTCATTGCTCTTCACAATAAACACCAGGTTCTCGTAAGCATCCCGGCCATGCCACATCTCGAAGCCCGGGCCCAGCAGCTCGCAGGCGATGTTGGTCACCGCGTATTCAAAGAGTAATTGGCTATCCAGCCCGAAGTTCGTGAAATGCTCCTCCAGACGGATCAGAATCAGGAAGACCCGGTCGTTCAGCTGAAAATCAATCTGATAACCGCTCAGCTTCTCCTTCAGCCGTTCCTGCGGATAGGATTTGCCCTGAATCAGCTCGGCCAGCAGCTTGTCCTTCAGCGCCGGAAGATGCTCACGGAAGGCCAGCATGGCCTGCTCATAGGAGGCCGTCCGGTCAAGCTCCTTCTTGATGGTCTTAATCGTGCTTTCCAGAGCCGTCCGCAGCTTCTGGTGATCCAGCGGCTTAACGAGATACTCTACCACGCCATACTGAAGAGCTTCACGGGCATATTCGAATTCGGCATAGCCGGTCAGCAGAATACACTTGATTCTCCGGTGGGTCCGCTGTACCTGCTTCACCAGCTCCAGCCCGCTCATCCCGGGCATAGCAATGTCCGTAATGACGATATCGACCGGATTTTGCCCGATCATCTGCATGGCCTGGGCGCCGGAGTAGGCTTTATATACTTTTTCAATTCCGAAGTCCTGCCATGGAAAAGCAAGCTCCAGATCATCTACGACATATTGTTCATCATCTACCAGCAGAATTTGCAGAATGGGGTTCTCCCTCCTTTTCAATACGAATCCGGTAACAGGTGCCTTCGGACAGCACGGAGTCTACGGATAACCCCGAGTCCTTGCCAAAATACAGGCGCAGCCGCTGATTCACATTCCTTAGCCCGGTTCCGAGCTGTTCATTGCTGATGATATTGTCCTCGATATGGCGGCGGACCGCGCCAAGCCGTTCCTCCGTCATGCCGATTCCGTTATCCTTCACGGTAATCAGCAGATACGAAGCATCTTCCTTGGCGGCAACCGAGATAATGCCGGGCTTCAGGCTCGGTTCAATGCCATGCTTAATGCAGTTCTCCACCAGCGGCTGCAGAATCATCCTTGGCAACCGGTATCTGCCCGCCTCTGCCGTGACACCGAACTCGAAGGTGATTTCTCTTTTGCGCAGATGGACCATATGCAGATAATGCTCGACGAAATCCAGTTCATCCTGAAGCGTAGAATCCAGCTGTTCAATCTTGTGAATGTACCGGCAGTAGGAAGCCAGATGCAGCGTCATCGCGGTAACCGCATGATAATCCTCAATGCTTGCTTTGCTCTGAATGAAATTCAGGCAGTTATAGAGAAAATGCGGATTAATCTGTGCCTGATACTGCTTCAGCTTCGCTTCCTTTACTTCAATCTCTCCTAGCAGTACCTGCTCGATCAGTGTCTGGGTATTCTCCGCCATCCGGTTAAAAGAATTGCCGAGCACCTTGAACTCATTGACCTGCAGATCGACGGCACGGCTGGAAAAGTCGCCCCGGTCGAACCGGTCAATCGCCTTGCGCAGCATGATCACAGGCTTCTGAACCTGCTTGCGGAGCAGCAGAGTGTAGAACATAATACCAACCAGCACTACCAGTACCGCATACAGGAACAGCCGGTTATTGCGGTTAATCGGTTCGATATACTGGCGCTTGGGATAGGCGTCTATAAAATATAGATCCAGCATGTCCGACTTCATATAGTTAATCTGGTACTCTGTACGGTTCTCTGTAGCGGAGATGGTCCCCCTGTTCCCGCTGATCCGGGGACTGATCGACTGTAACAGCTGCTGCGGAAATGCTTCCCCCGGCTGAATAAAGGCCTGCTCAGAGGCATCATATAGCAGCGGCATACCGGAGACATACTGATCCATCATTTTCACCAGATTATCCAGAGAAATCCTGACTTCAATTAACAGCGAGCTGATATGACTGCGCATGATGTTGGAGTAATATCCCTTGCCTTCCTTATCCATGTGCAGCACCCAGCGGTTCCGCGCCTGCTCCGGGGGACTGAAAGTGCTGAAGGAGAAGGAGGAATCCGAGGATACCGTCTCTTTCTCATCCTCATAGTACAGAATGACTGTATTCTTCCAGGAGGTGGAGGCCGTGTTCAGGGCCAGCTTATCGATGATGGTCAGCTTCATCTCATATTTGGAATATTGATCCCCGAACTTCAGAATATAAGGATATCCACGCACAGACTGGTCCTGTGACAAAGTAATGGTATTTGTCAGCACCTGTTCAAATTGCGTGGATAGCTGGGAGGTCATGAATTCAACCTCATACATTTTATTTTTTCTCAGCTCATTCTGAATGTCCTTCACGTTCAGCCGGTAGATGAGCCAAAACGCACCTACAATGATCAGCAGCATCAGCATCAGGACAAACGACAGCCACTGAAAGATAGACAGTCGATATTTCACATTGCCCTCCTCCGAATGAAAGGACGGCCTAGGGGCCGCCCTTGTTCTTTAACTCTTTATTTCTGCAGGGATTGATACCATTCATTGACCTCAGTGGTCACTTTGTCGCCGCCTGTAGTTTTCCATTTCTCTACAAAGGTATCGAATTCGTCTACCGGTGCTTTGTCATAAATAATTTTGTTCAGAATTTCCTTCTCCAGCTTCTCCAGCATATCTCCGCGGGCGAGCTGAGTTTCAGTAGGTGTACCTGTGAACATCTCAGGCATTACACTGTCCTTCTGGTCGATGATGATCTTGGCTGCTAAGATCTGCTCAGGAATACGCTCGGACAGATTCTTCTCATACTGGTTAGCAGGCTCAGCGCCGCCGGCCAGCTTGGCCAGTGTATTCATCATCAGGTTAGGAATAATAGCTCCATCATAAGTCAGAGTGTAACGGATCGCATCCACCCAGCCGCCTGGAATCTTATCCGTATCCTGCTCTTTCAGGACGGTTCCGTCTTCAGCGATATCATAGTCATAGCCTTTGGCAAAGCCGTTCACGAAGGTTGTGCTGTCCGGGTTAGCCCAGTTATCAAACAGATAGTTCTGGTAGACGAAGAATGCGTCTTTATGCTCCATATCCTTGTTGATCAATACAGCACCGGAGGCGATCTTCGTGCCGTGTCTGCCTACCTTGCCGTCCGGGCCTGCCGGAAGCGGATAAGCCTTATGCACTGCACCTGGAACGTTCTTCTGCAGATCCGGCAGCGGCCAGCCTGTCATCCAGTAAGGGCCGACAATGATACCGGATTTGCCTGCTGTAAAAGCTTCTGTTGCTTTGTTCTCATCATACAGACCGGATTCGGAGGAGATATATCCTTCCTTCATCCATTTCTGCATCGTTGCCAGACCTTGCTTCATCTCCGGCTGAACAGAACCGTAAGCGAGCTGGTTGTCCGCTGTCTTGTTCCACTGGTTAGGCATCGCGCCGAACATCCCGAAGACCCATCCGGCTTCCGACATCCATGTGTTCAGGTTGTTTTTGAAGCCTACAGCCAGTCCCGTTGTATCCTTCTTGCCGTTGCCGTCTGGGTCCTGGTTCGTGAACGCATCGAGGACGGTTTCCAGCTCAGCCAGATTCGTCGGAGCCTTAAGGTTCAATTTCTTCAGCCAATCCTCACGGATATACATAACCGGATCATTATTATAAGCGTTTTCCAAAATCGGGATACCCATCCGCTTGCCGTCTCTCATGTAGGGATTCCACACAGTTGGCTCTTCAGCCATCGCTTTTTTGTAGATATCGGAAGCATATTTGTCGAACAATTCGCCCGCATCGGTGAACTGGCCGCTGTCAATCAGATCGGAGATCAGGGAAGGGCTGCCGCGGAAGGAGATGATATCCGGCATTTTCTCACCTGAGGTCAGCATCAGGCGCAGCTTGGTTTCATAGGCGTTGTTCTGGTCACTTACGGTCCAGAGATACTTGATGTCAATGCCCAGCGTATCCTTGGCCCATTTGGTGTGCACGTTATTCTCGATATTTTCGCCATTCTTGAATTTCAGGCTGCTTGCGATGGGAAATACGGTTGAAATGGTTACCGGCTCTGTATATTTACCATTCTCAAAGGGAGCCGAATACATCGCGTCTTCGCTTGCCGCCGGCTTGTTGTCCCCTTCTGCCTTCTTGTTGTCAGCATTGCCGCCGCATCCGGCCAGCAAGCTGCCCAGCATGACTGTGGATAACACTGCTGCCGCAGAAAATTTCATTTTCTTTATCATTTAATCTTGCACCCCTTTAATTAAAATTTAATCATATTAATTATTTGAGTCAATCTTTTTTAGCTTCCAGCGCGTGCATCACCCCCTTTAAATAGGAAGGACGGCTATTCCTTAACCGCCCCGAGGACAATTCCCTTCACGAAGAAACGCTGCAGGAATGGATACACGATGAGGATTGGTGCCATTCCGATGAAGATCTGAGCGGCTTTGACCGTTCTTTGTGAGATATTCTCCAGATCCTCCGGACGCACGGTCACTTTACTGAAGTCCTGCTGAACAATGACCGACTGCAGGAAGGTCGCCAGCGGATAATTGCGGTGATCCGTCATATAGAGCAGGCCGTCGAACCAAGAATTCCAGTGACCGACAATCGTGAACAGCGACAGTGTGGCAATGGCCGGCATGGATACCGGAAGATATACGCTGAACAGTGTTCTGAAATGACCTGCGCCGTCGATGAAGGCGGCTTCTTCCATTTCTTTGGGCACGGCCCGGAAGAAGTTAAGCAGCAGAATGATATTCCATACCGAGACAGCTCCCGGCAGAATCAGTACCCACAAAGAGTTCATCAGGTGCAGCTTCTGGATCAGAATGTACATCGGCACCAGACCGCCGCTGAACAGCATGGTGAAGACCAGCAGCCAGATATACAGGTTCCGGCGTCTGAACCGGGCGTTCTCTTTGGACAGTGCATAGGCAGCCAGAATGACGATCCCCATGCTAAAAGCAGTTCCCAGCACCGTGCGCTGCAGCGTCACCCAGATGGACCGGGTGAAATTCTCATTGGCTACGGTCTTGGTATAGGCGTCCACTGTGAAATCTACCGGCCACAGACCAACCAAGTTGGCATTGGCTGCCGATTTCCCGCTGAACGATACAGCAAGGACGTGAATCAGCGGGACAACACACATGATCGAAACTGCGATCATCAGGATATAGTTGAACACGGTGAAGATGCGGTAAGGTTTTGTTTTATGATACATGCCAGATTGGCCTCCATTCTAGAAAATACGGTAGTTAGCAAATTTATACGATAGGCGGTAAGCTGTTACGATCAAGACAAAGCTGACAACGGATTTGAACAATCCGACCGCCGTGGAGAAGCTGAACTTACCGTCAACAATTCCTAGTCTGTAGACAAATGTATCGATGATGTCCCCTTTATCGAAGACAAGCGCGTTATACAGGTTGAAGATCTGGTCGAAACCTCCGTTAAGCACGTTACCCAGCGCCAGTGTTCCTACTACGATGGTAATCGGCAGCATGGCCGGCATCGTAATCGACCATGTCTGCTGCCAGCGTCCTGCTCCGTCAACCTCAGCAGCTTCATAGAGTGCCGGGTTAATTCCCGCCAGGGAGGCCAGGAAGACGATGGTGTTGAAGCCGAACTCTTTCCAGACATCACTCACTACTACGACAAACCGGAACCAGTTCCCGTCACCCAGGAAGAAAATCGGCTGGATGCCGAATACACTGACCAGTACCTGGTTGATCAGGCCGCCGTCTCTGGCCAGCAGGTCGGAGAGGATACCGCCCAGGATCACCCATGACAGGAAGTGGGGCATATAGACAATGGTTTGTACCATTTTTTTGAACGCCATCTTGCGGATCTCATTCAGCAGCAGTGCGAATAAGAAGGGAACGATCAGGTTGGCGAGCATTTTCAGCCCGGCAATAATCAGTGTGTTCCAGATGATCTGAACGTTCTCGGGAATACTGAACAGATATTCAAAATGTTCCAGCCCCACCCACTTGGAAGCGCTAAAGCCTAAGCCCGGCTTGTAATTCTTGAAGGCAATCGCAAGTCCTGTCATTGGAATGTAGGCGAAGATCACGGTTAGGATCAATGCCGGCAGAACCATCAGATCGAGGCTAAGCGTCGATTTCCATTTCGATTTTTTCCGGGGACTCCCCGCATTTACATCCAGTTTCTCGCCTTTTACGCTGGCTGGCGTAACCAAGTTTTTCATGCTTCTGCTCCCCTTTGCTGGTCAACGTGTATCCGTTTACTTTGTTTATAAATTAATAATACCTAGCCGGACATGACAGATACATGATAAATACAGAGCATTGATAACAAAATGATAACCACAGGCAGTTTTGAACGTAGCATTACGGTGGCACTTGGATGGACGCTCCGCGAACGGAACGTTGTTACAATCGCTGTGGTCTCCGCTGTTTAAGCGGGGGCAATATTTACTGCAAAAGAACAAACCTTTACGAAGCTATCCACTAACCATGACATGGCGGATTGTAGCTTAGATTAGGTTCAAACAACTTCAAACAGCCATGAGAAACTTCGGCAATTCAGAGGTACCCCGGCAACATTGAGTAGCTTCTAGTTACGCCGCCCAAACGATGGTTGCACAGCCTACTACAGAATTAGTTGGAAAAACGAATCTTAATTTAGCCGTTTTGGAGCTTTTGAGGAAATTAGGTGGATTTATGCTATTTATTTTTGCGGATTTCTTCTTTTTGTTCTGGCCCCGGCGTAACAAGTGCCTTTTTTCCAACTGTTGTCCCGCTAGGTCAATTCCGCGCGCGAACAAGTGCCCAAAATCCAACTATTTCCTGGCATAGAAGTCGGTTATCCGCCCGCTCCAAAGCGTCATTCTCCACCCATCGATTTTCGCCCGCCCGGATGGCACACTCCCTCCCATCACAAAAAGCAGCGGCCCCCCTCATCGGGAGAACCGCTGCTCGCTGAAGGCTATATACTTGCTGAGGCTAATCTACTAATTCGCTAATCTACGGGTTGAGACCGATTATCCGGTACACTACCACCGCAGCCTGCTCCTTGGTCATCTGGGCCATCGGCAGGAAGTTGCCGTTCTGTGCGCCTTGGATGACTCCGGCAGCCTGTAGCTTCTCTATAGCGCCTGAAGCTTCCGCGCTCAGCTGGTTCAGATCTTTGAATTCTGGAACCGCTGCTGGATCGGCCTTCAACTTGATCTGCTCCAGCTGGATGAGCCGGTTCAGCATGACTGCCATTTCTTGACGGCTGAGTGTATCGCTCGGACTGTAGAGCCCGTCTGCTCTACCTTTTACAATACCTAAGGCTCCAGCAATGTTGATAGCCTCGGCAAACGGGGAATCCTTACTGACATCCTTGAAGCCTGGAGCGGCTGCTCCAGCTTGGAGGTCAAAAGCATCGACCAGCAGCTGGGCAAATTCCGCCCGGTTCATCAACACCCCTGTCTCATAGGAAGCCTCTGCTCCCAGAGGAAGTATCCCGCTTGCAGCCAGAGCTTCAACGCTCTCGGCAGCCCATTTGCTGCCCTTGTGATCCGGCAGCTTCACTGTGGCCGCCGCATATTGTCCAAGCTCCTTAGTCTTGAAGGAGACATAGCCTGTCGCCGGATCATATTGACGATCCTTCACAACTGCAAGCTTACCATTCTCCAGCACCTGATAGACCGCAAGCTGGTGCGCCCGCTCGCCTGACTTAAGCTCATAAGGCAGCAGCAGGGTAAGCGCAGCAGCGTCCACCGCTGTGTTCTTGGCTCCACGGATCGCAAGCGAGAAGTCCAGTACAGCCGCTCCATCCAAGCGGGTCTTCACTGCTGCCGGCCATCCGTCCTGGCCCACACGCTTAACTTGAAGCTGAAGAACATCCCCAGCCTGCGTATCCTGTAATTTCAGCAGCTGTGTGTTCAGGCTCAGCACTGCCCCGAAGCCGCTCTCAATACGAATCTCCTTAATCTTCGGCTGTGCAGCTAGACTCTGAAGCGGAAGCCCCAGCTGCAGCGCTTGGGTCCCTGAGGCAGGCTTGACGGCAATCTTCAGAATGCCGCTGTCCAGCGACTGAAGAACAGCCTGATTTACTGCATCCGGCGCGAGGTCCACATTCAGGATTCCCGCCTTATCCGGGGAAGTCTGAACGGTCAGCTTGCCATCTGCGAAGACCGCTGCCGGAGCCGGTGATTTCACAGATGGTGCCGAGCCTGGCGATGGAGACGAAGAAGTCCCATCTGTAGGGGTTGGCGGTGCCGCCTCAGGCAGCGCAAAGGTCAAAATCCCGAAGTTTGCGGTATCCCGCCACGTATCCTCTCCCCTGTCATTCCATTTACTCGTACTGCGGGTGCCGTCGCCCCGGTCATCATTGATCTGGAGATCGAGCCCGATGGAGCTTCCCGCCGCCCCCTTGATCGTGCCGAAATTGATCTTAGCTTCGACGCGGTACCCGGTGTCCGTATGGACTACCGCGCTGGTCAATCTGCTATCCGAGGCTCCTCCGCCAAAGGACGCCACATTATTAATGTTAATCCGGTATTGGCCGTCATCCCCCTCATAATACGGGGTTCTGCTGAAATTCTCATCGATGAAGATCTCCACGGAGTCCTGGTCCCATGGATTCGCGGCATCCGCCTTCAGCAAGGCGTCCTTCACATCAATGATCAGATAGAGGCTGTCCTCCGTCCACATCGATCTGGCTTCTGCGGTGGTACTGTAAGGCGCGGCAGACATTGTCACCTGAAAAGGCCTCGCCTTCTCCCACTCCGCATCCATCTGTCCGTCGATCTTCACCTGACCCTTCAGCGATTCCGCTGAATTAGGCATGGCAGAGAGTCGCAGAACTCCGTAATGACTGGTATCATTGTCCTGGGACCGGCTTCTATCATTCCAGTAGGCAGGAACAGAGTCGGGAACACCGGCGTCACTGACACGGATATCAAGACCCAGCTCCGCGTCTGCGGCACCCTTGACGGTTACGAGCGGAATTCTTGCTTCAATGATATAACCGCCCTCGCGTTCTGTGCTGGTGAAGCTGACTCCTTCGGTCCCGGAGCCCGAACGCGGCAAGCTGATCTTGCGGTCATCCGGCTGATACGCCGTAGTCTTCCCATTGTTCTCATCCAGGAAAAGCTCAACCTTGTCTTCCGCATTCCGGCTGGCATCGGTAACGTCTACCTTCACATACAGGTTATCGGTATCCCACAGCGTATGAACCTTGGCAGTTACTGTACTGCCCTGTTCCAGCGGAACCCCTGCTGTTTTGCTCCACAGGGCTTTCCCGGCTGCGCCTGCCTGAGGCGTACCCTCAAGCGCCACGGCTACATTGTGAATGGCCGGCAGCTTGGACGGGTCCACTGCCCCCCAGAATGCAGGCTTGGCCTTCAGCTGCTCATCGAACAGCATGGCATGGTTGTTGTAGCTTTTCTCATCCTGCACGCCCCAAATGGAGACCGAGGAGATCGTGTCCTTGTACTTCTTGTAGAGCTCGAACAGATCATTATAGCGTTTGCCCTGCCGCGCAGCGATATCTGCTGGCAGCGGTGAAGAAGGGCTAATGCCCGAATCTACGTCCAGCTCAGTGATTTGAATGTCCAGATCAAGCTGCGAGAATTGCTGAATCGTCTTTTCAATCTCCGAAATGGATGGGGAGAACAGTCCGTGATGCGACTGGAGGCCCACGCCGTCAATCAGATTCTTCGCCTTGAGCGTCTTCAGCAGCTTGTAGATATGCTCACGCTTTTCCGGTACCTCTGTGTAATAATCATTGTAATAGAGCTTCGCTTCCGGGTCCGCCGCACGGGCGAATTCAAATGCCTTCTCGATATAGTCCGGACCAATCAGGTTATACCAGGGGGACAGTCTCATCCCGTCCGGGCCGCCGCCATTGTCGGCAATCGCTTCGTTCACTACATCCCAGGCATAGATTTTGCCTTTATAGCGGTGCATAACGGTCTCGATATAACTCTGTAGACGCGTAAGCAGCAGCTCTCTGCTTGCCTGCTGGCCGTCAGGACCTGTGAACATCCACTCGGCAGCATCCACATGCCACAGCAATGCGTGTCCGCGAAGTCCCATACCGTTCTCCTGGGCAAAATTCACATATTTATCCGCCCCGTCGAACACATAAGTGCCCTCGGAAGGAGCCAGGAATTTGGGCTTCATTTCATAGGTAGCTGTAATGCTGTTGAAATGCTTCTTCAGCAGCTCCCCATAGACCCCTTCCATTTGCCAAGAGTACGCAGCAGCACCAATAGCGAAATCGTTCGCATAGATGTCTTTTAGCGCAGGGATATCCTGTTCAATGCTCATCTCAGGCGCAGGTTCAATAACTACATCATCTACATAAAAAGATAACGTATCCACAGTCTCCTCTGTAATATAAGGAGTCTCCACGAACAGGTTCACCTCAGACGGCTGGTCGCTGTACTGGAAAGTCCCCTTCAGCAGATGCCATTGATCCCACTGATCCGCCTTAATATCAACCTTATCGATCGCATTCCAGCTCTCGGAGCCGGCCTTCTTATACACTGTCATTTGCAGGCTTTTGTCGGCCTCCGGCTTCTCCTTCAGGCGCACATACAGCGAGAACTGGTAGCTCTTGCCCGGCCGCAGATGCTCCTTCACACTCAGGCTTGGCCCATGGAAGCTACGATCTCTTCCTTCGACCAGCATACTGTGAGTTCCGGTATTAGCCGTATCCTGACTCACCGACAACGATTCCGGGCCAATCCGGTTCTTCCAGCCCTGAAGCGTTCCGTCTTCAAAATCCGTGCGCAGCCCTTCCTCCCCTTCCGGGACTTCAGCCGCTGCGGTGGTAATCTTGATATCATCCACGTAGAATGCGGTTCCTGCTGCGGCTTCTGCATAAATCTCCGTGAAGCCTACCTTATCGCCTGTAATAAAAGTACCTTCCAGATACGTCCATTCCCCGGACCCCTTCGCTCCGCTAAGTTCCGCTACAAGCGTCCAGTCCTCTTTTTCGCCGATTTTGGTATGTACCGTGAGTTTGACCGGCGCCGGAGATTTCACCCATGCTCCCACAGTGTAGGCTGTGTCCGGAGTCATGTGGTCCGTCAGAACCTGATTAGGCCCTTCCCAATCCTTGGTCCGTCCATCTACGTACAGACTGTAAGAGCCTCCATGATAGACCTCCTTCGTTACTGTAAGCTGTTCGTCGCCCTTCTTGGTCCAGCCCTGTGCGGTGCCGTCCTCAAAGTCCGAAGCAAGGACAACTGCCGGATCTCCCTCATCCGCAGCATAGGCCGGTGTCCGCATCGGCAGCACCGAAGCCGCCAGGACGACCAGCGCCAGCCCTAGGCTCATCATTCGTTTACGCTTGAGCATCTGTACCCTCCTAAGAATCTTCTTTATAAAGCGCTTACAGATTGAATTATAGCGGATTGGAAATCGTTTACAAATAACAATTTGATAGGATTGATAACAAAATGATAATAAGAGCGGAGAAAAACCCGCCATAGTCACCCCCGGCTCCTTCCCCCTTGCACCAGCACGGCAACATCCGGCGCAATGTGATCGGTTTTTCGATTACATTTGAACCACACACCACCATCCGGCGCAATGTAATCGGTTTTTCGATTACATTGGGTCCGCACGGCACCATCCGGCGCAAGGTAGTCGGTTTTTCGATTACATTTGGTCCGCACAGCACCATCCGGCGCAATGTGATCGGTTTTTCGATTACATTTGATCCGCGCGGCACCATCCGGCGCAATGTGATCGGTTTTTCGATTACATTTGGTCCGCACAGCACCATCCGGCGCAATGTGATCGGTTTTTCGATTACATTTGGTCCACGGACCTACGTCTCACCCATTGTGTTCGGTATTTCGCATACATTTGGCCCGCGCACCTACCCAAACAACGCAAAAACAGCACGCTCCACAATCTGAAGCGTGCTGCAATTTGCATAACTGTTGTTCACTCTGTCTTATCTGCTAAGCATACCGTACCACAACACGTTCCCCCGCCTGCATCTCAATACTCACCAGGCCGTCCGAATCCGGCTCCAGCAATAGCCGGTCTTCTCCGCGCGTAATCTCCAGAGGGCGCTCTGCCAGCACCCGGCAGACTCCCCCAAGATGAGCAGTAACCTCCGCTTGCCCGAGAACGCCAGCGCTCCAGGTCAGGTTCACTTCATAGCCGCCCCGGGCCCGCAGGCCCTTCACCCGGCCTTCGCCCCAGCTTGAAGGCAAGGCTGGCAGAAACTCCAGATACCCTTGATGCGATTGCAGCAGCATCTCGGCAATTCCGGCTGTAGCTGCGAAGTTCCCGTCAATCTGGAACGGCGGATGGGCGTCGAACAGGTTCGGGTAGACGCCGCCGCGTTCATTGTTAACGGCCTCCGGCTGAACTAGTGTCAGCAGGTTAGTGATCAGCTGCTTGGCGCGGTCACCTTCCTTGAATCTGGCCCATAGGCCAATTTTCCAGCCCAGGCTCCAGCCAGTTCCGCCGTCCCCGCGAATCTCCAGCGACGTTCTGGCCGCTTCGAACAGCTCAGGCGCCAGCGCCGCAGTGACCGATCTTCCCGGGTAGACTCCGACCAGATGGGAGACATGGCGGTGATGCACATCCTCATCCTCCATATCCGCCGACCACTCCTGCAGCCGGCCTCCGGCACCAATCTTGAGTGGCAGCAACCGCGCGCGGGCGGCTACCAGCTCAGCCGCGAATTCGCCGTCCAGCTCAAGCAAGCCGGCAGCAAGACTGCAGTTCGTGAACAGCTCCGCGATCAGCGACAGATCCATGGTTGCCGCTTCGCTGACGGCATACTTCTTGTCGCCGTCTACGATTTTGTGCTCAGGAGAGGTCGATGGTGAGGTAATCAGGTACCCCTCCGGGTTCTCGATCAGCCAGTCCAGGCAGAACAAGGCCGCTTCCTTCATTACCGGATATGCGGTCTCCCGAAGATAGGACAGATCGCCGCTGAAGGCATAATGCTCCCACAGATGCTGGGTAAGCCATACCCCGCCCATCGCCCAGGATGCCCAGACCGGGTCTCCGTCGCCGTAGCCGCCAACGGGAGCCGACTGCGCCCAGAGATCGGCATTATGATGGGCTACCCAGCCGCGCGCGCCATAGTTAATCCGGGCCGTCTCACTGCCGCCAGCCGCCAGCCTCCGGGTATAGTCAATCAGCGGCTGATGCAGCTCGGACAGATTGGTGACCTCTGCTGGCCAATAATTCATCTCCGCATTGATATTCAGTGTGTAATTGCTGCTCCACGGCGCCCGGGTATCCTGGTTCCAGATGCCCTGGAGGTTCGCCGGCTGTGTGCCGGGACGGGAGCTGGCAATCAGCAGATAACGGCCGTAATGGAACAGAAGCTCTACCAGCCCCGGATCATTGCTGCCGTAGGCGGCAATTCTCTGATCCGTCGGCATGCCCTCTGGAGCCAGGCTCTCTCCCAGATGCAGCTCTACCCGGTCAAACAGCTCCCGGTGATCGTCAACATGACGGCCCAGCAGCCCGGCATAAGGCTCACCAATGATCCGCTGTACAGCCCCAGCTGTCTGCTGACTTACATCATAATCCGCCTTCACTGTGCCGGATTCCGCATCGAAGGAGGTTGCCGCGCTGAAGTATAGAACCGCTTCCGTTGCGCCGGTAACCTGGATACCGTCTGCACTTGCTTCCAGACGGCCTCCAGTCTGGACCGCAGCCAGACGGCCGTGGAACTTCAGACTCCGCGGGGACTCTCCGCCGTAACGGACCGGCTGATCGACTTCGTAATAATTCGGCGCCACATATTCAGGAGCATGTCCGCTAATCGTGTATTGCTCTCCGTTTGCTTCCGAACGGTGACGGAGCGGACTGTCCAGCTTCGCCCGGAAGCTGAGGCGGTGCTCCTCGCTGGCCGTTAAGCGGACAATGATCGCCTGGTCCGGGTGAGAGGCGAAGACCTCCCGGGTATACCGGACACCGCCGATTACATAGGAGACGGTACCAACACCCGTGGACAAGTCCAGCTTCCGGCTATATTCCCCGTCTATGGTCTGCCCATGCTCCATCGTAAGCAGCAGATCCCCGAATGGCAGATAGGACTGGGCGTAGGGGCCCATCATTTTTTTGCATAGTTCATCCGCTTCTTCATTTCTGCCTTCTGCAATCAGCGCCCGAACCTTAGGAAGAACCTCACGGGCTCCCGGATTATTCCAGTCTGTCTTGTACCCGGACCACAGCGTGTCCTCATTCAGCGCCAGACGCTCCTTCTCAATGCCGCCAAAAATCATGGCTCCCAGCCGTCCGTTCCCGACTGGAAGCGCCTCCACCCAAAAAGTGGCAGGGGTATTAAATGAAATATTCATTGCGCAGCTTACCTCCATACACCTTAATTTCTAATCTGGCTGAACCCTTCCATCCTGATCAATCCTGATAACCCTTTCATTATATAGGCATCTGTCAGGAAAGACGAATCCGCAGAGTATACTCAAGCGGAGTAATGAGCGTTACGATGACTTTCTGGCAGCCTTCGGGATAGCTCATCCCGCGGATATCGGCCAGATGATGCTCATGACAGCCCTGCTCAAGCTCCATCCAATCCTCCCCGGAGCTGTAGCGCAGCGTCCCGGCGGTCCAGAAGGATGTCTCGCTCATACCCGGTACCGGCGTCAGCGCTGAGCCTTCGAGTCTGCCCTCGCTGCCGAAGAGCAGGACAATCTGGGTCAGCACATCTGCCGGGGACGGCGCTGAGAAGTGCAGATCCCAGCCAGCTTCCCACTCGCTTACCTTCACGCAGACACTGCTGGTCTGGTTATGGGTAAGCGGCCGCTCGCTATGAGGCAGCAGATACCACGGGCTGGCAGGCAAGCCGGTGCGCGGAGGCAGCTTATCTGCGGGAATAGTGCCATAGTAGCCCTTATCGGCAGCAGACTCCAGTTGGAATCCGTCCGCTGTCTCTGTCAGTGAATCCATCGTAATCTGTCCCGGCCCGAAGCTTGAAGCCAGCTGAACCCCCAGCAGCCTTGCCCGGCCATGCCGCAGCGAGAACAGCGAGGAAGCCTCGGTCATCACGCTTACACTGGTCTCTCCGCTGCGTACCCGGGCAACCGGTGCGCCGAATTCCGTATGCTGCTTGCTGTGGCGGACAGGCCCGCCGTAGCCGTCCTGACCGATCCGGCCGATCAGCTCCTGACGGTTGAACGCGCCATCTATTACCTTGCGGTAGCTGTCCGGCAGTTCTCCCGGCGCGACTGAGGCCGCCTGCATCTGCGGATAGAGCAGGAATCCCAGCATAATCTGATTGGGCAGCGAGCCCGGATGCATCACCGAGCGGCTTGCCAGCTCCGCAAGAGCTGCGAATTCCGGGTCGCGGTCCTGCTCTGCCATCAGCTGATAGCACAGATAATAGTCAGCCAGCGAGTAGACGCTGCCGAAATCCTGCCGCCCCGAATAATCGGTGACCACCTCACCGTCCGGGTGAACCAGATATTTCATCATCCGCAGATTCTGGCGGACCGGCTCCAGCAGCTCAGGGCGGTTCAGATCCTGCGCGGCGTAATAGAGCATAATGTCACTGACCGTATTGTAGATTCCGTTACTCCGCTCCGTCCATTCGCCGTCCGGCGTAATGTCCATCCCCTCTTGAAGCCATTCTCCGGCTCTTGCCTGCAGCTCCTCCAGGGCAAAAATCCGGTATAAAGACCCCAGCGCGGCAGTCAGCACCCAGCGGTGATTCGGGGTATGCACACCCCCGGTCAGCATCGCCGGAATCGTCCGTTCCAGGAAGACTCTTATCTGATCCGTTACCGGCTTCAGCGGCGGCCAGCTCTGCCGCTCCAGCAGCGTGAGGATATTGGCTAATCCGACCACCACGAACGCCGTATCCGGCGGGGAATGATAATTCGTCCAGCCCGGCGAGATCGTGCCGTCCTCATGCTGGAACCGCAGCATGAACGCCATCCCCTCATGCAGCTGCTCCAGCAGTACTATATCCCGGTAATACCGGGACTGCTCATTCACCAGCGCAGCCGCCCATGCCGCCAGATACTGGGCCGTGCCGGTGTGATTCGGCCAGGCTACGCCGCTCAGCGGATCACGCACACCCCCGAAGTACCGGCTCTCCCGGTCATTAATCTGCAGCTCCATGGATTCCTGTGTCCATTTGTCATTAATGTCCGTTATCTTCTTGAACATCTGTCTGCTCACCCTTTCACCGCCCCGGTCATCACACCGGAGACGAAGTATCTTTGCAGCCATGGATAGACGAGTAGAATAGGCACTGTGGCGAACACTACAGTAGCCGCCTTCAGACTCTCCGGCACAACCGTGCTGATCGCATTCCCCTCCATTCTCATCATATCGGTAACCTGGCTGTTCTGGATCATATGATAGAGCTTAAGCTGGAGCGGATACAGCTCCGGCTTCGTGATATACATCAGCGTATCCTGGAATCCGTTCCATCTGCCGACGGCATAGAACAAGCTTAGGGTAGCAAGCACCGGCATGGATAACGGCAGAATGATACGGATTAGC
The DNA here is from genome assembly GCF_038051945.1 of Paenibacillus sp. FSL H3-0469. Taxonomy (NCBI): domain Bacteria; kingdom Bacillati; phylum Bacillota; class Bacilli; order Caryophanales; family Paenibacillaceae; genus Paenibacillus; species Paenibacillus sp. FSL H3-0469. The sequence continues at coordinate 2,343,398 of NZ_CP150302.1, forward strand.
GTCCCGAACTGGCTGCTGCCGTCGATCTCAGCGGACTCCTTGAGCGCGTCCGGAATACCGGCCAGAAAAGAAATCAGGATAATCATATAGAAGGGGCTGATCAGACCGGGCAGCACCAGCGCCCAGATCGTATTCAGCAAATGCAGCTCCCGTGTCAGAATATACTCTGGAATAATACCGCCGCTGAAGAACATGGTGACGACAATGATGAACATGAAGATTTTACGGCCCTTCAGATCCTTCTTCGACAGGGCGTAGCCCGCCGCAACCGTCATCATCATGCACAGCGCTGTGAACAGCACCGTCAGGAATATCGTGAAGACCAGCGAGCGGATCATCGCGGCATCACCGAACACTTTTTTATACGCCTCAATATTGAAGTCCATAGGGAATAAAGTCACTTTGCCCGAAGCAATCGGGACCGTTCCGCTGAAGGATACAGCGAGAATATGCACGAACGGAATCAGACATGCCAGCACCGATAAGGTCAAGCAGATCACAATCCATGTATCAAACGCCTTGTTAGCTGCTCTTTCATTCATAATGTACACTCCCGATCCAAAGGTTGATTATAGGATGCTCTCGTCTGTAAGCTTCTTGGAAATATAGTTCGCTGCCAGCAGGAATAGAAGTCCGACCACCGCCTGGAACAACCCAACCACCGTAGCCAGCGTATACTGCCCCGATTCCAGACCGATCCGGTAGACAAAGGTACTCAGCACATCCGAGTATTCCATAACCGCAAGGTTACCGATCACGAACGGCCGCTCGAAGCCAATCGAGATCATGTTGCCCAGATTAATGATCAAGAGCGTAACAATCGTCGGCTTGATTCCCGGGATCGTAATATGCAGAATGCGCTTGATTCTTCCGGCCCCATCGACCTCCGCCGCTTCGAACAGCTCTTTATTGATGCCCGCGAGTGCCGCCAGATAGAGAATCGTCCCCCAGCCTGCGCTCTGCCAGACACCGGTCAGCAGGTAGGTGATCAGCCAATAATTTTTGTCAGAGAGAAAAGGAATGGCATCCAGCCCCAGGCTCGTTAACAGGTTGTTAATCATCCCCGACTGCTGGCCGAAGAGCTGGTACACGATCCCGCCGATGATTACCCAGGAAATAAAATGCGGAATATACAGAATCGTCTGAGACAGCTTCTTGAACCAGACCACCTTCAGCTCAAACAGCATGATCGCAATAATTAAAGGGGCGGGAAAAGAGACGATCAGATCCAGAACGTTCAGCATCAACGTGTTGCGTAAGGTTATATAAAAGTCCTGATTCGCAAATACCTCGCGGAATCCGTCAAGACCAATCCATTCACTGCCACCGATGCCTTTGAAAAAGTTGAAGTCCTTGAACGCAATCTGCACTCCATACATTGGACCGTACTTGAAAATAATAAAGAACAGGATGGGTAAGACCAGCAATGCGTACATCTGCCAATTTCTGCGGAAATAACGGGTGTATCCCACAACGATTCCTCCTCCACTATGCCATGAGGCTGTAAGGGGAAGCAGCCAAGACCGGCGGCCCTGCCGCTCCCCCTCCCTCACAGACCGCTAATTCAATTATTTCTGCTCGCTGTAGGCAGCCTTGCGTTCATCCAGAATGGCCTGTCCGCCGCTCGACATGTAGTCCTTCAGCATACTCTCATAGGTGACTTCGAATTCGCCTGGGGAGACCATTGTAGATTTGACCATCAACTGCTTGATTTTATCGCTAAGTGTCGTGCCGTATTTGCTCTCTGCCTCAATCGGACGGCTGGTGAACACCGGCTCAATCGGGTTAGTGGTGGAAATCGTCAGTGATTTCGCGATGATGTCCTGATACTGGGTGCGGAAGCTCTTCACGAAGGCTTCATTATTCTTCTCCTGGCTCTCAAAAATCCGTCCGTTCGCGATAATCCCGATATCCCCGCCGCCTGACAGCTTGTTGGAGGATTCGACAGACATATCCGGAATGGAGACCGGCACGCCGCCTTCCAGCGTGTAATGCTCGCCTTCAATCCCGTTCTGGATATATTGCAGGTGGCCATCTGTAGCCATCCAGTCCAGATACTTAATAGCTTCCACCGCATGCTTGCTGGACTTCGGTATCATAATGTACATTCCGTTCGGAGCAGATACCGGCTTAGCCATCTTTCCCTCGCTGTTCGTGAACGGATCAATGGCGCTCAGTACAGCCTTCGGGTTATTCTTCGTCATAACATCATAAGCACCGTCAGGGTAAAAGATCGCATCGTTATCATCGCTGAATGCGCCCACAAGCCCGTTCCCGATATTCTGCGTAAGGGTCTCTTTATTCTCGTCCAGAGCAAAATCCTTGCTGATCAGCCCTTCGTTATACAGCTTGTTCATATATTGAATGGCATCCTTGAATCCAGGCAGCAGAATCGGGTAGTCGCGGGAGCTCAGGTTCTGTGTAAGCTCGAAGCGCTCCTGCTCACTGACCGGCTTAATGAAGGACCAGACCAGCAAATCATACTGCGCCGCAGCAATTGTCATGCCCAGCGGAATCACCTTGCCGCCGGTTTCACCCGGATCTTTGGTCTTGAAGGCGGTCAGTGTATTGTACAGCTCCTCTGAGGTAGCCGGAACGGGAAGCCCCAGCTTATCCAGCCAGTCTTGACGGATGAAGGAAGCATATTTACCTACGGTAGAACGTTTGGCGGGAATGCTATACTGGACGCCATCGTATTGACCGTAGCGCAGAGTATCCTCGCCAAGGAACTTGGTCAGGTTCTGGCCGTGTTCCTTCAGCAGCGGAGTCAGATCCGTCAGCCCGCCCTGCTCGGCATATTTATTGAAAGTCCCGGAGTCATAGGTGAAGACGATATCAGGAACATCGGTTCCGCTGGCCATCAGGACATTAAGCTTGGTCACTTCTTCCGAGCGGGGGATAGGGACGAATTCCACATCGATATTGTTCGCCTTACCGAAATTCTCTTTCACATAATTGGTGAGGAAATTGTCGGATGCCGTAACACCGGCCGGCGCATTGCCACGGTCAAAAATTTCAATCTTCAAGCTGCCGGCTGGTGCTTCACCGTTGCCGCTTGCTTCATTAGAATCTTTAGACGAGCATGCAGACAATACCATGGATGACATAAGAACCGCTGAGAGACCGAGCGCCAACTTTCTTTTACCGTTATCATTTGTCATATTTCCTGTCACCTATCCCTTTCGATTTCTGATTTCAATCAGCCTGTTGTCTCTGTATGATGCTTACGGCTTGACCATGTGATGAATTATTACATCGTTTGCGGAATTCGACAATATACATGTTTCTTATTGAATTTTCATGAAAAAACCAATGAAATTGCAGCGTTTTTCATTCCTAATATACAATTATCGTAGAAATCCTTCACGAAAATTGTATCCACAAACCTAAATACCTAACTTATATATAACTTATTATGTTATGTATTTGTCATCCATTGCCCCATATCTCCCCCAGCAATTAAAAAAAGCGCAAACCCGGAATCAGCGGAAGCCGGATTTACGCAGTGCCTATTCATCTTTATGGAGCTTTAATTTGCGGTAATCCCCCGGGGTCATGCCCGTAATCCGTTTGAAGACCCGTCCGAAGGTAATGGAATTAGCATATCCAATCTGCAGAGCAATATCCTGTATGCTCTCTGAAGTCGTATCCAGCAGTTCCTTGGCCTTCATCAGCCGCAGCTCTGCGAGAAAGTCCACGAACTTCATATTGAACTCTTCCTTGAACAGGTAGCTGGCGTATTTCGCAGAGATCTGGAACCGTTCGCTCAGATGATTCAAGGAGAGATCAGGATTCGCATAATGCTCTTCAATATAATGCTTAACCTCGGTAATCATTACCCGGTGGCTCTTCAGCTCATTGACCGACACATAGACATGGTAGGTTTCATTCAGCCAGCCGGTCAGCAGCTCCCGGATCTCTTCAAGATCGGTACTGCCCCGGATGCGTTCCCGCAGACCGCCGGTCCATGCTGCCGCAAGCTGACGGTCCAGCGTCTCCGCTATGCCCTTAAGCTCCTGCTCCAGCGCCTGAAGCAGCACTTCCAGCAGCATATAGATCTCTTCGTCTTTCAGGCGGTCCTTGCGGAAGGAATCGAAGATTTCGTCCAGCCGGATTCGCCAGTTCTCGCCCGATAGGCGGAATTCACGGACAAGCTGGGTGAAGCTTCCGAAGTATTTGTAGCTCTGTAGTCCGGATTCGTCCTGCTGATCCATCTGCACTGCCGCAATCTCTGTCCCCAAGGCCAGCCTGTGACTCAGTACCTCAGCCGCAGCCGCGTAAGAATTCCGGATCTCCCGCCAGTCCCGGACGACCGTACCCACTCCGAAGGTCAGAGATACCCGCAGATTATCCATAATCCAGCGGTGGCAGTCTCTTGCCAGCTCCAGCATCGTATCGCTGTCATCCTTCACCGGCTGGAACCGGAGGCCAATAATCATCCCCAGCCGCTCCCCGCTTATCCATTCGGCCCAAGCCTGAAGCTGCTTATCTGCCATCAGGTCCCCCAGTACATTGGTTAAGGCGAATTTCAGCAGGTTCTGATCCTGAGCAGGCAGCGCACGCCAGTCCTTCTCCCGGTTCAGCTCGGCTGCGAATACAACGAAGGCTTCGAACTCCCTAGTGCCCTCAAAAGGGTCCAGCGACTCCAGCCGCTCTGCCGCATCCTCCAGCCGCTGCCCGCTGAGGAAATCCTGGAACAGCTCCCGTCGCTGAATGACCAGATTCTCGTAGCGTTCCCGCTCATAGTCGGTAGTGATCTGCACCAGCCGGTCCAGTGCGTTATGCATCAGGGCCAGCTCATCGGAAGCCACAGCAGGCGCGGCATGCTGGGCCGCAGGCTGGAGTCCTTGAATCCGCACCATCAGTTGATGGATAGGCCGGTAATTCCGCCGGGTGATGTAGATGATATACACTACGCCCAGCGCAATCGTCAGCAGCCCGAGAATGAACCAGACGTAGGAGATCACCGAGATCCAGTCGAATAAGCGCCCGGCCCGCAGCCCGCTCTCGAAGGTCCAGCCGAGATCCTTCGCCTCGACCTTCGAGAGCGTTCTGTTATTCCCGCCGTCTGCGGCTGGAGCAGAATCATAGACCGGTGTCCCCGAGACATCCTTGATCCGCAGGAAGGACAGGTCTCCACTCGTCAAGCTGTCCACCAGACGCTGTATGCGGTACACACTGACATTAATAACAATATAACCGTCGGAGCCCCAAGGAATCGGCAGCCTGCTGGCCAGGCTGATCACCGGCCGTAAGTCCTGAGAGTTCCTGGGCTGAACCATCCGTACAGCGCTCCACCCCTGCTGCTGCTTATTCGCGGAGAGGCGCTGCAAATATTCTGCCTCCAGCCCCTGGCCCTGTCCCGGATTCACGTATCCGCTCTGGCCCAGCATCAGCTTGTCCTTGTTACGGTAGACATAGATTGAATCAATGAGGCTGAAGCGTTCAGATAGACGGTTCATACTCTGCACAATTTCATATGAGCTGCCTGCCGGTGATTCCGTACCGGAGGGCGCATCCAAGAAGTCATTATAAGAATAGTTATTTCCGATCTCCTGCAGCACCCCCAGCTCTATATCATTCAAGGTCCGCTCCACCGTATCCGCCACATAGCTGGTGGATATGTAATTAGCCTTCTGCGTCTCGCTGCGGGACAGCTCCGTAATGACCATGAAGGCCAGGAAGATTAGAACAGTGACTACAAGCAGGAAGACAGGGAAGTATGAGAATAGCATCCGACTATACCAACTGCGCTTCATAGAGCTTCCCCCTTCTTCTTATTCAGACTGCTGCTGCCTATGTGAAATGGTCTTGACTCTGTACAGCAGCAATGCACCTAACGCGGCGCTCACCGTACAGGAGAAATACATCAGCCCCGGGCCGCCGGTCTCCAGCAGATACCCGTTCAGCAGGTTACCGGCAATGCCGCCAAGACCGACAAACACCATATTGAACAGGCTTTGTCCTGTGGCTTGCAGCTCTTTGCCCGTAATAGAGGCCACATATTCCACAGCTGCAATGTAAAAGAAACCAAACGACATGCCGTGCAGTGTCTGGACACCTATCATAACACCGGGAACAGGAATGAGCCATTGGATCGCCCAGCGGAGCATGTAGACAACGGAGGCCAGCATCAATGTTTTCTCATAGCCGTACTTCTTCAGGACTCTTGCGGCCACGAGCATTGCCGGAACGCTGGTAATGGAAGCAATCATCAGGGCGATGCCTGACCATGCGAAGCTCCCGCCCGCCATCTGGAAGGTCAGGACAAAGAAAGAGTTGAAGGCCGTAAGTGTCTGGTTCACCAGAAAACAGCCGGCGAGAAACAGCAGAAAGACCCGGTTGCCCAGCAGCTGCCTGATTCCGCTGGTGAAGGTTACATGCTGCGTCTGCCGCTCCACATTCACCGGGATGGTAATCACGAGCAGAAGGGCAAGCAGGTTGAAGATCAGGAAGGGAATCCATAGCTCTGCAACTCCCATCCAGTTCAGATACAGTCCGCCGAAATACCCTCCCAGCGCTGTGCCGATACTGCCGAACAGGCGGATGGTGCCAAACGAGGTACCTGCGGCTGAAGCTGCATTCACTGCATAAGAGTCGGCAATCGGCGTCTGGGTACTCTGAAAAATCGTATACAAGCTGTATACAAGTACAATGACGACAAGCCATTTTACATTGTAGAGATAGACTATGGTGCCGGGAACAATCAGGGTAAGCATCAGTACCAGTCTTGTTCGTTGATAGCGGTCCACCAAAATTCCCCATAACGGCTGAAACAGAATCGCCAGCAAGGTGCCGAATGCCATCATCACTCCAATTCTCTGGCTCGTCATGCCCTGATGAACCAGAAGGGAGGTGACATACGGGTTGAAGCTGCCCCCGGCCAGACCTGTGAACAGATACAGCCCGCGCATCTTCAGCAGGACCTCGCTCTCCTTGCTGCCTACAGAGAATCTCATTATACTTGTTCCGCGTCTCATATTCATACCCTCAATTCTGCCCGGTTCCTGCGTTCAGCCTGCTTCGGGCCGCGGCCGCAGCACCTATCGCTCCCGCCTGATTACCAAGCACCGCCTGCCGGATCAATAAAGATTGTTCAGGTGTATACCGGCTGACCCGCGCTGCAACCTCCTGCACATAGCCCGGGTTCTTCTCCACGACACCACCGCCCAGAATCACCAGCTCCAGATCCAGCGTAATCGCAATATTCTTGACCGCCGCCGCCATCTGTTCATACGCATGATCCAGCAGCGCAAGTGCGGTCTCATCCTGCTGCTGCGCCGCTGCAAATACATGCTCCGCCCGGACCGCATCGCCCTGCGCCAGCTCCCGGATCAATGAACTGCTATTATTCCCGTGCAGCCTAGCCGCTGCTTTCGCCCCGATACCCGTGCCGGATACCTCCATCTCAAACGGGCCAAACTCACTGTACTCCGGATCGGCAGCAGCATGAACCGCTCCCGGCTCAACGATGAGATAGCCGATCTCACCCGCAGCGAAGCTGGCTCCCCGGTAGAGCTGGCCGTTCAGGAACAAGGCGCTGCCCACTCCAGTCCCGACCGTAATCATAATGAAATGCTCAGACCCGGCAGCCGAGCCCGCTGCATACTCGCCCATAGCCGCCATATTCACATCATTGTCCAGCACCACCAGTCCGGGATAATAAGCTGCAATTACCGGACGGATATCCGCGGTTGCAGGCCAATTGAGCGCCGGTGCGCTAGTCAATGTACCCGTGCGCTCATTCATGACTCCCGGGAACCCGATGCCTACTCCCTTCAGAGAAGCGAGCTTAGTACCGTTACGCTTGCATAGCTGCTCCAGTTCGGCGAATAACCAGCGGAAGAACACCCCCGGCTCCCGGCTCAGCTGCGTCTCCACCTTGTACTGTTCAAGCACCGTTCCTTCTTCATCCGTCAGGCATAGCAGTGTTTTGGTTCCGCCCACATCAATTCCGGCAGTTAACATATTCATCTAGGATTCCCCCGTCATTCTATTTAATATAAGCTTATACTTCTCATGCCCGCATCTCACGAAAAGCCAATTGGACCGCGGTCTGCACCGCTCCAAGCACCACATCCTTGTCCCCGTGGCTGGACGCAGCCAGCCGGGGCTTCCGGTGAAGCCCGCCCAGCCGGGATTCCAGCCTCTCCAGCAGGATCTCCCCATGGCTGCCCAGTTCGCCTCCAAGGACCACTGTCGTTGGAGCCATCACGGTACAAATACTGCCTACCGCCTCTGCAAGCAGATTGCAATAGGCCTCGATAATAGCAAGTGCAAGAGGCTCACCTCTGCGCACTTCATCCCATATCTGCTCCACCGGTCCTCCCGGTATGGACAGCAGATACGCTGAATCACCTGAACTTGTGTGTTCTTTTGCCATCCGGTTAGCCAGCTGCCTTAATCCGTCTGTAGATAGTACATCCTCCAGCCTGCCCGCGCTCAGCATCAGATTGGCTAGTTCCCCTGCACCGCCGCCAAGCCCCCGGTAGATCTCCCCGTGGATAATGAAGCCGCCCCCGGTTCCTGCGCCTATGGAGAAGTACAGGAGAGAGCCGCTTGCCTCCATCCCCGAAGAGGTATACTCTGCCAGCGCCGCGAGGTTGACATCATTCTCCGTCACGACAGGCACGGGGAACAGCTGGGCCAGATTAGTCCTTGCGAGCACCCCTTCACACCCGCGCAGCGGGGCAACCAGGTCAGATACGCTGCCATCTGCCGGGTCCACTACGCCTGGAATCCCGAAGGCCGCGGCCCGCAGCTTCTCCCGGGAGATCCCGGAATCCGCAAGCAGTCCCTCTATGCTCTGCACCAGAAAGTCGTGACACACCGCCTCTGTCAGCCCGCTCTCCGGCATAGACAGCTGCTTGTAATAGCAGATTTCTCCGCTCATATCCGCAAGCGCTATCCGCAGGCTGCTTCCTCCCACCTCTGCCCCTAGGGTATAGAAGCATTTCGGGTTGAATTCCACTAGAGTCGCTTTACGGCCCTGAGTGTTCTCCGCTCTGCCGGTCTCTCTGACCAGTCCGCGTTCTATAAGATGAGCAATGGCTGAGGATACCGTAGGCTTGCTTAGGCCGGTATACCGGCTAAGATCCGCTCTGGATTGCGGTCCGCCGCCGATGATCCGGTCCAGAATCAGAAATTCATTCAGATTGCGCATGACCTTGGGGGTCCCGGCCGTTTGAATTTTCACGATTCATACTCCGTTCTATACATAGTTAATTAAGTTTACTAACTTAATATACAGTCTAATATACAATCTTTCGGGTGATTTATCCAGACCCTATCACCCCATAAAATGCAAAATCCCCGATCCTCCTGCGGACCGGGAATGCGTGCCAGGCTAATTCAGCATTTTCTCCATATGCAGCACTTTGTGGAAGCCGGCCTGCGAGGAGAATAACCGGGTATTCTGCACCTTGAAGGTCCGGAAGCCCACCCGCTCATACAGCTTCTTCGCCAGCGGATTGGTATCGACAACCTCCAGCAGCACCTTACTGCGGTCCGCCTCCCGGGACCACGCGAAGACAGCCTCCAGCAGCCGGGTTCCGATTCCCAGCCCTCTGGCCTGCTCAGACACAACAAGCGGATCAATATGCACTGCATTTGAGGGGGTATTGCCATGAAGCAGGCGGAAGATGCCATAAGCTGCATAGCGCCAAGCGCCGCCGAGCAGCCCGAAGGTCTGCCTAAGTGAACGGTAATTCAGTGTCATGAAGAAGCCAACGCCCGTCTCCAGACCGGCAAAGCCTACGACCCTTCCTTCATACACCGCATACAGGGCCTTGTCATAATGCAGACAGCGGCTCAGCACGTCCACAATCTCCTGCTCTTTACGGGAGAAGATCCATATTCCGCTGAATTTCAAGGTAAAAGCCTGATAAAACAGCCTGGCGACTTCGCGTTTCTGTTCCTCATCCAAGCGGCTCACGATCTCTACTTGCAGTGTTGACATACAAATTCCTCCTTATTGTTCCGTTCCAGATTCTACCGTCTTGGTGAACGTGCCCTCTTCACGGTTACCTGCCGTCCCCATGCCCTGTTCCGCTGAAGCCTTGGAGGACTGTAGTAACCAGCAGCTTCGGAGCATCATTCTTCGCAAGATTACCCTTCTGAATCTCCTGCCAGGCAACGAACAACAGATTATACATGACCGTTATGATCCAGTGGGCGGTCATTCCGGTATTCAGCAGACCGCGTGCCTGCCAGCCCTCCACCGCTTCCCGCAGCGGCTGCTTGATCCGTGCTTCCTCGGCTACAATATGCGGATTCTCGTCCACGGAGGCGGCGCTGCTGAGAAAAGACACCTTACCACCCAAGGGAATCAGCACCTCGAACACTTCCGTCAGGAATGGGAGCATATCGTGCTCCTCTGCGGTAACGCCTCCAAGCGCTTCTTCCACCAGCCCGATCGCATTCAGCGCCAGCGCATCCAGCAGCAGCTCTCTGGTGGAGAAATAACGGTGCAGCGTCGCAATGCCGATCCCTGCGTGATCCGCGATCTCCTGTAGAGTAGCCGTCGGCTTGAGCGCCAGCAGCTCCGTCGATGCATCCAGAATGGCCTTCCGTTTGTTATCTTTAACACTAGTTTTCATGAATATAGGCCTGCCTCTGCTGTAGGATGAGTGATAGTTTTGTCAACTTAATGATACTAAATTAATTAAAATGATATATCTATCTATCATTTTAGTTTATTTTATACCGGGAGGTTGGTGGTGTCAAACTTCCAATGCGCGTTAGCCAAAGGTTAACTGTAATTCATACAACTAAAATGAACAATTCAGGCTCTATGGGCGGTTTAATGCAGTTAACTCAGCTTATCCGGGTTTTAGGCTACTTTTAGCTGTACGGAATACAATTAAACTGACTCCTGGAAAAAGAAGGGGAGACGGCAACCTCCCGTCTCCCCCATATTCCTTTTATTTGATCTTGCGAGCACTACTTTCGCCCACCTTACCTTACCTCGCATTCCATCCGCAGCACATGGAACGACTTCGGCTCCAGTGTATAAACCATCCGGCTTGCGGTCTCAATCGGCACACGCTTAGGCGCGATGTTGCGCGGAGCCTCAATCGAGTTCACTTCCGTCTCCTCGCCCTGCATCACATAGGCTTCGCCGCTTCCGGTCAAGGACAGCGCAGTCTCCAGCTCCACCTGAACGGTACGGTCCTGCGTGTTCACCAGCTTCACATAAAGGATCTGCTGCTCCTCATCATAAGATACAGTGTAAGGAATCTCCTCCTGGTCATGTACCGTCTGCAGTACCTTCGTTCCCATCAGCGTACTGTACAGTTGCTGCACATAGTAGCTTGGCGTGCCGTAGCTGTTCTCACCATCGAACCAGATCATGTCCGGCGACCACTGGGCGTAGCCAAGTCTGGCGAACAACGGTGCATAAGAGGCCAGCACGACGATATCAGCGTTGCGCTCAAGGCCCGTCAGGAATGCGGCTTCGGCCAGCGCAGCGCCCCAGCTGTTGAAGTGCGGCGAATTCATCCCGTTGCCATAATGGCCTGCGTACTCCCCGGCGAATACCTTGATATCCCGCGGATACTTATCATAGAAATGCACATTCTCGCACAGCCATTCCGGCTTCACATAATAATGCTCATCGACCGCATAGACGAAATTCGGATTGCCCGCAGCACGCTTCCGGTAATATTCCCACGCCCGGGTGTAGTTATCTGAGCTGACATCCGGCCCGGCAGAGCCGATTAGCTGCACAGCCGGGTACGCTGCATGAATCGCCTGCTCGAACAGATCGTACCTGGTGAAAAAGTCCGCATGCTCCGTCTCCCACTGTTCATTGCCGATCCCGATCATCTCCAGACCAAATGGTTCCGGGTGCCCCATCTCACTCCGCAGTCGTCCCCACGGTGAATCCACCGGTCCGTTGGCGAATTCCAGCAAGTCCAGCGCATCCTGGATATACTCCTGGAAATCATCATCATGTACGCCCACATGCTCAGTAGACTGGAACTGGCAGGCCAGCCCGACATTCAGCACCGGAATCGGCCGCGCTCCCAGGTATTCACACAGCAGAAAATACTCATAGAACCCGATTCCCAGGCTCTGATTATAATGGCTGTACTCGCTCGTGTACTGATTCTCTTCATTATTCCCGTGCAGCGCCCAGCGGCTGCTGTTATTCTTGCGTTGTTCGGCGGCGCCCACACTCCGCTTCCATTGGTAACGGTTCTCCAGGTTATAGCCCTCAACAATACATCCACCCGGGAAGCGCAGGAAGCCCGGCTTCATCTCTTCCAGCAGCCCGACCAGATCCCGGCGGAACAGACCCAGCGCCGCATCGGAGGGAATCATGGAAATAAAGTCGAAGCAGACCGTGCCCGGCGCATCCAACCGGATGACGAAATCCCCATACGATACAGCCTCATTGCTGCTAAGCTGCGCCGTATAGCGTGTCCACTCTTCCCCTACCGCTGAGGTGATGACAGCCTGCGCCATAACTGTACCGCTTGTCTCAACTGAAACTTCAATGCCCCCTGCGTACCCCTCCGCTCTGGCATAGAAGGATACCTCATACGTAAGTCCCGGCTTCAGAGACACACCATCATAGGCCTTATTGGTAAAAGCGTTCTGCGTCTCCCCGGCGGTAAACGCCAGATAATGGGGATTGACCTCATTCTGCGGATGCTCCGTCTCAATCTTCAGGGTGGCCCCGCTGGCTTCTGCCGGATATGCTGTCCAGCCATAGAGACCGTCATGGCTCTCGCTGTAGCTCCCCCTGTCGCCCTGCGCCTTCATGAATTCAAAGGAACGGTTCTCAATCATCTCGGCATGCAGCCCGCCGTCCAGCCCGTAGTTGATATCCTCGAAGAAGAGCCCTATCATCCCCTTGGTGATCGGCACACCGGATTTATCTGTGATTTGTAGTTTCATTTATAAGACCTCACTTAGAAAAGAGTAATAAAAAACTAAACGCACTTAAAGAGTTTGACTGGAAGCGCTATCGTCACTGCGGTGAACATTTGGACTTCCGGTCGCTGCCCTTCTGCAGATTTCTTGATTGTATACCGCTGTTCGCGGTGGAAATCCGCAGACAAAGGCGAACGCTGCCGCTCCTCCAGTTCCAAATTCCCCCTCCGTTTCTTTACGCTTTTTGCTAAATCTCTTAAGTGCTTCTTATTATTAGCCGCCTACAAATATGAAATAACCTCAGACGTAATGCTGCTGTCGTAACGGTCGGAGATGCCGAAGTCCATCTTTTTATACGTCCACGCGGCCCGCCCGATCTTGTACTGCTCGAACACTCCATGCACATCCCGGTACCAGTTCACCACGCCCTGCGACGGGGCTTGTTCAATGACTCCATATTCCCCGCAGTACAGATACACATTCCGCTCCGCTGCCACATCGATGGCGTTCTGAATCAAGCTGGTCATGTACGCCGGACCCATCTCTTGGATACCTTCGGCATGAAGCCCGGAGCCAAAAGCACCAATGGCCGCCGAAGTGCTGCGGTAGTTCGCAAGGTCACCCGGATACTCCATACTGCTCTTAGGCATCTGTTCCACCCAAGCCGCACGCTGGTGTGTGAACAGGAACGGCTCATAGAAGTGGAACGTGTACACGATATTCTCGTCATAGGGCTGATCGAGCAGCTCCAGCGTATGCACACTGTTCCACTGGATACCACCGATAACGATTTTGGTCTCCGGGGCGTGCTTGCGTATCTCGGCAATTGTCCGGTGGGCCAGTGCGTTCCAGCGGCTGCTGTCCTGCTCCACAATCTCATTCAACAATTCAAAAGCCACAGTATCCTTATAACTGGCATACCGGCTGGCAATTGCCTTCCACAGATTCAGGAACCGCTCCTGGAGCGCCGGATCATCGAACAGGGAATTCTCGGCCACGCTGTTGAAGGAGAAGCCGGGCGTTTTATGCAGATCAATAATGAGATTCAGCCCATGGGCAGCACACCAGCGGATGCAATTGTCGATATGCTTGAAACCGGCGTAAGTTTCAGCATTCCCCGTATCCTCTATCACTTCATAATCCACAGGAAGCCGGACATGGTCCAGACCCCAGGAGGCAATCGTCTCGATATCCTTCTCCGTAATGAAGCTCTCATAATGGGCATGCTGATACGGACACTGGGACAGCCAGCCTCCAAGATTCACCCCTCTGGTATAACCCGTCCATTCTTTCATCACGATCATCCTCTCCGGCCTCAGCCTGCATTGTAAGCTCTTACTGCTACCTGTCTTAAGCATAGATAAACCCTGGCCGCAGAACAATTACACATCGTGCGTAAGTACTAACTTATTGTGCAATCCTCATTTACAAAGGGCACTCTAAGCTTCTACAATAGACCTATCTGCTGCGCAGGAGGCTTCTATGAACATACACAATATCGGCTACAACCACAGCCATGACGCGGACTTCATCATTAACCGGCCCCAGGGCTCGGGCGACCATATGCTATTGCTGCTGAAAACCCCGGCCATCTTCACTTTGGAGGGAGAGAGCCGGGTCACCGGACCGGATTCCTTTATCCTATATAGCGAGCACACCCCCCAGCTCTACCGGGCGCATGGGCCGCAGTTCACTAATGACTGGTTCCATTTCCGGCTGGACAACCCGGGGGATGAAGCGCTGCTGGACCGGCTGGCGATCCCCAGGGATGAAGTGATCCCGATTGGCGATCTGAACGAGCTGTCGATCATCATTAACCATTTGTGCTATGAGGCTTATTCCGAGAACCCGCATAAGGACGAGACGATTGAATTATATCTGCGGCTATTCTTCATTAAGCTCAGCAACCGGATTCATTCGACCCAGAAGGAAGTCGGCAACACGCACTACAACAAGATGTCCATTATCCGCACCAAAATCTACAACCAGCCCTTCCTCAACTGGACGATAGATGGACTATCCCACGAGCTGACCATGAGCCGTTCCTGCTTCCAGCACCTATATAAAGACTACTTCGGCGTAAGCCCGATGGCCGACGTCATTGCCAGCCGGATCGAACATGCCAAGTACCTGCTCACCACCACAGACATCTCTGTCAAAAAAATCGCCGAAATGAGCGGCTACGCCAGCGAGATCCACTTCATGCGCCAGTTCAAGCAGCAGACAGGGCGGACGCCGTCACAGTACAGGGAACTCGTAACATAGCTTTACAAGAACCTTAGCTTCAATGTTCTAATTTCATATGGCGTAATTTCTGTTTCATAACGCTGACCGCAGGAAGGGCTTCCAACCGGATGCTCCATCAGATCACACTCCTGCCAGACCGCATCCGGCCATTCTGTGCTCAAGACCACTGTCCCGCGGCGCCCGGTGAATTCATGCAATCTGATAATGACCGCATCGCCCTCCTCTGCCAGTTTCACAGCATCCACCATAATATGATCGCAGTCGATTTGCAGAAATCCCTGTCTGGAGAGCTCGGATGCTCCGGCGGCGTACTGTAGAGGGTCGTTCAGATCCCAGGCCTCCTGTACGGTACAGCCCTCGATCCAGTCCCCCTCATGCGGCAGCAATGCATATGTGAATATATGCCTTCCCTGATCTGCCTGCGGATCGGGAACCATAGCCGATTTGACCAGCGTAAGACGCATCACAGCATCCTTAATGTCGTATCCGTACTTGCAATCATTCAGCAGACTGACTCCATAACCCCGTTCAGATAAATCTGCCCATTGATGACCCACCGTCTCGAATCTGGCAGCATCCCAACTGGTATTCCAATGTGTAGGCCGCGACACATTCCCGAACTGGATATCATAGGTAGCTTCCACAGCACGGATCTGCACCGGAAAAGCTACCTTCAAGAGACGCCGCTGCTCATGCCAGTCCAGCTCCGTCTCCCAATCGATCCGGCGGCTGCGGGTATATACAATCATTCTTTGTTCTATCCTTGAGTTTTTGTACATCCAGCAGAAATGAATGACGGCGCGAAGCGGCCCTGACTCCAGCAGTGTGACCGCTTCAAGCCCGGTAACGGTCTCCATTTTTTCTGTATAAAAGATATCGATGTCCCAGGCTTCATGTCGGCTTTTGGGCTTATCCTCAAACGTCTGCAAAACGTTGCCGCATTGTCCGGGTTCAAGTACAGTGCGCCCGCACTGGCGGTCGTAGAGCAGCGTAATCTGACCGGATTCATTCCACTCTATATCGTAAAACGGAGTTGTTATTCCGTTTGTCTTCCAGTTAAACGGATCATGATCCGCTATTACAGACACTGCCGTCTCTGGTGCTGCTGCAGTCCAGGTAACGTAATCAAGCGCAGGCAACGCTTCCGCATATACCAGCAGGTTCCCGTCATGGGTACGCTGGGTAAGCAGGCGGGCACCTGCCGAATCATTCCAGCAGGTATGGAGCTCCGAAACCTCCCCTCCTTCGCCTTGCTTTAGGCAGACCAGCCCGTCCCTTGCCCATGATGCACTGTTAAGCACGGTAACCGCCTTGCCCGCAGCTGGAGGAAGAATGAATGCTGCGGCCGCTCTCCGCCAGACCTCCGAAGCCAGCCTCTCGGCTGTCTCGTATTCTGCCCGGCTATCTTCGTACACTTCCCGGATGGAGGAGCCTGGGATGATATCATGAAATTGATTTCGCAGCACAATGGTCCAGATATCTGCGATAGTGCCTGCAGGATAAGCTGCCGGCGCTTTGCCTTGGGCATAGGCCAGTACACTCAGCCATTCGGTTCTGCGCAGCATAAGCTCCAGCTTGCGGTTCATCCGTTTGTTATGCGCCTGACTCGTGTAAGTCCCCCTGTGCAGCTCCAGATATAATTCGCCGTCCCATACATGAATATATTGCTCCGATTCCTCCAGCCTCTGTTCCAGCTCCCGGAAATAATCATCTGCCCGTCCTGTAGTCACATTAGGCATCCCCGGAATCTCGTCCAGCCTGCGGCGCATCTCCAGCATTTCACGGTTTACTCCGCCACCGCCGTCCCCATATCCGTAGGCAAGCAGCAAGGTCTGGTTCAGCGCCTTATCCTGATAGCTCTCCCAGATTCCCTGCACACTATCCGCCGTAATCGAACCATTGTACGTATAATAAAAAGCTCCCTCGCTCGCCCCCGAATCCGGGGTCGTGATGAAGTGCGTTGTTATCTCTGTCCCGTCTATTCCCCGCCACTTGAACGTATCATGCGGCATCCGGTTATATTGGTTCCAGCTGATTTTCGTCGTCATAAAGGCCTCTATGCCGGACTTTTTCAAGATTTGCGGAAGAGCCCAGCTGTATCCAAATACATCAGGGAGCCACAGATATTTGCATTCCACTCCAAATTCCTTTTGAAAAAAACGTGTTCCATAGAGTAATTGCCGTACTAGCGATTCACCAGAGGTCAGATTACAGTCGGCTTCCAGCCACATCCCGCCCCCTGCCTCCCAACGGCCCTCTGCCACCCTTTGCTTTATTTCCTGATAGATCTGCGGATAATCTTCCTTGATATATTCATAGAGCTGCGGCATGGTCTGCAAGAATACATACTCCGGATACTGCTCCATCAGCCGAAGTACTGTGGAGAAGGAACGGGCCGCCTTGTCCCGTGTATGCTTCAGCCTCCACAGCCAGGCGACATCGATATGCGTATGCCCAATACACTGAACCGTGACTGCACTATGCTTGGGCAACGCGGCGAGACCTGCCCGCAGCAGGGTTAAGGCTTTTCCGGCAGAGGTATAGAAGCTTTCCGCTCCCGGTTCTGACCAGTCCAACGCTCTGAATGCCTGATCCAGCAGCTGCAGCAGGGCGTGACGTTCGGCCTGATGATCAGCCATTGAAGCGGCCGCACCCAGACAAGCCTTCCCCGTATAATAGAGGTCATCCGCAGCCTCATCAAGCACAGACAGCTCTGCCCGGCTAAGCTGGTGCTCCATTACCGCATCCGGCTGATAGCCGCCAAGTCCTGACCACATTCTCAAGTGCAGCGCAGCTGTTGTTCCGCATAATCCATCCGGGAGCCTCACTTCACCATGATTACTGTCCACCCCCTGGTATGGGCTTCCGTTCAGGAACATCAGCGATTCGAATCCGCTATTATTCCCGCCGCCGTTCGTTCCCAGCTCAAAGCGTGCCACTACTATTTTCCCCAGCCATTGCGCCGGAATGTCCACATTAGCGGCCAGCCAGTAGTATTCGTCCTTTCCCTTCCACCTGTCTCCAAGCGTAACAGGAATCCATTCACCGGACTCATCAGGGTATGCACCAGCGCTTCCAGCCGTATCCCGCTTCATTAATAGCCCTTTCATTTCTCTTCTCTCTCTGTACCGGAGATCCTCCAGCTCAGCAATCCGGGCCCCCAGCTTCTCCACAGTCCACCACATGGCCACTCCTCCATATTCTAATGTAACTTCCCCGTAATCAAGCGGTGACTGCGTTGAATATCCTCCGCCGAACAGGCCGCCTTTAATTCATATACCTTCAAGGTTGCTGCTTCAATAGCCTTCAGATAGAAGTCGAAGGATTGCGGATCATTACTGTGCACATACGGACACCAATGATCCGAGAGCCCTAACGTTTCATGAATATGAACCCCATAGATATAAGGCAGTAGATCGTCCAGCTCCTCGGTATTGGAATATAAGCCCATCCGGTCCATCATAGTGGCATGTCCAATGTCATACCATAGACGAACCGGACTTCCCTTTAAGCTGTCACAAATGGCTTTAGCCTCACTTAAGGTTGGAATCTGGTAGCAGCGTGAACGGGTCTCGATGCCGATTGTGACCTGCCAGCCCTTCTTGGCCACATATTCACTGACCTCTTCCAGACTGCCGCGAATCCGTTCACAATAAGCAGGACTATGCTGCTCACGAACATCAGCCATCTGTCTCCATAACCTCTGATACTCCGGCGAGCCCGGTCCATACTCCTGATATAGCTGCTTAAGCTCATGATCAATATTGTAGTCAAAGGGAACCTCACCCGGATGCACGACAACCGCTTTCGCACCATAGCGGCGGGCATACTCAACCGATGTGATCAGCAGCTCCACAGCACGCCGCCGCTTCGATTCATCCTTATAGCCAAGCAACAGTGAATCTGTGTCATAATCCTTATCACTCACATACGGAAATACATTATGCACGCTCGATATACTGATTTCACCGCTGTCTATCATCGGTTCAATACTGCTGAGCAGCTCTCTGGTCACATTATAATTCAATTCCACATGCCGGAAGCCTAATTCCTTAATCTCTTCAATTAATCTGCGTCCGCTCTGTTGTTGCTTAATATTCCAGCAGGTAGAGAACGAATAATCGCCCTTATCCTCCATAGCTCAGACTCCTTTCTGTGCACAACTCTTGTAAAAAGAGAAATCCGCCAAAAGTCCAGGCGGATTTCCATAATGCGGTTAGCTGTCCTGCATCTTTATTTACTGGCCGTCTCATTATAATTAGCTGTGAATTCTTCAATGATCTGATCTCCGCCGCTACTCCGCCATTTAGCAATCGCGTCTTCCCAGCCTTTGTCATCCAGCTCGCCCAGCACGTACCGGACCTGGGCATCTGTAATGGCTTTTCTGAGCTCGCTTCCTTTATCGGTGTTTGTTGCTGAGATCAGCCCGGCGCTATAATCAATAACTGCAATGCCGCTGTTACTAATAATGGTGTTCTTCACCTTCGCTTCAATCTCAGTCTCTTTCGGTGTTATACCGGCATAGGGGTCATCCCATTTGAAATTTTTCCAGTCTCCGCTGCCGCTGGAGCCGGCAATAATAACCGCCTGATTGTCTTCCACAGTGTAGTCCGTGCCTTCTACGCCGTACATTAACAGACTTTGAAGCGGTTCTTCGCCCAATTGATCCAGGAAGGCAATAATCTGTTTGAGCTTCCCTTCATCCGGTACACTGGATTTTGGAATGGCGAGAATATTGTCATAACCGAGAGTGGCTCTAGCCCGCTCGCCTTGCGGACCCTCGAAATTCTGGGCAATATCTACTACTACAGCAGGGTTTTGCTTCATTAAATCTGTATGCCGGACGATAGCGTCATCCAGCACCGCGAAATAGATGCCCGCTTTTTCCTGATTGAAATACTCATATTTCTTGGCAATCGGGAAATCTGCGCCGATCAGCTTCTCATCAATCATTTTCTTGTACAGATCCAGCGAAGCCTTGAAATCAGGATACATGAAATCCGGAATAATCTTGCCGTCCTTCAGTCCCCAGCCATTGGCACCCCCGGAGTATACAGCCAGCTGCTTCAGAAGCTCCATCGTACTGTCTTCCTGGATTCCAAAGGTATCGTTCTTGCCATTCTGGTCCGGGTCATTCTCGGTAAACGCTTTCGCAATCGTATAGATATCATCCACCGACTTCGGAGGCTGCAGCCCCAGCTGATCCAGCCAGTCTTTACGAAAGATCATCCCATATCGGGCCAGCACACGCTCACGGGGAATTCCGAAGAGTTGGCCGTCAATCGTAGCATTATTTTTGCTTACTTCTGACATATTCTTCAGATTCTTCGTATCCTTCAGGTACGGGGCAAGATCCCAGAATACACCGGCATTCTGCGCCTGCAGCATGGCTGATTCTTTGTTTCTGCGGATCAGCAGCAGGTCAGGCATGGTTCCGGCTGCAATGGTAGCACTAACCTTGTCATCGTAGCTTGAAGCAGGCACCCAGGTGATATCCAGCTTGGTATGGGTCTCTTCCTGAATTTTTTGCAGAATCGGGCTGTCATTCTTCGGCGGCTCCGCCAATTGTTGAATCATCATAACACTCAGCTCAAGCGGCTTCTCTTCATCTGTATTTACCGCAGCAGAGGTAGTCTCCTTATTGCCGCAAGCAGCCAGCATCGTGATGGACATACTGGCAATACCGGCTATGGCGATCCATTTTTTAGTCTTCGTAAATGATGTGATCATATCTCTTGTCCCCTTTTCTTAGTCAAGTCTATTATCCTTTTACAGAACCCAGCAGTGCCCCTTTAGCAAAATGCTTCTGCAAGAACGGATATACCAGCAAAATCGGCAGTGTGGATAAGACAATTACGGCCATCTTGATCGTCTCGGCAGGAGGTGCAACATAATCGCTTCCAAACTGAGTGGAGTCCCCTATCCCTCCTTGTGATAATATTACGATTTGACGCAGCCACACTTGAATGGGCCATAAGGCATTATCGTTTATATAAAGCACCGCATTAAAGTAAGAGTTCCAGTGTCCCACTGCATAGAACAAGGTAAGTGAGGCCAGAACAGGTGCGGACAGCGGCAGCACAATACGGAACAGAATGCCAGGGTCGCTTGCGCCGTCAATACGTGCAGCCTCCTCAAGGCCTTCCGGGAGCTGCTGGAAAAAGTTGCGCATAATGATCAGATTAAAGGCACTGATGAGTCCAGGGATAATAAGTGAAGCGGTACTATCCAGGAGCCCCGTCCAGCGCACCATCATATAGGTAGGAATCATTCCTCCGCTGAACAGCATGGAGAATACTACCAGACGCATTACAAGCTTGGTTCCAGCTACATCCTTCTGGGCCAGCGGGTATGCCAGCAGCGCCGTAAAGAACAGATTACATAATGTCCCTGCTACGGTTATAAATACGGATACGCCCAGACTGGAGAGGATAATGTCCGTGGACAGAATATACCGGTAGCCTTCAAGCGAGAACTTGGTCGGAAATAGAACAAATCCTCCTTTAATCAACTCTTCCGGTGCGGTAAACGATGCTACCAGAATATAAATGAAGGGCAGCACGCATACGAGGGCAACGATCAATAGCAATGTATAATTGATACCATCCACTAATCTGCCCGTCAGGGATTGTTCCTTCATGATGATCTCCTCCTTATGGATGGCTTAATAGATTCCATCTTCCCCGAATTTTTTGGACAGCCAGTTGGAGCCTACGACAAGCACCAGTCCCACTGTGGACTTGAATACCCCTACAGCAGTGCTGTAGCTTAATTTACCTTGCGAGATCCCCATACTGTACACATAGGTATCGAACACTTCACCCACCTCGCGGTTCATGGCATTGACCATCAGGAAGATTTGTTCAAACCCTGTATCCATGAAATGCCCCAGACGGAGGATCAGTAGAATAATAATGGTGCTGCGGATAGCCGGCAGAGTAATATGCCACATTTGACGCCAACGGCTGGCTCCATCGATTTTGGCCGCTTCATATAAACCCGGGTCCACCCCTGCAAGCGCTGCCAAAAAAATAATCGTCCCCCAGCCTGTTTCCTTCCACATGACCTGTGATGTAATGACCGTGCGGAACCATTCTTTGCTCAGCAGGAAGTTAACCGGCTCCCGCCCGGCACTCTCCAGCAAAGAGTTGAAGATGCCCCCCTGAGAGGATAAGAACAGGAAGCTGATTCCAGCCACCACTACCCATGATACAAAGTGGGGAATATAGATTAGCGTCTGCACAATACGCTTGTACGATTCCTTCCGTACCTCATTAAGCATAAGTGAGATAATGATCGGAAGCGGGAAGAAAAACACAATATTATAAGTTGCCAGTATAAAAGTATTGCGGAATAGCATCCAGAAGGTCTCATCCTGGAAAAACGTCGCATAATGCTTGACTCCAACCCATTTACTCCCCAGCATTCCGAGGAACGGCTGATAATCCTGAAAAGAAATCAATATTCCCCACATTGGCATATATTTGTATACGATAAAGAATAACAATCCCGGCAGCATCATGAGATAGAACCAATAATGCTTTTTAAGACGACGTACCATTCTCAGCCGTTTCGTGGATCTCAGCGGCTGATTGTTTAAGGAAACAGCTTGCATGTGTATATCCCTTCCTTCTTGCATTCATTGTGGGAGGCTTCCAAGTGATAGCTTAACCTTATTCGCTCAGGGGATAGCCGTCTACAATCCCAAGAGCAGATAACATAGATAATAATCATTAGGGAAGCTTAACGGGCTTCTTCGCTACCTGATGACACCTGC
This sequence comes from Paenibacillus sp. FSL H3-0469, assembly GCF_038051945.1. Lineage (NCBI taxonomy): Bacteria > Bacillati > Bacillota > Bacilli > Caryophanales > Paenibacillaceae > Paenibacillus > Paenibacillus sp. FSL H3-0469. Next base: position 2,366,301 of record NZ_CP150302.1, read on the forward strand.
TGCATTCAGCCGCACAGGCCTACGGGCACCACCTCATAACAGCTCCAGTTCAACCGTATGATCGAATGGTGTCAGCCAGTTCAGCGACAGCGACAGGCAATTCTCCGGCAACCGGTCATTACGGATGACACCTACCAGATGTTCCTGCGCCCCTGCTCCGATCCTTATGGCGAAGTCTCCTGCCTGATAAATGGCTGAACCTTGGGTCAGGAAATAATGGCCTGGCGCTGCCCCGGGCTGCAGACCTTCTCCCGTCAATACACCCCTGCTGTCCAGTACAAAGGTCAATTGGGTGAACAAATCCTCTGCCTGATCCGAACGAATACGGATGGACCACACCTTTCCGCTGCGCTTCACCTCTGATATAAGCCGGTGCGTCTGCAGATGGGTCATGGGCCGCCGTTCATGCGGCAGCAGATACCAGGGACTGTATGCTCCCTGTTTCCCGGTATGGGCAGGAAGATATTCTGTGGGTATGGGACCGTTATAACCTTTCTCCATAGTGCTGCTAAGTGTATAACCCTGCTGCTGCTCCAATTGTTCGAACTGGACAATCCCCGGCAAAAAAGCCGTTGTCAGCTTGGTCCCCAGTACATGTGCATCTCCGTGTCTCAAGGCAAAGAAAGAGGAATTGCGGGTCATCACGGTTACGCTAGTCAGCCCGTCCCTGTACCGGACTATGGGAGAACCAAAGGCAGTATGGGCAGAGCTATGTAAAAGGGTTGCCGGCCCGCCTTGATTCCGCATGCGCTGCAAATCCTCGTCTGCAGGATGTGCTTCATTGATAATCGCTTCGTAGTGTACCGGAAGCTCCTTACGGAGGATACCCTTTAGCCCGATCTGCGGATAGAGCAGACAGGTCATAAGCCCGTGATTATTCACGCTGCCCGGTTCCTGTGCCGCCTCCGCAGCCGCGTCTGCCAGTGCGGCAAATGTACCGTCATTGTCCTCCCACGCCGTAAGCCGGGAAATGGCATAATAAGCGGACAGATCATTCTTCACCCCAAAGTCTTGACGTCCTGAATATTCAGTCACTATATCTCCGTTAGGATGGATCAGCAGAGTCATCATCCGCAAATTACGGCGGACAGGATCGAGGAGCAGCGGACGATGCAGTGTGGCTGCTGCATGATACAGCATGATATTACTCACCGCATTATAAATACCGTTACTCCGTTCCGTCCATTCCCCGTCAGCGGTCATGTCTATCCCTTCTGCCAGCCAGCAATCGGCACGATCTGCAAGCCGCGGATCACCAGACCGTTCATAGAGCAGCCCTAATGCGGCGGCAAGCACCCAGCGGTGATTCGGCGTATGGCCGCCGCCAGTCAGCATCGCAGGGACTGCCCGCTCCAGAAATTGCTCAAGCAGTAACCGCACTGTCTTAGTCTCCGGGTGTGACCCGCGCTCCAGCAGCCGGCAAATCTGTGCTAGTCCAACGACTACGAAGCCGGTGTCCGGCGGGGAATGATAATTCGTCGAGCCCAGTGTAATCGTTCCATCTTCATGCTGGGCGCGGACAATGAAGCGGGCGAGGCATTCCATTCGCTGCAACAGCCCGGCACTTCCGCAGAACCGGGAATCCGGGTTCACATAAGAGGCTGCCCAGGTCGCCATTACAGCAGCACTTCCGCCGTGATTCGGCCTTGGGATTCCCGTATTGGAATCCATTATGCCTCCTATGTATTTGCTGAGTGGATCTTCTACTTGTGCACCCATACTTGTCTGCGTATACCGTTCATTAATGTCCAGCAGTTTTCTGTATGAAGACTCTTCTCTGTAGTTCATATCTGTAACTCACCTGCCTTCGTGTTCTTGTCCTTAATATAAAAACAAAACCTGCTAACCGTATACAATCTCCCGGGCAGGAGCTGTAACGAAGAGCAGGTTATAATCTTTATGGCAGATGAATAATGAACGGAACGGCACTTGTTGTCCATGTACGGAACGGCTCAAGTTGAACGATATTTTTTCCGGTATTCTCCCGGCGTCATATTCTCCATCTTACGGAAATACCGGATATAGTTCTGTGCATTCTGATAGCCAATTTTGGCTGCAATCTCAGCAATCTTCATCTCGGTCTCCAGCAGCCAGCACTTCGACTGGTTCAACCGGTAAAGGGATAAATACTCACTAAAGTTTGCACCCGTCTCTTTACGGAATACGGTCTTCAGATAGTTCGGGTGGTAGTTAAGCCGGGCCGCGCAGACCTCCAGAGTCAATTCGGTCATAAATTCATTATGAATAATATCTTTCATCTGACCAGAAATATTCTGGTTGCGGGCCTCCCATTTCTTCCCCAGCACGAGCACCATGGGCTCCATCACACACTTCATGAACCAATCCTCAGTCTCCTGCAGCGTCTTCATCCGGAAGAGCTGTTCAAACAGCTCTTGCTCATTATCTGTAGGTACAGGGAAGGCTTCCCCCGTATTCTGAACCTCCCTTACGAGGTTAGCCAGCAGACGGAATAACATCATCTGATATTCGCGGTGAAGGATATTTTGCCGGAGCATGGTGGTCAGGAATTCATGCAGCAGTTGCCCGGCTTTGTTCAGATCAGGGAATAGCAGCGCTTCAATTAACTGCTTCTCAAGCCATTCCGGATAGATAATATGCGCCCGGCTGTCCGGCAACACATCCTCAACATGAAGAATGGATTCCTCTCCAAACCGGATTCTATATTTCAAGGCTTCAAGGCTTTCATTATACGCTTGAGCCGCTCTTGTTAATTTCGAATGGAGGCGGCTGATTCCGAGGCTTACTTGCAGCCCCAGGATTTCTTTTACCGTAGATTGAATCGCCTCCGCCCATATGTACATCTCATGCTTGGCGGCATCCGTGTCCTCATGCTGTGTGCCCACGAGCGTAATCTGCTTGCCTTGGTGCACTACAGGCTCAAGTCTTATCGATGAAGGGATAATCTCGGCTGCAATATTGGATACGGCGAACATGAGCAGATCCCGGTCCTTATCCTGAAATCTGGTTTCATTAAAGGTGTCAATTTGTACGGTTATCACACCATACGGACCCAAATCCTGCGTGCTGTAGTAATGCTTCACTTGCTCCTCTATCACCCGGTTTCCCAATTCGCCAAGGATAAGCTTGCGGACAAACAGCTCTTTGAGCTGCTTCTGCTGGCCTTGCATCTTATCCAAAAGCTGTAGCTGTGACGACTTAAGCGACTGGATCCGTTCCCCGATCAGCTTAAGCTCATCCCTCTGCGTTACGGGCTTAAGATTATCCCCTTCAATGGCCGCCTCAAATATACTGCGGATCGGTGAATATATCCGGCGGGAGCCCATAAATGACAATGCAAATAACAGGACAAGCATGACCGTGCCAATCGTTAGCGTATACCAGCCGATGGCCCGCGACTCTGCCGTAATCTGCTCTATGGAGAAGAGCGAGATATAGGTCCAATCGTTGAATGTAGACTTCCTGTAGGTCATCCCCACTGCTCCGGTCGAAGCATTGTCCAGTTCCACATAGCCCTCCCTCAAATCCGAAAGGCCAGCCCGCTGCGTCAGCTCCCGGATCGTTTGTTCCGGAAAAGGAATCCCTGACACATCCGTAAGGGGACGCAGTGCCGCATCGATAATAAAGGTATAGCCATTTCCGCTGCCTGGAAGCAGCTTCTGTAAGGTGGAGGCCGGTATAATCGCTTCCAGCAGGCCATCAGGATTTTCTTCTATATTAAGCGGCAGCTTCTTGACAATCCTTACATTATCGCCCGATTCATCCGTAATCCAGAAGGCAGATCCCGGCAGCTGCGCCATTTGGTTGGGCATACTCAGCTCAGCCGCTGTTGGTGCTCCAGTATAGCCGCTGTTATCCAGTATCCAGTTCCCCCGGAGGCTGGTTAGCCGGACATCCCGGATCCCCATCTCGTAAGATTGAAGCCTCCGCAAGCCTTGTGCCATATCATTAATAAGCGGATAATCCATCGGGACGAGCTCTGTACGCAAGGCTTGCGTGAGATTGGTGCTGCTAATGAACTGGATCATAGAGCTATTAATGATTTGCAGTAACTGTTCCACCTTGAGCTCGGTTTGAGCCATAACCTGAATATTCCCTTGGATGACCTTATCCTGAATAATCGCCCTAGCTTTCCCGTACGATAACATTCCCAGAAAAATCACCGGTAGAGTAACAAGCACCATGCTGAACAGCAGCAATTTACGTAAGTATTTCGAATGTCGCATGACAAGCCCTCACTCGCCTCATGGATTATTGGTCATCCCCATTATTAAAGCGCATTCATAAAAACCGGGAATAGCATTCAGGCACAGACCGTTCCACAGCCCGGGTATAGATAGTTATTAGGTTAGACGTAATCACAGTTCCTGTCGATAATCATTAGAGCAGATAAATGGCGAATCAAAGCCATTCCAGAAATTCAAGACGATTCCCAAATGGTTCGTTGATATAGAAACGCCTAACGCCTTCATCCGCCCTTGCTTCATCATCCGTAACTTGAATATGATGCTGCAACAGATGCTCACGCAACTCATTCAAGGGCTGCACATGAAATGCCGGATGCGCTTTGGTAGCGGGAACAAAATCCCGCTGCACCCCGATATGTACCTGATGCTTCCCGCATTGGAACCATACCCCGCCCCGCTTTTGCAGCAGCTCGGGTTTGGGGATCTCCGCCCAGCCTAACAACCCATTGAAGAATCTCCGGGCCTCAGCTTCACAACCCTCAGGGGCTGCCAGTTGTACATGATCCAGACCATAATAATTGTAAGTCATCCATCTTCCCCCTTGATAGTTTCATCTGATGAAACTTGATTTCATAATATAATTATATATTATAGTAATTCACAATATAAATCCATAACATAACCCCTCAAAGTGATGACTCAGGTACTTTGCGGGGACCCCAAAACATATATATTGGTGGAACAAAATGCCTGCGGCATTGCCGTTGTAGTCGGTTTTTCGACCTTATCCCGCCCACGCACCTCTGCCTCACCGAATGTAGTCGGTTTTTCGACCTTATCCCACCCACGCGCCTCTGCCGCACCGAATGTAGTCGGTTTTTCGACCTTATCCCGCCCACGCGCCTCTGCCGCACCGAATGTAGTCGGTTTTTCGACCTTATCCGGCCAATACGCCTCTGTCGTGCCAAATGTAGTCGGTTTTTCGACCTTATCCGGCCCATGCGCCTCTGCCGCACCGAATGTAGTCGGTTTTTCGACCTTATCCGGCCCAAGCACCTCTGCCGTACCGAATGTAGTCGGTTTTTCGACCTTATCCGGCCCAAAAGACCTCTTGCTGTCCATGTGTTCGATGAAATCAGCGAAGTCATTCCTTATCCATAAAAAACAGCCCGCCAAAAGCGGACTGCTCTAAACTCTTATAATAGCTTTAATTTAAATCTTATACAACGTAACCTCATAGTCTGCAAAAACCTTCCCGATCATCTCCTCCACTACACTCCACTCCCCGTTCGCCAGTCCGCAGCCAATGTTATACGGGAGCGCCACAGACAGACCCTTGGCCTGTGCTTCAGTCTTCAGTGTGGTTAATGCTCGCTCCAGCGCAGCATAATCCGTATACCGGGTTTTGCTCCTTCCATAGTTAAGCTGGCCGAACAGATTCGCCGTGTACTTCTCACCCGTCTGCACCAGCTGGCAGTGCCCAAGCAGCCCGTCAGGCGTGTGCTGGTCACAGTATTTTTTATACTCAGGATATAAGTTCGGATAACGATCCCGCAGGATCTTCGCAATCCCCGACCCCATCACTCCCTGACAATTCACCTGATGTCCCAGTATATCTTCACTGGCTTCCATCATATCTCCATTCACTAACCGGATGCTCATAATTCTCTCCTTGTTGTTACGACTTGGGTGTTTGGTTACCTTTTAAAATCCCATAATGTCTCGGAGCTTGTCCGCTGTCTCCAGCACAAAGTTATCTACTTCCGCTTCCTTCATATAAACAGGTTCATATTCTATAGACACTTCTGTGTTGCAATAAAAGTGAATGATATTCTGTATTTGTTTAAAGGTCTGGCCTTTAGGAAAGAACGGTAAGTATTCGGGATATTGCTGAATATGTTGCACATCGCTCCAAAACACATGATCGCCATGCAGCTTCAAATATTTGAAGTCCAGCCAGTACCAGTCCCGCTTCACCAGCTGATTGTACTCGGGAGTACCTTTTACCGCTTGATGTACTGGCTCCTCCTGCTTGCTCTTGGTTAACTTAATCCATTCGACATCCGTTATAAGATGACAGTAATACCCCCAATAATAGGAACCTGCATTAGAAGTAGGCTGAACATCCTTCAATGCATACTGCTCCCGGAACAGCTCTGGCTGAATCCCCTGTCCATCCTTAAAGTGGGTAACACTCTTAGGTATACGTTGAAATGGACCAAGACTCCCCTCACCATCAACGATCCCGCAGTCAGGGCCAATATTCCCTACCAAAAAGTCTACCTTGGATACCGGAACCCCCGCCTTCATCAATGCTTCAGCTATTCTAAAATGAGTAACCCATGTAGCCATATAGCATTCCTCCTGAGACTAACTATACTCTTATAATACACATTTCACCTACACATACCACTTCCGCTGCGCCTCATACATCGTCCGATACTCGCCCGCCGTGCTCATGAGCTCCTCATGCGTGCCATCCTGCACGATCCTTCCATCCTTCATCACGATAATTCGATCCGCGAGCTTCACAGAGCCTAGTCTATGCGAGACAAGGATTGCGGTTTTATCCCGGCACAGGGCGGCGAAGTCGTTGTACAGACGGGTCTCCTCCAAGGGATCGATGGCCGCCGTAGGCTCATCCAAGATCATATAATCACTGTCGCGGAACAATCCGCGCGCAATCGCTACACGCTGCCACTGACCGCCGGATAGATCCGTGCCGCCGAACTCACGCCCCAGCATCGTATCCAGCCCGTCCTTATACACCTCACCAGATACAAGCACCCCGGCCTCCACACACACCGATACTACTGCGGCATCCTCTGCTGGTTTGGAATATTGGCTGATCCGCACATTCTCCCGGATGGTCTCATTATACTTGCGATAATGTTGAAAAACAGCCGACGTTCGCTCATAGCCAGTCTGCGAAGCCTCCACGTTCCCGTACCACACTTCCCCTTCCGTGGGCGGGTATAATCCCATAATGATACGGCACAGCGTGGTCTTCCCGCTTCCATTCTCGCCTACAATCGCCAGCGTCTGCTTGTCCGGAATGGTCAGGTTAATCTCCTCCACCGCATTTCGGATCGCCAGCGGATAGCGGAACCGGACAGCTTTTAGCTCAATATCACTGTCTGCAGGTCTTGGCAGGTTGTGGGTCCTCTGAACAGGTTCATCGATGAAATCCAGGAAATTCTCAGTAGACCCGATATTCTCTGTAGCCCAGGCGATTCTCTCGGTAATCAGCTTGTTCATGAACCGGTATAGACTGCCAATCGAAGCCAGCACCGCCGCAAAAGCTCCAATCGATATCTCCTGCCTCATCACAGCCACAAACAGCATATACACGATCAGGCCGTACCCAATCACCGTCACTACATTCAGTATGAGCTGAACGAGGTGTTTGCGGAGCTGCGTCCGAAGTACGATAGCGTTCAACCCTTGCAGGGCAGAGGTATACAGATTATCGAAAAATGCAGTAGCCCCCAGCAACCGGGTCTCTGAGAGATACGCCTTGTCCGTCAAGCACCGCTCATAATACTCAGCTTCCCGCCGGATCGGGGCAGATGCCGCTTCCAGATTCTTGAATGCTGACATCATCACCCCTTGGGATAGCATAACCGGGACGAATACGGCGACAATACTTAGCGCAAGCACCGGCTTGAGCGTGAACAGATACCACCCGATGAACACGAAATAAGTCGTATAGTAGAACAGAATGTCCAGTAAGGTCGTCCCGATCCAGATCAGCTTGCCGCTCCCGTTCACAGCCTTATCGATATAATCCAGCCGCTTCGTGTCCTCGAATTCAGAGACCTGTAACGAATCTACTCTCTTAAAAATCATCAGGTTCAGGTGCTTGCCCACGCTTAGCCCGTAAATCTCCTCATAACAGTTCCCGAGTCCGTCCATGACATGATAGAACAGATACATAAGCGCCAGGATGCACAAGGAAAGGAGAATCGCCTTGAAGTCTATTCGGTCTGTAGCATAGGCAGCAGCCGCATCCAGAAATCTCTGCATAAATAACACCTGCAGCACCCAGGAGACCGCCTGGAGCAAGGCAATGCCGATGTACGTGTAAGACATCCCGGGATTCACCTGGAATAAAAGCCGCAGGCATTTGGTCCCGTTCCTCAGGAATCCCTTCCCCTGTAGTCTACCCATGCTGCACCATACTCTCTGCTTCATACCACGACTTTTGGCTGGCGAACATCCTACCGTAAATCCCGTCCGGGATTGCCAGCAATTGCTCATGGGAGCCCTGCTCTGCAATCCGCCCGCTACGCACCACCAGGATCTCATCCGAGATTCTCGCAGCGCCCAGCCTGTGGGTGATGAAGATAGTGAACCGGTCTGCGCGGATGCTGCTAAACATCTCATATAGCCTACTCTCTTCGATGGGGTCCAGGGCAGCCGTAGGCTCGTCCATAATATGGATGGCAGAGTCAGAGTACAACAGTCTGGCTATCGCCAGCCTTTGCCACTGCCCGCCGGAGAGGTCCTGGCTGTTCTCTTGGATTTTGCCGGCATATGTATCGAGACCCGCTTCCAGACCCCGGACCATCCCGTCCAGATTCATCTTGCTTAAGCTCTGACGGATTCGCTCTTCATCCAGCTTCAGGATATTCCCCAGCCGGACATTCTCCCGGATCGTCAGCGCGTACCTGGCGTAATTCTGGAAGACCACTGCGATGATGCTTTTCAGCTCCGGGTAGCTGTACTCCCGCAGGTTCCTATTATTAATGAAGATTTCGCCCTCATAGTTATCGTACAGCCCGGTGAGCAGTTTGATCAGGGTGGACTTACCGGCCCCGTTCTCTCCGACAATAGCATAGCTCTTCCCGCTAACCATGGTGAACGAGCATTGATTCAATATGTATCTCTCCGTATCCGGGTAGCGGAAGCTCACCTGCCTGAATTCCAGCGAATCAAAGACGAAGCCGCCCAACTCCACAGGCAGAGCAGCAGCATCCTTCTTCTCACTGAGTCCGGCAAAAGCAGAGAAGTCCTTCAGATACGCCTTCATCCGCGCATGCTCCTGCATCGTCTCGGCTAACTGCCAGGACATCCTCTGCACGAGACTGAAGATCGCGGCCACCAGCGAAATGTAGAGTCCTATCGTTAGCTCGCCCAAGTGCAACGCAGGCAGCAGCAAGGCCACTATGAGGATGCCGATCAGCAGGGCGATGATCGAGCCGCTTTTCAGATAAAAGAAGCTTCGGATCTGTATCTTCTTCTCCACCGCGTACGTCTGATCATACAGCTTACCGTACCGCTCCCGGAGCGCCGGACTATATCCGAACAACGTGCGTTCCTCCGCATTCTCCCGGCTGGTCAGGATATGGGCCAGATCTGCGCTCCTCCTCCGTATCCGCTCCGCTTCCATCCCCAGCACATAATTCGCCTTGCCCGTCTTCATGGCGATGTAGAACAAAGGCACCGCAACCAGCACAATCACAATTCCCGTAATGAACGTGGATGACATCACAATCACCAGCAGCGAAGCGGTCCCAATCAGCAGATTCAATCCGCTCATCAGATTGTTGAACCCGCCCATGAAATGACCCACCGGATCTCCGCACACCCTATGGATTAACTCCGCAGTCTCTTTATTCTCAATATGCTGATACGCAAGCCGCGACCGCTTGAGCACCATCTCCCGCTTCAGCCGCACATTCAGCCGGTTGCGCCCCGTCAGCTCTATGAGCTGCATCAGGCTGGGAAGCAGATGAGTGACGATCACATAAACCATAATCAGCGCTAGCGGCCTATAGATTAACGAATACTCCGCCCGGCCATTCACAATATGGGTCGCCGTATTAATGAAATAAGCCATCACCAGCGTCTGATAAGCAGGCATCAGAGCATCCACCAGCATATACCCCATCGCCGCCATCGTCTGCACCGGAATCACCCGAAGCGGAATCCTGATCAGATCGAATACTGTATATTTTCTTGAAGTAAGCATGTAATCTCCTTGTTAGCTTGAATTATAAGCACACCTCAATTCATAGTATCATTTCCACCCGGGAGGAATAACCTGTCAGATTATAGGGGTTGGGTGAAAATAAAAATGACTGTGCCGGAATGGGCAGCAGTCATTTTATATAGTAGTGTTGTTAGTCTTATACGGTACAAACTCATAAACAACTTATTTCAAGCTCTGCCGGCGATAGTCCTGGAGTGACCGCAGTGACCTTAATCGTTCCGGAGACGGCTCCGGCCCGGATATAGGCCAGCAGCTTGCCGTGATGGGTACTTCGGGTATGGGAACGGTAAGACTCCAGATCCTGCACATTTCCATTCTCTAGTCCCAGCAATTTACCTGCTCCCTCTACGGTCACCGTGACAGGAACCTCCGCGCCATAGACCCCAATGCCCGCCGAATCCATGATTTCGAGCTCCACATGGACGATATCCCGCAGGTTGGCCCGCAACTGCAGGGTATCGGCTGTCAGCCTTAGCTGCTCCGGCGCCGCCGCCGTGTGCAGCTCCCGCTTGACCGTTCGGCCCTGTTCGTCTGTCCCGGTTAAGAGCAGCGTTCCCGGTTCAAAGTTCACCTCCCAACTCAGCAGCAGCTCCCCGCTCTCATCCGGACGTCCTCCCCCCAGCAGCTTGCCATTAAGGTACAGTTCCGCAGCCGCCAGATTGGTATACCCGTCAACGATCAACCGCTCGCCCGGCTCCCAGTTCCAGCTTGGCCCGCCGCCTGACCGGCCACCGGTGTCAGACATTCCTGGTTCACCTGCCCTGCGGACCGCGAGATAAGCCATCGGCATATCACTCCACAGGCTCTGGCGATAGTAATAGCTTGGTTTCGGGAAACCGGCAAGATCCATGAACCCTGCCTGCGCGGCCCGGATCGGCCAGCCATGCGCTTCTCCCAGATAGTCGATTCCAGTCCATATAAACTGTGCGCAGATATCGGGATGATCGCGGACCGCCAGCCACTCCTGCAGTCCCGGAGAATTCTCGCTGCCGTAGAGCACACGATTTGGATAAGAGCTCCGATCCTTTTCATATAAAGATTCCCTGTAATTATAGCCGACCACATCGAGCGTATCGGAATAACCGATCAGATTCGCTAGTTCCGGATAAGCGAGTGCCGCCGTTACTGGCCGTGTCTTGTCACATGCCTTCACAGCCTCCACCAGTTTACTTGCTATGACAGCAAGACGCTCAGCATTCGGCTTATTCGGATCATATACACGTTCTGCAGCAGGCTTGTTGGCATCATTGTTGCCCGTCATCGTCTGGAAGGAGGGATGGCAGTAAGGATCATTAGGATAGTCTACCTCATTGCCAATACTCCATAGAATAATAGAAGGATGATTTCGGTCGCGCAGCACCATCTCCTGAATATCCGCAATGCCCCAGTCCGGGAAATCCTCATAATAGCCGAAGTGCTTGGGAGGATATACATTATGTCCGGTAGACCACTTGTTCTTGACACCCTCCCATTCATCAAAAGCTTCGTCCATCACCATAAATCCCATTTGATCGCACAAATCCAGGAGAATTGGAGCAGGCGGATTATGGCTCATGCGGATGGCATTGCAGCCCATTTCCTTAAGGTAGCGCAGCCGCCTGCCCCAGACATCGCCAGGAACGGCAGCGCCGAGGCAACCGGCGTCATGATGCACACAGACTCCCTTGATCTTAAGAGCCTCTCCATTCAGCTTGAACCCTTCTGCCGGATCGAAATGAATACTCCGGAGGCCGACGGGAGTGCGGACCTCATCCACCGTTGCACCTTTCCAGATAATTTCTGTAAGAAGTGTGTACATGTGGGGGGCTTCCGGCGACCAGAGCTTCGGTTCCTTCACTTGAATGACCTGTTGACTGCATTCCGCAGCGCCCGCCGCCGGCAGCAGCTCAAATGAGGTTCCTGAATCCATGCCCTCCTCATCCAAAAGAGTATGACGTACACCAATCTCAGCCGGTTCTCCTGTTTCGTTCAACATCTGGGTCTCTACCTGCAGCTCCGCCCATTCCCGGCCAATGTCAGCTGTCGAGGCAAAAACACCGTACTGCGCAACATGAATGTCATCCGTAAAGGTCAGATAGACATCACGGTAGATCCCTGAACCGGTGTACCAGCGGGAGTCTGCTGTCTCCGCATGGTTCACCTTTACCGCAATGGTATTCCCGGCTCCGCCATACGCCAGCAGATCCGTGATTTCATAAGTGAACGTGCTATAACCATAAGGACGTTTGCCTAAATAATAGCTGTTTACCCAGACCTGTGAATGGTTGTAGACGCCCTCAAAGGTAAGGTACGCACGTTTCCCCTCCAGCCGGTCCGGCAACACAATATGCTTGCGGTACCAGCCGGTTCCGCCGGGCAGATATCCGCTGCCGCTGGAATAATCCCTGGAAAAATCAGCCTCGATGGCCCAGTCATGCGGAAGTGTGACTCCACGCCAATCTTTGTCGTCATATCCCTTGTACCATGCTTCGGGTACATCCCCGCAATTGAAACACCACTCGGCATTAAGCCATATCTTGCTTCTGGACTCGTTCATGCACTTCTCCTTTATTCGGGCCTAAGATTTTCCTTTAGTTTGAATTTTTTAGTTCAATCTATATCGCCGTTTATTTCGCAGCTTCCATTTTTTGCTTGAACGCATCCAGCTGCTTCTGCAATTCAGCCTTGACTTTATCGTATCCGGCAGTCTTGATTTTGGCTCTGAACTCCTCCACTGCTTTGGCAGGATCACTTACCTTCCCGAAGTTGATAGCCGGTCCAAGCTCCCCGGCCACCTGCGAGATCGCAGTCAATTCACTCTCTACAGGCGTTTTGTCAAAGACAAACTGGCCGTAAGGATACGGAATTTTGATTTTGTCGTATTCATCATAGAGTGTGCCGATTTCACTCCACACCGTTTCGCTCGGGATTTCGAATTTATCCACTCGTCCGCCCCAGAAATCTGCATAAAAGCTGTCAGAAGCTTCGTTGTAGTTGGCCGGCAGTGTTCTTTTTCCATCCTTAATCTCGTATTGCACGCCTTCGATACCATAGTTGATCAGGTGATAGATTTCCTCGTTGTTGCGGATCAAATCATACGCCATCAGCGCCCGCTCCGGATTTTTGCTATGCGCGCCCAAGGAGGTACCTCCGTGTGTAATTGACAGCTCCATGAGATTCTTACCGCCGGTCCGGTTGAACGGGAACATCTGCAGCTCGGAGCCTGGTTCTGCTTTGTCCATCTCTACACGCAGCGTGGAGAAGGTTTGGGTGTGATGCTGGTCCAGACCGGATAACCCGGCTTTGAGAGCTATACGGTTGTCATTTTTGTTATTGAGCGCATCCTCGCGCCAGAATCCTTTATCGGCCCATTCTTTCATCAGCTTGGCATAATTCAGGAAGAGATCGCTGAAGATGGGCTCAGCTACAGTATATTTCTCATCGTTCGATTGCGCTGTAAATACTGGCATGTAGCCTGTAGAGATCGGGAGGTCCAGGTTATCCGTATAGGACTGAATATAGCCGCCCCATGTCACCGCACCGGAAGCCATATCCCATGGAATAACATCCGGCTTGTTGTCTTTGATATATTGCAGATACTGGCCGATTTCTTCCCAATTCTTGATCGGTTCGCCCAGCCCAGCCTCCTTCGCCCAGTCGCCGCGGTAGAAGAATCCATGATTGACCCATTGCGTGTAATCGTTCTCAGGAATCAGCACAATTTTGCCGTTGTAGCGGCTCTCGTTCCAATCCTCCTCCGGTACGGATTTCCAGGTTTCCGGTGCATACCTCGGCAGCAGCTCATCCAGATTCATGAAGGCACCCCGCTGCGCATTGGCCCAGGTATCCAGCCAATCCGTGCCGATGGTGATCAAATCAACCGCCTCCCCGGAGGCCAGCAGCAGGTTATATTTGGTCTGCCAATCGGCCCATTCGACCCATTTCCATTCCAGCTCGGCATTGATTTTTTCCTTCATAATTTCATTGACCTTGGCCAGCACCTTTTCGAATTGCCCATTCTTCGGCTTATCGCCCAGGACCACATAACTGACCTTTACGAACTTGGAGGTGTCCGGCGCCGAGCTGTCTTGCTTTCCATTGTCATTCGTCGTCTTAGCCCCATTGTTAGCCGCATTATTCCCGCCGCCGCAGGCGGCCAGTGTAAACAGTAAGAGGAACGTCAACAACATGCATGATGCTTTTTTGATCCCCATTCTTGTACAACCTCCCTGTATTTAATGTACTCTATGTGAGAAGGCATGATGGCCTTGGCACATCGTTGCAGTAGAATTGAAGGGTCTGGAAGATCAGCCCTTTACGGCCCCTACGGTGATACCCTTAATAAAGTAGCGCTGTACGAACGGGTAGAACAAAATGACAGGGCCCGTGGCCACTACGGCTGTCGCCATCTTCATGGACTCAAGTGGCACATCGCGAAGCTGCACATTCGAGGAGGCAGCGGAATTGCGGACAAAATCGGCGCTGGTGATCACGTTATACAGAAACAGCTGCAAGGTGCGGTATTTCATATCCGGCGACAGAAACAGCATGGAGTTATACCATTCGTTCCAGTAACCCAAGGCGATGAACAGCCCGATGGTGGCCAGGGCGGGCGTGGTCATCGGCAGAATCAGCCGGAGGAAAATTCTAAAATCACCCGCTCCGTCGATCTTCGCCGATTCGGTAATAGCATGAGGAATAGAGCGGACGAAGCTTTTCATCATAATGATCAAGAACGGACTTAGCAGACCAGGAAGCAGAACCGCCAGATAGTTATCTTTTAAATGAAGATACTGGGTGATGAGCAGGTAGAACGGCACCAGACCTCCAGAGAACAGTGTAGTGAAGTAGATGAAGAAAGAAATTTTGTTGCGGTACATGAAGTCCGGCCGCTGCAGCGCATATCCCGTCATAGCCACCAGCAGGAGGCCAACCGCCGTACCTACGATAGTCATAACAATCGTTACTATATAGGATCCGATGATCAGATCGGGATTCTCAAATACAATTTTATAAGCGAACAGACTGAATTCTTTGGGCCAGAAGTTGAAGCCGGAGAGCTTAATGGCCGATTCGGAGGTGAAGGAGGTCCCCAGCACCAGCAAGAACGGCAACAGGCAGCAGAGGGCAAAGAAGCCGATAAACAGATATCCAATCCACCGAACGACAAGTCCGCTGGCGTCGGTTTTTTTGTGTGCGCTTACAAAAGTCTCATCCATGGGCAAGTCCTCCTAAAAAAGTGAATTGTCAGGCGATACCTTTTTGACCAGCCAGTTCGCAGATAATACAACGATGAATCCGAACAAGGATTGATACAGGCTGACCGCACTGCCCATCGAGAAGTTGAAGTTGGTCATCAGCGAGCGGAACACATAGGTCTCGATAATATCCGTAGAGGCGTATAACGCTGTGTTGTTAGCCCCCACCAGATTGAAGAATAATCCGAAGTTCCCCTTAAGAATTCCGCCCAGCGAGAACAGCAGCAGAATGATGAAGGTCGGTTTGAGCCAAGGCAGTACGATATACCGGATACGCTGAAAAGCATTGGCTCCGTCGATCTCCGAAGCCTCCACAATCTCACTGTCCAGCCCCATAATGGCGGCAAAATACACAATGGAGCCATATCCGGTGCTCTGCCATAAATACGTGATAACAATGATAAACGGCCACGCCCCCGGACTAGAGTAAGCCTTCACCGGATCCAGTCCCAAGGAGTGCAGGACCGAGTTCAAAATGCCATAATCATAACTCAGAATGTTGTAGGCGATGAGGCCGATCAGAACGGCGGATACGAAATACGGCAGGAACATCATGGTCTGGGATACTTTCTTGAACCATTTGGACCGCATCTCGTTCAGCAGCACAGCGACCGTAATCTGAAGCATGTTGCCGAGGAGGATAAACGCGATGTTATAAGCGATGGTATTGAACGTCAGGCGCCACAGGTCACCCGTCATGACAAGGAACCGGAAATTCTCCAGCCCGGCAAAGGCGCTTCCGAAGATGCCGTCAGAATAGTTGTACTTGATAAACGCCAGATACAGCCCAGGCATAGGCATATAGGAAAAGATAAGAAAAAACGCTACAGCCGGAAAGCACATCAGCAGCAATGTCTTGTTGTTCTTAAAACGTTTCCAGCGGCCGCGCTTGGGTTCGGTATACCTCTTCTCTGTCAATTGGGCAGGTGAAGCAGTGGACATAAGACCCCTCCTTAATTGATTAGATAGCAGCTACCGGCTGTAAAATTTATGAAACCCATTTCACAAGAAAATAAAAAAATGAAACCTGTTATTCATCCTGTCTCTCTTCTTCTCGCAAATTTCCCAGGGAGTTTCCTTGTTCATTCAGCAAGTAATCGGATTATAGGTGAAATGGGTTTCATTAAAAAATAAAATGTAAGGGCTTTCTTCAACAGAATAAGCCCTCGTTATTTCAAAGTCAACTATTAATTTATGTTCACGGATCAATTATTTACGGGGAGGTGCTGTCGTCTGGCGTACCCTTAGCTCGGGAATAACCGAATGTAAACGGGACACCTGTTTGCCGGCGATTAGCTTATGCAGCATGTCTGCCGCCAGACGGCCTATCTCGCTGGCCATCAGCGAAACCGTAGTCAGCTCAGGAATGCTGAAGGACGCAAACGGAATATCATCATAACCGACGATGGACAATTCCGCCGGCACGGCAAGTCCCGCCCGGTCAGCCGCTTTCAGTGCGCCGATGGCCACCAGGTCGTTCATACACATGATCGCTGTCGGCCGGTCCGGCAACTTCAACACCTGCTCTGCAAACTTAAAGCCCATGTTGACAGAGAATCCCCCTTGGACCATCCATTCCTTGCGGACCTCCAGACCGTTGTTTCGCATGGCCGTCCGGAATCCCTGAAGCCGCTGCTGCGTATTGGACATATGCAAGAAACCGCCAATGACGGCGATATCCCGGTGTCCAAGATCGATTAAATGCTGTGCAGCCAGCTCCGCTCCCAGCCTCTGGTCGACCGCCACCCGGTGAATCTTCGTGTTGGGCAGATTCCCGTTAATCATCAGCACCGGAACACGTTTGGCCGCTTCCTCTACCTCCCGTACCAGCGCCGCATCCGGCTTGGACAAATCCAGCCTGCCGCCAATCATCACAATGCCATCGACCTGCTTCTCCATCAATATCCCCAGATACTGTGATTCCCGCGCATACTGGAGGTCAGTCTCCTCATCTGAAGAGACGGTATCGCACAAAAAACAGGTGTAGCCCAGTTTTCTCGTCTCCCGGTCAAAGCTGGCCAGCACCTCCGGAAAAAACGGGTTGGTGATATCCGGCAGGATGAACCCGATCATCCCGGTTTCTTTGCGGATCAGGCTTCGCGCAAGCGCGTTGGGCTGGAACTGGTGCTTGTCGATCAGCGCAGTAATCCGCTCCCTCGTTTCTTTTTTGACGGGGGCGGTATTATTAAGCACTCTGGATACGGTGGCAACCGAGACGTTGGCTTCCCTGGCGATATCATATACGGTAACGGGTTTCATTCTGTTCCCTCTCTTCGCCCATCGGCAATAACTGGCTTTGGCTTCATCTTATCGTCTAGCTCTGTATTAGTAAACCATTTATTCCTATTCCGCTCCGGGGCTGGGAAAAGCGTATGCAATGTTACTCGCCACTTTCAATGTTGGCTTCACAATAATGTAATGGGTTTCATTGATAAAAAACTGCCGGGAACCTCCCGACAGCCTAAATACTTTCATATTCACTCCCCTCCTCCATCTTACAGCGTAGAATAATAGATAAGATTGAGGCTGTTATACACGATATGCACCACGACTCCCGGCCAGATGGAGCCTGTCTTGCGGAACAGGTATGCTACCAGAACGCCGACCATGAATGCATCTAACAGGATAACGGTGAATCCATGAACCACGCCGAAGATTGCAGCGCTGCCTACGATTCCGGCCCATGGGCCATAACGGTTCAGGGCATTGGCAATGACGCCGCGGAATACAAATTCCTCGCTTAGCGGCGTTAGGATGGCCCCGGTGATAAGCAGAATAAACATGGAGAGCGGACCGCCTTGCGCTGCTGTCTGGAAGTCCGCCTGGGTGTTGATCTCGGTAATAAAGTGATAATAGATTCCTTCGATAACAAAACATCCCCCGAATGCAGCAATACCGATGACGACCGCCACCAGCAGCCATTTCCGTTCCGTCATCCGAAATCCGAAAGCACGTAAATTGCGAATCCGCAGGGCGTAGGCTGCGAACAAAGCTATAAAGCCAATCAGACCATTGCCCGCACCACCGATATTAATCCGCAAGATGGCTTGCTCATCAGGAATTTGAAGCATCCAGACCCCAAGGATTACGACGCCGATCATATAGAGGGACAGTGCAGTTAGGATCTCCGGCCAGCCGGGCCGGGTGTGAGGTTGTTCAGACAGAGATGGACTGCTCATTGCCATTCCCCCGATCGTGACCTTTTTTACTCATGCTATTTTCCTCCTATTCTTCTCATCGAAGCTCAAATTTACTGCTTAGACCTATCCTACCAACCCCAACAGAACAGAACTTAAACGAACCGCTGAATTTTCGCTGAATTTGGTGCCCGCTGTTTAGGTTCTGTTAAGATAAATATGCTATTTTGAACAAGGGTGACAAAATGCCAATTCTATCCGATATTAAAATCGCTATCATCGACGACGAACCTTCAATCATCACCATGCTGCAAATGGTGCTTCGCCGCGAAGGTTTTCAACAACTGTATGGGGCTTCCACTTGTGCTGAAGCTATCAGCCTGGTGCAACGCGTGGTCCCCGATATTGTCCTGCTTGACATTATGCTTCCTGACGGCAGCGGACTGGAGCTCTGCTCCAAGATCCGCGAATACGGGAATCCTTATATCCTGTTCCTGACAGCCAAGGCCACTGATCTCGATATCCTAAAAGGCTTTGCCATGGGCGGGGATGATTATATCACCAAGCCCTTCAACCCTCTGGAGGTAGCCGCAAGAATTCAAGCGCGTATACGCCGGTTGGAGCCGGAAGCTCTGGCGTCTGCTGCTGCGAAGGTTCCCGATGAGGGAATTTACCGGTTCGGCCGCTTCACCCTCAACGAGGCGGAGGGCGAGCTGACCGTAGAGGGACAACCCGTTCCTTGCCCTGCACAGGTCTTCCAGTTATTACTGCACTTCTGCCGGCATCCCGGAATTGTTTTCTCCAAAACCCAGCTCTATGACAAGGTCTGGGGCATCAACGGCCAGGGCGATGATTCGACCGTGATGGTGCATATCCGCCGCATCCGGGAGCGGATCGAACTCGATCCCGGCGATCCGAAGCTGCTGCTTACAGTACGCGGTCTCGGCTACAAGCTGGTGAAGGAGCCGGAGGAACGATGAAAATCCAGCAACGTATGGCCTTCCACTTCACGTATCAGTTGATTTTCTATGCGCTGGCGATTGTGACCATTGCCTTGGCTGCCTGCATCATGTTCTTCCAGAACATGACCAGCAATGAGATCCGACGGAACTTTCCGGTTGGCGTCCTGGAGCAGATTGCCCAAGAAGCCCAGTACAAAGACGGGAAGCTTCATATCTTCTCCCAGTGGAACAAGCTTATCGAGGAGAAAGGGATGTGGCTGCAGGTGGTAAATGCAGAAGGAGAGGTCGTCTACAGCATTAACACAGCACCCTATCCTGCACTGCCTGCCTCCTACTCCACCGCTCATTTGCTCGATATTCAAGAGACACGGAGACTGGGGTCTTATGCTGTGCAGACGCAACTGAATTTCTCGTTCCAGGACCCGCTGCTATATGTGCTCGGCTATCCAACTCCTGATCTTGACCAGCTCACGGCTTGGTTCAACGCTTATGGACAGAAAGGCTTGGTGAGGAGTGAGGCGGTTCCCCTCTTGGAACAGCAGCTTCGGGAGACTGGCAGTTATCTGCAAGTGATCGATTCTAAGAGTAACACTGTACAAGGCATTGGCGATCAAACGTATGTAGACAAGGCATACCGGCCGCTCGACATTCTGGCCATCCAGCAGTCTCCGGACAACTATGACGCGGGTATTGTGGCCCACCGGGACGAGCCGAGCAGGATGACCTGGATCGTCTATACGCCCCATGCAGCGGGACTCCCTCTGAAGCATCCTGTATTGGAAAATGTAACGCCGAGACTCATCTGGATTGCAGTACTGATCCTGATTCTCGCGCTGTCGATCTCCATCTGGCATGGCTACCGCTACGGGCGGCCCCTGATTCTGTTCGCAGGCTGGTTTGAACGCATGGGCCAAGGACAATATGACGAGGTGCTAACTGCCAAGGACAAGCGCAAAGTATTCCGCCGCAATGGCACCATGCGAACCCGCAACAGACTCTATCAGGAAGTCATTCAGGCCTTCTATCAGATGACTCATCAATTGGCTCAGATCGAGCGGGACCGCAAGAGGCTGGAGAAGGAGCAAGCGGAGTGGATGTCAGGGATCTCCCATGATCTGCGCACCCCTCTAGCCACGATTCAAGGCTACGGGTATATGCTGGAGAAGCTGCCTGAGCAATGGAGCCAAGAGGAAATGCGGATCATGGGTGCGACCATCCGGGAAAAAGGGGAATATATGCTGGAGCTGATCTCCGACTTCTCCCTGATCCATCAGCTCAAGCAGAGCGATTCCATCATGGTCCGGCGGGAGCTCGATCTGGCAGAATTGGTGCGCTGCTCCGTATTGAAGTACGTCAACGATGCCACCATGTCTGAGTATCTGTTTCACTACGCCGGGGAAGAGGATTCCCTGCTCATACAGGCAGATGTAACCTGGTTACAGCGGCTGATGGACAATCTGCTGTCCAATGCAGTCAAGCATAATCCGCCCGGCACCACCATTACCGTCACTCTTGCCCGAGTCCACGACAAAGCTTGCATACGGGTACTCGATAATGGAAAAGGGATGGACGAGGAGACACTGCATCATCTGTTCAACCGCTATTACCGGGGAACCAATACCGAGGAATCCACCGACGGCTCCGGGCTCGGCATGAGCATCGCCAAGACCATCGTGGAAGCACACGGCGGGGAAATTAAGGTTCAATCGACAATCGGGCAGGGTACGGAGTTTGAGATTATTTTGCCGTGCTAAGTAAACAAGGGTCCCAGTTCTAATGAACTGGAGCCCTTGTTCCCGTTAAGGTTGAATACTAACCTTTGTCGCGTACCACTTCCCGGATTTCAATTTCAGCGTTAACTGAACAGGTTCTCTGAATCCAAAATCATCATCATCATATTTCTGAGTCACATATACTTTTGAACCTGCGAAGTAATGCAGCGGTAATACAAAACCGATATGATGAGAGCTCGAATGGTACTCAAAGCCATCAGATGTCAGCCCACGTTCAACAGGATTAATTTTGCTGTATACCGAAGGACTCATATAATTCATATCAGCGTCCTTCCTCATAGCTTCTTCTAATATGATCTTGGTATCATGCGATATCCATGCCCCAAACGCGATGTAGGCAATAATAAATAGAAGAATGAATGAAAGGAGTACGATTCTCTTTTTCATGGGTACCTCCTTTTAAAAACCATATTTCCATCGCTCTGTAGAGTATACTACGTGGATTTAACAGCTTACATCTTTTATTGTTGAACACAAAGTATTCTATCGATGAAGGAGATGAGCAAGTGGAAAGTATCCTAGAGAGCCTGTACCACGGCAACTTGCATCCCGATGAAAATGTCATACCCGATGACCCTCAGTACTCTATTTTAAGAAAAAGAACATCTGAGATCATAGAGGTTTGGAAGGGACGGCTTTCAGCAGAGCAATTCGACGAATTAGAAGCACTGTTAGACTTGTATGGTCAAACTCATGGCATGGAGTTGGCGGCTAGTTTTAAGTATGGCTTTCGCCTGGGGGCGGGGATTGTGGTAGAGGTTTTGATCGGGGAGGAGGGGCTTGCTGGTCGGTTGAGTGCATTTCCAGACAAAGCTAAGAGTAGTTAACAGGATATTGGCCGCCAGAATCCGACGCATTTAAAGTCAGATTTCCATTATAAATCCATCCCTGTTTCCTCACACTTTTATACTCATTTCAATCCTGCTTCTCCTTATCAGATCTATGATCTAGCAAAAAATCCAGCCACAGAACATGACTGGATTTTTATTTTATTGTAATTGATTAATTAATGTGGGCCTTTGGTTGCTACGGGCCACCAATCCGCATCACTTACAACTGTCATTGTAATGTTCCCTTTATAGGATGCTCCTGGACCTCCAATAGAACCAGGCGTAAGTCTGTGACCTACATGAACACCTCTAGGAATTCTATACATACCGTTATCTTCAATGTAAGCGTGTATATCTGCCCCACCTTTGGTGTTATGGTCGGAATCAATATGTGTGTTAAAATCCACTACTACTGTACCATCTGGAGCTTTCAGATCTTCCCCATAGTTTTTTCCACCAGTGCCTGGATCACGATGGAAATCCCAACTTGCAGTTGCTTCGTGAAGCTTACTTTGATCAAAATCAGATTTATCCGGGAAGCCTGGAACTTTATCACTCACTTCAATCAACCTCCTTATTAGTTAAATGCAAATGTAGTATTTATTTTAAAATGTGAATTTATTCACATTAACTGATGAGTTATTTCAAAAAAAGCAAATTAACGGACAGACAGCCCGCTTTTCTTGCAAGAAAGCTAATCTAACGTGACAATCTGTCATAATACCTTGCCTGACTTTATCCAGATATATAATTTCTATTGTTTAGCCGGTTCTCATCCTCATGACCAATCTTCCCAAAAATTCAAAATGAACATTCGTTTGTTTTTAACTCAAACGAATGTTCTCT
Organism: Paenibacillus sp. FSL H3-0469; assembly: GCF_038051945.1. Lineage (NCBI taxonomy): Bacteria > Bacillati > Bacillota > Bacilli > Caryophanales > Paenibacillaceae > Paenibacillus > Paenibacillus sp. FSL H3-0469. The sequence continues at coordinate 2,389,267 of NZ_CP150302.1, forward strand.
AATTAATCCTGATTATATGCGTTAACTCCCATAATTATGTACTTTTAATGTCTTCAATCTATATATCCCAAATATAAGAATTAATGTTTAGACGAATTACATTTTTCGTCTTAGGATAGTCAAGCAACATGAATACATATTTTCCAATGAAAGGAGAAATGAAACTATCAGTTCGTCGGATACATAAGATGGTTATAGAAATAACTTAAGAAAAACATTATGTGAGGAGATTAATATGAAAAAAATCGTTATGTTCCTAACAATATTCATGTGCTTTGCAGCAACTACTGCATTTGCTTCTCCATCAATTACTGGTTTACAATTTGATGGAACAGTATACAGTGGCACCACTACTGTTCGCAATTACGACACTAATGAGCTCATTGCATCTGAGCCTATTAATGTAAGTTCAATCAAGCTACAAGGTGCAGGAGGATCATACACTGGTAGTAACGGTTCTCCTAATGTAGTTAATGTAAGCATTATTGCTGATTCTGGGACTTATCAAATAGGTACCGTGGGATACAATAATGTAATATCAGTGGGTTCGTATCAAAATATCAATAAAATAATATTAACTGGTACTAATAGAGCAAGTTCTGTTAATGTCTTAATAACTATAACACCGGCGGAAACATCAACGCCAACGCCTATACCAACGGCCACACCAACACCAACATCAACGGTTGCACCAGAGCCCACACCAACCTTTACTCCAACACCAGCATTGAAACCAACTCTTGATGCTAATATTGCTCCAGAAAAAATCGGTCTAGGCAAGGAGTTCACGGCAGATATATCACTAAAAAACGTGAAGGATATTTATGCTGAAGACTTTGAAGTGAAGTATGACAAAGAGCATTTGCAATATCTCGGGTTTGAAGAGGTAACCGGTTATAAAGTATACAATAAACCTGTTGATCAAAACGGTGCTGTCCGCTTTGTAGTAGCAAGTCAGGGTGAAGAATACGGCATCAACGAAGATACCGTTGTCGTAAAACTCAAGTTTAAGGCCAAAGCCAAAGGGACTGCAGTTGTCGATGCAACTAAAGCGAGGATTGCAGATACCGAAGAGGAATATGACCTGGAGAAAGATAACTGCTTGGAAGACAGTGTCATTATTGAGACAATTGACGTTAACAAGTCTGGTACATATACCCTGGTTGACCTCGCAATCGATGCCAGGTACTTCAAGTATTTCGCCCCCGATGTTGATCCGGTTAAGTATAATGCTCAACAAGCCGGTGATGAATATGTGAATGATGATGACTTGCTTTTTATTGTTGATCAGATTTTAAATAATCCGGATTACTTGCCTAATACCTAAAGAACGATAAGAAAATGTATATGAGGGGTGTAATAATTGAGAAAGTTAAAACTAATGTTAGCTTTAGTGTTAATGTTTGCTGCTTTGCCTGTACAAGGTGCTTTTGCAAGTGTTGGTTCAGGTACAGTATATATTGATTTTGGTAGTAATGGACAAGATATAGCTAATTTTAAATTCACCGGTACAGGTACTGGAACAGATCTAAAATTTTTTGATATTAATGGGAAGCTATTTTTCGGTACTCCAGTTGGTTCGCCTGTGCCTTTAAGTGGTAGTTTTATAAATGCGCATTCGATATATGTTATGCGATATATGCAAGTAACACTTAATGCGGGAGCTACTCTTACAGATGTGTCGTGGACTAGCTCAACAGGAAGCACTGGAAACACTACAAACATTTCGACTACCAACCCCTTTCTAGACCCATCGCCGACACCAACGGCAACACCGACAGCTACGCCTGCACCAACAGTTCATCCTACACCTGTTCCTTCACCGACAGCTACTCCGGAGCCTACAGCAACGCCAACGCCTTCAGCAACGCCAAAGCCAACTGCAACACCAGAACAACCATCGAGTGATCGAGCGCTGCTTACAGTTACGTTTATCAACGGGACCGAAAAGGAATACGACCTTCCAATCGCTGAAGTTGAAGCATTCGTAATTTGGTATGATGCCCGTGATGCAGGCAGAGGCCCAGGCTGGTTTGCAATTGATAAGCACACGAATAACAAAGGCTCTTTCAAAAAACGTAAAGATTATGTAGTTTACGACAAAATCCTAACCTTTGAAGTAAGCGAGTATACAAGACCTGAATAATCCTTACCAGCACTTACCTCCTCTATCCAAAGTAGCCAAGAGCTAAAATTGGATAGAGGAGTTTTTTGTTTGAACACGCAATTTTATGATTATCATAAAGATCTTTATTTTGGGAGGTGGATTATATGTGTGGAAGATTTACTATAACTGTCACCCTGGAAGAAACTGATTACGCATTACCTGATCGATGACAGCAAGATAGCTATACTGAAACCAAACTATAATGTCGCACCTATGTATAACATCCCAGCTGTGATCGCCACTGATGATGGCAAACGTCTTGGGGAGCTTCGTTGGGGGCTTGTGCGGTTTGGTCCAGGGATGATAAGGTCGGCAGCAGGATGATTAATGCTCGAGCTGAGACAGACCGTTGCGCAGAAGCCTGCTTTCAAACGTTTGTTGAAATCCAAGCGCTGCATCATACCAGCGGATGGATTTTACGAGTGGAAAAAGGACGGTTTACCAAACAGCCTACCGAATTTTAATGAGTGATGGCAACATATCCTTTTCCGGATTGTATGACACATGGGAATATCCGGAAGGCAAGAAAATCAGCACATGTACCATCATCCCCACAACCCCAAACAGTTTGATGGCTGATACATGACCGTAGCCAGTGATCCTCCGGTCGGAGGATCAGGCCGATTGGCTGGAAAGAGATTATGACGATGTCAAATCCTATTAAAGCTGCTGAGGCCATATGATGCATCAAAAATGCGGTCTTATAAAGTCCCCTCGACTGTAGGTAATACGCGAAATAACTCTGAAGAATTGCTTGAGGATATCAGATAAAAACAAACCAGACGGGCATGTGCCTGACGGGTTTGTTTAAGTAGGCTCTGAATTTAAATCTATCTCGTCTAAACCAGCTTCCGGCGATCTTTATTTAATTTTTTCAGCAAATTCAGTAATTGGTAAACTCCCGTAAATACCAATTCGTTTAATTTGGTAATTCCCTTCAGAATCATTAGTGCTAATATATTTGCCATCATCAGTTGTAACCGCATATAAGTAGCCAGTATTTTTTATGGTATCAATAACATTTGAATTGTACCCACCTACTGGATATGCCATTACGTTGACAGGCTTATTCGTTATCGCAAATATTTTTTGTGCTGATGTAATATACTCCAGGCCTTCATTTACATCTGTTCTTCGAAGATCCACATGGTTATAAGTATGACTTTGAAACGAAATAATACCGCTATCGCTCATGGTTTTCATTTGACTAACAGACAAATAATTAACATTTGGATTATCAATATACGAGCCTATCATAAAAATTGTAGCTTTTGGATTGAAAGAACTCGTTTGCATTCCCTGTAATATTTGATATGCCTGCATATTATTAGCGTAACCATCATCAAGCGTTATAATGATGGGCTTCTCATAATTTTTATAGTTAGCAATTTGATCAAAAGTTAACATGGTATATCCATTATCTTTAAGGTACTGCATCTGTTGTTCGAAATCCGTTGCCGATACAGCCCCAGTACTGGGATCACCAATTTCATGGTACATCAAAACAGGAACCTGTTTTGCAAATATATTAATCTTAACCTGACCAAGTAGAATTGAAGTTCCATCCACTAACTCACCATAAACAATTACATGATAAATTCCATCTCGATTGCTGAAGTCTGAAATATTGACCGTTGAATTCCAACGATTATTTACATTATCATATGTCATATCGTACCACTTAGAATTATCTATTCCATCTTCATCTTTCCAAACAGCAAAATAAGCGCTTGTCATATTAGGGTTAATCTTATATGCATATACAGGAAATGAATCCCCTTTAATGGTTTCGTTACTAGAAGTTGCAGGGTTTACATTAACTTTCGTATTTGAAATGAGATTGTTTGATCCGTCTGCATTAGTCTTAAATATATTCATTTGATATTCGCCAATCTTATAATCAAAATTTTGAATATCGATATTATCTACATACTGACCACTAGAGTCCTTTGTCATTCCAAACCATTTTGCTGTATCTATTCCATCTTCAGTTCTCCAGACAGCATAAAATACCCCTTGAACATTTGGTAAATCTCTCGCATATAGATTAAAATTAGATTTATATGTATTTGTTTCACTAGTCATAACATCTAAATAATTCACCTTAAGCTCACCAAGAAAGTGCTCTGCCTTCACGCTCGTTTGTCCTGGATAATTCGTAATCCCATTTTGATAAACAGTTATTGTGTATTCACCTGGGGCGTTAGAAAAATCGCTAAAATATACTTTTGAAGACCAGCGATATACATTACTATTATCTTTTTGCATAGAGTACCATTTCGCCGAATTTGACCCTTCCGAGGTTTTGTAAACAGCAAAATAAGGACCAGTATCAATAGAATTATCCGCCTTATGCCACCCCATATACCATATATCACTCGCGGATACTTCAAAATAATCTTTTGTTGTATTGGCACTATCAACAACTAGTTTTCCATTACTAGTAATAGTATTTACTTGGGCATGTGCTGAAAATGAAAATATACTCATACAAAACGTTAGTAATAAAAAAGACAAGCATATTCTTTTTGACATAATATAATTCCTCCCCAAGTTAAGAAAACAAATTCAGCAAAAACAGATGTAACTAACATTATATTTGTAATGGAACATTATGTATATGTAGGCAAGGAATTTTTTCCTTCATGCAAAAAAACACCCTGCCATTACTGACAGGGTTAAATATGAGAAAAGGTTATTCTGCTGAATATTCATCCACACTGAACGTGAGGATCTTATCAAAGATTACATAATCTTTACGGGCGCTAAAGGGCCCTTTATTATTGTTATGTTTGGTGATCGCGTACTTGGCTGGTCCTGTTCCAGCATCTCTTGCATCATACCAATTCAAGAAAGCACTGACCTCTTCAGCCGAAAGATCATATTCTTTATCAATACCAGTTGTTAGTGTAATAGTAAGTATAGCACGTTCTCCTAAAGATTCTGGATCGGGCTGATTAACCTTTTGCGGGGTAGCTGATGCTTCATTTGAATTCAGACTTTCACTACTTCCGTCCGTTGCTGATACTACGTAATAATAAGTCATACCATTGATAACAGTATTATCCGTGTATGAGTCACCTGTAACATTGGGAGCGATTGAAGTGTATGGTCCTCCTGTATCGGTAGCACGCTTTACATTGTAACCAGTTGCACCTGTAACAGGTGACCAAGAGAGATCAACCATCTTATTTTTCCCAACTGCAACTAGATTTAATGGAGCCTCTTGTTTAGAGCCGATCAGTTCCATCTCAGCTACCATAATACAATAGCTGTTATTTCCAATATTATTTATCAATTGGACTCTCCAATATCTGTAACTACCAGTTGGTTTCCATACAAATTCTTGAATAGTATCATTTCCTAGTGCGCTACCTGAATATTGCTTTTCCCAGTTAGAATTATCATTTGAGGCTTGCACAACAAAATCCTTCATATCATATTCATATGATAGATCAGCCTTATACTTCAACTTTGAAATGGATTGTTCCTTACCAAAATCAACAGCTATCCATTCGTTTTTTGTCGCATTAGTAGAAAATCCTGCATTATTTTCGATCCAAACATTATCAAATGCTTTCTCAGGGCCAAAGTTCCGGGTATCGCCCGGTCTATTCCAAACACTACTTGCCGAAAACGCAGAATTTGGTAACCCATCTGTTAAGTCTACTTCTCCAGTAGCATCAGCAAACGCATGGTTTTGAAATACAAACATTGATAGTACCAAAGAAAGAGAAATTATCGTCTTAATCATTACACTTTTCCAACGTTTCAAAAAATCCATCTCCTTTAATATGTATGCATCAAGCCTACACCAAATAAAGGCGAACAAACAGTCTGTTTATCTACAGAAATTTACAATACACTTAAGAGTTCTTGAGGTAAAATGTGGAATCGAACAAGATATCAGCCATCAATAATGCACGAAATTAGGACATTGGTAAATTGAAAGGAGTTTATAATGGCAATAATTTCAGAACTAAAGAATGTTCATGTTTTTGCTGAAGGAGATGTGACCGGAGATTTCTGCGAATCCTTAGTTCTAGACATTGGTCCTGCAGATGTCTCTGGTGCTGATCAATTCTATGCTACAGTTGGGACTGCTCAAGGGATCGCGGATTTTCTTAGTACCAGACCATTTATAATTTGCAGAGGATTTGTGGTAGTTCCTGAATTCAACTTAAATGCCATTAAAGATTGTATTCAAGTTAGAATTTCGGAATGTGCTAAGGATGACTGGGAACAAACTGCATTGTCAATTAACAGGCTTTTTCCTTGGGAGTATGATGAAATGAAGAACTACAAACATTTTTCGCAAAATTAATAAAAGAATTGTACCCGTGAGCACTTTTTATTTAGTGTTTAATGTAAAATGCATAGTATATTCCCTATTATTCTGATAGACTATTTTTGCTAATTATTATCAGATTAAGGGGCTGTTCATGATGATGTTATTTATTTGGGGATTTATTGTAGTGCTCATTATCGGTATTGTTTTTGCAGCAAAAAAAGGAATTAAACAAGGGAATGAGCTAAAAGAACAAACCAAAAGTATCGGAGCGTTACAGGGGGTATTCGCAAAACATGTGGAGGGACTTGGCATTGGAAGTGTCGAGTGCAAGATTTTTAGATTTTCTGATCGAGTACTTATTGACTCAAGCAGACAAAGATTTGAAATCTATCTGACGCAATTCAGAGCAGCTGAAGTTAAAAGTATGCAAGAATTGATCGATAAAAGTAAAAGTGTTGTGGGGCGTGCAATGATTGGAACGCTTCTTGTACCTGGGTTAGGAACAATTGTCGGTGGAATGTCCGGAATAGGAAATAAAGAGAAAACTAGTCACTATATGATATTTAACTTTATAGATGCTCATGGTGAGTTGTCAGCTGTAACTTTTCAAGACACATTTGCATTTGGTATGAAGGATTTCTGCCAAGGCTTAAATAATTCTCTGCCGAACGACGAGGCCAGTGTCGTAAGACTTTAACTAATAGCCCGCCGACCAGCTAAGATTGACGGGCTTCTGCCTCCCCTTCGTTACAATTGGGAGAGGTTTTCCCATGTTCCCTGGTGGTTTTTTTGGTATGTCCTCAACACAATCTAATTATCAACTATTTCCTCCAATCATTCGCACCGTTTATGTTCGTTTCCCCCATATCCATACTCATCGCTTCTCTCTCGTTACAATGGGCTTATTTCATTATAAATTTTGTGTGCTATAGGCATATGCCGTGATGGATATGGGTTGTAGTCCATAGACTGTTGACGAGATAGTAATTGAGGAGGTTACCCCATGGAAACGAGTTATCAACAAGTTGCCTGGAATTGTATGAATAAGTATGTCGGTATTACTACAAGTGATGGTCAGTCTCACGACGGGTTTATTGCTCAAATCGATCAGAACAACGTTATACTTGCCATTCCCACAAATGAAATGATGGGCCAGATGAACGGAATGCCTGCTAACGCAACAGCCTACAGACAATTCGGATACTATCCGGGATTCTACCCGCGCCGCCGCTTTTATCCAAGACCGATTCCCTTTGGTGCCATTACAGCTTTGTACTTGCTTCCATTTTTCATTTAATAATGATTAGGGAATTCGTACAGGTAGTGCTCGAAACCACTCGCGGAGGGATTAGCGGCTGCTTAGTGGAAGTTAAGCCAGACCACGTTGTATTGGATACCAGGGGCCGGAAGTTTTTCGTACGAATCTGCGAGATTGTCTGGATTATGCCAGAATAGATTTTTGTGAAGAAGCTACGATAGTAGAGATCCCCTCAGTGTTACCCTAGCTTGGCGAGGAAAGCGTCAGCAGGGCGCCTCCACAATGAGGACTTGGTAGTTTGCACTACAACTTAATCGCCCGCGAAGAAGAGAACGAAATGATCCCGCTCTGTGCCGACGAAGGGATTCAGACCATGTCCTTTTAAAACCTTTTCTACGCTCCGGGAAGATTGAGCTTAAAGCCTTTAGCCGTGCGGGTTAAAGGCCCTTTTTTATGTTCCGATCACTATTCGTTCAGGGAATTGGATACGGAGCCATGTTAGCACAGTGAAGGAAAGGTAACTTGTTCTCGTTGCGTAAGTTGAATAAAAAAAATTCCAACAGACATAATATAGAAATGGAATTTTCAGGGCTGATTGAATAGACCGAGGGGGATGCGGAGATGAATACCTTTTGGCGGAAAAAGCTGTCTATGAAGTATAACCAATCAGAGCTGAAGCCGCAGGTCCAAACCCCCGCTTTGAATGATCCTCTCACTGGTATTTTGGAGCAAGATCTGTTGAAGATTAAAGAAACGTTTAAGAAAAGTAACGATGTGCTTTTTAGTGAATTTAACCTGGGGATCAATGAAGCCGTCCGGGCAGCTATCATCTATACCGACGGTTTAGCAGACACCACAATCATTCAGAACTCCATTCTGGATTCATTGATGCATGAAACCAGCCAAATGGAAGGCGGATTGGAGGGCCTGCCTACCGAATTTCTTTACAGGTGGATTAAGAAACGCAGCTTGACGGTTGGAGCAATGACGGAGCTCACGGATTTCGACTCTCTATATACCTCTGTCTTGTCCGGGAATACGGTTATTCTCTTTGACCGTTTTGTCCATGCGATATCTGTAAATACACCAGGCTGGGATGAACGGGGAGTCAGCGAGCCGGAATCACAAACCGTCGTTCGCGGTCCCCGGGATGGCTTTTGTGAAACCCTTCGAACCAATACGGCACTGGTGCGGAGAAGGATCAAGAACGCCAAGCTTTTTTGTGAACCTAAGCAAATTGGCCGGTTGACCAAGACTGACCTTGCTGTCATGTATATCCAGGGTGTCGCTAATGATAAAGTGATTCAGGAGGTTCATGAACGGCTGGATCGGATCGATATCGACGGCATTCTGGAGAGCGGTAATATTGAAGAACTGATTCAAGACGAAACCTATACTCCTTTTCCTACCGTGTACAATACGGAACGTCCTGACGTGGTTGCGGCGGCTCTATTGGAAGGTCGGGTTGCCATCATGATTGACGGGACTCCCTTTGTTCTTTTGGTTCCCGCTTTATTCATACAAAGTCTGCAATCAGCTGAAGATTATTACCAGCGGTCAGATGTAAGTTCTTTGATTAGAATTCTTCGCTACCTTTGCTTTCTTATCGCGTTGTTGGGACCTTCCATTTATATTGCCCTTACTACCTTCCATCAGGAAATGCTCCCAACGCCGCTGCTGATCAGCTTGGCTGCGCAGCGGGAGGGTGTTCCTTTTCCTGCTTTTGTAGAGGCCCTTGTTATGGAGGTCACCTTCGAGATCCTTCGGGAGGCTGGTATCCGTATGCCAAGGGCTGTCGGACAAGCGGTCTCGATTGTAGGGGCTTTAGTTATTGGCCAGGCATCTGTAGAAGCAGGAATTGTATCGGCTGCCATGGTAATCGTAGTTTCTATAACCGCAATAGCCAGTTTTGTCATACCTGCCTTTAACATGGCCATCTCCGTAAGAATGCTGCGATTTGTGATGATGGCGTTGGCGGCCACATTTGGATTGTATGGGATTACATTAGGTCTATTAGCCTTGTTGCTGCATTTGAATTCTTTGCGCTCCTTCGGTATTCCATATATGGCTCCATTAAGCCCATATATTGCAGATGATCAGAAGGACGCGATTCTTCGGTTTCCGCTAAAGAAATTATTAACGCGCCCCCGCCTAATTAGCCCAAAGAACCGGACTCGCGAAGAGACCTCTTCTACATCCAAACCGAAGTCAAACCAATAGAGTGTTGTATGGGAGGAGTTAGGTAATGCGCAGAGCCTCAATCTTTTTCATGACTGCTCTTTGCCTGCTCTTGATTACAGGCTGCTGGAACCGGAGAGAATTGAATGATTTGGCTCTGGTAGTAGCCATGTCCATAGATAAATCAGGCGACCAATATATGGTAACCTTACAAGTGGTTGATGCAGGAGAAGTATCCTCCAAGATAGGGACCAGTGGCAGAACCCCTGTCATCACCTATTCAGAAAAAGGAAAACACGTCTTCGAAGCTATCCGCAAAATGACGACGGAAACTCCAAGAAAATTGTACTTCTCCCATCTCCAAATGCTTGTCATTAGTGAGGACATTGCGAAAGAAGGGATTAGCAAATCTCTGGAATTTTTATCAAGGGATCATGAAGTCCGCAAAGATTTTTTCGTGGTCATAGCCAAAGAAGAACAAGCCAAATCTATTCTGGAAAACATTACATCGCTGGAGAAAATCCCGGCCCAAAAAATGAAAACCTCCCTTGAAACATCGCAAAAAGTATGGGCTCCCACAGTTGCCATCCAAATAGATCAACTCATCGCTGACTTAACCAGTGAAGGAAGTAATGCTGTGCTTACAGGAATCATAATTACAGGGAACCCCACTACAGGTACAACGTTAAAGAACGTGACCAAAACGAGTTCTTATTCCAATCTGAAGTTTCAGGGTGTCGCCGTTTTTAAGGAGGATAAATTGGTTGGATGGCTTAATGAGGAGGAGAGCAAGGGCTATAACTATATTAAGGATAATGTAAAAAGTACAGTTGCTCATATTGAATGTCCTGGGGGCGGTGATCTGGTCATGGAAGTTCTCCGATCCAAAACTAAAGTGAAGGGTAAAGTGATAAACGGTGAGCCGAGCATCGATATCCATCTAAATGCCGATATCAATATTGCAGAAGTAGAATGTTCAATTGATCTATCAAAAATTGAAAACATTATAGGACTGGAACAATCTATTAACGAAAAAGCAATTAGTGTTCTCGAAGCCTCCATCCGGAAAGCCAAAGAATTGGGATCAGATATCTTTGGATTTGGCGAAGTGATCCATCGCGCTGATCCACAGGCCTGGAGAACATGGAAAACGGATTGGAACAAGCACTTTGCAGAAATTGCCGTTACTATCCATTCAGATTTCAAAATTCGGCGAACCGGAATCGTTAGCAACTCTTTTCTCGATAAAGTGAAGGAGTAGAAGCCTGTGTTAGGAGCTATAGAGATACTGATGGTTTCTTCATTAATCAGCCTTTATGAAATCCCCCAACTGATTCAAGACAAGCGAAAAATGGATCTAATCATGTTTAGCCTGATTCTTGCCATCGCGACCGGATTAAGTATAGCGCTTGCTTTGAATATTCCAGTCCCTAATCCGGTGGATTGGTTAAGACCGATTTTTGATCCCGTCGGCCAGTCGGTTGATAATCTATTAAAGTAAGGGGGTAAAGTCATGCCGACGGTAAAAGAAAAGATATCCATCCGTCAATTTATCATATTAACAGTCATATTTACTATGGGTAGCTCGGTGTTGAACGGTACCACAATGCTTGTACGACTCGCCCATCAGGACGCGTGGCTGGCTAGTATCATCGGCATCATTTACGGTGTGCTGCTGGTACTGCTCTATGGATTACTGACCCAACGCCACCCTAACCTTAATTTAGCCGACTACATTGACAAGGTGTTAGGGAAATGGTTCGGCACACTTATGAAACTCTCCTTTAGCATTTATACCCTGTTGCTTTCATCAGCCTTGCTTCGGACCCTCGGTGACTTTTTAACGACACTTATTCTGCCGGAGACACCCATTCAAGCCGTTGAGATTGTTTTTATGCTCACACTCATTATGGGCGTACAGCTCGGGCTGGAAACGTTTACCCGAACTTCAGAGTTTTTATTTCCATTTATTATGTCTTTCATTATCCTTATCGCCTTATTTTTGTTACCCCAAATGAAGCTGGTGGACAATCTGTCTCCCGTTCTGGAAAATGGAATCAAGCCCATATTAAGTGCCTCTTACCGTTTGCTCGGGATTCCGTTTGCAGAATTGATCCTCCTGCTAATGATTACCCCTCATATCACCAACCGCAAAAAAATCCGTAAAAGTATGTTGCTTGGTGTGCTCGGCGGCGGAATTGTTCTAGTGATAATTAATGTGCTTTCGATTGCTGTTCTTGGAGCGGATGCCACTGCTGGACTCAGCTATCCGACTTATGAGTTAGCCAAAGAAATTAGTATCGGCAATTTCATTCAACGCATTGAAGTATTGGCCGGAGGGATAATATTCATCTCTCTATTCGTGAAGAGCATTATTGTCTTTTATGTAATGATTGTAATGGTAACGCATACCTTCCATGTTAGTAATTACCGCATAATCACATTACCTTTAGGAATGCTTGTTATGGTACTATCTATAATCATATTTCCAAATGTTATATATTTCCGCAATCTTGCCTTTGTGTTTTGGCCTACGTTCACATTGCTGCACGGTTTGATCTATCCCGTTTTGTTGCTTGGGATCGATTCCTTTAGACGACGGTTGAATAAAACGAAAGCGTCCCTGGAGAAGTAATCTTTTTGTTTAATATTGAGCTTGACGTTGAAATCGCCCCCCGCGATACGCCGGGTCGCTTCCGTCCGTTTTTTTTCTTTGGGCATTGCTGCCTTCACGGGTATGCCAAATGATTGTTCCGGCTTTCGTTCTGGAATAATGTTCTTTTCCTCAAGTGCGCTGAGCAAAAGATAACGTATCTCCCCCCTTCATAACGGCCTTAATACCGTACTCGTTGTTCCTATGTTAAAATAAGGTACGCGAATAACAAGGGAAGGTTAACATGATGAACATTACATAGATCTAAAGATAAAGCCTTACAGGAGGAACCGTATGTTTGATCTTAATCATTTTTTGCAAAAAGAGCTTGTGGAACTCGTGGATCGCCATACTCATATAGATGGTCCGCACTCTACATTAATTTCGTCCCTCAGCTTTTCCCGTTGTTCCATTCCTTACCATTCTACTGAGACTGATCCTCCCTACAAACTTAACAACCCTTCACTATACATCGTCGTTCAAGGTCTTAAGGGCATAGTCATTGGTAAAGAGCGCTTCAGGTATGGTCCGCCACACTACCTTGTAGCCTCTATGGATTTACCAATCATTGCCGAAGTGCTGGAAGCAACCCCCGAAGTTCCCAACTTAACCTGTAAAATCGAATTTACGCCCGGCCATATTTTAGAGCTGGTAAGCGATGATGCACTTAAGGAGAACTCCAAAAGAACATCCAGACGCGGTATGAATGTTGGCAAATTAGATATTCCCTTGTTAGATGCTGTTGTAAGGCTGGTTCGTCTGCTGGATACACCCGAAGATATTCCTGGGCTGGCGCCACTTTTTGCCAAAGAAATTCTATATAAGGTTCTGCACGGTGAACACGGTGACTCCTTAAGACAAATTGTATCGGAGGGGAGTCCAAGCGTTCATATCAAACATGCCATTGAGCACATTCTGAATCATTATCAGGATTCATTTCGCATTGAGGATTTGGCACAACTTGCGAAGATGAGCGTTCCGTCGTTCCATAGGCATTTTAAAGAAATCACCGGCATGAGCCCGATTCAATTTCAAAAACAGCTGAGACTTCAGGAAGCCCGCCGCCTATTACTATCCGGGTCAGAGAATGCAGCAGATGCTGCTTTTCAGGTGGGCTATGAAAGTCCGACGCAATTCAGCCGGGAGTACTCCAGGATGTTTGGCTTTCCACCCAAAGAAGATATGAAGCGGTTTATACAACTAAACGGAATCATCAAAGAGAGTAATGGGCAATTATAGCCTGCTACTCTCTTTTTTATTGCCGCCATGATAGGATTAGGCAACTTTTTGATTGGATCGGAGTACCGGGGGTTTGGCCATTCGCTGTATATTATGAATACCTTCAATAAGGTTCAACAAGAATATAATTTATTCAGGAGGTATTTATGCAATATGTTAAGCTAGGTCACTCCGGTCTCGAAGTTTCACCGATCTGCATCGGTTGTATGGGTTTTGGAGATCCCCACAGCGGTTACCCTGGCTGGGCGCTCGGCGAGGAAGGCAGCCGCCTTGTGATCAGACACGCGCTTGAGGCGGGGATCAACTTCTTTGATACCGCTAATTTGTATTCGCACGGAACCAGCGAGGAGAATCTTGGCAGAGCGCTCAAGGATTTCGCTACACGGGAGAACGTAGTCATTGCCACCAAACTGGGTGCCCCCATGCGTTCAGGACCTAATTCATTCGGGCTATCCCGCAAGGCCATTATGACTGAAGTTGACCACAGCTTGAGGCGTCTTGGAACGGATTATATCGACCTGTACCAGATTCATCGGGCTGACCCTTTTACCCCGTGGGAAGAGACGCTTGAAGCCCTTCATGATCTCGTAAAAATGGGCAAAGTGCGCTATTTGGGCGCCTCCACCATGAGGACTTGGCAGTTCGCCAAGGCCCTGCATCTCCAGAAAGAGAACGGTTGGACCCGCTTCATCTCCATGCAACACAACTACAACTTAATCGCCCGCGAGGAAGAGAACGAAATGATCCCGCTCTGTGCCGACGAAGGGATTCAGACCATGGTCTTCAGTCCGCTCTCGCGCGGTGTCCTGGCTCGGCCTTGGGGTGCACAAACGGCCCGCTCCGAGACCGAAGCCGGTGCTGCCCAATACTTCCAGGTAACTGCGGCAGCCGACCAGAACATTGTCGAGGCCATCGGTCAAGTTGCAGAGGAACGCGGGGTTAGCCGTGCCGAAATCTCCCTTGCCTGGTTGTATCGCAACCCAGTCGTTGCCGCCCCCATCGTCGGAGCGCTCAAAACTAGTCATATTGACGATGCGATCAAAGCCCTCTCGATCAAGCTATCCGACGAAGAAGCTGAGCGACTGGAAGCCGCATACACCCCTCGTATCGACGTAAATGTCAAAAATTCCGACCCGAAATCGATAGCCCGCATGGCAGCTACCGTTGGGCATGAGGTTGCGATTCCGGGTGGTTTGAAGTGAAATGAACAGAGTAAGAGGCCCATGCGGGGTTGCATGGGCCTCTTACTCTGTGGAACCAGCAGCCTCACCTACAAATACCTGTTTGGTCATATACAGCAATTGCTCCATTTGCAGACATCTTCAGCGGTGGAATACAGACCTCCAGTACCGATATGTTATAATTTTCTGTTGGAAGTTGTCCCTTATTAAAAGGGAAATAGATTCCCGCCATTTCTCCCGGGTTAAGCGCCCATCGTCACGGCCCCTTCCAGTTCAATTCGTTCCCATTCCTTTCATTACCCTTTCACACCCGACATCGTAATGCCCTGAATGTAATAGCGCTGCAGGAACAGAAACAGGATCAGGATCGGAACTGTGGAAATGGTGCTTGCGGCTAGAATCTTAGACCAATCGGTTCCTTCCACCGAGGAGAAAGCGGCAATGGCTACCTGGATCATCTGTTTCTTTTCGTCATTGATAACGATTAGAGGCCACAGATAGGAATCCCAGTTGCCAAGAAAGGTCATCAGCGCAAGGGTGATCATCGGCGGGACAGCCGCAGGCAAGACAATACTGGAGAAGGTCCGGGTCATCGAGGCTCCGTCGATTTTGGCCGCCTCCAGAATCTCATCGGGAATTTCCGCGAAGAACTGCCGCAGCAGAAAGATTCCGAACACAGACAGCATCGAAGGAATCACCAGCGCCTTATAGGAGTTCAGCCAGCCGAAATAATTCATCAGCAGATAGTTCGGGACCAGCGTTACTTCACCGGGAATAATCATCGCTGACATGAACAGGGCGAAGACAATCGCTTTACCCCGGAAACGCAGCTTGGCAAAAGCAAACGCCGACATCGAATTCACCAGCAGCACCAGCAGGGTTACACTTCCTGCAACAAACAGCGTATTCGCGATATAGCGGAGAAAAGGGTTGCCCTCACTGAAGATAACCTCTTTGAAGTTAGCCAGCGTTGGCTGGACAGGAACGAACAAATGAATATTCAGACTGGAGGAGTACTTGAACAATTCCTCATAAGGGCGTAGTGAACCCGAGATCATCCAGAGGATCGGGATTATTGAAATGACAGCCAGAACGGTCATCACCGTATACTTGGCAATGCTTGCAAAGCGGTTCATGTGGATTCCTCCTAGTAGTTTTACGAAACAGCCGCTTCCTCAAAATTCTCCTGCAGCAAAATGGGCTACAGAAGCACCTCCATTAATGTTCCGCGTTCCGGAACAGTCTCATTTGCACGAGCGAGATGGCGAGAACAATCGCGAACAGAATAAAGGCGGCAGCGGTGCCGTAGCCCATCTGCATCTGCTGGAAGGCCATTTTATAGATATAATAGACTGCGGTTTCGGTAGCCCCGTTGGGTCCTCCACTGGTCAATACAAACACAAGGCCGGACAGCTTAATGGCATCAATGGTCGTCATAATCACCACGAAGGCCGTGGTACGGTTGAGCAAAGGAAGCGTAATGCGGAAGAACTGCTGTATTTTGGTAGCACCGTCTACCCGGGCCGCCTCGTATAAATCTTGCGGAATGTTGTTCAGTCCGGCCAGGAAGATAATCATGAAAAAACCTACGCCTTTCCATATTCCCAGCATGATCACACCGTTCATCGCCGTATCCGGGTTGGACAGGAAATTGGTAGTGGGCAGATGAAGCGTCTTCAGTACATTGTTCAGAATCCCGAATTCCTTGTTGTAGATCAGTTTGAACACCGTTGCGGCCACTGCCGTAGAAATGACTACCGGAATGAAATAGAGTGTGCGGAACAGACCGGTAAGCTTGAACTTTTTCTGGATTAATAGTGCCAAGCCCAGTGAAATCGCTGTCTGAATCGGAATCACTACGATGGCAAAATGAAACGAATGCCGGAGACTGGCCAGGAAATCCCTGTCCGTCACCAGAGACTTGTAATTGTCCAGCCCGATGAAGCTGCGGGTTGATCCTACCAGGTTATAATTCTGAAAGCTGATCACAAAGGCTTGCAGCATCGGATAGAATACAAAGATGAGCAGCAAAGCAAAGGAAGGCAGCACGAACCACCAGGCGGTTATTTCTTCTCCCCGCAGAAACCGGCGGGGCTTTTTGCTGGATGGGGCAGTTTTGGAGGCAGACTCAGCTGCCGCTGTAACGCTTGTCATGATCTTTTCACTCCATTTCAATCCGGTTTATAGACGTACACGTTCATTACGGCATAGATTTGCCCACCCGGGGCAAGAGCTTTAATCTCCGTCTGGCCTTCCTTCAGCCCCTTTACGGCTGCGGATGTCCCGGCATGGCTCTCCACCTGGGCAACGGCCTCATCACTCGACACCCAAGTAAGCTCCTGGGGAGCTGTTAGCGGAACGACCGCCGCTGCCGCTTCCACAGTGCCGCCTAGCGGAACATCCACACTGGATTGGCTAAGCAGGACGCGAAGCGGTTCCGAGCCGTCAGGCTCCTCATTCCGCCATACACTGGCCATCGGATACATGACGGCCTGGTCCAGCATCACGTCCCCTTTTTTCACATACAGCTCCAATCCATTGCTGGTAGCCTCCGGGAAAAGAATACTGGAAATCACAGTCTCGCCGTCTGCGCCGAACACCTCCAGCGTCGATTCATCCACATAGATATGCAGCCTGACTTTACCGTTCACTGCTCTTAAGGGCGCCTGGACCGTTTCGGCAAACCCGGCTTCAAATGAACTGTCGCCTGATTGGGTTCGATCCACCGTTAGTGTTGAATTCGCGTTGTTATACGATATATTGGTCTCCTGATCTGCACCTTTTCTCAGTTTGATTCCGAATTCCGCCTCCCCCTTCACGGTGAACTCGGTATCGAGTTCATAGGAGGTCCCGTGCAGACCGGCCAGTGGATTGCTGCCTGGCTCTAGCCGCTGGGGTTCCAGCTTGACCGCTTGGCCACGCAAGGCTTCCAGCTCTTGCACCGGCTGCTGGACGAGGCGCAATCCCTCACCGGGAATGTCGCGCAGCTTCAGCTCCCGTGGCAGCGACAAATTCCCTTTCCACGGAGCGCTTGGCATCGAGAACGGATAGCGCCAATTGGACATCCAGCCGGCATAGATCCGGCGGCCGTCACTCTGCGGAATATCCGAGTAGGACACTGCGGCGTAGAAGTCTTTTCCGTAATCGGTCCACAGCACTTTGGAGGGCTCATTCTCGTTCTTGAATGTCTGTCCGTCAAAGCTGCCGATGAAATATTGCGCCGCCGAGCCACGGGTTGAGCTGTTATTGCCGATGCTGAGCGCCAGCACCCACCGGGTCTCCTTGCTGCCTTCCACGGGAAGCTCAAACAGATCCGGACATTCCCAGACGGCAGCATGTGAGCCCTGATCGGCGCCGAATTCGCTGGTCATCTGCCAGGTCTTCAGGTCTGGAGAGGAATAGAATCTCACCCGGTTGTCCACCGAGACAACCATCACCCAAGCGTGCGAAGGCTCATGCCAGAACACCTTGGGATCTCTGAAATCCTTGAGTCCTGAATTAGGAATCACGGGATTGCCCTCATATTTGATCCAGGTGCGCCCTTTATCAGAACTGTACGCCAGGCTCTGCGACTGCATTCCCCCTTTGAAATGGGTGAAGATCGCAACCAGTCCCGCTTTCCCGCCAAAAAAACCGCTCGTATCCTTCCAGTCCACCACGGCGCTGCCTGACCAGATCTCCCCGAGCGAATCGCGCAGGAGCGCTACCGGCAGATGCTGCCAATGAATCAGATCCGTGCTGACGGCGTGACCCCACTGGCCGCTGTTCTGGTAGAACTGGTGATATTCACCTTCGAAATAAACCATTCCATTCGGATCGCTCATATTCCCGCTTTCCGGCGACAGATGATACTGCGGGCGGTATAGCTCCGTGTAGTAATTGGGATCATCAGAAAACTGAAAGGCCGCAGGTGCAGGATTAGAGATCGCATTGGACGGAGTTTTAGCATCAGAAGTATTGCTGGTAGGATTGCCGTTGCCGCCAATAGTGCACCCTGCGATAACCAGCAGTACTACAGCCGCACACGCCAGTTTGCTTATAGTTTTGCTCTCTTTATGCGCTTGCTTCTCCCCGGAAACATTCATGCTGCATACTCCTATTCCTTGTTTGGTTGACACTATTGTAGCTGAACGGCCAGAGAAATTATTTCAATATGATCGGCTCAGAAGTTGTGATGTTCTCAGGGGTGATTCTTCAAATACCATTCACGGTATTCCTTGGGGCTTTTGCCGCTGTTTTTCTTGAAAGAGGTACTGAAATAGCTGGAACTGGAATAGCCGACAAGCATGGCGATATCAGTCAGCTTCAGTTCGTTCTCTTGCAAAAGCTGCTCCGCCTTGGTCATTCTCAGCCTGGTGACATAGTCGCTGAACGTAATGCCCACATGCTGCTTGAACAGCCCGGATAAATAGGTCTCATTCAGATGAAACATTTCAGCGAGGGAAGAAAGCGCCAGCTCGTAGGAGAAGTTCTCCTCCACGTATTTCCTGACCGCTTCGACCATATGCTGTCCGCTGGAGAAGCGGAGCTTCTTCACTTCGCCCATGACAAGCTGCGCCAGCTCATCAATCTGCCCCCGCACGCCTTCACGCGACTGGTAATCGGCAATGGTCATCTGACAGTTCCACAAATACTTCTGCAGGGCGGAGCCGCCGAGCTCGAATTTTTTGGCAATGGAGCTGAACATCAGCAGCATCCGCAGGGCCAGAAAGGTAAAAGCAAACATCGGCGTATCTCTCTCGCTACTGAAGATGGTGTCAAGCTGCTGGCGGAAGGTACTCATGTCCAAATTCTCAATCGCCTGCACCAGCTTCCGCTCCACCTCCGGGGTAAAAGCCTGCGTAAGCTCCATCACTTGGCTCCGTTCGCCCTTCCCATCTTTATACACGGTGCTTTGACTCCAGGACAACATGCATGAAGCATAACCGTTCTTCAGCCGCTTGAGTCCCTCCACTTCCTCGCCAATCCCCGTCACACATTCCAGCTTCAGGTAACTGGCGATGTTCCGTTTCAGTTCTTCTACGAACCTGTCCGTCCGATCGGCAGGCCCCGGCTCCATAATAACCAGAAAATACATCATCGCGGAATTGGCAACATCGCTGAATGGATAGATTCCTTCCCGCTTGGCAGCCGTCTCCCGGCATAACATCTGAAAAGCCAAATTGAGCAGATCCCGACGCTCCTGCCGGTCCGCCATCCGCCCTGCCGGCACTCTCATCTCCACAGCGACAAACTGCAGCTTCAGATCATCCGCCGTCAGCGGGGTCAACTGGAGCTGCTGCAGCCGCTCCTTGATCGCCGCCAGGCTGTACCACTCGTCCTTGACCATTTGCAGCAAAAAATTCTCCTGCAGCAGCCGCAGCTGCTCATTTTTCTGCAGCAGATCCTGCCTTGAGGCCTGCAGCTTTTGTTGCTCTTGTCTAATTTCTTCACCCAGCTTGCCAAGCAGCTCATTCAGTTCTGCGCGGGCTACCGGCTTCAGCAAATAATCCTTCACTCCAAGCTGTATGGCCGATTTCAGATAATCAAAGTCAGAGTATCCCGACAGCACAACCGTCCTCAGCAGCGGATACTTCGTTTTGCAGATGCGGATAAATTCAATGCCGTCCATCTGCGGCATACGGATATCGGCGATGACGAGCTGTGGCAGCGGTCCCTGCTCCAGCAGCTGCAGCGCTTCATTGGCGCTTGAGGCCTCCGAGACCACCCGGAAGCCGGCGGCTTCCCAGTCGATTTTGGCTTTGATACTGTTGCGGACCCCCTTCTCATCATCCACCAGCATAATGTCATACATAATAATCACCTCTCTATCAGCGGCAGCTTCAGTGTAATGGTTGTTCCTGTATTTAGCTTCGAATCAAGCACGGCTTCAAACTGCTCGCCGTAATACAGACGGCAGCGGGAGAGTACATTGCGTAGTCCGATGCTGTCCCCTTTATGATTTAAGATTCCCACACTGTCCCTAAGCTCCGTATCGGCAAGAATGCTGGCGATCAGTTCCGGTGTCATTCCTGAACCGTTATCCTGAATCTGCAGGTGCAGGCGCTCGCCGCACACACTGGAGGTGATCGCCACCTCGGCGATTCCCCCTTTATCCAGGCTGTACTTCACCGCATTCTCTACCAGCGGCTGCAGAATGAACTTGGCGATGAGCAGCTGATCCGCAGCGGAATCCTGCCGGACCTCCACCATCAGATGATCCTCATGCCGCAGCTTTAGGAGGAACAGATAGTCACGGATATAGCCAAGCTCCTCGCTGACTTGTACCAGATCCGTATCGAGACTCAGCGAATAACGCATCATTTTACCCAGTGCTTCCGTGGCGTCCATGACCAGATCCTCCCGTTTCATCGCCGCCAGACCGCTGATGATTTCCAGTGTATTGTTGTAAAAATGCGGATTGATCTGCAGCAGGAGCGCTTTGTATTCGGCATTTTTCCGGCGCAGATTGGTCTCGAATTCCGTCTCGATCAGATACTTCAGCTGATGGGTCATCTGCTCAAATACACCAGCCACATAGTCCACTTCGCTCTGCCGCGATCTAACCTTGGGCATATCCTTCATCGCCAGCTCGAACTGCCCGTTTCTCACATGCCGCATGGCCCGGGCCATGGCACTTAATGGCTTCGTTATGCCGGTAGAGAGCCACAGCGCCACAATAATGACAAGGATCAGCAGCACAAAGCTGGCAAGGAGCAGCGTTTCTTTGAGCCTGGTGATGGTCGCATACAGCTCCGCCTCCGGCACCTCGCCGACGATCAGCCAGTTCTGTGCAGGCAGCCTGCGGTAAAAGAACAGATAGTCGGTCCCCCCCTGGTGAAGGGGAAAAATGCCGCTGGTCTGTCCACCACTCTGTTTCTGCACAGTAGCAAGCCCGTCTCTAAGCAGCCCCTCAGCTCCTGTCAGATCCTGATTGAGTACACTGAGGCCTTCAGCCGTCAGCAGGAAGGCTTTGCCGCTTTTGCCGAAGCTGATTTTATCCAAATCCTGGCGCAGCAGCACCGTAGGATAATTGAGTTTGATTACTCCAACATCCTTAAAGGACTGGAGCTGCACCAAAGGAAGCACAAGACTATTGATCTCGCTCGAACGTATGCTGTCGTCAGCCTGATCCTTGTCCTTATGAGCCTGCGTCCAGCGTACGTCCTGCTCTTTAAACTGGCTGTACCAGCTGCTCTTCAAGTAGCCCAGGTCCTGTGTCCATAACCCGCCCTTTCCCTCCGCAAAGGTGGAAATGGAAATCACATTCGAATTATTGATCGCATAAGAGGATAACAGCTCCCGCATCTTTTGCTTGGCCAGATATCTTTCCCCATTAGTGCTCTCATCGTTCAGATCGGCGGTTATCCATTCCTGTGTGATGTCGCTGCTCAGCACCTGGTTGCCCATATCCTCAATCTGCGTCAGCAGTGTGCTGACATGGGAGGCAAATTGGTCTATGGTTTGCAGTGTGGACGTCTGGGTAGATTTACGGATCTGCTCCGACGATTCCTTGCTGAGGATGAAGACAACCGCCGTAATCGGAAGGATCAGCAGGATCGAAAAAGCCCACATCAATCTGCTGCGTAACGAGTAGAACATGACAACCGCACCCCTTACTACAAGTGGAAACGGCTTAGCCGCCCTTTGGTTAAAGGGCGGCTGCCGTTTCTGTAATGTTTGGAAATTTTATTATTTTTGCGGCAGATCTGCATATGCCTTGTCAATCTTTTTGATGGCGTCGGCAATGGCTGCATCCGCGTTGCGTCCGGCGATGGTCACTTCCTCAATCATCTTGTTTACCGCTTCGGACATTTGCGGGAAGACCGGTGTAATCGGACGCGGTCTGCCGAATTTCTGATTCTGTACGACAAAGATATTCTTCGGATATTGACCCAGCTCAGGGAACTCGTTGGCTACCGAATAGCGGGCCGGAATATCCTTTGTGATGGAGCAATAGGTCTTAGCTCCTTCAGAACCTGTCACCCAGTTTACAAACTGCCAGGCAGCATCGGCATTCTTACTCTTCGAGGAAATGGCCAGCGACCAGCTTCCGTTCGCAACAGCCTGCTGGGTTTCCTTCGGAAGCGGGGCGATATCATAATCTTCGCCTAATTTGAAATTAGGGAACTTGTCGGCATAATTGCCCAGTGACCAGGAGCCGTCGACCGTCATCGCCAGCTGATTGTTCGGGAACGGATCTGGCGGGTATTCCAGGGAGGACACTTTATCCTTATTATACAGGTCGGAGAAGAATTGCAACGCCTTTTTGGTCTCTGGCTTATCCAGGTAACCTTTGGAAGTTGTTCCATCCGGACTCATGATCTCGCCGCCAAACTGCCAAATAATCGGATATTTAAAGTAGGCTGCTGTTCCTGCATTACCGAAGCCCTGCGCCGGATCAATGCCGTACACGCCTTTGGCCGGGTCGTTAAGCTTTTTAGCTGCATCCAGCACCTGATCCCAAGTCCAAGGCTCTTCCGGGTTCTTGGAGGGAAGAGGAATTCCCTTCGCTTCAAACATTTTTTTATTATAAAAAAGAGCAATGGAGGATTCGGTGAGCGGAGCCATGTAAATTTCATTATTATAGGTGTACGTGGCAATGGTCGATTTCGGAATATCCTCCAGGTTGCCATCCTTCTTGAAATAGGCGGTCAGCGGCTGTAAAGCACCCGCCTGGGCGTAAGATGCCATATTCGGGCCATCGACGGCCATAATATCAGGGGGACTGCCCGAAGCAATGGATGTTCTCAGCTTGGTATCGTAATCGGCATACGGAATCGGACTCATCTCAACCTTTATATTAGGATGCGCTTCATTAAACGAGGCCACCAGCTTGTCATAGGCTGAATTCTCGGCGTCATTCCCCGAGTTTCTCCAGAATTTGAGCGACACCTTCTCTTCTTTGGGTGCCGACGAACTTCCCGCCTCCGGCTGCGCGTTATCCCCTTTGCTTCCACATCCGGCGAGCAGTCCGCATGCCAACATTGCGCTTAGTACCACTTTACTCTTACTGTTCAATAATGCCCTCCCCTTTCATCTACTGTCTACTGTCTGCGCTTACAACTGAATATTATCAAACCTGCCCGATGATAAAATTCATTATTCTCTGCACTGAGCTTTTAAAATGTTCGGTATTTCTATCAAAAGCAATCACTTTTCATCATATGTTCTTCTCTATACTGGCCGGGACTTACACCCACAACCTTCTTGAACACCTGGCAGAAATACCGCTGGTTATCATAGCCGACCCTTTCGGATATTTTGAAGATTTTTAAGCTGCTTTCTCTCAGCATCTTTTTCGCTGTCTGAATGCGCAGCAAAGTGACATATTCCAGAATGGTCTGTCCGGTCGACTTGGAATATAAGTTGCTTACATAGGAAGAATTAAGGCCGAACCGTTCGGCCAATTGATCCAGCCCAATATTTTCATGGTAATGGGATTCAAGATACGCTTTGATTTCTTGAACCACCTTTTCCTTCATCGTAGTCTTGGTTACACTCAGATAAAATTGCACACTCTTCGCTAAATCCTGCAGCTGTTGCTGCAAAGACGCCCAGTCCGGCGTGTCCAGTATCTTGTCCATCAGCTGCGGGCGGGCGCCGATTACTTTTTCAATCTTGATTCCATAGTCCTGTTCAATCAGATCGAGCATCCGGTTCCCCCACTCTATGCCTGCCTTCTTCAGCAGAACAGGAGCCATCAGCCGTCCCGTCCCCCATTCTATCCAACGTTCAAGCCTCTCCTCGAACTCTTTCTGTTCGTAACGGACGAAGGACTGGAGGGAGTCAGACCACTCGCTCAGCCACTGCCCGGATACGCGGGTAATCTCCTCTAAGCGGCTCCCCTCCATAACCGGAACCCCAAAGAACACCCCCATTTCACATGCCTTGTCAGCGGCTACAAAAGAGAGATTTGCATCTATAATTCCGGCTACAACCGGCCCCAGTCCAAACGACAATGAAATATCGTCTGCTGAGCTGTCCTTCGAGAAGGCTTCGGCTGCAGCCAGCAAAATTCCTGTTAACGGCTCGTTGTCCTCCATGGCCGCCATACATAATAAGATGACTTTCTGCTGCTCGTACAGCAGGTCCACAACGATTCCGCGATTCGTCAAAAAGCTGAGGAGAGCATCCGTAGCGCCATTATTCTTCAACCGTTCAAGCCACAGCGTCTGCGTACTTCCAATCACGAGAACCACAAACTGGTTATACCGTTCGTAGGGCGTCTGATCGAACGATGGGCGTTTGGCATGGACGATTAGATCTGTAAACGCCGCCCGGTCCAACGCTGCCACATTCCGAAGCTCAGGGCGATTCTCCGTGGCATCCGCTTTACGCTCCAGACGCTTGAGCGCTCTTGAGACAGTCTTGGCTACTTCCTCCAGCTCTGCCGGCTTGATCAGATAATCCACAGCCTCCAGCTTGATGGCTTCTTTGGCGTATTCGAACTCGGAATACCCGCTAATGATGATACACTCCGCTTTATGGCCCTTCTCCTTCAAGGCACGGATCAGCTCCAGCCCATTCAGGCCGGGCATCCGGATATCTGTCAGCACAATGTCCGGATCGGACTGAAGAATCCGTTCCAGGGCTTGCTTGCCGTTAGTTGCCGTCCCCACGATCCCTATCCCATACGCGTTCCAGTCGATCACAGCCGACAATGTCTCCACCACCAGCTGTTCATCATCCGCTATAAACAGTTTATACATGATGTAATCCCACCTTCATAGCCGGTCTTCATCCATAATTCCGATCCTTAGGGTAACCTTGGTTCCGGTGCCTGGAATGCTGTCGATGCGCAGCCCGTGGTTCTGGCCATAATGCAATTGAATCCTCTCCTGGATGTTCCTTAATGCATAGCCCTTAGGCTGCGTAACCGCAGGATCAAAGCCTACGCCGTCATCCTCGACCTCGAATACCAGCGTCTCTCCTTCGATACGTCCCCGAATGTAAATATTCCCTTGGCTCTCCTTCAGCTCGATTCCATGAAAAATCGCATTCTCCACCAGCGGCTGTATCAGAAGCTTAAGCATACGGATATGCTCAATTTCCGGTTCAAGCTCAATGGTCACCTCGAACTTTCCGTTATAGCGGATATTTTGAATCTCCAAGTAATTTTTCACCTGGTCGATCTCATTGCGGACAGTGGTAATATAGTCCCCGTTATTCAAGCTTAACTTAAACATGTTAGACAGCGACATGACCATTTTCGAAATGTTTTTGGCACCGATTCGTTCGGCCATCAGATAGATGGAATTCAGTGTATTGTACAGGAAGTGCGGGTTGATTTGACTTTGCAGCGCATGCAGCTCTGCTTCCCGCTCCTTGAGCCTGGCTTCTATTAATTTGTCCGATAATTCAGAGTTGGTGCGGAAGGTCCTCAAGAACTGATTGCCTATTTTCCCGATTTCATCTTCCTCCTGAAAAAGGATTCCTTCGATCCTCTCCCGTTTGGCCGCTTTTCTGGCAACAGAGGAGAGTAAAGTCAATTGCTTCGTGATACGCTTCGAGATTAAATACGAACCATAGGCAGCCAGCAGGAAAGCCACCATTGTCAGTGTTAGCGTAATATTACGTATCCATACAATTTCCGAATTGATATTAGAATAAGGGATCATGCTAACCACTTTCCACTGGGTTACCGGATTGGTATCGAAGGTGATGACATACCGTTCTCCGCCCATCGTTTCGATGCGGGTCCCCCGTTCAGGCAAGCCATAAAGCAGATCCATTTCTTTGGGAGGAAGCTGCTTCAGGTCGGCCGTGCGGGAGTTATAATAAATGACTTTATTTTGCTCCAGAATCATCAGATTCCCGTTTTCCGCGTTGGAAATATTTCGAAACATCTCATCGAAGACCCGCCTGTCGATTGAAATAATTAACATGCCGATCGGTTCGAGCGTCTCCAGGTTGTTTAACTGTTTACCATACAGCAGCAGGTTCGGAGTATCCTTGACAAGCCGGACTTCATCGCTGTTCAGCCACAAGCCCCGTCCGCCCATCCCTCCCACCTGTTGATACCATTTCGTCCGTGAGACTGCCTGATAGATATTGTCGTACGTTAACCTGTCCCATTGGTTCGTGGTAATCAGTTCCCTTTGCCCGCTGCCCACATAAACGTAACGTATATAGGATTTGTTGTTGGTAATATTGACGATCAGACTGCGGGTCGCATTTTGAAGGTCATAGATCTCCTTGAAATCATTCTTGGTATAGGAAAGGAAATTCTGAACGTCACGGGAGGACAGCATCAGCTTCGAGATCGCCTCCACATCGTTCACGAACGTCTGGATATTCCAATTGATGGAGCCCAGCAGATTGGAGGTGGTGTCGGACATCTTGTTTTCGATCACTTTGCTTAAATAGACGAAGGTTAAGGAAGCAATCAGGACAAGCGGCAGCAAAGAACAGGCGATGGAAAGTATAATGATTTTGCTGCGAATGCTGATCGACAGGAACAGCCGGTGTATTTTCATGAGATCCCCCTGACCCTGCAAAGTTGCAGCCTGGTACTTTCAGTATACCCTCTGGCCAAGGGATGCGGGAGATCAACCTTTCGTTGCTCCTGCCGTCATGCCGGAAATAACACTCTTGTTGAAAATGAAGTAGACCACCATCGTCGGAATGGTCGTGATGCTGATGGCCGCAAAGGTCGCTCCCCAATCCGTCAAACCGTACTGCCCGATATAATCCATTAAGCCAACTGGAATGGTCCGTGATTTCAGATCATGAATAAACGTATTGGCGAATATAAATTCATTCCAGACAAATATCAGATTCATAACGACAACTGTGACGATCGTATTCCGGGATAGAGGGAAGATCATCCGCCAGAACACCTGGTACACACCGCAGCCATCCATGACAGCGGCCTCCATGATCTCATTCGAAATGTATTTATAGAAGCTCACGAACAGATAAATCGAGATCGGCAGGGCAAAACCTACTTGAGGCAAAATAAGAGAAGCGAGTGTATTGATAATCCCTATTTTGTTATAAAGAATGAACAGCGGGATAAGCACGACCTGAATCGGGATCATAATGCCGCACAGAAATAAGAACAGCACACTTTGGCTCCATTTAAACGACATCTTCTCGATCACAAAAGCGGCCATGGCACTGAATAAGATCACAAGCACGATGGTCGTCACAGCGACTATGATACTATTGGAGAAATAAGTCCCCAGGTTCCCTTTGCTCCACACATTGAAGTAATTATCGAAGGTGTATTGGCTTGGCAGGCTGAGCGGATTATCCCCTGAGAAATCGTTAGGACCTTTGAAACTGGAGATGAACACCCACACCAGCGGATACACTTGAATGACAAGCAGCGCAAAGGAAACAACTAGAAGGACCGCCTTGGAATAGCCAGAAATTTTCATCATCAGGACTCCTTACTGTCCATCATCCGTCTGATAAAGGCAACTGCAATGAGGCTTTCAATGACGATAAATACAGCCATCGCGCTGCCATAGCCGAAGTCCAGACTGGAGAATGCGGTTTTATACATATAGGTTGGCAATAATTCGGTTACGCGGCCGGGTCCCCCGTTCGTCATGATATACGGGATGTCGAACCCTTTCAGCGCCCCCGTAGTCGCCATAATGATTGAGACCATCAGAACCGGCTTAATCAGCGGCATTTTGATCGAACGAAACAGCTTCCACGAAGAAGCTCCATCCATTCTGGCCGCCTCCTCGATATCGGCAGGAATGGAAATCAATGCACTATACAGGATAATCATATAAAGGCCGATATAACGCCAGCCTTCAGGTACCGATACCGCAGTCAAAGCCCAATGGAGGTCGGACAGCCAAGGCTTGCTCCAGTCGCCAAGACCGATCTGCTGCAGGCAATAGTTCAGGATTCCGACCGGCTCGAACGAATACACATTTTGGAACAACTGGGCTATCGCTACTGAGGTGATGATGGCAGGGGCAAAATATAAGGTTTTGAACAATTCTCTCCCTTTGGTGATGCTGGTCAGCAGGATGGCAACCAGCAAACCGAGCAACACCTGCATGGCTACAATAATGGAGACATAGATCAGATTGTTGCTGAATGCCTTCCAGAAGGTCTTATCTCCGCCGAACATCTTGGTGTAATTGTCAAAGCCGATATAGAGCATATCTGATACTCCGTCCCAGGAGAAGAAACTGAAGTACATCGACCAAAGGATAGGCGCCAGCACGGTGAGTAAATACACCAGTAATGCAGGCAGCAGAAAGACGAGAGCGGCTTTGCGGTTGCGCAGGACTTTATCCATATGCTTGCTCATTCCCTAATTTTAGTTTTATTGTACTTACAGCAGCCAACCGGCTTGCGGCCGGCCGCCATGTGTAGTATCGCTATTTGAAGTATTTCGGCGCGTTTTCTTTAATCGCCTGATCCATCAGCTCGGCAAATTCTTCAGGAGTATGCGCTCCCAGAGCCAGAGCATTCAATTCGTTGCCAAGCAGCTCATTCGTGGCCGGATCAAGGCGCGTATCCCACGGGACCGCAAAGACGTTGCCGGATTTGGCGATTTCATCTTGAATCTTGTAGAAGAGCTCCGGCATCCCCTGCTCTTGATCAAGTGAATAATTGAAAGGCGAGAATTGACCTTTCTCCGTATAGGCCTTCGGGTATTGCTCCAGAAGGAACTTGACGAATTCCTTCATCGTATCATCGAAGGTCTCCTTGTTGAAGGCAACGCCAATGCCCGAGTTAATAAAATAATCATTGTCAGCCGTTGTCGCACCTTCCATCATGGGAAGCCGGAAAAATCCGATATTGTCCTTCATTTCTGCACTTACCTTATCATTTACGAAGTTCATGGTCTCCCACGAACCCATGTAGTACATACCGGCTTTGCCGCTCAGGTACAAATCGCGCGCTGCGGTGTAATCCGTTGCAGTGAATCCTTGCTGAAAGTACCCTTTGGTGCCCAGATCATGAACGAACTTAATCCCTTCCATGCCGGCCGGGTCCTTGAAGGATGCTTTGCCCTGCTTTACATTCTCGATGAAATCATTGCCTGTCATGCGGAACGGTTTGTACGCCAGATACCGGAGAACCGGCCACTTATCCTTGCCGTCGACAGCAATCGGCGTAACCCCGCTTTGCTTCAGCTTCTCGGCAACCTCCATGAACTCATCGAACGTCTTCGGCGGCTCCAGGCCAAGATCCTTGAACATCTTGATGTTGTACCAGAATACCTCGATGCCATATTCCAGCGGGAAAGTATACATGCTGCCGTCTGCGAACTGCTGATATTGCAGAGCCACCGGGCGGAAATCTTTATATTTCCCCAGCTCCTCCAGCAGCTTTTTCATATCGACCAGTTTACCTTGCTCCACCAGCTTGGAAGCATAGGCATCCGAATCTGTATCAAACATGGCGGGCATCTCATTGCTGGCAATCAAGGTCCGCAGCTTCTGCAGGTAGGACGGACGATCCCCCGTGCCTTCCAGAACCAGCTCGAATTCAGGATGCGTCCGGGAGAACTCCTCTGCAATCTCCTTTACAGTAACAGCCGGAGGGCTGTCTACGCCGCGGGCCACGAACCACTTGTATGTTTTCTTGTCCACCTTCTGCGGATTTGCCGATCCTGTTTCTGAAGCGCCCTTATTCGTATTTGTGCCTCCGCATGCGCTCACCGTCGCCGCCAGGACAACCAGAGATAACGAGAGAGTCAGCCTTTTGACATAACGTTTCATTTATAAGACCTCCTGTTAGTTGGGAACCGCAAGGGATGCCTGTTCAAAATTCGCCCGGCCTTCCTGAACAAAACAGCCCCAGTTGCCGGTTTTTAAATTATACAAACGTGTAGTCATTGCGACCTGATCGGCCAAGTATACGACGCAAACCGAATTCTCCACAACGATCTCGATATTATAATTCGTATCGGCATGTAATTCTACCGGCACCTCCAGCTCCACCGCATGCGGGTGGTCTCCTTTGATATGCCACTGCATCTCCCCTTCGATCCGGCGGGGCCACATGTCGAACACCAGTCGGTTATGAATAGGCTCAAGGCGAATATAATAGGCGTCGTTGTTGTCCTCGCTTGCCCGAAGCATAATCCCGCAGCTTCTGGTTCCTTCGGTGAAGGATAACCGGGCTGAAATTTTGCAGGTTTCCGGCATGGAACCGGCAGATATGCAAGAGAAGGTCTCGTCCGCCGCCGCCGCTATCCCTCCCTCTGACTCCTTCCACTCCCCAAGCCGGGAACCCCACACGGCAGCCTGTTCCTTGGCAAAATGACGGGAGACCGTCTCCGGGATACGCACCGTTAAGGTTCCATCCTGTTCCTGAACGAGTTCATGCACGACCAGATTCCCGGCCCATTGCCAATCCCCGTAATCATCCCCGTTTTCCTTGCTTGGGTCCCAGCCAAAGGCATAGCGCTTGTTTCCGTCACTCCATGTTTTGGCGGCATAGAACGCTCTGGCGTCAAACGCATCGTTTCTCGGCGCCGTCCAAGGTCCGCTTAAAGATTTACTCATGCGGTAATGGGTGACAAACCGCTCCGAGAACGTGGAGTAGACCAGATACCACCATTCCCCGATTTGGAATAAGTCCGGGCATTCGTGGGTCACGTACATGTTCGGATTCCAGAACGGTTCGCGGATTTCCCATTGCCTCAGATCCTTCGAAGCACAGAGTCCGATGCTTCCCCGGCGCCGGGAAGGACCTTCTTTGTTCCTGGCGGCGAGAAGCATCCAGTACTCCCCCGCCTCTTCGTTCCAGAATACAAAGGGATCGCGCCAGTCATGCCTTTCATATTGAATTCCGTCGGAATAGAAGGTATCCTCGGGAATTTTCCGCCACTGCTCCATATCCGTGCTCACGGCGTGCATGACGCATTGGAGCGGCACTCCGTTCTCTACGAATTCCGGATTCGGATTGAGGCCGGTGTAGAACAGATGATATTCTCCCTGGGCTTCGATGATCGAGCCGGTGTAACAGTTGAGATCCTGCTCGCTCACACTTCCATGCTTCAGCATTTCGCCCATTTCTTCGTAGTGTACGAAATCGCTTGTGCGGAGCTCGAACCAGGAAGTTCCCTCTCCGTGAACACTCTTATTCTCCCTCCAGTCATGAAGATAGAACAAACGGAATGTACCGTCTTTATAGTAGGGAATGAGGTCTCCCACCCAGGCTCCTGCCGGCCTGTAGAACAAATTCGACAATGTTTGCAACCCCTTTCTTTTAACGTGCCTTGAGTATATAACATTAAGAAAGCGCTCTATATTCCAAGTTCTTTATCCTGTGTTCAATATTTTTGGCTTTTAATATCAAGGGGCTGTCCCAAAAGCCATGAACTGGCTGCTTGGGACAGCCCTTTATTTTGGAGTAAGATCAACGTGAGCACTTGGGTGGACGCTCCGCGAACGGACCGTTGTTCCAATCGCTGTTGTCCCCAGATTTTATTGATTCTCCTTAGCGGTGAAAATCCGGGGACAAAGGCGACCGCTGCCGCTTTTCCACAATCGTTCCGTCCTCTCCGCTGTTTAAGCCGGATACGGAAACACTTTTTTCAACAAACACAAAAAAAGAAATCACCTTTTTGGTAAAATGGAGGTACCACCCAACCCTTTCAAAAGGAGCGATTTCTTTGTACATTCAATAGTCCATGGACCCACTTTGCTTGCCAATGGATCTGGAAGAAGATATCCCGGAAACCGGCGGCGGCCGTGACAGCTATCACCCAAAAATGTTCACCAAAGTTATCGTGTGCAACAATAAATTCTTATATTTATAAAAAAACCTCCGTCTGCCATCACAAAGTGGCAAACGGAGGTTCTTTTGAATTAATAGTTTAAAGTGTTGCCTCAACATTTCCTCTGATCTCAACATTTGTAAAGACCGCTTCACCGTTCTCGATGAACAGGCCGGCTCCCCCTGTAGGGAAATCATAGGCTCTGGCGGCCAGTGCAACATCGTTGGCATAGGCGACAATGATGTTGCCGCTGATGATCACCTTGATCCGGACCGGCTCCCCTGCCTTGAGGGAGATTGGACGTTCTTCGATGTAATGATAATCATCGTGGAATTTGTTCGAACGATCGAACAGGAGTCTCCCCCTCTCAGGCTCTATACGAACCTGGCACCATTGTTCCAGCTTGTCTCCACCCGTGTGCAGCATCCAGCCAAAGGCACCGGTTCCCGGCTCCCAGTCTACATCCGCCTGAAGCAGAGCATGCTCCGGAAGCTGCACGAGCTCCTGCCAACCAAAACCATAACGCTCAATACCCGTGATGCTGGTTGTCCCGCTCCATTCACCCAGATGGACCTCGGGGTTAAGCACAAGCGGGCGGTCGAAGGACTGCTCCACCGCCGGGACCGGCATCACGCCAAGCGTCCCATCCGGGCGCTGCACCAGCTCATGAACCAGTACACTGCCTCCCCATTGATACTTGGCATTGTCATCCATGTTCATCCGGATGCCCTGCCAGCCCACCAGATAATGGCGTTCCCCGTCGGTTACGGTCTTAGCTGCATAGAACGCCCGTCCGTCAAACATATCATCGAAGCTTGGCGTGATCCATGGCCCATCGGGGCTGTCAGCCATCCGGTAACGGGTCTCCCACCAGCGGGTCAGGTTGGAGAAGATCATATACCATTTATCGCCGATCTTGAAGAAGTCGTGACATTCCTGGGAGTCGAACATGCGAGGGGCGTACAGCTTCTTGCTGTGCGTCCATTCGTTCAAATCCGGAGAAGTCATGATATGGGTACAGCTGCTCCGGTGGAGCAGTTCATCCTTCTCGGTCGCTGTTACGGCCAGCCAATAGCAGCCCGCTTCTTCATTCCAAAAGGCATGCGGGTCACGCCAGTGCAAATTGCCGTAATGCTCCACATCCGGTGTCACAAAAAAGTCAGGATCAAAGGTCCAGCTTCTGAGATCTGTGCTCGTTGCCCGCATCAGCACCTGCTCGAATTTCCCTTCAATATCCTTATGCCCCTCATTAAATGCCGAGAAATAGAAATGGAAGACGCCGTCACGGTGGATGACGCTGCCGGTGCCGATATGCCAGTGCTGATCTTCGGGACTGCCGCAAATGAGTGCGGGCTCCGGGTCGGTGTAGCTTACGAAATCCTTCGTGGTGGTATAATAAATACAGAATTTATATAAATAGAACAGGTAGTAAACACCCTCATGGTAAAATGGCATAAAGTCCCCGCATACGTCAGTACCAGGCATCGGTGCCCGTTCCTTTTCCGGCATAAAGAAAATATGTCTGCTGCCCTTCATTAAAAATTCCTCCTCGGGAAATATTGAATAATGAATTCTCTCACCTGCTAGAAGCCCTGATAAAATTTGCGTGCGCTCTCCTTCTCGGACAGCGGAAGCCGGAGATTCACCGGCAGCATTTCTGGAAATGCCTTATGCGGCTCACGTTGATACCAGTAAGCGACCGAAGAATAGTCATTGGATTGACTATTGCCGTGGCCATGCTCAATGCTGAAGCGCAAGGACTTGCTGAATATAATCGGGTCCAATAGATGGAAGCGGTACATGGTCCATTTACCGGAATAATCCTTAAAGGGAATCGTTGCCTTAGAGCGCCATGCAGGTCCATAGCCCCGAAGCGGTGCCGCTAGTGAGATCCCGTGATACGGGGAATCATATTTCCCCGAGGGGTATCCCCAGGCCGCACAGAAATAATCCTCCGTACCCGTGCCATGCAGCGTCGGCGGCCACTGGTCTCCGTCGATGAAGAACATATCGTCGCCTTCCCCCGGCCAGCTGAAGCCAGGAATCGGGTCGATATGGTCTATGCTCAGATTACAGCCAACGTAGTGACCTTCTCCTTCTGCATCCAGGATGCAGTAATTCTCGGTTCCCGACAGATTTTTGGCCGCATTCACCTGATTCTCGCTCCACCACGGATCGGTTTGCAGATCATGCGCCGGACGCAGCGCCGCAAGGTCCATGTTGCCCGCCGTTGGATTCTCGCGTCTCCACTGGGCATGGAAATAAAAGCAATCATCGCTTACAGCCATTTCTGTATAATCGATATAGTAATACAACACGATATCCTGCTCGCATTCATTCACGATATCAATGACCGCCTCTTTGCGGTAGGGCATCTGAAAGAAACTGTTCATCGCCGCTTTGGTCTCTATCTCATGCTGCGAAGTAATCATATTCAGAGGCTGAGACACAAAATGGCTGGCTACTCCGTGTCCGACTCCGAAAAAATCACCGATCGGGCAATCGACACTCGGCGAGGCTTCCCCATCCCAAAACATGCGCAGACGCATTTTTCGGAATACATACTGCTCTTCAGAAGCGATTGTGATCCAAATGTGACGGATGATTCCTGATCCCTTAATTTGACCGATAGATAAGGAGGCACCTGCCTTGACCGTGACATTATCCCGGTTCCCTCCGGTTTGGTCCCAGCTCGATTGCCGTCTGCTTTTGCCGGGCTGTTTATGAATCAGATCGTATAGTTCACTCATCTCTTTATAATCTCCCTTCAGATCCGGGCCTGCACTATTTGACAGCGCCGCTTACGATCCCGTTAATAATGTATTTTTGCAGGCCGGAATATACAAGCAATATCGGCAGCATAACCAGCAGATAGGACGCGAATGCCAGGCTGAAATCCGTTGAATATTGTGTCTGGAATACATATTGCAGCAAAGGCAGCGTATATTCGCCCGGATCGGACAGCATAACCAGCGGCAGCAGGAAATCATTCCAGATCCAGATCGTATTCAGAATGATCAGCGTGGCCGTCATCGGCTTCAGCAGCGGGAAAATGATTTTCCAGAACAGCCTGAACGGCCCGTATCCATCCACCTGAGCCGCTTCTTCCAGCTCCTTCGGAATTGACTTTAGATAACCAGTGTAGAGAAAGACGCTTTGGAACAGGCTGTAAGTCGTATAGAGCAATATAACACCGTATTTATTCAGTAGCCCCACCGCGCTGATCTGCTTCAACAGAGGCAGCATAAGCACCTGAAACGGAACGAACATTCCGCTGATGAAGAAGTAGTACAGAAAGCGGGAAGACTTGGAACGGCTTCGGGAAATGCCATAGGCAGTGCTCGCCCCGAACAAAATGATCAGGAACAGGGAGATGACTGTTATGAAGGTCGAATTCAGCAATCCCTCGAAATATCGTCCAAGCTCAATGGCCTGTTTGAAATTCCCAAAGTATATTTCTTTGGGAAAAGTCATAATATTGCCGCCCTCCCCAGACTTCTTCAGTGCAACGGTAACAGTCAGATAGAGCGGAAACAGCATCAGTGCAGCCCCAAGCCATACCAGAAGCTGTATAGCCCAATTTGCATAACGGTTCGACTTCATTACAGCTGCACCTCCTTCCGCCGCAACAGCACAACTTGCAGCAAAGCGGTCAGGAGAATAATGATAAACAGCAGAATCGAAGAGGCCAGCCCATAGGCATAGCGGTTATTTAGAATTCCGACGTTATAGATCAGCATCGTTACGGACTCGGTACTGAAGCCTGGTCCGCCACCGGTCAGGGCAACGAGCAAATCGTACACCATCAGGTTATTCTTCATGGCCAGGACAAAACATATCGTAATGGAGGGCATGATCAACGGAAGCGTAATTTTCGCAAATTCATTGAACCGGTTTGCCCCGTCGATGCTTGCCGCCTCATACAGATCTGTAGGAATGGTCTGCAGTCCTGCCAGGTAAATCACAAGCAGCAGAGGAGCTGACTGCCATACCGTAACTAACGCAACTGCCCAGAATACTAAGTCAGAGTCGGATAGCAAATTACTTTGCAAAAAACTGATATGAAGAGAATTTCCTAGTAAAGGAATCACTTTGCCGAAGATTTCCCGCCAAATATACCCGATAATTAAGAGGCCCAGAACAGATGGTAAAAAATAAATCGAACGGAGCATATTTCTGAACCGCATCTTGCGATTGAGCGCGAGGGCCGCGGCCAGAGCCACTACATTGGCTATGACCGCGCACACCAGCGCATACTTAAAAGTGAATAATAGTGTATTTAGAATTCGGGCATCCGTCAGCAATGATACATAATTGTCCAACCCGATGAAGTCAAAGCTTCTCGCCACTCCGTTCCAGTCCGTAAGACTGTAAACAAATCCAGATATCAGCGGGTACGTATGAAAGACAATCAGCAACAGCAACCCGGGCAGTATAAACCCGGCATTTATCCAGGAGGCACGCCCACCTTTCTGTCGCATGTGTCAACACCCTTTCTCTATCTATAATTTCTCTATTCTTTATACATTATGAACATGTCGTTCAGATTCTTTAGATACGCCTTGCTGTCTCTGCTCATCAGGAATTGCTGCGAGTATTTACGGAAATCGTTCTCCGCTCCAGTCCCTCCGTGCCAGTAGTGGTTAGGCCAGTTCGAGGAACGTCCCTCTTTCACTAGCTCAGCGATCTGTTTCACTTGCTCCTTGTTCATTTGGACATCCTTCACCGCACTGATACTGCCTTCATAGTCGGAGAACTGTTGTGCACTCTCTTTAGAGGTGAGGAAGGCAAGGAACTTCTTAGCTTCTTCCGGATACTTGGCTTGGGACGATATCGTGAATCCGGTGTCCACTCCGCCAAGAACCAGATTCTTGTCTTTATCATTGGTGGCCGGGAATGGGAACATACCATATTCAAATTCCGGGTTCAGCTTTTCTAATTGCGGCAATATAAATGTCCCCATGACATACATAGCACCTTCACCATTCACGAACTTTTGGTTGATCTGATCCGCCTTGGTTGCGATCGAATCCTTTTGCGCGTAATCATAAGCTACTAGCATTTTCTTGGCGATATCTTCCCAAAGCGGGTCACCCTCGATTTTCGCTTCTCCCTTGTTGGCTTTCTCCCAGTATGCCTTGTCAAATGAGTTGACCAACAGGTTCATATTGAAGGCGCTAACATCTGCTGTCGCATTAGGCATCAGAATCGGAGTTATGCCCAGCTGCTTGAATTTCTCCATGGTAGCGACAAATTCATCCCAGGTTTGAGGAATCTCGATCTTGTTCTCAGCGAACATTTTCTTGTTGTAAATGACGCCCATTGCATTCTGACTCAGGGCCACTCCATACATTTTGCCGTCGATCAAATAACGGTCCTGCACTTCCGGGATGATATTCTTAACGAAATCTTCGTTAGTAAGATCAAGCAGATAGTCGTTTTGGGCGCGAAGCACATAGTCTTGTTCAATCGGGTAGGAAATGAAGATATCCGGTATATCCCCCCGGGCAACTCTGGTCTTCAGCACCGCGGGACCGTCGGGAACATTGACCTGCTCAATTTTGACCCCGGGATTAGCAGCTTCGAATTCTTTGATCTTTTCATCAAAAAAGTTAACCGCTTCCACTTTCCATTGAAAAAATTCAATTTTCTTCTCAGCTTCACTGCCCTTCACTTCTTCTGCCGCATTATTCTTAGCCCCGCAGCCACCAAGAACCAGCCCTGCCATTAGCATCATGCTTACCCATTTGACCCCATGATTCTTCAAAAGTCATTACCTCCTCTTTGTTTGTAAGTGCTCTCAATAACTTGTCCTCTCTGTCTACAACCCTATTATATTTTTTGTAAGCGTATCTAAAAACGAGGTGTTTCTATGATTCATGTTGAAAAATCTATTCTGTCATTCATTCATATAAGGTCATACATCTGCGTTCCGGGACAATCCCGCCCGGTATTCACTCGGCGTCATGTTCATTTTGCGCTTGAACACCTGGCTGAAATAACGCTGATCGGTATACCCTACCTGGTTTGCAATCTCATACGTCTTCATGTTGGTTCCAGAGAGCAGCATACAGGCCTGCTGTATTCTCAGCTCCGTCATATGCTCTAAAAAAGTGCTGCCCGTCATCTGCTTAAGCAAAGCGCTGAGATGGCTAGTGCTCATGGCTACATGCTTCGCCACCTGATCAATAGCCAAATCCTCGCGATAATGCTCATTCATATATGCGAGCGCTGCTCCAATCTGTTTGGCCGGCGTTTTGCGGCTCGACAGCGATTGGTCCACCTCCTGAATCGTCCACACCCGGTGCTGAGAAGTCTCCGCCGAATTCAGCGTTTGCAGCAGATCCAAGATGCCGACGGCCTCATCATATGATTCCGCGAGTTCCTCCAACCCGCTTACCACCGATCCGGCAGCGATCAGCATGTCTTCTCCAAGGAGACTACCCAGGTCCTGCAATTCAGCCGCAGTCAACTCCGCACAATCATCGTCCTCACTCTCTATGTAAAATACGACCACAGCGTAGCGCTTAGAGGTAGAATAGACGAATCTGTGAAGCCCTTCAGGAGTCTCCCTTCCTTCCCATTGCACCAGATGCAAAGCGCTGGAATCGTCAGCCAGAATGACCGCAGTCCGGTACATGGCGGTACTGCGGAACTTACTGAAGTCAAACCGGCTGCCCATCATCGCATCGTAGAGCTGCTGTTTCATTGTGGAGTGTCTGACTTGCTCCTTTTCCTGGAACCAGGCGATCATGCTGTGGATGCATTTCTCAAGCTCCAGGGGATCAATCGGCTTGAGTATATAGTCGAACACCCGGTATTGCAGTCCTTTGCGGGCATATTCAAAATCGCTGTATCCACTGAGAATAATCACTTCCGGGCGCTCGGGCCAGCGGCTTATCTGCTCCAGCAGCTCGATACCGTTCATACCCGGCATGGAGATATCCGTTAATAGGATGTCCGGAAGTTCTAACTGCATCAGCTCCAGCGCTTCCTCGCCGTCTTCCGCGGTTCCGATGACCTTACAATCCATGGCGCTCCAGTTGATCGAAGTTTGCAGACTTTTTAGGATCAGCGGCTCATCGTCAACGATCAATACCTTATATTTCATTTAGCTGCCTCCCGTTCCAGTGGAAAGTTCAATTGAATGGCCGTTCCTTCATGAGGGTGGGAACAGATCATCAGACCATAGCCGTCCCCGTACCACATACGCAAGCGCCCCTGCACATTGGATAGTCCGTGAACGAGCCCGGGCTTGGCAGCAGACATCTGTTGCAGTATACGCTGTAAAGTGTCGTCATCAATCCCGGTTCCGTTATCCTGCACCCGAAGATAGCCATCCCCCCGCGCATTGATTCCTCCGGTAATATGGATGGTGAAATCGGGCTTCTTCTTACTGTATCCGCGAAGGAGACTGTTCTCGACCAGCGGTTGCAGTACCAGCTTAAGTACATGGTGGTCCAGCAAGTCATGATCTACGTCAATCTTGTAGGAGAAGCGGTCATCGAACCGTACCTTCTGAATTTCAATATAGCTGACCACATGATTCAGCTCGTGATTGACTGTAACCTCATCGTCCGCATGAATGCTGGACCGCAGCAGCTTGCCCAGATTGATCACAATATTGCTGATCGGCTTCTGATGGTTCATCAGCGCCAGCGCATTCACCGATTCAAGCGTATTGTACAGAAAATGAGGATTGATCTGATTTTGAAGCACCTGAAATTGGGCCTTCCGTTTATGCTCCTGCTCCAGCCTGACCTCCTCGACCAGTTGGCGCAGCCTGTTGCTCATCCGGTTGAAGCCGTAGGCCAGCCGCGACAGTTCTACCGAACGGTATTCAGGCATGGATGCATTCAGGTTACCGCTTTCTATTTTTTTCATGCGTGCCAGCAATTGAATGATGAAGCTTACGATTTGCCGTACATACAGAAAATTAAACAGCACGGCCAGCAGGATGACAAAACCAACCAGCCAAACCGTCGTATTGCGGATGTAATCGGTCTCCTTGGAAACCGCGCTCCAAGGCTTGATAGATATCAGATAGTAGGGGGCGTCCCCCGGATGCAGCGAATCGGATGTAATATAGGAAATCAGGCTCTTCTGGCCGCTTTCCGTATCGATCAGGGTACCTTCAGT
The DNA here is from genome assembly GCF_038051945.1 of Paenibacillus sp. FSL H3-0469. Classification (NCBI taxonomy): domain Bacteria; kingdom Bacillati; phylum Bacillota; class Bacilli; order Caryophanales; family Paenibacillaceae; genus Paenibacillus; species Paenibacillus sp. FSL H3-0469. The sequence goes on from NZ_CP150302.1 coordinate 2,430,059, forward strand.
CTCAGAGGACAGGCTATTCACGATCGGCAGTTCCAGACGTTTTCCAATGTTGTCGTGATTGGCTTCATAGAGAATGTTCCCGTTGCTGTCCATCAGGAGTTCCCTTGATCCATCCGGGTATCGTGTGAGGAAGATGTCGTCGAAGCGTTTGATATTGATTTCGAGAATCAGGTAGCCGAGATTTTTCAACGTTAACGTATCCTTAATCGTCCTGCCGAGCATGAATGACCACTTTTTTTGATCCGGGTATCTCTCCGTGGGCGGCAGCCATACACTTTTCCCCTCAGCTTCCAGCATGCGGCGATAAAAATCCGTTTGCTGAAAATCCCCAAACGGGAGGATGTCCCCGTTCATAAAGTGATAGTCGCTCCCCCCGGCGCTATACAGAATCAGATCATCCAGTGCATTTTGACCGTACAGAATTCCGGCAATGGCCTGGCGCTGATAATAGAAGTCCAGCAGGGAATCCTTATTATTATGTTTTAAGAAACTCTGTATTTCTTCGGATGCAATCACATATCCGGAGAAAGAATCAGCCTGCTCTACCACATTTCGAATATTGAGGTCTGTCGCCCGCAGGGTTTGAAGTGTTTCCTGGCCCACCTTTTCCTTGATCGCGGCGTAAGACAAACGGTAGGACACGATCCCCAACAGACTGATCGGAACCAATATAAATACAACAAAGGCAAGATAAATTTTACGATGCAGCGCCATCACAAACTTCCTCCCTTAAGATTCCTAATATAGTCTGTCCAAAAGCCATTATATCAACAACTCGCCGCTTCCATGGTCTTCACCCCTATAAGCGAGGCCCGACTTCCTCTCTTCCCCCTTGAGGGGCCGTTATGACGACGCGGCAGGATTCACTTCATGTTACGGCCTGGCGGGTTGCTCGCCCTGTCTCTGACCGGACTTTTCACCAGTTAGAAGATACGTGCTTTCTGGGCACGCCAAATACATAAAAAGCCGCCAATACGGCGGCTCCTTATGTATTCATTTTGTGACACCTGTACCTGAATCCAATGCTCTTACTCCCAGTGCTAAGGACCCACACAAGCCAGCATTATCGCCGAGCTTAGGGGCGACAATATAATGTTCGATATCCGATACAATAGGCTTGGCACTCACGTATCCATTGAGAATGCTGCCCACCTGCGCCCGGATCATCGGGAATAACTGGGCTTGCTTCATCACGCCCCCGCCGAGAATGACTTTCTTGGGGGATAACGTCAGGATGACATTCGATATGGCCTGCGCGATGTAGAACGCCTCCATCTCCCATGCCGGGTGGTCTTCCGGCAGTGTATCACCCTTAGCCTTCCACCTTGCTTCCAGTGCTGGGCCGGCGGCCATGCCTTCCAGACAATCGCCATGATAGGGACAATTGCCACCAAAGTCATCGTTCGGATGCCGCCTTGTGAGGATATGTCCACCCTCTGGATGAACAAGTCCATGTACCAGGTTACCCTCAGTATATACGCCGACTCCTACGCCAGTCCCGATCGTATAGTAGACGCAGCTATCCAATCCTTGTGCCGCACCCCATGTGGCTTCGCCCAACGCGGCAGCATTGACGTCCGTATCCCAGCCGACCGGAACATCGAAGACCGATTTTAGCGTACCCACGAAATTATATCCGGACCAGCCGGGTTTTGGCGTTGTCGTCACATAACCGTAAGTCGGACTGGAGTATTCGAGGTCGATTGGACCAAACGATCCGATCCCTATGCTATCGACTCTCTTATCCCGAAAGTAGGCGATGACATTCTCCATCGTCTCTTCGGGTCGCCGCGTTGGAAAATGAACCCGATCCTCAATTTCCCCTAATTCATTCCCGACACCACAGACAAACTTTGTTCCGCCTGCTTCAATTGCCCCGATACGCATGTGCTTCCTCCTTGATCTCATCTCTCCATATGCTTCCCAGCTCATTGATCTGGAGCGACACCAGCTTTACGTTTCCGCCTACCGCGTAGAGCTCAAGTCCGTTGCTTGCGGAAGCGGGGAAAATCATGTCCGAGATGACCGCTAGACCCTCACCACCGAACACTTCAACCGAAGACCAATCCATGAAGATGGACATGCGTATACAGTTATTCACAGGCGTCAGCGGTGCCTGGTGCTTCGCTGCGAAGTCCGGATGGAAATTCGTAGTTCCAGATTTCGTGCGATCGACAAACAACTCCATGTTCAGGGTATCGTACCCGACCACCGTTTCTTCATCTGCAGACTTTCTAACCTTCATTCCGAACTCCGTTGCGGTTCCAATTTCGAATTCCGCGATCAATTCCGCTCTATCAGTGGTGATGTCCGCCAGCGGATTCGTATCTGGAACCAAGGTTACATTCTCCAGAGCCATAAGCGGTGAACCTGTCTTTCTCAATTCTTCTACCGGCTCTTGCACCAGACGAAGGCCTTCCCGATAGGTTCTCAACTTCAACTCCCGTGGAATGGATGCATTTCCCCGCCACTTGTCAGTCGGAAGCGTCCCGGCATACCGCCAGTTGTTCATCCAGCCGATCCAGAGCTTACGTCCGTCTCCTTCCGGTATATCGCTCCAGGTGACGGCTGCATAGAAATCGGACCCGAAATCAATCCATTTCACATCATGAACCGAAAGAATAGGCTCGTCAGGTGTAAATGTCTTACCATCGAAGCTGCCGACGAAGTACATCATACCGGAGCCGCCTGCCGGTGGTTCAGGCTCGTTCGGGTTCACTCCATTACAATCGCCTACACTTAGAATGAGCACCCACTTCTTCTGATTGGGATCACCATCGACATGAATCGAGAATAGATCCGGACATTCATAAACGCCGCGATGTGTTCCGATGACGTCAGCGCCAAATGCACTAGCAAATGCCCATTCCTTCAAATTCGGAGAGGTGTAGAACTCCACACGGTCTTGAACAGCCAGAGTCATAATCCAACTAGATGTATCCTCATGCCAGAATACCTTCGGATCGCGGAAATCAAGCGTCGTCTCCGGAAACAGGACCGGGTTCCCTTCATATTTCGTCCAAGTCCGTCCCTTATCTCTGCTGTAGGCGATGCTTTGAACCTGCGGCTTACCTGGCTGCACCTTGTTGTCGTTATTCGTATAGATCGCCACAAGCCCTGACCCGTCCTCATCAAAAAAACCACTTGTGTTATGCGTATCGACTACCGCGCTTCCAGAGAAAATCGCACCGTCCTCACCTGGCGGCAAGGATGCTTCAAGCTCCTCCCAATGGACCAGATCGGTGCTTACCGCGTGCCCCCAATGCATTCTACCGAAATCAGGTTGGCTTGCGAACGGAGTGTGCTGATAAAAGAGGTGGTACTCATTCTCGTAATAAACCATTCCGTTCGGATCGTTCATCCAGTTCTTTTGTGGCGAATAGTGATACTGCGGACGGAACTTCTCTGTATAATTCATGTTTCTCCCACTCCTCCAGAATAATAATAATAATAATAGTAGTCGGAGCATGGCCTGTTACAGCATGAACTCACGCTCCGACGGTATGCATTATAATGTAACTGGCTATTTCCCCGCTCTGTCGTAACCTGTTTGTTTGATTTTCAGCCAATCCTGCTTTCATGTCCGGCATCGGGCTTCAGCATTTTTGCAGCCTTCGTCCAACACACAAATAATTTGCTGCGTTTCGCCCCTTCGATGTTCCTAATTATCAGCCGTGATAGCCATTCTACCACGGTCAAATCCCATAGCGTTCTCCCTCAATACTCATTTGCAAAACAAAAAATGTGATTTTGAATATTCCTTACACAAAAGTAAGTGCTTCCACATGTTACTGGTAACGGCTTAGCAAATTCAATTTACAACATCATGATTACTTCGTCAAGGCTTTCATGACCACAAAAGTAAACATATGAACACAAAAATAATAACATTATATTTCGATAACGTAAATTTTATTGGTTTTACAGCTTCAAACTATGAAATAGTAGTTTTTTATTAGGAGAAATCCATAACGAGGTGAATACAAACCGCCCAATTTTATTGTTCATTTGTTTACTTTTGCACAAAATGTAAACCTCAACACTCTTTCTTTTTAGGTTTTCACGAATTGTCCATTTGTAACAATCGAGTTGACATTTGCATCAATTTATACTACGATTATTTTGGTCGAGATTGCAATACTTCTGTTAAAGGAGCCATTATCTTTGAACAAAGAAAAAGTAACCATTCAAGATATAGCCGATTCGCTTGGACTTTCCAGGAATACGGTATCCAAAGCATTAAATAACAATCCCTCAATACCGGATGAGACACGCAGCAAAGTGGTTAGGAAAGCTATCGATATGAATTACAAGCAGTTCGCCTTGTTCGAACAAGAAGTCACACCTGCCAAAAGAACCGGTAATATTGCCCTGCTTACAGCAAATATGCCGAACAATTCACATTTTGGCACATCACTGTTAAGCGGTCTCGAACAAAAAATTAGCTCCGAAGGCTTTAATTTGTCGATACATATCGTTCGGGAGAATGAATTCGATTCGTCGGCTCTTCCTGTGAATTTCGACAAAAGTAAAGTAGATGGCATTGTCTGTATCGAATTATTTGACAAGAGCTACTCGGAGTTTATTACTTCATTCGGGATCCCCACATTATTCATTGACGCTTCAGCAGAACTGACGTTTTCTGAGATGAAGGCAGATCTACTGCTGATGGAGAACATTCACAGCACTTTTAGTCTAACGAAGAAGCTCATTGATGAAGGAATTACGGAGATTGGGTTCATCGGCGATTCCCGCCATTGCATGAGCTTCAACGAGCGTTGGGATGGGTTCACCAAAGCCATGTATGCCGCCCGGATTGATCTTGATGAATCCTTCTGCATTCTCGAAGACGACCGGCATATCGATGACTATAAGTGGCTTAAGCAGCGACTAGCAAGCATGACTAATCTTCCACCCGCGTTCGTATGCGCCAATGACTTCATCGCTATTAATGTCATTCGTATCTTAAAGGACCTAAATATTCAAATTCCTGGTGAGGTTAGGGTCTGCGGATTCGATAATTCCCCAGAGTCGCGAATCGTGGAACCCCACTTGACCACCGTTCATATCCACAGATCCGAAATGGGCTTCCTTGCCGCCGAGATGCTTCTGTCCAAAATCGAAAATCCCGACAGACCTCCACTGGTTACGCATGTGAAGACGCTGCCGGTTTTCCGTCAATCGACGGGGCATGAGGAGTAGACAGTAGAACAATGGCGTGGGATATACAGAAGAGGAGTATTGAAACTTGTCAGGACATCTTCTTTGCTAATTACGGCAAGGAACCTGTCATTCCACGATTTTTAGTTTGTAAGACAAATAAGGGTTCCAGCTCTAATGAGCTGGAACCCTTATTGTTGTTGTGCTGGGGACGGGGAAGAATTCGTACGGTACTTAGGTACCGCAGATTTTAAGTCTTGAAGTGGTCTTCGTAGAACCTTTTCTACGCTACGGGAATATTGGGCAAAAAGCCTTTATCCAGTATTTGGATATGTATCCATGTTAGCAAATACTTGGAGCAGGATGATGGTACTCCTGCTCTTTACACCATTCCTCTTATTTAAAAGGTCTATTATTTGACTTTGCTTTTGCTTAGAATGCAATTCTATGAACGAATTGTATAAGAGCTCCCCCAAACCCGCCTCATTAGTTGATGTGACTGTAGGAGCTTAAATTTAAAGACATTTAGTTAATGCGTTCAGCTCTGACACCGCCTTTTCTTTCAACTAGTTGATATATTTTAGAAGGTATACCTTCATTTTCGAGTTTTCTATGAAAAAACTTTGCTTGTGTCGAATCGTGGGTACTCATCAACACTTGAAAATCATATTCTGTAATATAATCTCGTAACACATCAAAAACAGAAGAAGCATGAACAAGATCATGATGTTGAATTGGATCGTCCAAAAGTAAAGCTTTCCATGGCGTCCATTCATATCTATTCGCCATCGCTAGTAATAGGGTTAATTGTAAATCGGTAATTTGTGCTTCACTGGCTATATCGGCAATATTAATATGTTTATTGTGAATTAATGCCGAAGTTTTAGCAGTTAGCTTATTTCTTATAATCTTATTACTTAATAACGGAGCATTAGCTATCATTGGGTTAATAACGATTCTTTTAAGCAATCCCTTCCATGGTTCATTTATGGCAACTAGTTCCTCATGAATTTTTTCCGATTCTAACTTGACATTATCAAGAAAGAAACCTATAGCTTTTCTTTTTTCTATAACATTTTGTAGAATAGAATCTTTTTGAATTACTGCAGACTTTAATGAAGTAATGTATGCATTTTCGGTTAGATCCCGTATTTGGTTTTTAATTTCATTATTGATTTCTTCAATCTTTTCAGCGGTACGCCAAGTCGCTAGCTCTTGTTCAATTTTTTCTAAGCTAATATTTGCTTTGTCTAAGCCCTCAATAGAAGTTTTAAGAATCTCAAGTTTTAATTCCAAGAATTCTTGGTTTGGCTGTCCTTCTAAACCTGCTTGCTCCCATTCAGCAATAATGGCATCTTGGATGCCTTTAACCTTAGAAATCGATTCATTCTCAAGTAAACAAGAATCCTCGTATTGTTTAAGCTCAGCTATATTTTTTAATAGTACAGCATCATTTTCATCAATTATTCTAATTAATTCTTTTTCTCTCAACGTTTTACTAGATATACTATTTTTTATAGCGTCTCTCCGTTCATTGGCCAATGACTCACCAGTGTTTTTTATTTTTACATTTAACGCGCTTAAATCATATTGTAGCCGTAAAATTATATTAGTAATTTCGTTTATTGATCTTTCATGTTCGTTTCTTTTCAACTTGGCATTGTCTATCTTAGCACTATCTTCATATGGTTCAAGCTGACTTTTTCTAATCTCAAGATCTCTAATATTTTGTGTGGTTTGCCTAACCTGTTCTTCAATATATAAATGTGCTTCCTCTGGATTCAGTAAACCGGGAAACTGTGGCTGAATTCTTTGTAAAATATTTTTTTGATTTTCTTCAACTCTATCGTTTTCAGAACTCAACTCTAATAACGTTTCTTGAAGCTTTTGATTTTCCATACTTAATTTTCGTTGAGCTTCCTCAAGAACGATAAAGGCCTCTTTCTCTTCCTCAATAGCATTTGATATGGCTGGATTTAATCTATTTAGTGAACTACCTATACGTCCAACCAATTCCTTAGGATCATAAGTAGCCTGGCAAACCGGGCAGTTCCCTTCATCGTCCGCCAAATTTCTCTTTATTATACTAACAGCCTCTTGGATGGCACCGGAAGCCTCATTGAGTGATTCAAGATTACTTTTTTTCATTAAATATTTATTATTCTCTTCAGAAACTTCATTATTTATTTGTGATATTGATTTATGGTAATCATTTCTCTTCTTTTCTAATGGAGGTATTTTATTCTGGAGAATATTATTAATCGCATCTGATAGATTATTCCATTGTTCATATAAATTTCTTTTGCTTTCAGCCTGCTTCAATAAATTCATTTTTTCGTTTATTGAATTTTGAATAAATTCATGTTGATCCTGAATCCGTTCATTCTCCTTGACGAATTTAACTGTTGACTCATACAATCCCTTTAATTCGATTAACTCTTTTTCCTTCTGATCGAGTTCTGTTTTTTTAACTTTCACATCACTCTCTTGCTGTTCAATCTCCTCAAACATCGAGTTAATAGAATTTAATTTTCTGACCTCGTTTTGTAAGACAGTCAAAGCATCCTTAGTAGTTTGAAGATTATCTCTAGTTTCTTCAATAAAAGAGCTAATCTCAACTATTTTTTTGGTGTATTTTTTTATATAGATTTGCTTATCAGTTATCATTATTTGATTCAAAAAAAAGAGCCTTGTCCGTTCCTTCAACCCGATTAACCGTATCCTAAGATCAATTTTATTATCTTTCTCTTGTTTAAAAGAAGTTTTAGTTTTCTCGAAAAAAGATATTACTCGTACTAAGTTCAACGAATCCTTATATTCTTCAAACCCGATCAAATTGCTTATAAGAAGAATATTAGCCACAATTTCCTTTAATGGAGTAAGCGTGGCTGCAGTTGCAAAGCTATCCCTTTTGGAAATTAATTCTTTGAATTCAGAGAGCTCTTTTTGAGCCTCTTCTAGGCTATTTAATGCAGTTGTTTCGGTTTTTCCGATTGCCGTTAAAAGCCCTTGTCTTTTGGACAGAATATTTTGCAGTTCTTTTCCCAGAGGTATCTGACTAAGAAATTCTCCGGCGTCTTTGTCATTCTTATCAATAAACCACTCATTACTTCGCTGTTCGAGAAAATGTGTTAATCTATATAAATAAGGTATAGATGATCGATTTTCTATTGCAAACAAATCGTCATAATTTCCACTCTGCTCACATTCCCCACCACTGCGGTATATAGATCGACAATATTTCCCGTCTGAAAAATCTAAGCGTGCACTCATTTTTTCTAGACCATTTCTAATAATTGCGTCTTGAGAATTTTCAAGGCGTTTGATTTGTCCAGTTAAAGCTAATTCAATCGCTTCAAAAATAGTAGTCTTTCCCGTACCATTTGAAGCTAAGATTATGGTAGCACCCGCGCCAAAATCGATTTCAACGTTTTCTCCCAATTTCCGTGCATTGGTGATAGATATTTTTTCTACATGTTTCATGATTTACCCTCCCCTTCAAGGAGTCCTTCAAGAAGTTCACTACCTGACAATTCAGAAAAGGCTTTATACCATTTTGTTTGTATTTCTGGAGTAAGCCAACTGAACTCGGCAAGTGTATTGGAAAAGGCCTTCACAATTGGATCTGCACTTTTGGCGGTACCTTTGCTACTTTTAAACTTTTGTAAAAAAGTACGGTCAATAAAATCAAGAATATCTTCTTTGGGTAAAAGAACATATTTGCGACAAAACTGCTCGGTCGATTCGATACGCAGACATTCTTCGACACTTATGTCACGGTTAAATGCTAAAAAGAGATATAGATCTGTGTTTTCCGATCCCAACAACCTTTCTTTAACAATAGCAACCCAGCTTAGAGCACTCTTCAACTCAGCTTTAATCTCATCTTCATCATGTGATACTATTTCTATAAATAACAGCGTTTTCCAATTGTTCGTTTTCACATTTAACCGCTTTATCCGGAGAATGTCCTTATTTTTAAGATTGTCAGCAGATAGACTAATCAATTCTTCTATAAATTCAACATTATGATCACAGAAGTAACGATCTTTAATTAAATTTTCAACTTTAGACTTGATTTTATCGAACTTCATATCATCACTCCATCAGCTATTTTATCGATTTCAAGCTGAGTATTAATTTTGTATTCATCTACGCTTCTTATAAGATATTCTCTTAGATCAGATATATTCCCATTTTCAAGTTTCTTCACAAATATCCGGTCTCTAGTAATCAATAATTTGGGGTACCTAGGGTGGGTTAATAAGCTACGTTTTGTAATTTCGCCCAGTATATCACCATTAAAAACTTCAGTTTCAGTCAGTTCTGACTGTGAAATTATTAATATCTCTTCTGCTTCCTTCTCAAGTAATTTCCCAATACCCTTATCATCATCAATCTTGATAATTTTCCTCAAGCCTTCGGCTGGCCCACTCCAATAAGCAAGTCCAATTGAATGCATTTTCAAATGAACATTTACTGCTTTCCAACTCGTATTTTCTTCATCACCTAAACATACAGACACGACCAATAAAAGAAAAATTGACTCGACTAGCAAATCTGTTGTTTGCGGGCCTACTCTTAACTCCCCAGAAATTGAATCCCCTTCAGCTCGGGGATGAAGTACGTTGACAAAAAGTTTTTTTTGTTCATCTATACTATTTTCCAGTATATGCTTCCAATTACTCCATCTTTTTTCGACTTCCGTTCTTAGATCACCACTTGTCATATTTCGTATATTATTTGATATTCCGCTGCTTATAAGTTCAAAACTTCGCTTATACATTTCTACATGCAATTCATTGGCATACTGTTCCTGGTCATCTATTGTCAACAACCCTTTTCTTTCACCTTGGATTAGTGGAGTTAGCCCATCCAAAATCCGTAAACCATTTAGATCATTTTTAGTTACTCCAAGCGTTCCACCAGTTTTATTTTTAATGATGCTTTCCCAACTAGATTTATCAGAGCAAATAATATCAAATGAACCATGGGGATGTAATAAAAGGCGCATTAGACTGTTTGTTACATGGCAATTTTCAATACTTGCTCCCTCAATTTTCAACTTACGTACATTGGGGTTTCCTGCAGCCCATAATGAAGGAATTATAACTGCTGGTCTTTCAAATACAGAATTATTTTGCAGATCATTTATTCCAGATATATGCCAAGTCGAGTCATTATTTTGAAATAATGTCCACTTTTCTATATCAGGGAGTAAATATTCTTGTATTTGATACAACAATTGTCGTGGCCTTATTGCGCCGGAGAATGTTTCATTTTCATCCATATACGAAAATATTAATGAGATCACCTTATCAACTTCGTTAGGTTGAAATACATAGTTAAGGTTGTTTTTCACACGGCATATAATGTCTGGTTCCTGACCGGGGGTTTTTATTTTTAAAACCCGTATGAGTTTTAAAATGTGTTCCCATCCATCGAAACCACACCAACTGATTAGCCAATTATATATATTTTTAGCATTCTTATCCACCGAGGCTAAATTCTCTAGGTCACCCGAAGTTGTAACACTTTTAAACTGATTTTCAAAGAGATTTCTTAAATGTCTAATTTCAAGTTCAGTCTTTATTTTTATTGAATCGTTTGGGAGTACAAGCCAAAACTCGTCTTTAATGTTAAGAGAACTAAAATCAACTGTTTTAATCCAATTCGCAAGACTTTCTATCGACTCGTCAAGAGGTGACAAATCTCTAAAAGCACCAGCTCTTTTTCCTTGAATATATGTATTTCTTATAATTGCATCAGAGGAGAAACCCGTTGTTTGCCTCTTAGCTTGTATATAAATATTGCCACCACCATTTTTTTCAATAACAAAATCATCCCATTTATCAATACTGCCCTGTTCGGCACCAATTGATAAATAGGAGGCATTTCCTTTAAAAAAATGCAATAACATATTTGTTATTTCTTCCAAGGCAAGATGTCGCTCAAATCTTTTAGTTTGATCGAGTCTAAGTTTATTTAACATGAAATAGTCTCCAGTAGTTTTTTTAAAAAAATCAACTTTTATCGGTTTCATAAAAATCATAACGGATTACTGTCTATGTAATCCCACTTTTAATTTATCAACCACACCCCATATATTTTGCAGGATTGATCAAACAATGGGTGTCTTTATTTGTAAGAATAGGAGACCAGTTCAAAAACTATCAGCAAATATAAGTCATATAAAATCCACTCTCTTATTTTCTTTTTTAACTGCGTTCTGAAAATAGCCTCTTGTTAGTGGTAATCTAAATTTCTTCCATAATTTTAAGACTTTAGGACTAAGTCAAAATACATAATTCGTCAATAACCTACCATCTCCTCCCAAACAAGTGTTCTATTTAAGGGTGTTTTGTAAATATGTCGTAAATTTGAAAATTTGAAATCTATATTATACATATGATAATCAGAAATTCTTGGGGAGGTTTAGCATTACGCGACAGGCTAAGGAACATGATTTAAGGCAATTAGTCTCTGAATCATTAAGGGAAAGCAATAACAGCTGCGCAAGAGCTTTTCGAGCTTTTCCTACAGTTACAGACCTAATGAATGTATCAGAACAAAAGTTAGTGTCTTTATGGGAAAAGCTCGGCAACTTTCACTGTTTTGAACAAAAAGAACACTTCATCTGCCTTTTCCTCCATACAAAGAACCGCCTCATCTTCAAAGAAGTCATCTCCATAGGCTCACTTAACACCGCGATCGTCCACCCTAGGGAAGTATCCATGCAGCGATAGGACGCTGTAGTACCTCGCTCATTTGTGCTCACCCGAGCGGTGACTCGGAGCTGCTCAATAGAGGATTTTAATCTGACAAAAACATCTCATAGCGGATGGGGATATCATAGGAATAGAATTCCTTAGCCGCTGCTATAAAACAAAAAAGAGTACCTTTTATCGGCACCCTCTCAGCTACACTATAACAATCTTATTTATCAGGACTGTACTCAATCAACTCCGACAGCTTACATTGAAACGTATCACAAAGTTTAAACAGTGTTTCTAGCTTAATCGTTTCTAAGTCGTTTCCTCTATACAGCTTATTGATTGAATTCCGGCTTAACCCTGATTTCTCCATTAATTCAGTAATATCGTCGATCTGATGCTCGGCCATTAGCATTCTTAGATTGCTTTTCAACAAGAAGTTCCCCTCCAGCTATTAGTATGAATGATGATTACAGACGATGGATTGACCTTACAAAGTTAAAAATTAACTTTACAATTAACTTCACAGAGTTATATAATGACCTTATAAAGTTAATTATTTGGAGGTGCATGGTTTGTATGAATCTTTAGAATCCTTAACCGACCCACTAATTCGTATCCGGCTTGAAAGGATGTACCGTGAACTGTTGGACAATGATCCTATCTATAAACAGCTTCTTCTGGAAAGCAGTGAGTGCTTCCGGCAACTTAGGATAGCTCTGCCAGAGGAGCAGCAGAGGGCTTCATTCCTGTACGAGGATGCCCAATTATCGCTCCAAGCCATTCTAGAACGCTCCATCTATCTGCAAGGATTCAAAGATGCTCTTTACCTCTTCAATGAATTACAGATTTCGTCTCCTGCTTAATTCGATTCTTCAATTACATTATCCTTTTTCTGTTCTGTATGTATAGAAAAGACGCATTCAGCAGAATGCGTCTTTCCCTACTACTATATATGCCGAGGACGGGGGTCGAACCCGTACGGTACTCACGTACCGCAGGATTTTAAGTCCTGTGCGTCTGCCTGTTCCGCCACCCCGGCATGGTATTGCGCGTTCTTACGCGACAAGAAATATAATAGCACGTATTAGGTGGATACGCAATAAATATTTCCTGTTTTCCCTGTCCTCAAAAAAATAGCCCGGTCAGCCAAAGCTGATACGGGCTTGTTGTCCACGGCCAAATCCTAGTGGCGGTCGCGCTCGCCGGTTCTGCTGCGCATGCCAGCCAGACCCAGGAGACCGACGAGACCGAGCCAGCCCCAGTTGGAGCGGTTATCGTTATTGTCTGTGGTGGTCGTGCTCTGTGCCCGATATCTGCCGGTAGGCATGTCGTTGGACAGCGGGGAGACAGAGCTGTTGTTCCCGGTACGGATTTTGTCCTTCATGATGTTTTCGGTCTTGTGCATGGAATCTCTGGTCTCATTCATCATGGTGTTGCCCCGGCCGTCCATCATCCGGTCATCCATATTGCCCATGTTGCCCATCCGGCCGTCAGTAGACATGTTGTTCATGCCTGGAGCGGTGGTGCTCATAACGCCCGGAGTCGTAGTTGTCATACCGCCCGGAGCTGCTGCGGAGATGTCACCTGCTCCGAGCAGACTCATGGACAGGACCGTACCGCAGGCAAGACTTGTGATCAGCTTGTTCAAAATGTTGTGCCCCCTTCATGGATGTGGTTAATCGCTGATAATTTCCCCATCCGGGACAGCATCTATGCAGAGAAGTTATTCCTTCACAATGTTCACGGTCTTGCTGGACGCATTATACGTGACCTTGGCTCCAAGTGCTTCCGCAACCGCACGTACAGGCGCATAGGTTACCGCATCGTCCATGACGCCGGTCGTCAGCTTCTTTCCATTGAGCGTAATATTTACCGGGATATCCTTGTTCACCTCTGGCTCACCTCCGGTTATACGGCTTAGTGCAGCTGCACTCTGCTGGGCAGTAGGCCGTCTGCCTGCCTTCAGGTCCTGGATGCTAAGGCCGAAGCTCATCTGCAGATGAGCGTAATCCTTGAAGGAGGTCCAGTCCCCGCCCCATTCGAACCCCAGCTTCTTCCCCTCCTGCACTACCTCTTGCCAGTCTGACACCTTGTCGCCGTCCCCGTCACGGGTCATATCCCAAGACACATTCCTGCCATCCGGCAGCAGCAGCGCAAAGTCTATTGCCAGTCCGTAATTATGGTAGCTGTCGCCTCCCCGGGCATTCGTTACAATGTCGCCCTTCTTGGTTCTCCCTTGAGCATATAGCTCATTCTGCTGCGCTATCGTGCGCATGCCCTGCGTAATGAGGATCGGTACCCCCCGGTTATAGCTCCGTCTAATCAGCTCGTTCGCCCCGGCCAGCACAGCCGGATGCAGCTTCGCCAGCCTTGCGGCCGACTTCTGCTTGACTTGCTCCAAAGTAAGCATCTACTCACCCCCTGGTATAGTATATGCCCGCTTTGGCCGGGCGGCTTACGCCGATGACCATTTTTTTCACAAAATGAAGCTGTGTAGCACCTTATCTCCCCGGATGAACTGTGCACCTACAGGCCAGAATAAGAATGCAGACCGCAAGTCAGGTCATTCTAACGGAAAGGGGGGATTGAACATGGAGATACACAGCGACAGCTACAGAATAGCCCCGCTTAGCGACCAGGAGGATGTCGTGGAGGTGATCCGCCAGGCTGAATCGGAGATTGCCCGGATGACCGGGAACCCGGAAGTCACGCTGATTGCCTATGAGAAGACGGATGGACACCGCAGCAAGTAAATGAGGCGTGCCCGTGCTGATCCCAGGCAGAGAGCTTACCTTTTAGACAATATAAGCCTCCACAATGTCATCTACAAGCAGCCACTTCCATTCCTCCGCCCACTGCAGCTTGAATTCCCGCGAGTGGGTGTGAATGGAGGTCACGAACCCGCTCAGCTTCACCTGCTCCTGAGAACCATACAGCACCAGCGTTACCCGCACATGACTCCGTAGCGATAAGGCCAGCGTATGCTCAATCTCCTCCAGCTTCTGCTCATCCAGCACCGGCCTCAGGCTATGCCAGGTCTCCCGTTCGTCCCTCCTGATCCCGCCCTTATGCTCCGTCAACATGCTTCGGCTGCTCTCCCGCAGACCGCCCGCTTCAAGCTTCTTGCCCATTGCTATTCCCCCACTCTGATGTTTATAACCCGGACTACATCATCTTTCCGCTCATAAACAGAACGTATGTTTGTATTATATCCGCGATTCAGCTTGTTAAGCAAGCAGAAATTAATGTCAGAGCAAGGACGCAGAAGAAGGGCTTCAACTGATCATAACAAAGGGTTGAGCTAGCACCACACCTGCATGAAAACAGCCATACTGTGGTTCTAGTAATTTAGCTAATCTGATGCCATCATTAGGGGAAAGGTGTAGAAAGAACGGAGATGATATTTATGATTAGAGCAGCAAATGTGGAGGATCGAGAGGGTATTTCCAGACTATTGACGCAGTTAGGTTATCCGGATACCGGGCTTTATATGAAAGAGAATATAGAAAGACTTCTTGCTGACCCCAATGAGGAGTTAATGGTCTATGAAGCGGAAGGAGGTGTTATCGCCTGTCTTTCCCTGCATTATATCCCGCAACTGGGCATGAGAGAAGATATCGCCTCCATTAGTTATCTGGTTGTGGACTCCTCAGCTAGAAGTAAGGGAATTGGACAGGAATTAGTGGAATCCGCTTCAGCTTCCGCCACCCGAAGAGGATGTGCCAGTATCCAGGTTCATTGCCATGCCAGAAGAATAGCGGCTCATACATTTTATGAAAGACAAGGTTTCAGGGAAGCCCCTAAGTACTTCTCAAAAAGATTGGACCAATAATTCAATCGGCAGCAAAAAGACGCCTACAGTAATGCTGTACAGCGTCTTCATCTGAATCCTTTGGCGTATAACAAGCCTTGTCTCTGCTTATTTCACTGACGAAGTCCCTGCGCTTCCGGTACCCGGTTCCTGCTTGGCATCTGTGCCTGCATCTGACACAGTTCCTGGTACGGATTGCTCCGGCTCAATCAGTCCGGCGGCTTCTCTGGCTTCATTCAGCTTGGAGATGCCATAGAGCATGGCTACGTCCGCCTGCTGATTCATCTCATTGAATTCCTCGGCGGTCACATCGGGCGATACTGCGCTCTTGGAAGCCTTCTCCTTAATCTGATAGGCACTCTTGAAAGCAATCACCGAATCTCTAAGCAGCTTCTCGATCGTATCCGGCAAGCCGCCCGCAATCTTGATATCGTTCACATGATCTGCAAGCTCGGAGGCGGTATCCTGGAAGCTGTCTACAGCCTTCTGGAATTCTTTGTCTGTCGCTTGTCCGGTGGAATAAGAGGTGAATGTGGTGTTGAAGTTCTCTAGCGAGGATTTGCCCATTTCGTCGAATTTCGACATTTCATTGTAAAAGTTCTGTACCGTCTCCTGCACCGCTTCCGGGGAAGCCGGTTCGGTGCTGTTATTGCCGCAGGCACTGAGGATCATGACGGCCATTAGCAGTCCTGTAAGTAAAGCTTGTCTCATAGTTAATATCCCTCCACTTAACAGAATAATATCGTTTTTTGTTAAGTGCAAATGAAATTAATGTAAAAGTCGGCGTAATGAAACATATGTCAGAAGTTAAGCGTATTCATAGGGAGAAATGGCGATCAATAACCATTTGATGACTGGCAATTGCTGTTATACTATAATGAATTTATCCGTTCAAGGAGAGGAAGATCTATCATGGCTTATTGCACAGTATGTGGTGCGGAATACAAGCAAGGTGCCAAATTCTGCGGGGAATGCGGGGCAAGCACAGAAGAGGCCGGTTCTCCGGCAACAGCACGCCGTCCGGCGTCTGGCCATAGCTCCGGTCCCGAACAAGAATTATGGCAGGGCAAGCCTGCCGGCATCTCCGACCGTCTCAAGGGGCTGATCGGGCTGAATACCACCAAATATACGATTACGTCCCAGCGGATTATGGTGAAGAGCGGGCTGATCGGCAAGGATGTCGAAGAAATCGAGCTGCTGCGGGTCAATGATTTCTCCGTCACCCAGTCGGTTATGCAGCGTATGCTGGGCATCGGGACGCTGATCATTTTATCGGATGATGCTTCATCTCCACAGCTCCCCTTCTATAGAATCCGTAAGGTTCAGTCTGTTAAGGATATCCTGCGCCAAGCCGTCCGTGATGAGAAAATCGCCAACAACATCAGCTACCGCGAGCATATCTGACGCTTCGTTACACTCTGTTATGGAAGGTAGAGGGCTCCTGCCGGAATTACGCCTTTGGCCTGGCTGGGGCTCTCCCACATCAGTACCGCCCGCGCATCCCCCTGGTTCTCATAGTACTCCACCTTCAGCTCATGCAGCTTCCCCGCAATCAGACTCACAGTGCCTTGCCGCTCCTGCCCGCTCTGCTTGATCCAGCTGTCAATAATCAGCTTCCCGTCGATCCATATCCGGATTCCGTCATCTGAATACGAATAGATCGTGTAGGTCTCACTATAGGCAGCGCTTATCCGGCCGCTCCAGCGTACCGAGAACAGATCTGCGTGAACAGCCGGATCGGGCGCTGCCTGTCTCCAGGCGAAGTTAATATTGGCATCTGTCCGGGTGAGGGCAGGCGTGCCGGTAAGCGTAATATTGTTGTAATACTGCCCATAGAGGCCCGGTTTGGGGAGTACCCCTCCTGAAGAAGCATACGCCGCCGCTTTGGCCGAATAGTCGTCTCTGGAGAATACGGCACTATTTTTCATAAAAGCCTGAATCACTGCATCCTTATTGCGCTCGTACAGCATCTTGCCCCAGGTCATCTGGAAGCTCCATTTGTTCTGCGTGCCTGCCAGCACAGCTGGCGGTGGAAGCTCCCCGTTCTCACCGATGGCGATCAGCTTGCCGCGCCCCAGGTCCCAGAGCGTATCATGATGGATTGCCTTGTAATCCCCCTCGAAAATATCCGCCGCCAGCACATCCACTCTGCCGCTGCCCGGATAATACTTCGCCGGCTCCTCACTATTCTTGTTCTTGGCATTCGGACTCCACACCCACAGCAGATTGTGCAGCTGATGATAGACGGTATACCGCTCGAACATGATCTCCCAGAGGGTCACGAAGGAGGATTTCTGCCCCCACCAGAACCAGCCGCCGTTCATCTCATGGTATGGTCTCCAGAGGACGGGGACACCGGCATCATTCAGTTTTTTCAGGAAAACAGCTACCTTATCCAGCTCGGCAATCATCGCCGTATACTCGGGTGTTCCCGGTGTGATGTACTTGCTGAAATTAGCTTCGCTGAGGCTCATGGAGACATTCGTCCAGGCTGGTGCCGTACCCGGCATGTTGGCATGATAGGTCATCGCTACGATGCCCCCGGCCTTGTGCCAGCGGATCGCACTGTCCGTTACGCCCTGACGCTGACTGCTGATGAGCTTCTCCGTCTGGCCGCTAATTGGCCCCATCTCATAGCCGTGCAGTCCGGCATAGGTACCCGCCGTATTCTTCAGCTTGTTGTTGATATCATCCGGACTCTCCAGGTAATCATGCTGGCCGCTGATCATTCCCTGGCCCTGCAGCCAGTACAGCGTCTCCAGCAGCTTCCGTGCGGGCGCCCCCAGCTCCGCGTCAGCGGGAGACATCTGTATTTTGCGAAAAGCCGCTTGCCACTGCACATCACCAATCAGCCGCGAGGCCGAATCCAGCAGGTCCCTGAGGTTGCGCTGTTCCACATTTTCCACCATCCTTTTCCTTGTGTTTGTACATATTATGACGAATTATGGAACTTCAGCACGGCTGCTGCACAGAATTCGGGCTGTCCCAATCGGTTATTCTTACGCTATACTATTCAGGGCACAGGCATTATACCCATACCCACATCCAAAGGAGCAGATATGAAAGCCAAAAAATCCATCATCAGTCTCATCATTATCGCCCTGCTCAGTCTGTCCGCCTACCTGCTGGAAGAAAACGGGCAATGGCTGCCGCAGACACCTTCCGGTCATTCTTCGGAGGTCGTGAAGCTGAAGTTCCCGGCAGACCGCTACCCGGAGACCGCGAGGCACATCCAGAAGGCCATCCGTAAGGGAGAATCAGCCATCTGCACGATCAACCGCAAGGATGCGGAGGAGAACCGCAAGGCGTCGCTGAAGGGAGTTCCCACGAAGAAAGGCTATGACCGGGACGAATGGCCGATGGCCATGTGTGAGGAAGGCGGAGCCGGGGCCCATATTGAGTACATAACCCCCAGTGATAACCGCGGAGCGGGAAGCTGGGTCGGCAATCAGCTGGAGACGTTCGCAGACGGTACGCGCGTAGAGTTTATTTTCAAGTAAGCCGGCATTGTGGGGGATGTTATTCAATTTCACTGCGATAAAGCGTAGAATGAAATGGGATAATATAACTTTGATGGAGAGCCGCATGTGTTCTATATCTGTTATCGGGGCAAACGGCTGTACGGCCCTATGTCCGAAGCTGAAGCCTTACAGGAATGGTTCGCGCTTGCAGGAACAATTAAGGAGCTCTATATCATTGAAACGGATGCAGCTACAGGCAGAATCAAACGCCAGATCGGGCCAACAGTCCGTAAAAATAACAGGAAAAAGAAATAGCCCTATCCGGCACAGGCCGGACAGGGCTACACTGGCTATAGGCTGTTCTAGAACAAGCAGGCTTTTGTGATGATAACCAGCAGGATGAACAGAACCAGAATTGCACCTGTCGAAGTCCAAGGGCTTACTACCGGAACGATTGGAGGTCCCTGATTCACTCCACCTACGTTATTTCCACAACCGCAACCATACTCTGCTCCCATGATTAATTCCTCCTCTTGAATATTGAATACAGCACAGAATATGTGGAATTCCGCTCCCTTGCATGGGCCAATTGGCAAAGAAATACCATTCACCTAACGGACAGGCGTCCAGTGGTCGATATAGAGTATGAAGCAATAGCTTCACAACATATGGAGGAGGAATGCCGGATGGATATTGCTGCATTATCCGTAGTGATGAGCCAGTCATCCTTACAGCAGGCCGCAGGGCTGCAGGTGATGAGCCTTGCCAAGGAGCAGGCGCAGAGCGGTGCCCAGGATATGATTCAGATGCTGAGTCAGGCCACGCACCCCACCTTGGGAAAAACACTTGATATTCGGGCGTAATTCCTTTATGCTTACATACACAGGAACACCAGTTCCATATTTCAGCCGGTGAAGAGTGCGCGCTGAACTGCTGCTTAGCCCTTACGGGCTTTTCTTTTGGCCAATAATACGAACATACGATCTTATATATGGGGTGATTGATTATGCAAGGCTATTATCAGATGACCGCATTGGAGAAATGGACAGAGGATCTATACCAGCGTATTGGTGTCCGCAAGCCGTCCGACATCTCCATTGATTACATAGCGAAGCGGCTTAATATCTGGGTGCACTATCTGGATGTCCGCAGTAAGGCGATTGAGGCTACAGCCGGAATGTACAGCATGTTCATCGACAACCGGCTCCCTCCCGAGCTGCAGCGGCTGGAATTCCTCCATGAGCTGTGTCATCTGCTGCGGCATGCCGGTAAGTCTACACTTATGCCCGGAGAGTTCACTCAGGCGCAGAGAGATGAATCCGACCGGTTCATCCTGTATGCCTCCATGCCCTATACCATGATCTCCGAGAAGACGCTGCCCGAACTTCGTGAGGATGCCGTTGCCGAGCTGGCTGTAGCATTCCAGGTGCCAATCCCCCTCGCGCTCCAGCGGATCGACCAGATCCAGAGACGGATTTTCCAGGGTCAATTAATGGCTGTTATGGAACGTAACGAAGACAGAAATATCATCCACAGACATATTCGCTAAGCGCTGCGGGGATAATACAGACTATAAATCAGAACACGAGATTCTACTGTAAAGGGGATCAAGATCAACGTGGAAGCCTTGAAAGTCATTCAATTATTGCTGACTCACCCTGAATACAGCGTGGATGCCGTTCATCCTGAAATTCCGGATTTTGTGGGTATCGAGACGATTGAAGTGGACCACGAGACCCAGACCTTCTCCATCCTGCTGCAGGAGCCTAAGGAATACGGCTGAGTGCTGAGCCTCCTGAGCGGATCACACCAGAGGCCCATTACAGGATGACAATTACATAGAACAGTCCTGCTAGCACGAAGCGGTACAGCGCGAACCACTCCAGGCGGAGCCGCTTGATCAGCTTGATGAACGTGACCACTGCAATCATGGCTACGAGGAAGGACGTCACGAACCCGATCAGCATCAGGGTCAGTGAATCTGAATTCAGCAGATCCCGGCTGTCATAGAGGTCCAGAAGGCTGGCTCCGAACATTACCGGTACTGAGATCAGGAAGGTGAAGTCCGCAGCGGCTTTCTGGCTGGTTCCCAGCAGGAGGCCCCCTGAGATCGTCGAGCCGGATCTGGAGAACCCGGGCCATAGCGCTAAGCACTGGAACAGCCCGATGCCAAAGGCTTGCGTATAGTTAAGACCGTCCACCGTCTCTGACGTAACGGTTCTCCTGCTGCGTGCAGCGAAGATCATCAACAGGCCACCGGCAATCAGACCAATCAGGACCGGCTTAGGGCCGAATAACTGGCTCTTGATCGTATCTTTGAAGAGCAGATACACCACCAGTGCCGGAACCATAGCCAGGATCATGTGGATGGCATTCAGTCCCTTGCTCTTGGAGAAATCCAGCTTCAGCATATTCATTCCGATGTTCACATACTTTTTCCAATACAGCATCAACACGGCCATTACCGCACCCAGCTGGATTACGATTTTGAAGGTAACCGCAGCCTCCCCCTCGAACTTCAGCAGATCCCCTGCCAGGATAAGGTGCCCGGTAGACGAGACCGGCAAGAATTCAGTCAACCCCTCAATAATCCCTAATAGTATTGCTTTGATAGCTTCAGTCACTGGTGAATAGCCCCTTTCGGAAGTAAATCAATATATTTCCAGTATAAGAGGCGCAGATAGAATTCCCCATCGAATGAGCTAACAATATGGGGGTTGATGTGACATAAGTGTCACGTGGGGCTGGAAGAATTCTGCGTTGTTAATTTGAAGCTGCATCCAGAAATATGCAACTTCATGCAATGGGCTTTCGTAAATGGAGAAAGGAGCTGGTAAAAATGGTTGTTATTTTCGCTGTTCTCTTCGTATTGATTGCAGTATTGAATATCTTCTTCCCGGCCATGGGCTGGCATATGCGTTACGGCTGGATGGTCAAAGGCGACTCCGGGCCCAGCGAGGCTTATCTTATGATGAGCAGAATCACCAGCGTGATCGTTCTTATTCTCTTTTTCTTGTTCTTTTTGCCTTCTATGTTTGGTTAATTCCCTAATAAGCATTAAAAATCAAATATTGAAATTTAGTCGAACACGCGGGCCACAAAATGGCCCGTTTTTCATTAGTAAAAACTTATATATAATTGCATTTTAATAATAATCCTTACAAAGTCCTAGGACATATTATTCAAATCCAATTAAAAATCAACAAACGACATTAACCTCCAATATATGACAAAAAATATCATTAAAAACCATACTTATTACTTATATACATATAAATCCATTTAATCTATTATTACTTATGTAACACACAAAATACTCATTTTGGAGGTTTGAAGTATGAAAAAGAAACTTTTGGTTGGCCTTTTAACCGTTACAGCTTGTTTCGCTTTAGGCTCCACCTCTTTTGCAGCAACTGCATCCATCCAGACTCCTGATCTTCCCGCAGTATCTACTCTAAACAAGGTTACTCCACAAGATGTGAGTGCCAAGGCTAGTTTTGAACAAATTATTGTTCACATGAATTCAGGATATTGGAAGTATCTCCCCGGATCACTTGAACTAATTTTTAATGATGGGGCTATTGTATTGTATGAAGATGGATGGGTTCAAGCTGTTCAATATGGAGCCTCAACTATATTTTCATATGATGAATTCGGAAACATAACTGCATATACTATTTTAGTAGATAGAAATTAAAACTAGCTCTTCTTTAAGGCAGAACGTACATAAGAAAAGGAGCCGCCGACGCTTCCCTATCGGCAACCCCTTTTCTTATTTTCTTTTAAAATCCTTATTCCAGTTTAAAGTTAATTTCTGAAGGCTAACGGGTCTGTGCCAACTTCTACCATTGGTCTCCCATTCCTTGACCGCTTGCAAATAAGGTTTGTAAAATCTCCAATCGCTTATATCCCACGAACAATAAATTTTTCGATAGAATTTACCATAAGGAATACCTCGGGAGTATCTTCGCACAGCCTTGCTTGCCTGTCGTTTCGTCCAGGGATTTGCCTGATCTTTACTTACGGGTGTTTTCTTAACGCTTCTAGTCAACTCAGCTCTAACCTCCTTCAGGGAAGCTAGAGACCGTCCAGTAACTTCATTGTTTCACCCCTTGATCAAGTCATACACAGATTATATTTCATCTTCTTTAATTTTCACAAGGTAAGGTTTACGCAGCAAATTATATTTGTAAGCCATAAAATACGACTCCTTTTCCTTCAAAAAAAGCTTTTCTATTCTTCCAACCGCAGCAGTACCTCCGCTTACGAAAAAATAATAAAAAATACATATGATCAGAATAATCACTGTTAAATTAACGATTTTTCTCTGGTTCATAATTCCTCCTTAATTGGGATAATGGAAACCTAAAGATCAGCTTGAAAGCGAAACATGCTGATTCTATATTGTATAATTATAAAATAATGTATATGAAAGGTGAAATAATGAAGAACAGTACTAAATGGTTTGTTTACATATGTTGGTTCGGGGCTCTTGCTATTAATATTCGGTTGTTAATACGATCAATTTCAAACAATGAGCCTGCATTCTCTAATGTAGTAGGTGTAATTTTATTGGTAATTGCTATTATTAGCATACATTTCAGTGAGAAAGCTAAAGAACAAGAGAATGGAAGTAACAAGCTTTAAAAAAATTTTAAGAAGTTCATGAACATAGTTATTGAGCATTTGCAAAAGCTATAAAATAAACCCGCCTGGCTTAATGCCAGACGAGTTTATTGTTTGAAAGTGTTTGAGAACATATATAATAGGCCCTCTAAAAACACAAAAAATCATCCTAAGGCGCTTAATTAAATTTTTCAACTAACAATTTCTTAATTCCATCAAGTAAGGGTAATTTCTCACCTGAACCATTGAAACTAGGCAATGAATCCCGGATATCATCAATTTCCTCTTCGCTAATATCAACACAGCGGCCTTGAATCAATATCCTCCAAACCAAAGGATATTCATTTATAAGTTCTACATTAGGTTTTAGTCCTTGTCGATCTCTTAGTTCAACCATAAGTGAGTTCAAAGCAGTAGTTATATTTACTCTTTTCTCAACATGAACATCAAATGCTTTTTTTATTTTCTCCCCCCAATCATCCATTACACTCACCTCCCTTCGACATCACATTTCGACATCTAGAAGTATCTTCCTTCCGACCCTTCCTTCTGGAACAAAACCGTGCAATTCTTAACGCCTCTATAAACAGTCTTTGCACTACTCAATGTCTATATGTGCATCAGTCGTTCTTACGACTCTCAGATTAATAGTTTCAGGAGGGTACCATATCGTGCTTAATAATTTGAGTAATAATTAACCAAATAGATGATTCGAAGCCAAACAGTTCTATTATATGGATAAATGTACTTCGTTTGCAAATCTGTTAGCAAGGTTGGGAAACTACCCTGAACAAAGTAAAACCCCCTTGCTAGGCAAGGGGGTTAAGTGAAGTGGGCCCTACAGGACTCGAACCTGTGACCAATCGGTTATGAGCCGACCGCTCTAACCAACTGAGCTAAGGGCCCGGACTAGGATATCCGTATTATACGAGTGCTGTCCGGTGTAATAAGGTAATTGCGGGGGCAGGATTTGAACCTGCGGCCTTCGGGTTATGAGCCCGACGAGCTACCGGGCTGCTCCACCCCGCGTCAGTTAATAATTATTTAAACAGCGACAATAGATAATATACAATATAGCCATGCATTAAGTCAAGGATGATTTTGGATTTTCTGTCTAAGGCAGAAAACGCACACCATAACGGCCCTTGCGCGAACGGTATATTTCCACAAAACTCGGATCATGATAGCCATAGATCCAGCCGTCCTGCTCCAGTCTTTTGGCAAGGCAGCCCGCTTGAAATCTGGTCCTGAACAACTTGGCAAAATAGATCCAATTCATGATACCCTCTTCTCCTTCATCGCAATAATATATGTCCCGGTGCTATTTATCATGCCCAGTTTTGCAAGAAAATTAGAGGATAGCTTGGCGGAGAAGATGGCAATTTCTGCCCGTATGCTTAGGTTACTGGTTGAAGAATAACGCAGGCATGGAGCAGATTACAGGGGATATGGAGTATAACAAATGAGTTGAAAACAAGGTGGTGGGCAATGGAACGAATGTGATGAGAGTAGCGGTCACATTCTTCACTGGAGCAAGACATGATGAGATTGGTTAGTAACGCATGGATATTGGAGTATGCAGCTAATTAGGGGCTGTGGAGATAACAAGCAGTTGAGATGATTACAGTTGGATTTTGTACACTTGCTTGGGCGGAAATCGCCTCTTCAAAAGAAATAAGTGGATTTAGGTCATCTAGTTCACGCCGTATCTGCGTTATTGTCCATTTCGGGTCTCAACAAGTGTATTTTTTCCAACTAGAGCATCCAGAAGTGTGCTGAGCCATTGAATAGATGCTGTTTTTCCACTTCTTTTCCTGACTGTCCAAAAACTAATTATTAGCACAAAATAACCCCACAAAGTGCGACTTTAGCTTCGATGATGACTCAGGTACTTTGCAGGGACCCCAAAACATATTAATTCTAAAAAGCCCAGCCCCCCCGGTAAAGGAGGACAAGGCTTCTTCTACGCATTTTCTAAGCTTTACGTTTACGCTCTACGTTTACGCTTTACGTATTCTCAACATTCTCCACGCACCATCTTCCATCCTCAGGGTCCTCTACAGCCCTACACGCCGAAGGCGGCAGGGTCCTGTCGCCAGGATTGCAGCAGCGCTACATCGCTCTCTGCGATCTTGCCTTGGGCCAGCGCCACATTAATCAGCGTGCTGTAGTTGGACAAGCTCTGGAGCGGAAGCTCGGCAGCGGCGAAGGCTTCTACGGCGCGGTCCAGCTCGTAGCTGAAGATGGCCAAGACGGCCAGCGGGAGGCCGCCTGCTTCTTGTACGGCCTGTGCGGCTTTGATGGAGCTGCCCCCGGTGGAGATCAGGTCCTCGATCACAACGACCTTCTGGCCGGGCGCGATCAGTCCTTCGATCTGGTTCTGCTTGCCGTGGCCTTTGGCCTTGTCCCGGATGTAAGCCATCGGGAGACCGAGCTTATCGGCCACCCAGGCCGCATGCGGGATACCGGCGGTTGCTGTCCCGGCAATCACCTCTGCGTCCGGGTAGCTGGTTCTGATCAGCTCTGCGAAGGCCTCCGCAATGTAATTGCGGACTGCCGGGAAGGCCATGGTCAGACGGTTGTCGCAATAGATCGGCGATTTGATGCCGGAGGTCCAGGTGAACGGCTCCTGCGGGCGCAGGGCTACGGCTCCGATCTCCAGCAGATGACTTGCGACCTGTTCACTTCGATTCTCTAATTTGCTCATGCTTGGCTCATCTCCTCAATAATAGATAGTGCTGCCGCACGCGGATCTGCCGCGGCTGTAATCGGCCGGCCCACTACCAGGTAGTGGCTGCCTTGGCGAATAGCCTGTCCGGGCGTCATGACCCGGGACTGATCGTCCAGTGACGCACCAGCGGGCCGGATGCCCGGGGTAACCGTGCGGAACTCGGGTCCGCACGCTTCAGCAATCACCACGGATTCCTGCGGGGATGCTACCACTCCATGCAAGCCTGCTTCCGCTGCCAGCTTGGCGTATCGCACCACTGCATCGGTCACTGTTCCGGCTATGCCGATTTCGCGGTTCATCACTTCCTGGCTAGTGCTGGTAAGCTGGGTTACTGCAATGATCAGCGACATGTGCAGCGATGGCTTCAGGCTGACCGCCTGAGCCGCTCCTTCCACCGCAGCCGCCATCATGGCTGCGCCCCCGGCGGCATGTACGTTGAACATGTCCACGCCCAGCCCGGTTAGGCTCTCAGCACCACCCCGGACCGTGTTGGGGATATCGTGCATTTTGACATCAAGGAATACCGAATATCCGCGCTCCTTCAGCTCCCGGATGAAGTCAGGACCGGCGGCATAGAACAGCTGCATGCCCACCTTCATATAGCAAGGGATACCTTCGAGCTGTTCGATCAGCGCCCGCGCCTGGTCTGCATTCGGGTAATCCAGGGCAACCATCAGCCGTCCGGCCATTTCATTCCATTTCTCAATCTGTCCGACATTCTCGTGCCCGTGCTGCTGCTCTGCTGCTGTCCGTTCCATTCGCCAACCTTCTTTCTTAGTTATCGTATCCAACACCTTCGATATTAAGGTCCCGGGCATAGGGGAACGGTCTGCGTTAACGCAAACCGTTCCTGTAGCAGCCTGTTACAGCTGCCTCACCCTCTATCTTATTGTCCGACAAAAGCAGGCATCGACTGGGACGAGAAGTTAATCGTCTGAAGCATTCTTAGCAGCGCCGTTACCGTATCGAGCGAGGTCATACATACGACTCCGTTCTCTACCGCTTCACGGCGGATGCGGAATCCGTCACGCTCAGGCGTTTTGCCCTTGGTCAGTGTATTGAAGACGAAGTTCGCTTGACCGCCGCGGATCAGATCCAGAATAGTCGGCTCGCCCTCATCCAGCTTGTTAACGTTCATCACGTTCAGCCCCGCCTGCTCCAGCGCCGCTGCTGTACCGCCGGTAGCGATGATTTTGTAGCCCATGGCATGGAAGCCCTTCATCAGCTCTACCGCTTCAGCCTTGTCTTTGTCGGCTACGGTTACGATGATTGCTCCGGTAGCTGGAATCTTCATTCCTGCACCGATCAGACCTTTATAGAGCGCCTTGGCATACAGCTTGTCGCGGCCCATGACTTCACCGGTAGATTTCATCTCCGGTCCCAGCGTAGGCTCCACTCTGCGCAGCTTGGCAAAAGAGAACACCGGCACTTTTACCGACACATAATCGCTCTCCGGCCACAGACCTTCCGTGTACCCGTCTTCCTTCAGCTTGCCGCCCAGAATGATCTTGGTCGCCAGGTTCGCCATCGGAATACCGGTTACCTTGCTAAGGAACGGAACCGTACGCGAGGAGCGCGGGTTGACCTCAATCACATACACTTCATTCTGATAAATGACGAACTGGATGTTCACCAGACCGATGGTCTTGAGCTCCTTGGCAATCTTGATGGTGATCTCAGCAATCTTCTGCTTCAGACCTTCATCCAGATATTGCGGCGGGTAGACTGCGATGGAGTCGCCGGAGTGAACCCCTGCGCGTTCCACATGCTCCATGATGCCCGGAATGACAACTGTCTCTCCGTCACAGATGGCGTCCACTTCCACTTCCTTGCCCAGCATGTAGCGGTCGATCAGCACCGGATGCTCCGGATTTACTTTTACCGCTTCAACCATGTAGCTCAGCAGCTCGGTGTCGTTGTAGACAATCTCCATAGCACGTCCGCCCAGGACATACGATGGACGAACCAGCACCGGATAACCAAGCGATTGCGCGGTTTCGACGGCTTCATCAATGTTGATTACGGTCTTGCCTTTAGGTTGTGCGATATCCAGACGGGCCAGCAGCGCTTCGAACTTCTTGCGGTTCTCAGCTTCATCGATGCTCGCCAGGCTGGTACCCAGAATATTCACACCCGCAGCAGCAAGCGGTGCAGCCAGGTTAATCGCGGTCTGTCCGCCGAATTGTACGATGACTCCGATCGGATTCTCCTGGGCAATTACGTTCATGACATCCTCGAAGAACAGCGGCTCAAAGTACAGACGGTCCGAGGTATTGAAATCCGTTGAGACGGTCTCTGGATTATTATTGATAATTACAGCTTCATAGCCGGCCTTCTGAATCGCCCACACCGCATGCACTGTGGAGTAGTCAAATTCAATCCCCTGGCCGATACGGATCGGGCCGGAGCCGAGGACAATGACCTTCTGCTTGTCGGAATGAATGACCTCATTCTCCGTCTCATAGGTCGAGTAGTAATATGGTGTAGTGGCCTCAAATTCAGCGGCGCAGGTATCTACCATTTTGAATACCGGAACCAGACCCTGCTGCAGACGCAGCACACGTACCTCTGACTCCTTGGTGAATGCTCCGCCTGGACGGCCTTCGGCACGGATCTCGGCAATTGCCCGGTCTGTGAAGCCCTTGCGCTTGGCCTGATACAGCGTCTCAGCAGACAAGGTCTCTTCGGCACGGATCTCTTCCTCGAAGCTCACAAGCCCCTCGATCTTGGAGAGGAACCACCAGTCCACATTCGTAATATCCTGAATCTCCTGCAGCTCATAGCCCCGGCGGAAGGCTTCCGCGATCAGGAACAGGCGCTCATCATCCGGCTTGGCAAGTCTATAGCGCAGCACACTCTCTTCAAGCAGCTCCGCTCCCGGCAGACGGAAACGGTGGACACCGATCTCCAGCGACCGGATCGCCTTGTGAATCGACTCTTCAAAAGTCCGGCCAATCGCCATGACCTCTCCGGTCGCCTTCATCTGCGTTCCCAGCTTGCGGTTCGCCGAGATGAATTTGTCGAACGGCCAGCGCGGGATCTTGCTGACGATATAGTCCAGCGTAGGCTCGAAGCAAGCATACGTCTGGCCGGTTACCGGGTTGACGATTTCATCCAGCGTATAGCCGAGGGCAATCTTGGCCGCCATTTTGGCAATCGGATAACCGGTCGCCTTCGATGCCAGCGCCGAGGAGCGGCTGACACGCGGATTCACTTCAATAACGTAATATTGGTAGCTCTGCGGGTCCAGGGCGAACTGTACGTTACAGCCGCCTTCAATATTCAGCGCGCGGATAATCTTCAGGGAAGCGCTGCGCAGCATCTGATATTCACGGTCGGACAGCGTCTGGCTCGGCGCCACAACGATACTGTCGCCCGTATGTACGCCAACCGGATCAAAGTTCTCCATGTTGCAGACTACAATACAGTTGTCATTCGCATCGCGCATAACCTCATATTCGACTTCCTTCATGCCGGCGATACTCTTCTCGACCAGACATTGGCCGATCGGGCTGTAACGGATACCCGCCTTAACGGTCTCGCGCAGCTCTTCTTCGTTGTCGCAGATCCCGCCGCCGGTTCCGCCCAGCGTGTAGGCCGGACGAACGATCAGCGGATAGCCGATTCCTGCGGCGAAGCCAAGCGCTTCTTCCACACTCGTAATAATCGCACTCTCCGGCACAGGCTGTTCCAGCTCGCGCATCAGCTCGCGGAACAAATCGCGGTCTTCTGCTTTCTCGATGGATTCGAGCTGTGTGCCCAGCAGCTTCACTTTCTCTTGCTCCAGGACACCGGCACGGGCCAGCTCTACGGCCATGTTCAGGCCGGTCTGTCCGCCGAGTGTAGGCAGCAGCCCGTCCGGGCGCTCCTGACGGATAATGCCGGTTACGAAATCAAGTGTAATTGGTTCAATGTATACTTTGTCAGCCATATTGGTATCAGTCATAATCGTTGCCGGGTTGCTGTTGATCAGCACGACCTCGACGCCCTCTTCCTTAAGGGCTTGGCAGGCCTGTGTGCCTGCATAGTCGAATTCGGCAGCTTGACCAATAACGATCGGACCGGAGCCGATAACCAGAATTTTTTTGAGTTTGTTGTTCTTAGGCATGTTATAGAGCTCCTTTCACGGCTTCAAGCTGGGGTGCGGATGATTTCGGTGCCGTGATTCTGGCATTCGCCGCAAGCTGTGCCTGGCGCGATCCGGCCGGCCGCTGCGCCTTGTGGTCTGCGATCAGCTGCAGGAAACGGTCGAACAGATAACTGCTGTCATGCGGTCCCGGCGCCGCTTCCGGATGGTACTGCACCGAAAAAGCGGGGTAGCGGGTATGCTTCAGTCCTTCAACGGTCTTGTCATTGTTATTGATATGGGTAACTTCCAGGTCTGTGCTGGCAATCGATTCCTCGTTCACGGTGTAGCCATGGTTCTGGGAGGTGATGAAGCAGCGTCCGCTCTCCAGCTCCTTCACCGGATGGTTCCCGCCGCGATGGCCGAACTTAAGCTTCTCTGTATCAGCGCCGCAGGCCAGTGCGAACAGCTGGTGTCCCAGGCAGATGCCGAAGATCGGGTATTCGCCGAGCAGCTCGGAGATGGTCTGTACCGCATAAGGTACATCCTTCGGGTCCCCAGGGCCATTCGAGAGCTGAATGCCATCCGGGTTCAAGCGGCGGATCTCGTCTGCAGTGACATCATGAGGCACAACCACCACATCACAGCCGCGGTTGTTCAGTTCACGCAGGATACCTGTCTTCGCGCCGTAATCGACCAGCACGATGCGTTCTTTGGTGCCCGGGCTGCTGTAGGCTGCTGTCGTAGAGGTACGGGCTACCTGATTGCGCAGCTCCTCAATAGTAGTGTCACCCATCATCTCCATTAATTCTTCCACACGCTTGTTAGAAGTGGTGAGGATCGCCTTCATGGTGCCGTAGTGGCGGATAATCCGGGTAAGCATACGGGTATCAATCTCGCTGATGCCGGGAATATCATATTCCTTCAGCAGATCGTCTACACTGTATTCAGCACGCCAGTTGCTGGGTACGGATTCGTGGCGCCGCACAACAAAGCCGTGTACAAAAGGGCGCACGGACTCGAAATCATCACGGGTAATGCCGTAATTCCCGATCAGCGGATACGTCATGGTGACGATCTGGCCGCAGTACGAAGGGTCCGATAGTACCTCCTGATAGCCTGTAATTCCTGTGTTAAAAACAACCTCGCCCGTTTTCTCGCCTTCCGCGCCAAATGCGGTGCCTGTAAACAGTGTTCCGTCCTGAAGCAGCAATCTCGCCTGCATGCCTTCCACTCCTTCTTGTTTCTGTAGTCTGATTCTTATGTCACAGCCATGCAGCCGGGCTGCATGGGCTACTGCTTACTTCTGTTAAGCCTCACTCCATACGGCTCTGCCGTCTACCCAGGTCTTCACCGGCCAGCCCTTAAGCTTCCATCCGGTAAAAGGTGTATTGCGGCCCTTGCTCGCAAACGTTGCAGGGTCTACTTCCTTCTCTTCATTCAAATCAATCAGGGTCAGATCGGCAGGCGCCCCTACTGCAAGGCTGCCTGTATTCAGTCTGAACACCCGGGCCGGATCAGCGGTCATCCGCTGCACCAGCAGGGACAGATCCCATTTGCCTGTGGCCACAAAAGTGGTATACAGCAGCGGGAAGGCCGTCTCAAAGCCGGTGATGCCAAACGGTGCAAGCTGCATGCCCTTGGCTTTCTCTTCTTCGCTGTGCGGGGCATGGTCGGTCACGATGATATCCAGCGTGCCGTCCAGCAGCCCTTCGATGCAGGCTTCCACGTCGCGGCGGGAGCGCAGCGGCGGGTTCATTTTCCAATTGGCGTCCATGCCAGGAATATCTTCCTCCGAGA
Source organism: Paenibacillus sp. FSL H3-0469 (assembly GCF_038051945.1). Classification (NCBI taxonomy): domain Bacteria; kingdom Bacillati; phylum Bacillota; class Bacilli; order Caryophanales; family Paenibacillaceae; genus Paenibacillus; species Paenibacillus sp. FSL H3-0469. The sequence goes on from NZ_CP150302.1 coordinate 2,462,430, forward strand.
GCAGCAGATGATGCGGGCACACCTCGGCGGTTACCTTAATGCCGATTTGCTTCGCCTGGCGGATCAGCCGGACCGATTGCTCAGTGCTGACATGGCACACATGATAGTGGACACCCGTTGCTTCAGACAGCAGAATGTCACGGCCTACATGAATGGCTTCCGACTCATTCGGAATTCCCTTCAGGCCATGCTTGTCGGCAAAAGTGCCTTCGGCTACCGGCGCTCCTTCCACCAGCGAGTTATCCTCACAGTGGGCAATCACCGGCATATCCAGTTCCTTCGCCAGCTTCATCGCATCCTTCATCATCTGCGCACTCTGCACGCCTACGCCGTCATCGGTGAAGCCGATCGCTCCCGCTTCCTTCAGTGCCGCAAAATCCGTCAGCTCGCGTCCCAGCTCATTCTTGGTAATGGCCGCGTAAGGCAGCACCTTCACAAGCCCCGCTTCGCGTGCCTTATCCTTCACCAGCTGTACGATCTCTGCACTGTCAGTTACCGGGCGTGTGTTCGGCATGCAGGCAATCGTGGTGAATCCGCCCTTGGCCGCCGAGCGCGCCCCCGTCTCAATGGTTTCCTTATGCTCGAAGCCCGGCTCACGCAGGTGCACATGCATATCGATCAGTCCCGGTATCAGCAGCTTGCCTTCCGCTTCAACGGTCTCTCCGGCTTCTTCTACCGCCTCGGCGGCATCCTGAATCTTCGAGATAACTCCGTCCTGCACAACAATATGCTTGCGCTCCAGCACGCCTTCTTCGTTCAGTACACTGGCATTTTTGATGATCACGGTTATGATTCTCCTTTGTGCCTTCCGGCCGCAGCCGTAAGCTCTGTAGTTATTATATAATAAAAATTCATCTTTGTGTATATTTATTAATGCTCTTATGTGAGGTTTTTTTGGTTGCCGTTCTGCTACTGCAAAGCCCGCTCCATGACCGCCATCCGTACCGGCACTCCGTTCGCCATCTGCGGGAAAATCCGGGACTGGCTGCTCTCCACTACCGCATCGTCGATCTCCACATTGCGGTTCACCGGTGCCGGATGCATGATAATCGTTGCCGGGTCCAGCCTGGAAGCCCGTTCCTCGGTCAGTCCGAAGTGCTCCCTGTACTGCTCAGCCGATAAAATAATGCCTGAAGCATGCCGCTCCAGTTGCACTCTCAGCATCATGACCACATCCGCTTTCAGCGCTTCTTCCATAGACACGTATGGAGCGTAGGCCGCAAGCTCAGGAGCCTGCATATTCACAGGGGCGCAGAACTGCACGCTTGCCCCCATTTTGGTGAGTGCCCAGAGGTTGGACCGTGCTACCCGGCTGTGCATAATATCCCCGATAATCGAGACCTTCAGGCCCTTCAGTCCGCCAAAATGCTTGCGCATCGTGTACAGGTCCAGCAGCGCCTGCGTCGGATGCTCGTTGTTGCCGTCCCCGGCATTGATCAGCGGAACGCCTACCTTCTCGGCAAGCTGCTGCAGCACCCCGGCAGGCTTCAGCCGGACGACTCCGGCATCGATACCCATTGACTCCAGTGTGCGCACTGTATCGTAGATGGACTCGCCCTTCTCCACACTGGAGGCCGCAGCCGTGAAGTTCAGTACTTGTACACCCAGACGTTTCTCAGCCATTTCGAAGGAAAAGCGGGTTCTGGTACTATTCTCGAAGAACATATTGGCAACAAAATGTGCTCTCAGCACCGGCGTGAGCTTCTCACTCTGATGATCCCAGTAAGCTGTTCTGTCTAACAGCTGGTTAATCTCCGACTCCGCCAGCTCCTTCATCCCCAGCAGACTGCGTTCCTTCACTTTGGTTGCCGTCATCATTGTTATCGTTCCTCCCGGTTTGAAATAATGTACACTTCGTCCTTGCCGTCATACTCGCTCAGGGACACTTCAATCTGCTCATGCCTGGAGGTGGGTACGTTCTTGCCGATATAGTCGGGGCGGATCGGCAGCTCCCGGTGGCCGCGGTCAGCCAGTACAGCCAGCTGGATCATCCGGGGCCTTCCGCAATCCATCAGTGCATCCATTGCCGCGCGGATCGTTCTTCCGGTGTACAGTACATCGTCGAACAGGATTACTTTCTTATCCCGGGTGCCGCTGGTGCCCGGAGGCAGGATCAGATTGCTGTTCACAACCGCCTTGTCCATCGCTTCCCGGTTGTCCCCGCCGCCTTCGCGGTCATCGCGGTAATGAGTAATGTCCAGCTCCCCGTAAGGGATGTCCACGCCCTCAATTTCCTTAATGCGCTCCGCGATCCGCTGAGCCAGGTAGATCCCCCGGGTCCGGATGCCGACCAGCAGGCAATTCTCGATACCCTTGTTTTTCTCCAAAATCTCATGTGCAATGCGTGACAGTGCCCGGCGAATCGCCGTTTCGTCCATAATGACATTTTTTTCAGTAACCATGCTCTTTGCCATCCTCCTGCTTGATCGCCTGTTCAAGTTCCCCGGATAAACTAAAAAACTCCTTGCCCAAAGCAGGCAAGGAGTGAAATCCGCAGATTCAAAAAGATGGCGTGTCCGCGCGCATAAAGAGGCACTCCGTACTCATACGGATTCCTGCTTTCTTACGCGAACCTCGATTCACGTTACCTTGCCAGCCTCACGGGACTGAATTAAAGGCGCTATTCAACTATAGGGAATTATGACAGATGGACGGGGGGATGTCAAATTTTCTTCACAGGACGGTTTAGGGGAGGGCGCAGCTGCGGTGATTTTGGACTTTCGGCCGCTGTTGTCTCCAGATTGATTTGAATTAACCGCTTAGCGGATTAAATCCGGAGACAAAGTAAAGGCGGACGCTATCGCTCCTGCAGTTCCAAAATCCCCTCCGCCGCTTCCACCTAAACGGTGCAAGAGATTTGACATCCCCCCTTGGGGGAGAGGCAGGCAGAGGGGGGCACTATGGCGCTGCGCTGATCGTGCGTATTGCAATGCCGATTGGTTATGGCTTGTATTTAAGGCTCATTGCAATCTCTGCAATAGATTTGATTGAATGGCCCGCTGAACTGTGTTCTAATGTATTTCGTACACTTGAATTGCAGATTTCTGCTCAAAAACATTGCTTTTACAGAATTCTAATGCATGAAATGCAATAGATTTACTTATAGGCACGTTTTAGCACTCATCTGCTGTACGAAATACAATAGAAAAAATCCTGCGCCACCTATCGAACCTCCCTGCCATTCTCTTCATTTGCATAAACATCTTTAATACTATCTTCCCTGCTAAGCCTTATTTTTGCTCTCCCCCCTTCCTCTGCTATGATGGAACTGGAGGCGAATACAATCATGAACATGGAGTTTATTACTATAGAAGAGTGGGATGAGGCGTGGTGGGGGCGGATGGAGCGGGTGTATCATGAAGCTTTTCCAAGTGGAGCCAAGACTAAAGGGATTCTCCGCAGTATGCTGGACCGTGGGATTGGTTACTTACATGCGGGGGTGCATCAGGGGACGGTTGTTGCGATGGCTGTTACCGGTGTAGTGGGGCAAGCTGCGGACAAGATCCTGATTATTGATTACTTGGCAGTAGATAAGCTATTGCGCGGGGAGGGTACGGGGACCTGGATGCTGGAGCAGATCAAAGCTTGGGCGGTGCAGGAACATGGCATCCGGGGAGTCATCATCGAAGCGGAATCGGGGGTTACGGCATCGCACAAGGAACGTATTCAATTCTGGGAGCGGAACGGGTTCGTCTTGACCTCCTATGTGCATCAATATCGAATGGTACCGGAGCCTTATCAGGCGATGATACTGCCACTGGGTGGATCAGGGAATGTGCCGGATGATGGTGAAGCGCTGTTTCGGTACATTAATGCTTTCCATCGGGTGGCTTACCGGAAAGGGTAGGCTGCACTGATGCTTTACTAATGCTCTGATGTTGCACATTATGCAGGAATTCTTCCGCTCCTGTGTGCTGCCGGGCCAATTGTTGCAGTTTTTGCAGGATTTATGCCAGATATTAATCATCACCGAATGGATTGTTGCAAAAAGTGCAGGATATGTGTGTTCGAGCTTGGTTTGAGCGGTGCGAGGCTGCATTTTGTGCAACAATTCGAGCCGGGCTGAGCGGGAGTCCGCTATGTAGATAGACGCGCACCACAAAGAAGCCGCCGCAGATTTCTCCGCAGCGGCTTCTTCGTTATCTACATTTTAAAATTCAAATTCAACGTCGCTCAGACGTCTTTGGATTTCGGAGATGACACGCTTCTCCTCTTCCTCGCCCTTGGCGACGAAGGTGACGGAGAAACGCACGAACGCGCCGGCATCATCCCAAGGCACGGTGGAGATGAGCTTCTCGCGGATCAGGAACTGTGAGAAATCCTCGCCGGATTCGAAGCGGCGTCCGCCCTTGACGCCTTTTGGCGCGGCTACATAGAGGAAGAAGGAGCCCTTCGGCTTCTCGGCCTTGAAGCCCAGGCTGTTCAGCGCATCCACCAGCATGTTGTGGCGGCGGGAGTATTTGGCGGCAATCGCTTCGGTAATCTCAGGATGAGAGAGACCGAACGCGGCAGCTTTTTGAATCGCGATGAACTGGCCGGAATCATTGTTGTCCTTCACATCACTGAACGCCTTCACGATCAGCGGGTTGCCGGCCACGAAGCCGATTCTCCAACCGGTCATGTTGTAGGACTTGGACAGGGAGTGCAGCTCCACGCCGACATCCTTGGCACCAGGTACGGACAGGAAGCTCAGCGGCTTCACGCCGTCATACGTCAATGCAGCATAAGGAGCGTCATGGATGACGACTACATCATATTTTTTGGCCCAGGCTACCACTTCAGTGAAGAACTCAGGTGTGGCACTTGCACCCGTAGGGTTGTTCGGATAGTTGAGGTAGAGCAGCTTCGCCTTGCGGGCAACCTCTTCAGGAATGGAGTTCAGGTCAGGCAGGAAGTTGTTCTCCTTCTTCAGCTCCACGGAGTAGACTTGTCCTCCCAGATACTTGGTATGAGTACCCAGCACCGGGTAGCCCGGAATGGTCATGATCGTGATGTCACCCGGATTAATGAATACGGATGGCAGCATTGCCAGCGCAGGCTTCGAGCCAATAGAATGCACGATTTCTGTTACAGGGTCAATTCCGTCCACCTGAAAAACTTCCTTAAGGTACACAGCCGCTGCTGCCTTAAATTCAGGAATACCGTTATCGGAGTAGCCGCGGTTCTCTTCCTTGGCCGCTTCCAGCGCAAGTCTGGACACGATGCCTTCATCTGCCATTTCGTCCGGCTCGCCGACGCCCATGTCGATCAGTTCAATGTCCGGAAAATCCTGCTTCGCCGAGGCTTTGGCGCGTTTGATTTTCTCAAATTTGTAGATGGAGGTGTCCTTGCCGTATCCTTCGCCGCCGATGCGGTCTGCAAAATTCGTCTGAATAAATGTAGCCTGATATTGTTCAATACTCATAATCTTCTACTCATCTCCTGGGCCTATGTTGTGAATCTATGCTCTAAATATGACGCAAATCCGGCCGCTGTACCATGGATTTATAATCTATTGATTTGTACTTATCTGCTGCGCAGCGTAAATAGAAGTTCTTCCATATCCGCCGGAATCGGCGCGCTGAACTCCTTGTATTCGCCTGTGGAAGGATGTACAAAACCCAGTACCGCTGCATGCAGGGCTTGTCCGTTCATGGTAGTTCCCTTGCTGCGCCCGTAGATTGGATCACCCACCAGCGGATGGCCGATGAACTTCATGTGAACACGGATCTGATGCGTGCGCCCTGTCTCAAGCTGCAGCTCCAGCAGTGTGCAGTCACCAAACCGCTCCAGCACGGTAAAATGCGTCACGGAGCGCTTGCTGTTCTTCTCGGTTACGGTATACAGCTTGCGGTCATGCGGATCACGGCCGATAGGAGCATCTACGGTTCCCTTGTCATGAGACAGATTGCCGTGCACCACTGCGATATAGCGGCGGGTCACACTGTGCTCCTTAAGCTGGGCGGACAGCGAAGCATGACTGGCATCATTCTTAGCTGCCATAATCAGACCGGAGGTATCCTTGTCGATCCGGTGGACAATGCCTGGACGAATCTCGCCGTTAATGCCGGACAGATCCTTGCAATGATACATCAGCGCATTGACCAAAGTGCCGGAGGGATGCCCCACTGCCGGATGCACAACCATGCCGCGCACCTTGTTCACCACAATCACATCGCTGTCCTCATAAGCCACTTCAATCGGAATATCCTGTGCGATCAGGTCCGTAACCTCGGGTTCCGGCACCGTAACGGTTACCTTATCGCCTTCATTCAGCTTATAGTTCGCTTTGACCGGCGCGCCGTTGACCACGACATGGCCACTGCTGATCCATAGCTGAACCTGGGAGCGTGAAATCTCGTCTTCCATGGCCTCTGTAACGTATTTATCAATCCGCTCCCGCGCATTGTCCTCGGCAACGATCCATTCGGTGACGTCTCTTCCTTCCTCGAGGGCGCCAGAATCCGCCAGCTCTTTGACGTCTTTGTTCAAATCATTCATTCCCTTCTTTGACTTCCTGTGATTCCTTCACCTCGGTGACTTCCTGTTCGCCCTTCACTTCCAGCAGCGTGTCCAGAATAATCAGACCCACCCCGACCACAATACAGGAATCGGCCACGTTAAAGATCGGGAACGTATAGCTTCCGAAATTGAACATGAGGAAATCCACAACCTCACCGTTAAGAATCCGGTCCAGGAAGTTGCCGACTGCTCCGCCAAGAACAAGTGCCAGCGCGGTAGGCAGCAGCTTGCGGGTCTTGCGGGTTTTGTTCAGATACCAGACGATTCCGCATACAACGATTACTGTAATCACAATGAAGAACCACTGCTGCCCCTCCAGAATTCCAAAGGCGGCTCCACGATTGCGGTGCGACGTAATAATGAAGAAATCCTTGATTACCGGAATTTGCTCTGCGAGCTCCAGCCGGGTGGCAATCAGATATTTGGTACCCTGGTCAATCAGAAATACAATTAGCGCAATCAGAAAGTACACCACAGAAGTTGTCACTCCGTTCTTATTTTTCCCGCGGCTTCGCGGTACGAATACTGTATAAAGACTTGTATATTGTAGCACAGGCCTCAAGAACCCGTCTATTGCATGACCTGGCAAACCGGTTAAGGCAGGGCACTATTTGCCAGCGCTAAAAAAGGGCCCCGGAGGCCAAGCTATCCGTAGAAGCGGAAACGGTTTTGCCTTCCTTTTAAAGGACGGTACCGTTTCAGCGATTAGCTACCGAAAGGAGCTCACAGCAATGAGCCATCTGACACCACAGCAGCTCTCCGGGCTGCGTACTACTCTCCAGCAGCAGCAGGAGGATATTAAGCACAGGTTGAAGAGCAGCGGACAATACGGACTACAGGAGGCGATGCGGGACAACACTGGAGAGCTGTCCGAAATCGACAACCATCCCGGTGATGCCGCCACAGAGCTGTATAACCGTTCCATGGATATCTCCCTGCTGGAGCGCGATGAGCATGAGCTGGACGATATTGAATCCGCCCTGCGGGCAATGGACGAAGGAACGTACGGCATCTGTATCGCCAGCGGTGAACCCATTCCTTATGAGCGGCTGGCCGCCCTTCCCTCCACCCGCTACACGAAAGAGCATGCTCCCCGCCAGAGCGCTCCATTCACCCGTCCGGCCGAGGAGGAGCTGCTGTCTCCGCCGTTTGGCCGCACCAGTCTGGATGAGCGGGATGACCAGAATGGCTTCGATGGCGAGGATGCCTGGCAGATCGTAGAGAGCTGGGGCAATTCAGATTCGCCTGCGATGGCTGAAGGCAGCAACATCGGCTCCTACAATGATATGGAGATCGAAGCGGACGAAACCGAGGGCTTCGTGGAGCCCTGGGAGAATTTCGTAGCCACCGACATTTCCGGCAATCATCTGATGATTATCAAGGGCAACAGCTACCGCCATTACATGGATGACGAGGAAGGCGACTACCTGCTGGACCCGACCCGAAAAGAGCGGAAGTAGCAGAGCTTGCACAGCAAATAAGCACAAACCATGCCCAGCTAATGCTTGGCAATGGTTAGGAACGATCCGATGAAGAGAAAACCCCACCAATGTGGGGTTATTTCAGGTTCAGCCGCACTTAGAACGTCTTCAGCTCCAGCTGATGCTGGACAATCCGCACAATGTCCGCGATATAGTCGCCGATAATCGGCAGATTGAGCGCGCCCAGCACCTGAAGCACATAAATAATCGTCGCCGCAAAAAAAGTGAATCCAAGCGCAATCCCCAGCCCCCTGGCTACTCCGGAGAGGATGTTCAGCCAGATCAGCCGGAAGGGGGAATACAGTAGCTCGGTATATTCCGAGATCCGTGACTTCTCCATCTGCTGGGCCAGACTCGTGGTCATCCGGTACAGGGCGTTCAGCTTCTCTTCCGGGGGAAGATCGGCCGGATCAACGGCTCTGTCCGTGGTTCTGATCGAAATTCTGCCCGGCTCTTCCGGCTCTTCCGGCTGCTCCGCAGGATTCTTCCCCTCTTTCCATCCCCCCATGCCCCTGCACCTCCTGTTGTCTATACGCCGCAAAACAAACGAGCCCGGTCAAAGAGAATTCTCTCTTTAAGCACAGGGCTCGTCATTTGCATTCTAACCCGTGGAAACTTTTCCTTTGCGGCTAGTATATGCCATACAGGGACAAGTAATACAGGTAATGCGCGGCCGCTCCAGAGTTAAGCGCCGATATGAATACCGAAGCTCTTGCCGCCGGCATCCACTGTCTCATAGGTATAATCTCCGTCAAAATCCACCGTAGTCAACAGTACATTCTCACGCAGCACATGCTCGAATGCGGTCACCGCCGCCTTCAGCTCGTCATCGACATGCAGGGTCAGGGCAATGCGCTTGTCAATCGGCAGATCCAGACGTTTACGGTAATCCTGCACAGCACGTACGACTTCGCGCACCCAGCCTTCCTGTACCAGCTCCGGTGTGATTTCTGTGTTCAAGGCCACTGTCAGTCCATAGCCGGAAGCGGAAGCAAAGCCAGGTTTGGCCTGCTTCTCAACCAGCAGCTCCTCGGACGTAATCTGCAGCTCTTCTCCGTCCGGTGACACGATGGCGATAACGCCTTCTTGTACCGCTTTGCGGGTAGCGTCACTGTCCATCGCTTTGAGGAAGCCTTGCAGGAAGCCGACGCTCTTGCCGTATTTCTTGCCTGCCACCTTCAGGTTCAGCTTCAGGGTGAAGTCTACGAAGCCGCTGTCGCTGTGCTCGATGACGATATTTTTGACGTTGATCTCTTCTTTGATCAGCTCTTCATAATCCGCCACGTTAAAGTTGTCAGGCGTGGACGCAATCAGCTCAGACAACGGCTGGCGGTTCTTGATGCCGCTCTCGTTGCGGACGTTACGGGCCAGCTCAACGATGCCGCGGGCGTACTCCATATCTTTTTCCAGGGCAAGGTCGATCAGGTTCTCGTCCGCTGCCGGATAGTCTGCCAGATGTACACTCTCTCCGCCGCCCAGGTTCGTGAAGATATCCTCGGACAGCATCGGGGTAAATGGAGCCATCAGCTTGGCTGTGGTTAACAGGACATGCGTAAGGGTGCGGTAAGCATCCAGCTTCTCTTCGCCCAGCCCGCTGCCCCAGAACCGGTCACGGGAACGGCGGATGTACCAGTTGCTCAGCTCATCCACGAAATTCTCAATGGCCTTGGAGGTGTTCACGAAGTCATTCACGGCCAGCCCTTTATCCACCAGCACGATCAGGCTGTTCAGACGGGACAGAATCCAGCGGTCGAGCTTATGCTCAGATACCTTGAACGGGTGATCCGCAGGATCATAGCCGTCGATTCCGGCATACAGCGTAAGGAAAGCATGCGTGTTCACCAGAGTGTCCACTACCTTGGACTTCGTCTCCCCGACCAGCCCCCGCGAGAACCGCTTGTTGTTCCACGGCGCACTGTCAGACAGAATGGCCCAGCGGAAGGCATCCGTGCCGTATTCGTTCATGATCTCCCATGGGTCAATGACATTGCCTTTGGATTTGGACATCTTTTGGCCGTTCTCATCGAAAATATGTCCGTGGGCGATAACCGCCTTGTATGGTGCCTTACCCGTGAACAGGGTCGATACCGCCAGCAGGCTGTAGAACCAGCCGCGCGTCTGGTCGATCCCTTCGCAGATCATATCCGCCGGATACTGGTCCTCGAACCGGTCTTGATTCTCGAACGGATAATGACTCTGGGCGAACGGCATCGAGCCGCTGTCGAACCAGACGTCGATCACTTCCGGGGTGCGGACCATGACGGCACCTTCGCTGAACGGGCTGCGCAGCTGGATATTATCCACGTACGGCTTATGCAGCTCGATATCTTCAGCGACCTCGCCGACGGCCATCGCTCTCAGCTCGGCGATGCTGTGCGGCGCAAATTCCTTGCCGGTCTCCTGGCAGACCCATACGTTAAGCGGCGTCCCCCAGTAGCGGTTACGGCTGATATTCCAGTCCACCAGCTCCTCCAGGAACTTGCCGAAGCGGCCTTCGCGCACATGGTCCGGGTACCAATCTACACTGTTATTGTTGGCAATCAGCTGATCCTTGATCGCTGTTGTCTGGATGAACCAGCTGTCTGTTGCATAATAGAGCAGCGGGGTGTCGCAGCGCCAGCAGAACGGATAACTGTGCTCGTATTTCTCCTTGTGGTAGAGCAGTCCGCGTTCAGACAGCACCTTCACGATATCCAGGTCACAATCCTTCACGAACCGTCCGGCAAAATCACTCACTACATCCGTGTATTTCCCGGAAGCATCTACTACATTCACGAAGCTGATCCCATTCTCGCGGCAGCTCTTATAGTCGTCTTCCCCGTGTGCCGGAGCCATATGTACGATCCCGGTACCGCTGGAATCTGTTACAAAAGAGGCTCCGACAATCACATTATGCTTCTCCGCCTTGATATAACCGAACGGCGGTGTATAGCTCTGGCCGATAAAGTCAGCGCCAGTGTGTGTAGACAGGATGGTGTACTCACCCTTCAGCACTTCGTCCACCAGGTTCTTCGCCAGTACATACACACCGTCTTCCTGCTGCGCACGCACATATTCCATAGCCGGATTCATCGCCAGCGCCATATGCGCCGGAAGCGTCCAAGGCGTGGTCGTCCAAGCCAGCACATAGTCGCCGCTGCCGTCCAGCTTGAACTTGGCGGTAGCACTCAGATCCTTAACGGTCTTATACCCCTGGGCAACTTCATGGGAGCTGAGGGTCGTCTGGCAGCTCGGGCAGTAAGGGCTAACGCGGTGACCGCGGTACATCAGGCCTTTCTCATGAACCGTAGCCAGGATGTTCCACACGCTCTCAATATACGTATTATCCAGCGTTACATATGGATGATCCAGATCGGTCCAGTAGCCGATCGCTTCTGTGAATTCCCGCCACTGCTTCTCATAGCCGAAGACACTTTCCTTACATTCCTTGATGAACTTCTCGACGCCGTATTCTTCGATATCCTGCTTGCCGGAGATGCCGAGCTTCTTCTGCACCCCGAGCTCTACCGGCAGGCCGTGCGTATCCCAGCCCGCTTTGCGGATGACGCGGAAGCCCTTCATGGTCTGGTAGCGGCCGATAAAATCCTTGATGACCCGGCCCAGCACGTGCCCGATATGCGGCACTCCGTTCGCCGTCGGCGGCCCTTCGTAGAATACGTAGTTCGGGCGTCCCTCGCGGTTCTCCATCGAGCGGCGGAACGTGTCCTCCTCGCTCCACTTTTTCAAGATCCGGACATCTCTGGCCCGGGCTTTTTCTTTGACGTCTACCTTATGCATGATGGTCAATCCCTTCGTTTAGAAAATATTTCAAAACCTTCAACCTTTTATAAAAGCTTTTCGATCCCTCCCAAACCCTCCCTTCGCCAAGGGAGGGCCCCAAGGGCGCTGCCCTCTGGACACCCTAAATCAGTGCATCGTGTAAGGAGCAGGGTCAGTGGACGGGAAGGATTACTTTGGCGGAGTCCTCAGCCCTTCTTAGGCTGCCCTGACGGGTACGCCTGCGGGGCCTTAACTGCGCTAGGGCAACGGGCTTGCCCGGGGGCCTTGCCGTTCGTTCTTGGGACTCCCGGCCCGCGAACCCAAAGGGCAGCACTGGACGGGGGCTTGCCGTTCGTTCTTGGGCCTCCCGGCCCGCGAACCCGGAGGGCAGCACTGGACGGGGGCTTGCCGTTGGCTCTCGGGCCACCCGGCCCGCGATCCCGGAGGGCAGCACTGGACGGGGGGCTTGCCGTTCGTTCTTGGGCCACCCGGCCCGCGAACCCGGAGGGCAGCACTGGACGGGCTGCGTAGTTAGCGCTGTTAAGGCCCCGCAGGCGTACCGGCTAGGGCAGCCTAAGAAGGGCCGATCCTACGCCGAAGTAATCCCTTCCCGTCCGCCGCCCCCTCTCCATACTCGGAGCCCTTGTTGCGGGTGTCCAGAGGGCGGCCAGCCCTTGGGGTCCCCCTTGGAAGGGGGATTTAGGGGGATCTAAGCCGATTTAGGGGGATGCCCAACACACAAATAAACGCCGCCCCGCCCCCAAAGGGGCGAGACGACGCTCGCGATACCACCCTAATTTGCACTGCACGCACATCCTAAGGGGTGTGGATTCAGTACAATCTCAGTCCGCAGGCAATAGACAACCTTGCGGGTCCGGGATAACGTCCGGCAGACGGCGGAGCCTACACACGTATACACGCTTCAGCTTAGCTTCTAGGGGAGGATCTTCGGGTAAGGCGTGAACGATCGGCTCGCAGCAAGCACCGACTCTCTGGAGAACGTTACCTTATCGTACTTGTCCCGTCATCGAATTTGGATTCAATGGATACAGATATGTTCTAGTTATAGACGTTTTCGCCCCAATTGTCAAGGCGGATTACAGCAGCAGGTCCCAGCTCAGCGGGGTGCCGGCGGGCAGACCGGTTCTCAAGCGTTTGCCGATGAGCAGATCATAATATTTGGGCGCGAGGCCGTAGCCGGGACGGATGACTTTGAGGTTATCCGCAGTGAGCAGGTCTCCGGCCTTGATATCCTTGGAGGTATAGACAGACCGTCTGAACTGCAGGGATTTCTCTTCTTCGGGGGTGGGGCCGATGGAGACGCCGCCGAGTGCCCTCCAGGCTGTATCTGTCTCCCGGACCAGGGAAGCGAACTCTGCCGGCTCCAAAGAGAAGGCAGCATCCACTCCCCCTTCCGCACGGTTCAGGGTGAAATGCTTTTCGATCACGGTACTGCCCAGCGCGACGCTTGCTACTGCTGCCCCTACGCCCAGGGTATGGTCAGACAGGCCTACCTGAGCACGGAAGACATCGCGCAGATACGGAATGGTGTTAAGGTTGGTATTCTCGGGCGAAGCCGGATAGCTGCTGGTGCATTTGAGCAGTATATATTCCTGGCAGCCTGCCCCGGTAATGGTGTGGACAGCCTGTTCAATATCGCCAAGCGAGGCCATCCCGGTGGAAATGATCATTGGCTTCCCTTTGGAGGCCACCTTCCGCAATAAGGGAATATCATTATTTTCAAAGGAAGCGATCTTGTAGCAGTCGACGCCGAGCGTCTCCAGGAATTCGAGCGAGGACTCATCAAACGGGGTGCTGAACGGGATCATCCCGAGTGCCCTGCACGAAGCAAAGATAGGCTCATGCCACTCCCAAGGCGTATATGCCTCAGCATACAGCTCATACAGCGATTTTCCCTTCCACAGTCCGTTCGATTCCCCAATCATGAAATCCTTACTCCGTAGATTAAGCGTCATAGTATCCGGCGTATAGGTCTGGATTTTGAACGCATGAGCGCCAGCCCGGGCAGCGGCCTTAACGATTTCGAGCGCACGGTCCAGGGACTTATTATGATTACCGGACATTTCCGCGATAACAAAAGGCGGATGCCCGCTGCCGATAGTACGGTTACCGATCCTGATTTCCTTCATGGCCTGTCGTTGCCTCCTCTGTCAGCCGTAGCCTGCGGCTCTCCCATGGCTCCCGGAACAGGGCCATCAAGACCACATCCACAGGCTGATGATTTCTGATCCGTTGCCTGCACAGCCTGCCTTCCTCTACGAAGCCTAGTTTACGGTGATAGGACAAGCTCCGCTGATTAAAATCCAGGATTTGCGCGCATACCTTACTTAGCTGCTCTACCTGAAAAATATGCTCCAGCGCCAAGATTCCCATCATGGTACCGGAGCCGGGGGGACAGCTCTTGTCCCCTATATAAAAGCCCCATTCACAGGTCTTGTGGATCCTGTCGATCTGCGAGAACTGCACGAAGCCCACCGGTGTGTCCAGATAGTAACAGATCCGGACGACCCGGCTGGTATCCTCCGCTATGGCATGCATCCAGCTAAGATGCTCTTCCAGCGGAATCATCCCGTCATGATTCATATAGGGCCGGATGTGATCGGCATTGCGCCATTCCCATATTAGCCGGCTATGCTTCTCACTCAGCTTCTCAAGCCTGTATTTCCTTAGGTCTGCCATAGTCCCCTCCCATAATCCTGTCTATGACCTCATCCCATTTATCCTCTCCCATCAGACGGAGCGCCTGCTCTGACATGGCCCGTACCCCCGCCGGGTCAGCCAGCATAGCCTTAAGCCCCTGCTCAATCTCTTGGGCAGTCACCTCACTACTCTTCCCCAGGCTTAATGCAGCCCCCTTCGCATGAACCAAGGCCGTGATCTCCCGCTGATTATCCGCCGTAATAATGCACAGCGAAGGCAGGCCCAGGTAACAGCGCTCCCAGGTCGTACTTCCGCCTGCTCCGATGGAGAGATCCGCCTTCTGCATCAAGTCAGCCATGTAATCAATCTGACAATGGAAGCTGGCCTGCGGCATCGTGTCACATAACGCTGCTATGTCATCCTTGCGGCGGTTCATTCCGCCTGCTACGACATCCAGCTTCAGGTTAGCGAAGGCGGGACTTTGCAGGGCCTGCAAGGTTTTGAGAGTCTCCCCCGTAGGATCGGTGCCGCCAAAAAACACCAGGACCCGGCTTATGCTTCCGTCACGCTCAGCCAGCCCCCGCTTAGCCGCGCGGAATTCAGGCCGGAGCAGTGTATAGCAGGTGCCTGTCAATTTCGTGCAGTAAGCAGGAAGCAACCCCTGGTAACGGTCTCTGGCAGCGGATGGATTGGGGTCCAGCAGCAGATCACACTCATGCGGGCGGTCCGCCAGATCGTCGATGGCTACTATCTTCTTCACTTTCCCCTGTACCCATGTCTCCCACCGCTTATCAATCCCGTAATGGTCGATAATAAGCCAATCCGCAGGAGCAGCCCCCTCCAGCCGCTGCACCGTCTCCATAGCATCGGTCCGCCAATCCACCTGAAGCCAGAATGCGGCGTACGACGGATCATCCGGCGGCGGCAGCAACTCCACCGCATAGCCCTGGCCTCTGATATAGTCGGCCAGATTCCCCGGCAGCTCACGGCAAATGAACGTGATCTGCCCGCCTCTGGCGGCAAGCCCGCCTGCAAGTGTCAGGCAGCGCATGATATGGCCCGTGCCCATAGAATACGAGGAATCGGCCCGAATCCATATATTCATTCGATTAGCTGCTGTGCTTACCATGCGGTCCAGCCTCCGTCAACAGAGATATTCTCACCTGTAACATAGCTTGAGGCGGCGGAAGCCAGGAATACCATCACTCCCTTCAAATCTTCAGGAGTGCCGATCCTGCCCAGCGGATTCTTCCTTTCCAGCTGCCGGATGAACTGCGGATCGGCAGCTTGAACCGCTGCATTAGGAAAGGGCCCGGGCGATACCGTATTCGCTCTGATTCCATGTTGCCCGAAGTGGCAGGCAATGTAACGGGTAAACTGGCCTATCGCTGCTTTACCGGCTCCGTAATTAGCGGGATTATCCATCCCGCTGTCTCCGTAGACCTCCGGGTTAGGCGAGACCAGCCCGTACATCGAGGAGACGTTAATGATGGAGCCTCTCTTTTGCTCAACCATATAGGGCAGGACCGCTTTGACACATCTGAAGGTTCCATTGATCGTCCCGTCCAGCCCGGTCAGCCACTGCTCTTCACTCATGTCCGCCAGCTTGGCCGCTGAACTGAACGCAGCATTATTGACTAAGATATCTATGGTACCGGCCGCTTCAGCGATGCTCTGAATACATTCTCTGACTGATGCTTCCTGCCGGATATCCATCGCCTTGCCGAAGCAGGCTGCTCCGGTGGTGCGGGCAATGGCCTCCGCAGCCTCCTTGCAGCGCTGCCCGTTCGAGCTGACCAGATAGACTGCCGCGCCTGCCTCAGCCAGCCCCTCCGCTATGGCAGTGCCCAGATAACCGGCACCTCCGGTCACCACCGCTGCCTTGCCTTGCAGATTAAATAATTCTTGAAGAGTATGCATCTTGTTAATTCCACCTCCTGGGGTCAATGATCTCTACAGGAATATCCGCAAAGGATTCACCAAGCGTCTGTCTCACCGCCCGGCTTAGAGGAGGCAATGCCATCATCCGCAGATTCTCCTGCACCTGCTCCACCGTCTCGCAGCCAATCACCAGCCCGGATATCCCCGGAAGATCCCTTACATAGAGGAAACACAGCTCTTTAACCGGTATCCCGGTTTCCTTGCTGTATCTGATTAATCGTAACAACGGCTGCTCCGCTTGCTTCAGCCCAGCCGGAAGCTGCTCCGGTGCCATCAGCAGCAGGCCTTGCAGATAGACGCTGCGGACGAAGATTTCTGTTCCCTTCCGGGCGAGCTGCTCCAGCATTCCATTAACGAGCCATCTCTGATCCAGGACATTCAGCGGAATTTGAATGCTGTCCAGCCCCTCCAAGCGCATAAAATCCGCAACATCCTCCGCATCATACACAGATACACCGATTCTGCGGATTAATTGCTGCCGCTTCAGCTCCTGCAGCACTCGCAGAATTTCGCCGCCCTGGTAAGTCATATCGAGCGGATCATGCAAGAGACAAGCGTCCAGCGCAGAACACTTCAGCCGGTCCAGGGAAGCATGCACGGAAGAGGTGACGAACCTCCTCCGCGCTTCCTCCGTGTGCAGCCGCAGCCGCTGGACGGAAGGGAGCTTCGTCACAATCTGCGGCCGGCTCTGCGGATCTGCACCTTCCAGGCAATCTCCGATGATAGACTCACTGTCCCCGTATCCCGGCGCGGTATCCAAATAACCGATCCCTGAGGAGAGGGCATATCGGAGCAGTTCGTTCCTCTGTTGCACAGAGGAGTTCGCAGCTGCATTCGCAATCCCGTAATTTCCGCCCAGCTGGGCCGTCCCCAGCACAAGGCCCGCTTTGTTTATCATCATCCGATGCCTCGCTAACGTTATAATTTCTTGTTCAGGGTGGTTGCTGCATTCAGCTCCTTGACCAGCTCCGTATCATCCCGCCATTTCACACGAATGCCCCGGTTGTGCTCGGCCACCTCAGGGTGTTCCTGAAGGAATGCCTTCAATTCTTCGAAGAATAGCGGTCTTGCCCCCACATCCAGTGCCTGATAGACCGTCTCGAACAGCTCCAGATCCTGAATCTCATCCATGGTCAACCGCCACTCAGGATGCACCCACTCCCCAGGAAGATCCACTGCATTGATCTTGAAGAGATGCGGATTGTTGAAAAAGTAAAAGGACAGATATTCCGCATGCGTAAGCGGATTGGAATAGTGCAGCAGCCTTCTCAGCGCTTCAACGGTAAAAACATCCCCGACCGTCCCCATGGTCGACTCCTTGGCGTAGGTGAAGTCTGCACCGCTTGCCAGATGCCGGTCTATCAGAAGCTGAAGCATCTCCGGGGAAATAGCCGGATTGTCGCCGGTCACCCGGACCACGATATCCGCCTGGGCCGCTTCTGCCACGCTCAGCATTCTTGCAGCCACATTGTCCGGGTCGCCGGTGACCACCTTCACCTGATCGTTCAGGGTGAACGCCGTAAGCGGCTGGTCGTCCGGCAGATCCGAGGTGGCCAGCACCACCTCATAGCCGCCCGGCACAGCCAGACAATTCATCAGGCATCTTTCGATGGCCGCAATACCGTGAATCTCGCGCAGCGCCTTGCGGCGGAGCCGGGTGGATTTCAATCTGCAGATGACAGCAATGCAGATTTTGGGTGCTTTTACCTTCCCGGGCGTGAGGGGTGTGTTCGCAGGAATGGCTGAGGTGGCAATCATAGGAAATGGTATGGAAGCCTTGCTTGCCATGAGGGCATCCGGCATAGATGAACGTTTATAGCATATGTTCTCAGGCGTGATCATTTCACCCGGGCGCAGCTCTCTGCGGGAGACGATCCTCAGAGAGGAATCCTCCAGATACCTTCTTTCCGATTCGTTAATTTCGAGACTGCCCTGTACACACTCTGCCCGGCGCAGCTTCTCCACCATCCGCCCGAATTCCTCCGGCTCAAGCGCGGAATAATAATCAATGCCTTTCTCCGCACGGTTCAAGGTAATGTGCTTCTCAATGACACTGGCCCCCAGCAGATAGGCATAGACCGGAAGATCAACCGCCATTTCATGATCAGCATCCTCATGGTCTGCGAAGCCCACCTCCAGCTGATAGGTCTGCTTGAGATGGGCGATGCGGCTCAGATTGGAATCCTCTGTCCGGGTCGGATAGCCCTGGAAGCCGTGCATAAGCACGATTGGACCTTTGAAATGGCTGCGGATGTAGGATAATTGGGAGTCCATCTCTTCCTCCAGCCATCCGCTTACGCCGATGAGTAAGGGCTTATTGAACCTGTGCAGGGCTAGAGTCAAGGGCAGCGACTGGAGTACGGTTGTGGGTAATTTCAAGCCGTCTACCTGCGATTCAAGCTCCGCGAGCAGCCCGACACTCCATTCATCATAGAGATCTACCCAGACCTCCAGCCCCTCAGCCTTGGCAAGCTGGACAGCCTCCGCCCATTGCTGCTTGCCGATGAACAAATCGATATACGTCTGATAATGGATGAAATCCGGCACCGCCAGGCTGTCGTAATGGAACCATTGAAATTTCACCCCGTCAGCGCCGCTGCGTGCGGCTGCGAGGATCAGCTCCCGCAGCCGGCGGGGGTCGCCCCAATGGGCATTGGCAATTTCGGCAATCACCTTCACTTTGCCCACATTAATCCCCTCCCTTCTCTATTTTTATTTGGAGTAGTGGCGGATCACCTTCTTGACCGCTGCGACCACATCCATCACATCTTCAGCTTCCATGCCCGCATATAGCGGGAGTGTAATGAATTCCTCATAGCAGCTTTCAGCGACCGGACAGATTCCCTTGCGGAACCCCAAGCTTTCGTAGTACGGGTGCAGATAGGCAGGGATGTAG
Source organism: Paenibacillus sp. FSL H3-0469 (assembly GCF_038051945.1). Lineage (NCBI taxonomy): Bacteria > Bacillati > Bacillota > Bacilli > Caryophanales > Paenibacillaceae > Paenibacillus > Paenibacillus sp. FSL H3-0469. The sequence continues at coordinate 2,481,669 of NZ_CP150302.1, forward strand.
TGGACGTTTACGCCGATGTTCTCCTTTTGCAGCGCCTGAAAGACCGTCTTCCTGGTAGCCGTCAGCTTGGAGAGCTGAAGTCTGACAATGAACAGATGCCAGCTCGACTCCGACTCTGGAAGCTGGTGCGGAAGAATGAGCTCCTCGGTGGCGCTCAGCTCTTGCAGATACAAGGCGGCAAGCTGCTTGCGCTTCTCGATGAAGCTCCCGATTCTGCGTAACTGGGAGATGCCAAGTGAAGTCTGTATATCTGTGATCCGGTAGTTGTAGCCGAGGAACTGCATCTCATAATACCAGGGTCCGTGATTCTCCCTTAACTTGCGCTCATCCCTGGTGATGCCGTGGGTGCGGAACTGCAGCAGCTTCTCGTAATACACCGGGTTATTTGTAGTGATCATTCCGCCTTCTCCCGTTGTTATATGCTTTACTGGATGAAAGCTGAACATAGTCATGTCCCCGATCGCCCCAATGCTTGTATTCTTATATCTCGCACCAAGCGCATGGGCGGCATCCTCAATCACGATCAAATTATGCTCCCTTGCAATCTGCAGGATCTCATCAAGCTGTGCCGGCTGACCCGTGAAATGGACGGGAATAATCGCTTTCGTTCTAGCAGTAATTCTCTCCCTGATCCGCTGCGGATCAAGATTATATGTCCGCGGATCGATATCGGCGAATACCGGTACGCCCCCCTGATACAGCACACAGTTCGCAGTAGCGGCAAACGTCATGGGAGTCGTAATCACCTCATCTCCTTCGCCGATCCCGGCGGCATAACAGGCCCCGTGCAGTGCCGCAGTTCCGCTGGAGAAGGCCACCGCATATTTTGCCCCGGTAAACGCTGCGATCTCTGCTTCGAATTGCTCAATGGCCGGGCCGCTGGTCAAATAATCACTTTGCAGCACCTTGACCACGGACTCAATATCCTCGTCATCGATCATCTGTCTCCCATACGGCAAGTAGTGGGCACGTACAGGCTTCCCGCCGTCAATGGCCAGTTTGCTTTTACTCATGATTGGTTCGGCTCCTTTCGGTGAAAGGTCTCAAGAATCCATTGCTCTGTCTGCCGGATGCCCTCTTGGATGGTAACCTTAGGTGTCCAGGACAATTGCTTCTCTGCCTTGTTGTAATTGCATAAGAGCTTCTGAATCTCACTCTGCGGGTGAATATGGGGAACATGCTGGACCGGTGCCTGCCCGTCTGCAATCAGCTCGGCCAATTGATTGACGGTGATATCCTCACCCGTGCCTGCATTAACAATTTCTCCATGCAGCTTGTCGCTGTAGCCCGCCTCCACTACGAAATCTGCACAGTCCAAGACATATAATAGATCCCGTGACTGGGTGCCGTCCCCGTAGATATTCAGCGGCTGGCCTTTTAATTTGCTGTGGATGAAGATCGCCACAACGCCGCCTTCGCCGCCGGTTTTCTGATAGGGACCATACGTGTTAAACGGCCTTACGACGACCACCGGCAGATCATAAGCATGGAAATAGGATAGTACCATGTTCTCCGCAGCGATCTTGGCCCCGGCATAGGGAGAGGCTGGCTTGACAGGAGATTGCTCGTCAATTCCCTGTTCATCCGCCGCCCGGGCGTAGACCATGCAGGTACTCATGAAGACCATCTTCACCTGCTGCTTGCGGCATTCCTCGAGCAGATAGAAGGTGGCCAGTGTATCATTGTTGAACGTGGTCTCAGGATCATCTATGCTGTCTTGCACATTAATACTTGCTGCCAGATGGTAGCACAGGTCGAAGGAGGTCTCACGGAAAAGCTTTTTCAAGGCTTCTCTGTCCTTGAGATCCATGATCTGCACCTTCTGTAAATACTCATGATCTTCATACTCCTTCAGATTATCCAGCGATGAATTCGCCAGATTATCGACGACCCATACCCTTTGTCCATCCTTTAACAAACGTCCGACTACCCATCTGCCGATGAAGCCGGCACCTCCGGTTACGAGTATATTCATAGTAGCCTCCATTAGATTAGATTTTGTTCCGATGCCAGCTTCTTGACCTGCTCCTTCGTCAGCGGGATCTCTCTTTCGGAGCTGTAGGTGCCCGGCTTCGGCCTGCTTGCTTCCCGGTAGGACTGCGGTGCAGCATAGGGGGAAGGGACAATGTATACATCCTGTAATTCAAAAGCGCTTAGGGATTCCTCGTGGGTCATCAGTTCTTCATATCTCTTCTCGCCCGGCTTCAGGCCGATCTCCAGGATCTTCACTGCAGTCGGGAGGGTCCCATATTTCTTCGGCGCCTCCTCGGCTACAACCTCAGCCAGATCCTTCAGCCTGATCACCGGCATCTTCAGAATAAAAGTCTCACCACCCTTCGCCAGCTGCAGGGACTGAACGGTCAGCCGGGTTGCCTGCTCCAGCGTCATCATGAACCTTGTCATGGACAGATCTGTTACGGTGATCGCCCTGCCTTCTCTCGCCTGCTTCACAAACAAGGGAATGACAGACCCTCTGGAGCCCATCACATTCCCGAACCGTACGGTGCAGAACACCGTTTGGCCGGAGCCGCCTGAGGTGACGGCAGAGGAAATCAGCTTCTCCGCAGACAGCTTGGTGGCTCCGTAGTTGTTGGTCGGTGAAATGGCTTTATCTGTGCTTGTAAAAATGACCTTGCATACCTTCTGCTGCTTCGCTGCCTGAATCACGTTATGAGTGCCGATAATGTTTGTAAGTACAGCCTCGAACGGGTTATATTCACAGAAGGATACATGCTTCATAGCAGCTGTATGGAACACATAATCTATCCCCTCCATTGCAGCCAGCACACGGTCATAATCCCGGACATCTCCGATCAGGTAGCTAAGTCTTGCGTTCCCTTGCAGCTCATCCTGCAGCTCGAACTGCTTATACTCGTCTCTGCTGAGAATCCGGATGATCTCTGGCTCCTGCTTCAGAAGGAGCTTTGCAATACTTTTTCCGATGGTGCCGGTACCGCCGATAATCAGAATCCTTTTATTCCGGAAGAACATGCTCTCCACCTCCCGCTTCATCGGTTCCCGCTTCCATGGATCAGGCGGTCCATGAGATCCGCAAGCGCTTTGCCGGAGTCAGGAATCTGATAGGCTTGCTGCAAGAATTTCTCTTTTACAGTCTTGTAGTTTGTTTTCTCTACATTGCTGGAATAATAGCGGGCGATGATGCGGGTTAAGTCCGACGGTTCTGTTTGAATATAGCGGTCAAGGGCATCATAGTAATCATATTCACGGTTAGCCTGAATGAATTTGTAGACAAATACAGGCTTATCGAACAAAAGACCTTCAAGGGCAACCGTGGAGAGGGTGGCGACCACAGCATCCGATTTCATAATCAGCTCACGGGTGTCTGCCTTGCGGTCGGTAACCACATGAACATTGCTATATTCTTCTTCGTACTCGGTATACAGCGAAATCAGCTTCTTGGACAGCTCCCAGGGATGGGGCTTGATGATCAGCTGAAACTGCGGATGTGAGGCCAATTGGGTGAGCAGGGTGCGGATCTTGTAGTCATCCAGCGTCGGTCCGGTAGCGATTAGTAAGGTGATTTTATGAGGATCAAGCTGGTAGGTTTCTCTAAAAGACTCTGTAGACGTAACCTTCGAAGTAAAGATATCATCGTAACGGGCATGGCCGGTAATCATGATCCGCCCGGCTTCAAGCCCTCTGCGCACGTACCAATCCTGTTCATATTGCCCGTAGATTGCGATATGGCTGGAGAATACAGGAATGAATGCTTCCTCTCCCATCAGAATTCCGTGCTGCAGACATACGCTGGGAATCCCCTTGATCCCTGCAACGACAGCAAGCGCCCGGCTGGCTACATCTTCTGTCGTACCTACCATTACAGCCGCTACCGGCAGGTCATCGTAGAGATTAAACACCATTTCGATAGTATCTACAATGGAAGGAATCCGGCTTAGGAAGGTCTGGGTAAAAAAATCATTGCTGAACGCAGGATGTCCTTCGGCCTTCGCGAAAAGGTCAGCAGCGCGCCGGACCAGCTCTTCCGCAGCAGCTTTGGTGTCCTGCTTGTAGCCCAAGCTATATACATTGGGGATTCCATACAGCTCGGTGGCTCTGGAGCGGGACAGAATCATTGCTGAATCTCCGCTGAAATGCTCGCTGATCGTTTTCTCCGACATTCTGATATAGTCCAGATTAATCAGTATTTTGCCCTTCAGATTGGACTTTACAGGCTGATAGAGCGGCGCAACCTCATTTTCAAAGAAAGGCTGAATCTGGTGCTGCTCATGAATACCGGAATGCTCCAGCTTCAGCTTAAAATCGCTGCTCCCCATCTCGCTCCTAAGCTCATCGTTGATTTGTTGATAGAAGTTCGTCATCAGGGCCAGAGGGATATTCCTGTACTTCAGCTCCTGCGCAGCATGGATAAATTCACTATAGAGCGACCAGTAATTGGACAGATAGATGGACAATCCGTTCTCCCTCCTCGTGGTACCTTTCTAGGCAGAGATTTTATTTCTTTTGCTGCTGGATGAACTTTAGCTCTTCCCTAAGCTCCTTGCAGGTCCGCTGCGGAGGAAGCATCTGAATGAACCGGCTCTTCTCCTGGTGCTGCAATTGATAGTGAATCGACAGCTCGGTGATGTAGTTATCATCCAGAACCTCGTCAACCGGGTAGAAATCCCAGAACTGGTTCAGCCGCCAGAAGAACCGGCCGTCGCCAATTCTATAAAACTCCGGATTCTCATCCCAGTAGGAACCGAACTTCTCTTGAATGACGGGAAGAATGGAGCTTCTGTGCAGGATGGAGCAATGATCGATGACGCAAGGGGCCACCGAAACGATTTTTTTGGCGGGTCTTAGCTGGCTGCGGGTCACTTCATTCTGTTCATTCAAGTAATTGACCATCGAAGCAGAATACGCAATCATAACCTCGGGGTTCTCCTCCAGATAGTCCACCATCTGCTCTAGTCTAGTATTTCTGTAACAGTTGTCATCCGTAGCATAGGAGATATACTCTCCCTTCGCTTGTTGCAGGGCCTGATTGATCAGCGCGGAATATCTGACCTTCTCCACTCTTTGTTCAAGGGTCTGAATGTCGCTCTTCATGAAGCGGATGCGCTTATCCTTCAGATAAGGCTCGATGACTTTGAGGGTCTCTTCATTCGAGTTATCATCCATCAGGTAGAATTCAAAGTCTGTGAGCGTCTGATTGAGAATGGATTCAATGGACTTTGCGACATATGCGGCCTTATTGTAGCTGGTCATGACGATCGTTACTTTTGGCAATCGAATACCTCCCTCGCTGTTTACTTGCTATCATATGCTCCTTCTTCGAAACGGTATAGGTTAGAAGACTAAATTTTTAAATGGAGGACAGAATAGCGGACTTAGTCTATGGGCAAACCTGAATAAACGCCCGGCAGATTAACTGCGGAGCGTCTATCAGGTCCGGTGAATCCGTCTATCAGGCTTGCACGTTCCTTAACAAATCATGTATCCGGTGTTCAAAGGTATGGGCTGCCAGCACCTGCTGCCTCGCTGCTTCAGCGATCCGCTTGCGCTCATCGTCATGGGCCATGTAGTAATGAACCTTCTGCAGCAAATCATGCTTATCCTGATAAGAAACCACCTGAGTGCCCTCGTCAAACTGATGGCGGAGCCCGCTTTTATAATCGGTAAGCTGAAACGCTTCACAGCTGGCCGCATCAAATGTACGGTTGTTGATGCTTGTGGCGATAATCCCTGCCCGGTTACGGTTGTACTTCTCAGCCGAAGGGCGGTGAATATTCAGCACAATCTTCGCCCCGTTGTAGTAACTCGCAGCCGTCTCCGGCGGGACCCAGGCATTCACCAGCTCCACATTGCGCTTAGCGCCATGCTTCCATTCATGATAGTACCGCCCCCACCCCCGCCCCACCAGTTGGATGCGATAGGCTGTGCCTGCAAGTAAGGCCTCTATAAGCTCAATCCGGTTACTGTAAGGCACGCCTACTAAGCAGATATCACTTCTATACTCCTCGGATACATCAGCAGGGTGAAACAGATTAGGGTCTGTACCCAGCGGCAGATGAGAGACCCGGGGATGCCCCAAAGCCCGATAATGCTCTGCTGCAGCCAGGTCAATGGTGAAAATATAATCAAAATAACCAATCAGCGGAGCCGTCCAATCCATGTAATAAGGGTCCTCTGTCATCCACACTGCCGACTTCACCCCGGATTGTCTGATGCACTGCAGCACAGGCTCCGGAATCTTCAGACCGGCCATAAGCAGAATCAGCTCCGGCTGCCATAAATGCTGTTTAAGCTTCAATTCATTCAACACACTGCCAGGCTGTAAAGCTCTGCAATGATGCCCCTCCTTCTGCAAAGTCTCTGCTATACGCTGTTCAAAGAAAGAATAGACACCCTGAAAACCTGAGGTTATAAATAGGATATTCATAGCTATCACCACCATAAGTCCGATATTTTTCCAGTCCATAGGATGTTGTCTCTAACATAATATTCACTCCAAACATAGGATGGAACTATGCCAGAATATGGAGGTGAAAAAATGCCGCATACCCTAGTAGAATTTGCCCGGAGTGTCAGTAGCAATCTATCATTTGGACCTACCATACCAATCGACGGGACCCAACGCCTGATTTTAGAATTCGGTATGGCTGTTCCTTCTGCTCCAAGCAATTACGTTGAGCTCACTACAACGGTTGGCTGGTTGGTTACGAACGTGTTTGCTACACCGCCCGTTCAGCCCACTATCCTGCTTGAATTACTTGTGGATGGAATCCTCGTAGGCAGTGCTGAACAATCCGCCATTCCGGCGGATGAAGATGAGACGGTTCGAATGACGACCATGTTCCAGACCATCCTTACCGATCTTCCTGAAGGCTATTATGCGTTTCAAGTCTTTGCCTCCAACCTGGAGGATCTTCAAGGCGAAATTAATCTGAGTGGCCCTATCCATATTACAGGAAAAGTGATCGTTCCCGTGTAGAATACACGCAAAAAAACTCCTTATCAGAGGTCTTGATTGACCTGCTGCTAAGGAGTTTTTGTGTATTGATAAAGGGTACAAGCTAACCGTCATCTTAGGCTCAGAGCGCGTTCTCGCTAACCTCACGGCTCTCCAGCGCATTCCAGTCATCCTGGGACAGCAGTTCCAGCTGGGCTTCCAGCAGTGTCCGGAACCGGGTTCGGTAGATCGAAGCCTGCTTGCGCAGCTCCTCGGTCTCAATCGCCACCTTGCGGGATTTGGACAACGCTTCATTGATAATCCGGTCGGCGTTCTTCTCTGCTTCCTTGAGGATCAGCTGGGATTCCTTCTTCGAGTTATTCTTGACATCATCCGCAGCCTCCTGGGCTACAAGAATGGTCTTGGACAGACTCTCTTCAATATTGACGAAATGATCCAGGCGTTCCTGAAGGGTTAACAACTGGTTGTGCAGTTCCTTATTCTCCCGGATCACGCTCTCGTAATCCTTAATCACCTGATCCAGAAATTCATTGACCTCATCTTCGTCATAACCGCGGATTCTCCGGGAGAATTCCTTGTTATGTATGTCGAGCGGTGTTAATGGCATGCTGTGCACCTCCTAGAAATTTCGGTGAAGATTATAGATGAAAGACAATTACCGGCGCACGGCCTGCTAAGTGTCCATATTTCCCTGAGATTATCAATTTCGACAAGCACAGCTGTAATCCTGCAAAGACTTCAGACAAATTTGCCTACCAAAATCCGGTAACGGCCCTTCTTCGTCAAGCTGCCGATCTCCAGCACCTTGAACCGTCCGAAGCCCTGGATCGAGACCATGTCCCCGTCCTTCAGCGGACAGGACGGATCTTCCTCGACCTTCCAGTTCACCCGGACGCGCCCGGCCTTGATCGGGGCCAGAATCTTGCTCCGGCTCAGCCGCGTGACATCCGCTGCAATCCCGTCAAGCCGCAGGGATGCCACCGTGAACTCCATTGCCTCCAGCTTCGCTTCACTGCTGCGCAGGCCGGATAACGGCAGGATCTCCGTACTGACGTTAACCCGATGGACACCGGTCAAATGAATGGACAGATAATCCGCGATGTCAGCAGCCACCACTACGTGGCAGCCGTCTTCCAGCACATGAATATCGCCGATCTTGCCTCTTTTGATACCTAGTCCCAGGATTGCTCCCATATAATCCCCATGTTCCAGCGATAGAAATTTCTGTTCACCTGAGGTGATCGCCAGCACGCTTAGTTCCATATCCTCATCCGTAAGGTCACGATAATCCGGAGCCAGCATTGCCCGCTTCCGCTCGGCATCCGAAGAACCGCCCTCCCAGCGCACAATCACATCAGGGTGGCGGTTCACCAGACTTTGCAGAATATAGCACTGACGGGGGTCCAGAAATTCGGTCAGCTTCGTCTCATGATACTCCCCGGCATTCGAGACCCACTCCCAGGCCTTGTCCACAAACGGCCGTTCATCCGGGTGGAAATGCCCGTAGATTTCATTCTTCATCGGACTCAGCCGAAGACCGAGGCTACGATAGAGTGCAGACCGACTGCGGCAAAGCGCAGCATGATAATCGCGACAATCGGGGAGATATCCAGCGTGCCAAACAATGGAGGGATAATCCTCCGGAACGGTGCCAGATACGGCTCCACCAGCTTGCCCAGCAGCTCGCCGATAAAATTCTCACGCAGATTCGGCAACCAGGACATCAGAATGTATACGAGGATCATGTAATAGTAAATCTGAAATAGGATGTCTATAATTGAAGATATTTCATTCAAACCCTGCTCACCTCATTCGGTTGTAGTCTTGCTCGTCACCCAGGATCTCGGTAATGGAGCCTTGGATCTCCACGGTGTCCGGTGTGCACATAAATATATTGCCCCCAATTTTGGATATTCCTCCACCCAGAGCATAAACAGTTCCGCTGAGAAAATCGATAATCCGCATCGCCTGGTCATTGCGCACCCGCTGCAGGTTAATTACTACCGTGCGGTGTGAACGCAAATGGTCGGCAATCTCCTGCGCCTCGTCATACGAGCGCGGCTCGTAGAGCACAACCTTCACATTTTTTTGGGAATGAATGCTGACGACGTTGGCCCTCTGATTCTTGCGTGTTTCTACAGGGGCGGGTTCGTATTCATCCTCATCACGGGAGATTTGCTCCCGTTCCACAACTTCCTCTTCCTCCTGCAAGCCCAAGAAACTCATAAATCGGTTCATCACGCCCATCATTCTCCCTCCTCATGACCTACTAATACCGTTCCCAGACGAACCCGGGTGGCTCCTTCCTGTATCGCCACTTCAAAGTCATTCGACATGCCCATCGACAGCTCTTGTATTGGCTCAGGTGTCAAACCCAACAGATTCAAGCGGTCACGCAGCTCGCGGAGTCCGCGGAATACCGGCCGGGTCGCCTCGGGGTCTTCCTCGTGAGGGGCCATCGTCATCAGGCCGACGACCTTCACCCGGTCAAGCGGAGTGATCTCCCGCAGGAAGTCCTCCACCGCTTCCGGCGCCAGGCCGAACTTGGTATCCTCGCCCGAAATATTCACCTGCAGGAACACCTTCACAGCAAGTCCGGCAGCTTCTGCCTTCTTATGCAGCTCCCTGGCCAGCGACAGCCGGTCCAGAGAGTGAATATATTGAAATTTACCGATAACGTCCTTCACCTTGTTCGTCTGCAGATGCCCGATAAAGTGCCAGATCCCCTTGTGTCCAAGCGCATTCCATTTCGGCTCCGCATCCTGCCAGCGGCTCTCGGCAATCTCCTCAAGCCCTGCTTCCAATACAGCAGATACCGTATTCAGTGATACGTATTTCGTTACCGCAATCACCTTGACTTCACTGGCATCCCGGCCGCTGGCCGCGCAGGCCCGTGCGACACGTTCCCGGGTAGTGGCTATTCGTTCTTGTAGCGAGGCCAAAATTTCAACTCTCCTTTATTCCGATCCAGCTCGTCATTCTCCCAGTGACCCCGTTTTCCTTCCGGTACGAAAAGAACAGATCACTGTTACAGCTTGTACACCAAGTTGTACATTCGATATGAGTCGGCAATATTCCTGCTTTTATCATAATGCGTTGGTTCAATTCTTTCAAGTTCAGCAGCATTTTGCTGCTGTCCGTCTCCGATGGTCTATATAAAGCCTGCGCGCCTTCCGCCGCATCCGGCAGGTTCAGCCCGGCCTCCAGCCGGCGGACAGGGTCCATGACGTAATCATCCACCTCATAGCAGCAATCTCCAATAGAAGGCCCTATAGCAGCCTGTATGTCCTCCGGGCGGCTCCCGTACGTCTGTCCCATACGATCCACCATCGCTGCCGCGATTTGGGCCACGGTTCCCTTCCAGCCCGCATGCGCCAGCCCAACCACCTGCTTCAGCGGATCATGGAAGAACAGCGGCACACAGTCGGCATAAAAAGAAGTCAACAGCACTCCGGGCACATTCGTCAGCAGCCCGTCTGTGGCCTGAAAGGCAGAGGCCCGGTCCAGGCTGCCCCGGCCGCGTTCCTGTTCTGTAACGATGGCGATCTCTTTGCCATGGGTCTGTTCCCCGCAGGTCCAGTCAGCCAGCCGGAAACCCAGACTAGCAGCCAGCAGGCTGCGGTTGGCCAGCACATCCGCCGGATCATCGCCTACATGAAAAGCACAATTGAAGCTGTCATACGGGACTTTGCCGCTGCCGCCTGCCCTGCCGGTGAAGCCTGCTGTAATGCTTGTATACGGCTCACGCCAGGGCTCCAGATGCAGCAGCATTGGCGCTGCGCCACTCTGCATAAACGGTTCCATCTCTTCACCTCCGCTTAAGTGTACCACACTCAGCCCCACAAAATATTCCCCACAAAGTGAAGTAACGCTTCGAAGCCTATTCAGGTACTTTGCGGGGACCCCGAAAAACCTCCTTGCAAACCTGCTCCTATGACTTTACCCATATCGGCAGAAAAAAGACGCACCCCATTAATAAGTGCGCCGTTCACTGCGTTCCGGCCGTTCCAGGTACATCATCTCGCGGTCCTCCTGTCCCTGCATCATGCGGGGCTCCTCCAGCTTCACGAGCACGACATCCGCACCGATCTTCACGATATTCCGCCACGGAATGACCAGATCGGCACCGCCGCCGAACAGCCCCATGAACCGGGTATACCCCGGGACGATCACAGCGTCAATGACGCCTCTGCGCAAATCCAGCTCCAGGTCGCTGATCTGGCCCAGCCGTTTGCCGTCAACAATATTGATTACATCTTTGGTTTGGAAATCGGAGATTTTCATCTTTTTACCCGAAGCTGACGTTTCCTCAATCATCCTGCCACCCCTGTACGTTCAGACCTATAGCTTCAGTATATGTCCATAGGGCTTGGCCGCATGACTGTATTCCAGAGTCTCATCACCCCGGACATATAAAAGGATACCCCGCTGGCTGCGATGTGCCGCCATCCGGAATATCCTCCGCTCATTTATAGACTGTGGTCAGGACTTTACATGCTTTTGCATTTGCTGGATCGCTGATTTCTCAAGCCGCGAGACCTGGGCCTGTGAGATGCCAATCTCGTCAGCGACCTCCATCTGGGTCTTGCCTTCGAAGAAGCGCATGGACAGAATGCGTTTCTCGCGCTGACCCAGCCGCTGCATGGCCTCCCGGAGCGCAATCTCCTCAATCCAGGAGACATCCTTGTTCTTGTCGTCACTGATCTGATCCATCACATAGATCGGGTCCCCGCCGTCATGATAGATCGGCTCAAACAGGGATACCGGGTCCTGGATCGCATCAAGCGCGAAGACAACATCCTCCTTCGGAACGCCGAGCGCTTCGGATATTTCGAAGATCGTCGGCTCCCGCGAATTCTGGTTCGTCAGGCTGTCACGCACCTGCAGCGCCTTATAGGCAATGTCGCGCAAGGAGCGGGATACCCGGATCGGGTTGTTGTCGCGCAAGTAGCGGCGGATCTCTCCGATGATCATCGGCACCGCATAGGTGGAGAACTTGACATTTTGCGATAAATCGAAATTATCGATGGCTTTCATGAGTCCGATGCAGCCTACCTGAAACAGATCATCCACGAACTCTCCACGATTATTGAACCTTTGAATCACGCTTAGCACAAGCCTGAGGTTGCCATTTACCAATTTCTCTCTGGCGGATCGCTCGCCCTGCTGCTGCAGCGAAGTGAACAATGCCCGCATTTCCACGTTCGTGAGAACAGGCAGCTTGGCGGTGTCCACACCGCAAATCTCGACTTTATTTCGGGTCATGATGATTAACCTCCCAAGGAGAAACATTACTGTACATTATCTCCCCGGTCCGGCATTTTATTCCTCAGCTTTCATCACTTACACCATCTTGTTGAACTCCTTGCGCAGCCGCTTGATAATTCGTTTCTCCAGGCGGGAAATATAGGATTGCGAGATGCCCAGCAGATCGGCCACATCCTTTTGCGTTTTTTCTTCGCCGCCCCGCAGCCCGAACCGCAGCTCCATAATCAGCCGTTCCCGCTCGCTGAGCTTCTCCAGCGCCTTCTGCAGAAGCTTGCGGTCCACCTGCTCCTCGATGTTGCGGTAGATCGTATCGTTCTCTGTGCCCAGCACATCCGAGAGCAGCAGCTCGTTGCCGTCCCAGTCAATATTCAGCGGTTCATCAAAAGAAACCTCGCTTCTGGTCTTGCTGTTACGCCGCAGATACATCAGAATTTCATTCTCAATGCAGCGTGAGGCGTAGGTAGCGAGTTTGATTTTTTTCTCCGGATCAAAGGTGTTGACCGCCTTAATCAGTCCGATCGCACCAATGGACACCAGATCCTCAATGTTAATGCCGGTGTTCTCGAATTTCCGGGCGATGTAAACCACCAGCCGCAGGTTGCGCTCAATCAGCATAGCCCGGACCGCCGCATCTCCGCTGGAGAGACGCTGGAGCAGGAATTCCTCCTCCTCGCGTGTCAGCGGCGGCGGCAACGCCTCACTTCCCCCAATATAATAAATCTCCTGGCTCTTCAGACCGAGCAGAAACAGCATGCGGTAATACTGCAGTTGCAGCACAAGCTTGAATTTGACCATTATTGTTCCTCCTATAGGTTACTTAGCCCATCACCTTGTCAGCCGGCGCTTCTGGAGCACTCTCTTTATGGGTCAGGTCAGGATGTATGACCGCCCGGTACGCGCCGTCTCCCGACAGTGTCCCGCCATCCAGCCCGATGAGTACCCTTGTGCTGCAAAAGGTATCACCGCCAAGCACTATACTCACCTTATCCGGCTTCAGCGCGAGCATGAAGGATGCCCCGCGGTTGACGCCCCTGTACGGCACCAGCCGCACTCTGTCCTGCCAGGCGAACGACTGCCCGTCCGTTTCCAGTACAAGTGTATCTGCACCCGTCTGGGTCAGCCTTCCTTTCCAGGAAGCCGGCAAATGGCCCTCCCACAGCGAGGCTTCCATCACCATGACCGGAATCCTCGTCAGCGGATCACTGAGCCGGTTCCCGGTATCCAGCAGTCCGGGACAGGTAACCGACACTCCGTCAATCTCCACTGTCACTTCCCCGATATAGGAGTCCAGCTGCTCTCTGTGCCGGCGGGAGGACTGGATCAGCTTGAAGAGCAGCAGCACCAGCGGAAGCAGGGCAAGCACGAACCAGAAACCGATCTTCAGCCGGTAAGCTTGGCCTCCCGATGAGGTGAAGATCATGCCCTTCCAGAGGTCACCAGAGCTTTGCAGCAGATAATGAACGCCTATGATCCCTCCCGCCGCCGCAAAATTAATGATATAAAACGCCCCAAATGCCCGAAGATAGCTTTGCAGACTTCTAAATCCAAAGGCTATCCAGATCATCAAAACCGATAACCCGAATTTGATGAGAAAGGTATACAGAAAGGACAGCTCCGGTACGAACATCATGACGACATAGAGTGCACCCGCCAGCGCTGAGAGAGTCAGGCGCCACCAGGATACCTTGTGCTTCACCAGCCAGCTTGTCAGCCACAGCAGGACTCCGTCGATCAGCAGATTGGCGGCAAAAATCAAGTCAATATAGACAACCATCGCTCTCACCTGCCTGCAAGCGGATATCTATCCGGAGGCCTCGGTGCAGGCTCTCTTTTTAGACGATAAGATTAGTATAGAAACTCCCGTATCCAAAGTCTGTCTAAACATGGGGGGCGTTCTTGCAGTTTTTTTGTCGGTTTATGGGCATTGAGAGGAACATCAGTGCACAACACAAAAGCCAGCCCTAAGCGGCTGGCTTCATGAGAAACGTATTTAGTTATTGATAGATTTCAGCTCTTCTTCGGAGAGTCCGGTTGCTTTCTGCACTGAAGCACGATCCATTCCCATCGTCAGGAGATTCTTTGCTATTACCCGCTTGGCCTCCAGTTCACCCGCCGCAGTCCCCTTGACGAAGCCTTCTCTAAGCGCACCTTCCCGCTGTGAGGCTTCGTCCATCAGAACCTTCTGGCGGTCCTCATATTTACGGCGGGCTTCTGAATCCTGGCTCAGAAATTCCAGCGTCTCCATCGCCTTCTTCAAGGCTGGCTCATTCATTTGCAGCACCTCCCATTCAGAGTAGTTGATCCCTTTCAGGAACAGCAGCCAGTTCACAAGGCCGCCCTCACCGGGCTTAACCGGCTGGTTCAGCTTGGGCAGCTCCAGGAAATGAATCTCGATATCATCTGTCAGCGGCGCTCCGCTGCTGTCCTCCCGCAAATGAAATACACTATGTGTATGTTCATTAGGGAGCACCTTGTAATTCAGAATGTTAATCGTCACGCATTTCTTAAGCTCGGTATATTTCCCGCTGACCTGAAGCTGCCCGGCATAACGCTTGCTCCAATAATACAGCGTCCGTTTCTCAATATCATATTTGTTGAACAGCTGCATCTCAATGTTAATCAGCTTGCCGTCCACCGTCTTGGCCCATATATCAAATATCGCCTGCTTATCCAGCGGATCATCCTTATCTGTATAAGAATTGAGCAGCACCACTTCCTCCAGCGGAAGATCGCCCGCATCCAAGAATATCTGGTTCAGAAAAGCGAGCAGTACATCCTTGTTGCCCTCGCTTGCAAAAATCCGCTTAAATACAAAATCCACCCGGGGGTCCAGCATTTCCATGGTATCGTCTCCCGTTATCGTTATTATACAGCCTGAAAAACAAAAAAAACACCATACCCCGCAGTTCAAAGCTGCGTGATACGGTGCTTCCGTAACAGTCTATCCTATTAATCGCTATTCATGGCTCTTAATCATTATTGCCGCGTGTCCGGTTGCGCAGGAAGGTCGGAATATCCAGCTGATCAGAGCTTGTCTGATTCCCGAACGGACGAAGATTCTCACTCTTGCTCTTATTATCAGCAGCCGGCTCGCTGTTTGCCGCAGGACGGCGTACAGGAGCTATTGGAGAAGGCTTGTGTTCAAAGCCTGTCGCAATAACAGTAACCTTGATCTCGTCCTTCATGCTCTCTTCGATAATGGCACCGAAGATCATATTCACTTCAGGGTCCGAAGCCGAGGTAACAATCTCTGCAGCTTCATTCACTTCGTACAGGGAGAGGTTAGAGCCGCCTGTAATATTCATAATGACGCCGCGTGCTCCTTCGATGGAGGTTTCAAGCAGCGGGCTCATAATCGCCTTGCGGGCCGCCTCAGACGCCCGGTTCTCGCCGGTGGCAATCCCGATGCCCATAAGCGCTGAGCCGCGCTCCGTCATAATCGTCTTCACATCGGCAAAGTCAAGGTTGATCAGGCCGGGAACCTGAATAAGGTCAGAGATGCCTTGTACCGCCTGCCGGAGTACATTGTCCGCTTCACGGAACGCTTCCAGCATCGGAGTTTTCTTATCCACAATTTCCAGGAGGCGGTCATTCGGAATCACAATCAGCGTATCAACCTTTTCCTTGAGCGCTTCGATTCCAAGCTCTGCCTGGTTGGCACGTTTTCTGCCTTCAAAAGTGAACGGGCGGGTCACGACGCCTACCGTCAATGCTCCGCATTCTCTGGCGATTTCGGCAATGACAGGCGCTGCGCCTGTTCCGGTACCGCCGCCCATCCCTGCGGTAACGAAGACCATGTCTGCGCCCTTCAGCGTATTCGAGATCAGATCGCGGGATTCCTCTGCCGCCTTCTTGCCGACCTCAGGATTCGCTCCTGCGCCAAGTCCGCGGGTCAATTTATCCCCGATTTGTAATTTATGCTCCGATTTGGCCATATGCAGCGCTTGGGCGTCTGTATTAACCGTGATGAACTCAACACCCTGAACGCCATTTTCAATCATCCGGTTCACAGCGTTGCTTCCGCCGCCGCCGACGCCGATGACTTTTATTTGCGCCAAGCTCTCCATTTCAAAATCAAATTCCAACATATTGTTTCCATCTCCCCCTCGAGTAGTGCTTGGATGGCCAATCCAAGTATATCTGGATTACACTTATATGAACTCGCTAAACATATTCTTTAGTCGTTCCACCAGACCCGGCTTCTTGGAAGAATCCTGGACCGGCGCTGCGCTCTGCTTGCTGCGGTTAACGGTCTTCTTGTTGGCACTTCCGCCGCTGCTGCGTCCGCGGTAGTTGCGTACCACATTATGAAGGATGCCTACACCGCCGGTGAAGCCGGGGTCACGCACTCCGATATAATCCGGCACTGCGATCCGTACAGAGGCTGCCAGCTCGTTCTGGGCTACCTTAAGCACCCCAGGCATCGAAACTGTACCACCCGTAAGTATATAACCTCCCGGAAGCTCCGTATAACCAAGCCGCTTCACTTCCTGACGGATCAGGTGGAAGATTTCCTGGACTCTCGGCTCGATAATCGCTGCCAGATCCTCCTGGTTGAATTCCTTCTCCACATTGCTGCCGATACGCAGGACCTTGAAGACGACCTCCGAAGCGGCATCATCGATCCAGGCACAGCCGTATTTCAGCTTGACCTTCTCGGCCTGGTCGGTAAGTGTCCGAAGTCCGTACGCAATATCATTGGTTATGAATTCTCCTCCGATCGGAATCGTGGAGGTTGCACTAAGGGAACCTTCTTCATATACGGCTATCGTGGCTTGTCCGGCACCGATATCCACCAGTACAGCCCCCATTGATTTCTCATCTTTGGAGAGCGCTAATCCGCCAGCCCCGAGAGACATAAGGACAAGATCTTTAACCTTCAGACCTGATTTCTCCACGCAGCGGAGCAGATTATGTATGGGGGTCTTGGCACCGGTGATGATCGTAGCCTCCACTTCCAGGCGGACGCCGATCATTCCGCGCGGGTCCTGAATGCCTTCAAGGCCGTCGACGATGTACTGCTTGGCGACAACATCAATGACCTCGCGTTCCGGCGGAAGTGCAATAACCTCCGCTGCCTTGATTACGCGGTCGATGTCATCTTCGCCGATCTCACGGTCCTCATTCTGAACGGCAACTACGCCGTGGCTGGATTGCAGGCCGATATGGTTGCCGGATATCCCGACATACACCTCGGATATTTGAATACCGACCATTTGCTCCGCATGCTCTACGGCACTCCTGATCGATTGCACAGTCTGATCGATGTCTACAATCGCACCCTTGCGTATCCCTTCCGAATCCGCAGATCCAACGCCAATAATATTGAAGGTTCCACTAGTAACTTCCCCGATTATTGCCCGAACTTTGGATGTACCGATGTCCAAACTAACAATGATGTCATTGTTGCTCAAGCCCTATGGCACCTCCTGTTATAATCATAGTAAACAAGCTTTTGATCCCGGTCGCGGGAAACATCTCTGTACATATTCAACATCCCTAATCCTTTCCCTCTTTTTTCAACAAATTTTTTGAGAGGAATAATATGACAAGGTCTTCACGTGCAGGCAGGCACCCTCCGCTTAGCGGGATCAGCACCTGACATTCAAAGAATAAAAACAAGAGAACAGCAGCTATATCCTGGATTGCATCTCAAAAAATCCGCAGAAAAAAGAGGGATATTGCTTATTACCCGTAAAACAGATTGTAGCATTTTTTCCGCCCTATTAGTAGGGACTATTTACTCTTGTACATCTGCGTCTTCCCCGGTGTCCCCGGCTTCAGTATGGAATGGAACATAGGAATCCGCCTCCAGCATTTTGATCAGTCCCGGCTCCTCCGTCTGAATCACCTGATTCAAATAGCCTACTTTATCCTTCAGCAATGAAATGGCAGTTATGACCTCAAAGCGTGAACGTGTGTAGAGCTTGATCCGGTCCGGAAATGACAGCGTCGGGGAAGGTACAATCTCGGATATATCACTGGTCAGCTCGTTCGGAATTCCGGCCAGCGCCTGGCATAGCTTGGTCTTGTAAGGATCGTCAGCCTTCCAGTTAGTCAATATCGGCTTCTCTACAGCAATTCCGGTATCCGTCACAGAGACGGCGGCCCCGCTTGACAGAATGGCTTCCAGCACGCCTGTCTGGTCCAGTTCATAAGCAACCGCCGGGTACTCCTTCACAATGATCGTAACCACACCGGGGAACTTCTTGCTGACCTGCGCCTCCTGAACTGTATTCAGCTCCTCCAGCGCCTTCCCCACGGAATCTCCAGAGACGGCGAAGAACTGTCCTCCGATCTTCAGGCCGCTTGCTGCCAGCAGCTGCTCACGGGACGTATATTTATCCCCCTGCATCTCAATGGCTGTAATCTTGCTGATCGATGAACGGAAGAAGATTACAGCCAGCAGCGCAGTAAACAGCAGTGCCAGAATGATAATAATTTTACGGTTTTTTCTCTTGCTAGGCTTGTCCTCTTTCAAAAGAGGTATTCGCGTTTTTGGCATTCTCATATCTCCGTAATAAGGCCCTGTCTCCTTCCTCACGGCTTCGCCGAAGGAGACAGGGAGCTTTAATTGGCCAGATCCAGCGGGTCAGGCACCGGCACCTTGCGGCTAATGCGCGCGCCCAGCTTTTGAAACAGTAATTCGATGCCGTCATATCCCCGGTCAATATGATGCGCCTGCTCTACAACAGTTGTTCCCTGAGCAGCCAGTCCGGCGATTACAAGGGCAGCTCCGGCCCGCAGGTCAGTGGCCTCAACCGTGGCTCCATACAACCGCTGAACGCCGCGTATGAAGGCCCTGCTCAAGTCAATAGAGATATCGGCTCCCATCCGGGCCATCTCCTCCACATGCTTGAAGCGCCCCTCGAAAACCGTCTCCTTGATTACACTGAATCCGTCCGCCAGGGACAATAGAACCATAACCTGGGATTGCAGGTCCGTAGGAAAAGACGGATACGGAGAGGTAACAATACGATCAACCGCACGGGGGCGTCCCATACAGCTGATATTAATTATATCATTGCACACTGTAATTTGAACACCGGCGCGCCTCAGGATGTGGATCAGGGAGGTCAAATGTCCTGCATTGGTGTGGGTCAGCGTGACATTTCCCCGCGTGGCGGCAGCGGCAATCATCACAGTTCCGGCAACAATCCGGTCGGGGATCACCTCATAGCTGCAGGCATGGAGCTTGCGGACACCCTGAATGGTGATTGTATCGGTCCCTGCGCCGATAATTTGTGCCCCCATCGCATTGAGGAAGTTCTGCAAATCCTGGATTTCCGGCTCTCTCGCTGCCCCGGAGATAGTAGTCGTGCCCTCGGCCATGGCGGCGGCCATCATGATATTCTCCGTAGCACCCACGCTCGGATAATCCAGATGAATATCACAGCCTCTCAAGCTGGCAGCCCGGCAGCAGATCCGGCCGCCCGTCTCCTCAATCTCTGCCCCGAGCAGCTTGAGGCCCTGCAGGTGGAGGTCGATCTTGCGCTCACCGATAGCACAGCCTCCCGGCTGATAGATCGTCACTTCCCCGAACTTGGCCAAAAGCGGGCCCATCAGGAATATGGAGGATCTCATCTGCCGCATCAAGTCCTCCGGAACATGAGAGGTCAGGAGAAAGGATGTATCGACGGTAACCGTCTCCTCTTCATGTACTGTCCTGCAGCCCAGCCGCTGCAGAATATGCAGCATCGTTTCGATGTCCAGCAGCTTCGGCACATTATGCAGTGAGTGAACTCCTTCGGCCAGCAGGCTGGCTGCCAGAATCGGCAGTGCCGCATTCTTTGCTCCATGGATACGTATGGTGCCTGACAGGGGGGTTCCACCCTCAATCACCAATTTGTCCAATGTATCACCTCCGAGATTACCGCTCACCCACCGTAAGCACTTCCTGGCCCCGCTGTCCTGCGTAATGGGACGGAACGGATTCCGTCTCCAAGGCTCAGACATCAAGAAGCGCTCTGGGTGATTGTCACGATTATAGGATCATCCTATGTTCGGAGTCCCGTGTGTGTGACAATGTAAGCCCGGATTCTAGCGTTTACGTCCTGCAGCCAGCCTGCGCAGCTCGCTGACTACCAGGGAGGCGGAATCTCTTTTGCCTAGGCGCCTTGAGGCCTCCGACATGCTATGGCGCAGCGTATCCGCTCCGATGATCTTCTGAACGGCTGTGAACAGCGCCTCGCCGCTTAAGTCCTTCTCCAGCACCACCACTGCCGCACCTTCAGCTTCCAGTGCTCTGGCATTGGCTTCCTGATGGTTGTTCGTTACATTAGGAGACGGAATGAGGACAGAGGGTATGCCAAGCGCGGTAATCTCTGCCAGAAAAGAGGCGCCTGCCCGGTTCACGATCAGGGAAGTGCAGGCCAGCACCTCAGGCATATTGTGAACATAAGGGAGGATATGCAGCCAGTTCGGAATACCGCCGAGCTGCTCGCGTACCGCTTTGCGGGTATCCTCAAAGTAGGACTCTCCGGTCACATACACATAGTGAACACCATTACCCTTACCCACAAATGGCGCCATTTCAATCATGGCGCGGTTAATCGCCTTGGCTCCCCCGCTTCCTCCGACAACCAGCACCACCGTGCTTCCTTCGGGAATGCCGAGTGAAGCGAAGCCGCGCTGCGGGTTCGCCGTCATGACCGTAGTGGCCCGGGGATTACCCGTATAAATTACATTCTTGGCCCCTGGAAAAGCCGGTTCTGTACCTTCAAAGCTAACCGCGACCGTACTGGCATACCGGCTGAGAAAACGGTTGGTCAGTCCCGGAATCGCATTCTGTTCATGGATCAGCGTCGGAATACCGAGCCGGGAGGCAGCATACACAACAGGCCCGCAGACATACCCTCCGGTACCGACAACCACATCAGGCTTGAACTCGCGCAGCATGGCCTTGGAGGCTTTGACCCCCTTCAGGAACCGCATAACCGTCTTCACATTATCCATCGACAGCTTGCGGCGGAAGCCTGTAATATCAATGGACTGGAAAGGCAGGTTCTCCTGGGGAACCAGCTTGCTCTCCAGACCCCGCTTGCCTCCGATATATAGGAAGACAGAATCCGCATCTTCGGATTCCAGTTGTCTGGCTACGGCTACGGCAGGATAGATATGTCCTCCCGTGCCGCCGCCGCTAAGTACAATACGCATGTCTTTCACCTCGCATAACGGGATAAATTAAGCAGAATGCCAAGAGCTGTGAGCATCAGGGTGAGTGATGAGCCGCCATAGCTGATCAGCGGAAGCGTGATGCCGGTTACCGGAATCAGACCGATCACCACACCGATGTTGATGACCACCTGAACCGCGACCATACATACTATGCCTACAGCAAGATAACTGCCGAAGCGGTCCGGCAGGCTCATGGCTACCTTCATTCCGCGCCAGATCAGCAGCAGGAACAGCAGCAGCACAGCAAGCCCCCCGATGAACCCCAGCTCCTCGGCCAATATAGAGAAAATAAAATCAGTCTGCGGCTCCGGGACGTAGCTGTATTTTTGCCGGCTCATCCCGAAGCCCAGTCCGCCCAGCCCGCCGGGGCCCACCGCATAGAGTGACTGGATGATCTGATAACCCGCACCCAGCGGATCGGACCAGGGGTCCAGAAAGGCGGTAATCCGCTGCAGCCGGTAAGGCGCAGCGGCAATGAGTCCGGCGAACCCGGCCAGCCCCAGCGCACCGAGGGAGAGCAGATGCTTCATCCGCGCCCCCGCTGTGAAGACCATCATCATGGCCGCGCCGAACATGACAGTGCCTGTACCGAGATCCGGCTGCAGCATAATCAGTGCGAACGCAGAGCCGATCAGCGCAAGCGGCGGAAGCAGCCCGCGCATGAAGCTGGAGATGTCATACTCCTCGGTTCCAAGCCACTTGGCCAGGAAGAGGATCATCCCCATCTTCATGAATTCCGAGGGCTGAATACCGAAGGAACTGATGCCGAGCCAGCTGCGTGCACCGCCGCGCACCACGCCGATGCCGGGGATCAGCACCAGCACCAGCAGGGCGAAGCACACGAGCAGGAGCGGCCGGGCGAACCTTTTCAGCACCAGATAATCGGTGTTCGCTGTAATGAACATCGCGATGAGGCCGAGACCTGCGAACAGCATCTGTCTTTTGACAAAATAAAACGAATCGCCATAATTGCGGAAGCCCAGAACGGACCCGGCACTGTATACCATTACCATACCGATAGCCAGCAAAGCCAGTATCGGAAGCAGCAGCCAGATATCGGGCGCATGACGGGATTTGTTCATCAGGAGCACACCTCTTGCATCCGTAGTAGGGGCTTATCCACCCCCCTACTTAAAGGTTATGCACCGCCTCTTTAAAAATACGCCCGCGCTCCTCATAGGAGGTAAACATATCCCAGCTGGCACAGGCAGGGGACAGGAGAACTACATCCCCGGCTTCCGCCAGGGCCGAAGCCTCCCGCACAGCCTGCTCCAGCACAGCAGCGGCACTCTCCCCATTATCGACGGAGATGACCGTCTTTACTCCTGCCAGCCGGGCTACAGCCGCCAGCTTGTCCCGGGTCTGCCCAAGCGCCACCAAGGCTTTGACATTCTCCCCGAGGACAGGCAGCAGCTCCATATAATCCGAGCCGCGGTCCAAGCCCCCGGCAATAAGAATGAGCGGCTTCCGGAAGGAAGCCAGCGCCATAGAGGTAGCTTTGGAATTGGTAGCCTTGGAATTGTTATAATAGGCGGCCCCTGCCTTGTCTGTTACATACTCCAGCCTGTGCTCCACCCCGCGGAAGGAAGCCAGCACCGGGCCCAGCACCGCCGGGTCTGTCCCTGCGGCAATAGCAATGCCGCAGGCAGCCAGCGCATTCCCCACATTGAAGCGGCCGGGAAGTCCGATAGAATCGACATCAGCAATTTCGGTCTCGCTCCCGGTGTAATCGCGGTAGATAATGACCCGCTTCAGCTCGTCATCCGTGTCCGCCACGTAGGACGGGCGGACGAAGATGCCCTGCACCAGCTCCTCGTTCATGGAGAAGGGCAGAATGCCCGCCTTCAAATAGGGCACCAGCTCGCGGCAGACCGGATCATCCCAGTTCAGCACAGCAGTATCCTCCGGTCCCTGATTGGCGAACAGCTTGGATTTGGAGGCTACATAATCCTCCATGCCTCCATGGTAGTCCAGGTGGGTCTCCGCGACATTCAGCAAGGCAGCAATCTTGGGCCGGAACGCTTCCGTGCCCTTCAGCTGGAAGCTGCTTAGCTCGACCACCATCCAGTTGTCCGCGTCAGCCTCCTGTGCGGCCTGAGAGAGCGGCGTTCCTATGTTCCCGGCCACAATGGGCCGCATCCCCGCTGCCTCCAGCATATGGCCCACCCAGGTCGTTGTGGTCGTCTTGCCGTTAGAGCCGGTGATACCGATCATCGGGGCAGCGCAGAGGTGATACGCGACCTCTACCTCGGTCACCACTTCAATCCCCAGCTCCAGCGCCTGCTGTACCGGAGCAACCGAATAGGGAATCCCCGGATTCTTGACAACCAGCTCCACACCCTCGTGGATCAAGCTGTCCGGATGCCCGCCGCATATAACAGAAATTCCCAAAGATTCCAGTTCGGAAGCTTCGGGACTCTGATCTCTTTCCTTTTTATCATTCACCGTCACCACAGCGCCGTGTTCATGCAGCACCTTGGCCACCTGGACGCCGCTTTTAGCGAGCCCTAGGACAACCACCTCTTGACCACGGTACAGATCCGGATGTTTCATTCGTTACAACCCCTTGATGAGATATAGTCCAGCTGCCGCCAGCACAAGGCCCACCGCCCAGAAGGAGACGACTACACGCCACTCCGACCAGCCGCCCAGCTCAAAGTGATGATGGATCGGGCTCATTCTGAATACCCGTTTGCCGCGTGTCTTAAACGAAGCGACCTGAATAATTACGGACAGCATTTCAACCACGAAGACTCCGCCGATCACCACAAAGAGCAGCTCGGTCTTGGTGACAATAGCAATCGCGCCAACCGCCCCGCCGATCCCGAAGGAGCCGAAATCGCCCATGAACACCTTGGCAGGATGGGCATTGAATACGAGAAAGCCAAGCACTGCGCCAATCATCGCAGCCGCACAGACACCAGCGGCAATCGAGGTTGCCTGCATGGCTACCACCGCGAAGGCAGCGAGCGCAATCGCGCTTACGCCTGACAGCAGACCATCCACGCCGTCCGTGAAGTTAACAGCATTCGTGACCGCCATCATCATCAACACAATGAAAGGATAATAGAACCAGGGGCCCCAGTCGAAGCTGAAGGAGGTTCCCGGAACGCTGATATTCGTATGATGTCCGGCCGAGATCAGCAGAACGCTGAGCACGACGCCGACCAGCAGCTGGCCCAGCAGCTTCTGCCGCGCCGTAAGGCCGAGGGAGCGCTTGAACACAATTTTGATATAATCATCCAGGAATCCAATGAGGCCATAGCCCAGCGTAGCAGCCAGCAGTACATAGAAATCCGAATTAATGACCGAGAATTTCAGAAAAGACAGCGTGAACGCGACCATGATGATTACGCCGCCCATGGTAGGGGTTCCCGCCTTTTTCAGATGGGTCTGGGGCCCGTCGTCACGAACCTGCTGCCCCAGCTTAAGCCGGCGCAGCAGCGGTATGATCAGCGGAGCGGCAATGACCGCAAGGATAAAGGACACAGCAATAGTCAGCAGAAGTAATTGATAATCCATGGGTACACCCCTCCTTTAATTAGCATTCGCTTCAGAATGTTCTTTCAAGCGCTTCAGCACTTCCTCCAGCCGCATCCCTCTGGATGCTTTGAACAACACAACATCGTCATTGCCGCACTTCGCATTCAAGGCATCGATCAAGGCTTCTTTATCCGTAAAAGCAAAGATATGCCCGGCCTCGAACCGCTCTGAGGCCGCCGCCGCAAGCTGCGCCGACAGCGGGCCGAAGGTGAATACAATATCCGTAAGCGCCGGATCGAGATAGCTGCCGATCTGCCTGTGGAACTCCAGCTCCTCCGGCCCGAGTTCCAGCATGTCCCCCAGCACCGCGATTCTGCGGCCGCTGCATTTCATGGACTGCAGCACATCAATCGCCGCTCTCATGGAGGTGGGACTGGCATTATAGGCATCATTCAGCAGAACCAGTCCGCTGGCCGCCTGAACAACCTCAATCCGCATTCCAGTCAGCTTGAGGCCGCTTAGTCCTTCTGCCATATTCTCATCCGTCACCTTATAGTGACGCGCCACTGCAAGCGCAGCAAGCGCATTAATTACATTGTGCTGTCCGGGCAGCGGAAGGGTAAAGGCCCGCTCCCCATGCCGCCGCGAGGTGAAGGTCATCCCCCCGCTGTGAGTCATCAGGCCGGTCGGATAATCATCATTGTCAGCCGACTGCCCGAAGCGGAAGGTCTGCAGCCCTTCAGGCGTGCGGAAGCCTGGCTCTGCCAGAACCTCGGCAAGCAGCGGCTCATCCCCGTTATAGATCAGCAGCCCGCCCGGCTGAAGTCCGTCCACAATCTCAAGCTTCGCTCTGGCAATCTCCTTGCGGGAGCCAAGCTGGAGCAGATGGGATTCGCCGACATTGGTAATCACCGCTACGTCAGGAGAAGCGAGCAGAGACAAGAGGGCGATCTCTCCCCGTGAGCTCATGCCCATCTCCAGCACAGCGATCTCCACATCGCTGTCCATGGAGAGAATCGTAAGCGGCAGTCCGATATGATTGTTGAAGTTCCCTTGGGTCTTGTGCACCTTATACTGCACTTCCAGCAGTGCTGTAATCATATCCTTGGTTGTCGTCTTGCCGTTGCTTCCCGTTACGGCAACCACCTGGGGGGCCACCTCAGCCAAATAGGCGGAGGACAGCTTTTGCAGTGCCGCTAAAGTGTCCTCTACCAGAATAATTCCGCCGCCTGCGGGTGCAGGCCCCTTATCCCTCTGCCAGAGGGTAGCGGCAGCTCCCGCCGCCAGTGAAGCGGCCGCATAGTGATGGCCGTCGAAGTTCTCTCCAACCAGCGGGACGAACAGGCAGTCCGCCGATATTTTGCGCGAGTCGGTTACGACTCCCTGAATCTCTATATCCTTAGCTTCGGATGAGGACAGCTCTCCTCCGCACATTTCCGCGACATTATGCAATGTTCTAATAATCAATAGCTTCGGCCCCTTATCACTTCTTTAGCAACGATGCGGTCATCGAAATCATGAACGACTCCCTTGATCAGCTGATAGGTCTCATGACCTTTCCCCGCAATCAATACTACATCGCCGGGGCTTGCCATTTCAATAGCTTTTGTGATGGCTTCCCGCCGGTCCGGAATCATCTCATAGCGCCCGCGCTCCACACCATCCTCACGCAGGCCGGCCTCAATATCGGCCAGAATCTGCAGCGGGTCCTCCGTCCGCGGGTTGTCAGAGGTGACCAGTACATGGTCGCTGTATTTCGCAGCAATCTTGCCCATGAGCGGCCGTTTGGTCGTATCGCGGTCCCCGCCGCAGCCGAAGACCGTGAGGACCTTACCTGCTGCAAATTCACATACCGCCTTCAGCACATTCTCCAGACCGTCTGGCGTATGCGCATAGTCAACGATGACTGCGAAATCCTGCCCGGCATCGACCGATTCGACACGGCCGTCCACGCCGGCAACCGACTCCAGGCTGGCCTTGATGTCCGCAAGCGGCACATCCTCAAGCAGTGCGGCTGTAATAGCCGCAAGCGCATTATAGACGTTGAACTTGCCGACCATGCGAAGCGAAATATCCGTCTCACCCTTAAACGTCTCCACGTGGAAAAAAGTTCCTTTGGCGGTGATCGATATTTGCGATGCCCGGACATTGGCAGCCTTGTCGATACCATATGTAATGACCTCCGCTGCGGTCTGGGCGGCAAAATAGGCGCTGGCTTCATCGTCGGCATTCAGCACAGCATATTTGCGTTCTTCCTTCCAAGGGGAGATCACGTTGCCGAGCCGTGAGAAGAACAAGCCCTTCACTGCGCGGTACTCCTCCATCGTATGGTGGTAATCCAGGTGATCCTGGGTCAAATTCGTAAAGATCGCGGTGCGGTAGTCGGTCCCCTTTACCCGGCCCTGCTGGAGCGCATGGGAGGAGACTTCCATTACACAGCACTGTACACCCTTAAGCGCCATCTGATTCAGGCTGCGCTGAAGCTCCAGCGATTCCTGTGTCGTACCGGACATCGGATAGCTCTGACCGTCATACCGCATCTGGATCGTACCAATCAGGCCAGTCTTCACCCCATGATCCTGCATGATCCGTTCAATTAGATAGGTGGTGGTTGTCTTGCCGTTGGTACCAGTGATGCCGATCAGCTTCATCCGGCTGCTCGGTGAACCGAAGAAGGCATTGGACAGCACTGACATGGCATACCGGCAGTCATCCACCACGATCTGCGGCAGGTCAATGTCCAGCTTCCGTTCGCAGACCAGAGCAGCCGCGCCTTTGGCGGCAGCCTGAGGTGCGTAATCATGTCCGTCCACTGTATGTCCGGGCAGACAGATGAACAAATCGCCCGGACCCACCTTGCGTGAATCGGCCTGCAAATCCGAAATTTCTATGTCTCCGTCCCCGTATAGACGGGCAGCCGCCAGACAAGAAGAGAGTTCTTTAATTAACATACCTATCCCTCACTCTGCATAAAATCCTTATATTTTGGGTAAATTATCCATCTTAATAAATTGTACCTGTAAGTTTTTCAGTATATAACAAAGCTTAAGGCTCACTTGGCGTTCCCATGTAAATCCGGATGGTGGAGCCCTGCTGCACTCTTGCCCCAGGCTTAGGAGCCTGATTGATCACGGTGTTGCCGGTGCCGGAACGGACCAGCATGAAATTCATATTCAGATCCTCATAGATATCCTGAACAGTTGCCCCCGTAAGATCAGGGACCGTCACTATGGGAGTCTCTCCGTATTTATAGGTTCTCGGCAGCTGATCCTTACGCTCCGGAACCTTCAGATACAGAAGAGAATCCTCAAGAATATTCTGGACAATCGGAGCGGCAACTACACCCCCGAATTGAATTCCCTTCGGGTTATCGACTGCCGTATAGACTACGATCTGCGGATCATCCGCCGGCGCAAAGCCGATAAAGGATACGATATGCTCTGTAGGAGAATAACGGCCGTTGATTACCTTCTGTGCTGTCCCTGTCTTGCCGCCCACACGGTAGCCGTCAATAAATGCCGGCCGGCCTGTGCCTTTGGCAACTACGCTCTCAAGGGCAGCCCGCACTTTCTTCGAGGTCTCCTCCGAGATCACCTGCCGCACTTCCTCCGGCTCGGTCTCAGAGACAACGTTCCCGGTATCCGGGTTAATCCAGGCTTTGGCCACATGCGGAGTATACAGCTTGCCGCCGTTGATGGCTGCCGATACCGCAGCAATCTGCTGAATCGGCGTGACGGACACCCCCTGGCCGAATGCCGTGGTCGCCAGCTCCACCGGACCAACCTGGGCGGGCTTGAACAGAATTCCATTCGCTTCACCGTTCAGATCGATGCCTGTCTTGCTCCCGAAGCCGAAATCACGGATGTACTTGAACAGCGTATCCTTACCCAGACGCTGCCCCAAGGCAACGAACCCCGGGTTGCAGGAGTTCTCGACCACTTCAAGGAAGGTCTGACTTCCGTGACCGCCCTTCTTCCAGCAGCGCAGCTTAGCACCGCCGACTTCAATGTAACCCGGATCGAAAAAATGCTCATGCTGCAGATCTACCTTCCCCTCCTCCAATGCCGCAGCCAGCGTGATGATCTTGAAGGTGGAACCTGGCTCATACGTCATCCAGATCGGAAGATTACGGTTATATACCTCAGCATCGTATTCCTGGTAGCTCCCCGGCTCATACCCCGGCCGGCTCGCCATCGCCAGAATTTCGCCATTGCGGGGGTCCATGGCAATAGACCAGGCGCCCTGCGCCTGATATTTCACCATGGCCTGATCCAGCTCGCGTTCCATAATGGATTGAATCTGCTTGTCGATGGTCAGCTGCAGGCTAAGTCCATCCTGCGGCTGCGTGTACTTCTCGGAGGACCCGGGCATCAGCCGGCCTCCCGCATCGGAGAGATAGGAGATATTGCCCGCGCTCCCCTGAAGCAGCTTATCATAGATGCTCTCAATTCCGGTAATCCCCTGATTGTCGATTCCGGTGAAGCCCAGAATATGTGCGGCCAGATCCCCGAAGGGATAATACCGTTTGTTGTCCTCAGCGACAACGATGCCCGGCAGCTGCAAATTACGGATGCTCGCGGCAAGCTCCATCGTAATTTTGCGGCCGCCGGGCTGCAGTTTCACTGAGGCCTTCTTTTGGGTCAGCAGCTGGGTTAGCTTCTCCTCGGTCATGCCGAGCAGCGGAGCTAGCTGCTTCGCGGTCTGTTCCTTCTCTTTCACCTGTACAGGAATGGCATAAATCGTCGGTGAGCTGATGTTATAAGCCAGCGCCACACCCTCCCTGTCCAGAATCTCGCCGCGTTTGGCGGTGAAGGGGATATTCCGCCGCCATAAATCCTCGGCCTTCTCGCTCAGCTTCTCGCCTTGGGTTAACTGTACATAGGCAAGACGCACAGCCAGCGCGCCGAACAACACGGCCAGTCCCAGCAGCGTCCACAGCATTCTCCGCCGGCTAACGACTTTTGATACCTTCACTCTGTTCTCCCCGCTTTCGTTCATAGACATGATCTCTTACCTTCATGACTATTCGGGACAAACAGGGGTTAGAACAAGCCTATATGTTTGCTACTTAGCAGCTTCATCCTTATCGGCATCACCGGCTAAGGCAACAGGTATATTCTCGCCATACTCATTAAGCGGGCTAAGCGTCAGCGCAACCTGGGTTTTACCTTTATTCTTGGTCTGCGTCTGCTCTGTGACATAACCTTCTCCATTGACGGAGATCCCCACCTTCAGCAGGTTCAGAATCTCCAGCGCATCGCGCAGTGACTGCCCGCGCAGATCCGGAAGCGTCACATTCTCTCCCTGCTCACTTAACAGATAGATGCGCTGCCCGGCGGTCAGTGCGGTGCCCTTCTCAGGGTACTGGCTGACTACATCCGCCCCTTGGCCCACAGCTTCGAAATCAAAGCCCTGATTAATGAGCAGCTGTCTTGCCGCTTTCACCGTCTTGCCGGTCAGATCCGGCGCTTTGCGCTGGACCACAGCCTCGGCTTTCACCGTCTTCTTGTCAGCAGGGCCTGTGACATCGCCTGCTTTGGGCACGCCCATATAAGGAAGCGCCTGGGAGACGATATCCTTGAAGACCGGACCCGCAGCAGCGCCGCCACCGGCCGCATCAGCAGGCTCGTCAATGATGACGAAGACTGCGATCTTCGGGTCATTAGCCGGTGCATAGCCAAGGAAGGAGGAGCGAACCTTGTCGCGGTCATACCCGCCCTTACCGTCTGGCTTAATCGCCGTACCTGTCTTGCCGGCCACGCGATATCCCTCAATGTAAGCATGCCGGCCGGTTCCGTGCTGCTGATCTGCCACTACCTGCTCCAGATAGCTGCTCGTCTCTCTTGCACTTGCTTCGGAGAGTACCTGCCGTACAACCTCAGGCTGAGTAACTGTGGTCTTGCCGGTGTTCGGATCGGTAACCTCCTTCACTACATGCGGCACCAGCAGCTTGCCGCCGTTCGCAATGGCTGCGACGGCTGTGAGTTGCTGAATCGGGGTCACCAGCAGCTTCCCGTGTCCATAGGCAAGCGTCGCATTCTCTACCGCCCTGCTTGGATCAGGGTTGACAATTCCCGTAACCTCTCCCGGGAGGTCAATGCCTGTCTTTTCCGTGAACCCGAAATCTGTGATATACTGCAGCAGCTTCTCCTTGCCCAGCATCTCATAGCCAAGCTTTACGAACGCAACGTTACTCGACCGCTTAACCCCTTCAAGGAAACTAATCGTTCCGTAACCGGCTCTGTTCATATCATAGATTGGCTTGCTGTATCCCTTGATCCGGACAGAACCGGACTGGAAGGTGGCATTCGGATTGAACAGCTTCTCCTGCACGGCACCCGCCAGCGGTACAATCTTGAACGTAGAACCCGGCTCGAATCTCGTCATAATAGCATGGTTATAGAAGCCGGCTGCATCCTGATTAAGATCATAGTATTCATTCGGGTTAAAAGTAGGCATATTCGCCAGACCCAGAATCTCCATCGTCTTCGGGTCGGCCGCAATGACACTGATTGACTTCGGCTTATACTCCGCATACGCCTTTTTCATAGCCTCTTCAATATAGAACTGAATCGTGCTGTCAATCGTCAGCTTGTAGTTGCTTCCATTCACCACAGGCTGGAATGTATCCTTCGAATCGGGCAGCTTGATGCCCTTGCCGTCACTCTGGTAGTTCAACTCGCCGTCCGTACCGGAGAGCTGTTTGTCCAGATACTTTTCCAGTCCCATGGCCGCTTTGCCATCCCTGTCGGTGTAACCCAGAATATGCGCAGCGAGCGAACCCTTCGGATAATAGCGCTTCTGCTCTCTGACGAGTCCGACACCGGTTTCCAGCGTATCATGCTCCTTCTTGAGCTTCTCAACGAAAGCCGTCACTTTATCCTTCATTTCCTCATCGATTTTCCAGCCTTCATTACGAATCTCACGGTTCTTCAGATATTTCCCGTCTTTATCCTTCGCCTCCACCAGCTTCTTCAGCTCATCCGCCGGTTTGTTCAGCAGCTCATGCAGGCCTTGAATCACCTCTTCGCCGATTTTTTTCTCGGCAATGACCTCAGGGTTAACCACCACCGTGTAGGCAGGCACATCACTGGCCAGAACATTGCCGTTACGGTCTTCGATCACCCCGCGGACGGCCTTGATGGTTGAAGTATGGGCCCACTGCTTAGCCGCGGTCTCCTGCCACTCCTTGCCTTGCAGAACCTGAATCCAGAATACTCTGGCAACTAAAACAAGAAAAAAGAGGGTAATACACCCTCCTATAAACAGCGTGCGAAGTTTGATTCTCTTAACCATAAGGTACCTCACAACCTCTATTATTGCGATTGCCGTTCATCGCTATTTTTTACCGGCTTTGTCAGTAGCCTGGCTGCTAAGCGGAACATAGATAGTAGATTCCTCAGAAGGGACCACAAAGCCCAATTCCTTCGCCCGCGGGACAATCATCTGCTCCAGCGTCTGCTTCTCCATTTTGAACGTGGCAATTTGCTTTTTGCTCTTCGCGATCTCGCTGTCCAGCTTCTGGGCCTGCATATTCAAATCGTAAATATGGACGTAACGCCAGATCAGGGAGGCTGCTACCAGAATAAAGGCTCCCAGTGTCAGCATGTACAAAAGCTTCTCCTGCAGCGGCAGCACTCTGCGCCTGGTGACAACTTTCGTTTTCTCACGGTACAGCGGGTTTGCCTCTTGTTTTCTCTTAGGTTGAACTGCTAAATTTCCGCGGGTATAAGCCATCTCTGATTCTCCTTTATCGTCATCTACAATTTCTCTGCGATACGCAGCTTGGCTGAACGGGCACGCGAGTTAAGCTCCAGCTCTTCTTCCCCCGGCACAATAGGCTTGCGGTTGATCAGCTTCAGGGTGCCTTCAGCACCGCACACGCAGTACGGAAGGTCAGGCGGACAAGTGCAACGGCTTAAGTAGCTGCTGAAAATCTGCTTGCAGATCCGGTCCTCCAGCGAGTGAAAGGTAATAACGGATACCCTTCCCTCAGGCGCCAGACAGCGCACAGCCGCATGCAGCCCTTCCTCAAAAGCACCCAGCTCATCATTGACGGCAATCCGCAGCCCCTGAAAACTCCGCTTAGCCGGATGTCCGCCGGTCCTTCTTGCCGCCGCAGGAATGCCTTCCTTGATTAGCTCGGCCAGCTCTCCGGTGGTCTCTACCGGGCGTTCTTCCCTGCGCTCTACAATCTTCCGGGCAATCCGCCGTGAGAATTTCTCTTCTCCATACTGGAAAAGCACCCTGGCAATGTCCTGCTCGCTCCAGGTATTGATGATATCTGCCGCACTCAGCTGTGCCGACTGGTCCATCCGCATATCCAGCGGGGCGTCATGGTTGTAGCTGAAGCCTCGTTCCCCTTCATCAAACTGCGGAGAGGATACCCCCAGATCAAAGAGAATCCCGTCTACCTGAGGAACTCCGTCCTTCTGCGGAACAAACGGCAGTTCCTTCAACACCTGCTCCAGATCGCGGAAGTTGGTCTTGACGGTTACCACCTTGTCGCCGTATTCGGACAATCTCTCTTTCGCGTTGTTCAGCGCCCAGTCATCCTGATCCAGACAGATCAGCCGTCCAGTGCCGCTAAGCTTGGATGCGATAAGGGCGCTGTGCCCGGCTCCCCCGAGCGTACAATCTACATATAGGCCATCCTTCTTGATGTGCAGCCCTTCTGTCGCTTCTTCTTTTAGTACCGTGATGTGGTGAAACAAGCTGCATCCCTCCAAGGCAGTAATTCGAAATGTTATGTTTTATAGATCAAAATTGAAATCCACCAATTTCTCGGCGATTTCGTTGAACGATTCCTCTGACTGTTCGAAGTACTGCTCCCATAGCTCCTTGTTCCAGATCTCCACCCGGTTCGAAACGCCCAGAATAACACAGTCCTTGTCCAGCTTGGCATATTGCCGCAGATTCCCCGGCAGATTCACCCTGCCTTGCTTGTCCCATACACACTCAGTTGCTCCCGAGAAAAAAAAGCGGCTGAAGGCACGGGCATCCGATTTCATCAGTGAAAGGCTTTTAAGCTTTTGCTCCATGATTCCCCATTCTTCCATGGGATAAACAAACAGGCAGGAGTCCAGGCCGCGGGTCGCCACGAAGGAGGTTCCGAGCATATCACGGAACTTGGCCGGGATAATGATCCGGCCTTTATCGTCAATGCTGTGCTGGTATTCCCCCATGAACATGCTCATTCCCCACCTCTGAATCCCGATTCCCCACTTTGCCCCACTTTTCACCACCTAAGCATAATAGATTCGCCATTAAAAATCAAAAACCTTTTTCCGGAGCAAGGTAATTTTTTCTTATTTGTCAAGAGGCTATTCTTGCATCCCCTGCGGACACGCAAAAGCCCGGGCCAATGTGATTGGCTCCGGGCTCGTGCAGATCCATATCCTTAGTCGTTCAGATTCCAGCTGTCCAGATACTCCACTTGCGCCTGTGTCAGGCTGTCGATGGATATCCCCAGACTTTCCAGCTTGTAACGCGCTACCTGCTCATCCAGCACATAAGGTACATTCTCCACTTTGACGCCAATGCTCTTATAATTGTCATTCACATATTTAAGGGACAGGGCCTGGAGTGCGAAGGTGGTATCCATAATCTCTGCCGGATGACCATCGGCTGCGCCCAGGTTCACCAAACGTCCTTCAGCCAGGAGATACAGCTTGCGTCCGTCCTTCAGCTGATATTCTTCGATGTTCTTGCGCACCGTCCGCTGGGACACTGAGCGCTCAGCCAGCTCCGGCTTGTTGACCTCCACATCGAAATGCCCGGCATTGCAGAGAATCGCGCCATCCTTCATCACATCATAATGCTCACCGCGAATGACGTACCGGTTCCCGGTAACAGTCACGAAAAAGTCTCCTTGCTTCGCCGCTTCCAGCATCGGCATGACATGGAATCCGTCCATATGTGCCTCTACCGCCTTGATCGCATCCACTTCCGTAACAATTACGTTCGCTCCGAGTCCCTTGGCCCGCATCGCTACACCTTTACCGCACCAGCCGTAGCCCACCACAACCACGGTTTTGCCGGCGACAATCAGGTTGGTGGTCCGGACAATGCCGTCCCATGCCGACTGTCCTGTGCCGTAACGGTTATCGAACAAATATTTGCAATAAGCGTCATTTACCGCCACCATCGGGAATTTCAGCATGCCCTGCTTCTGGAGCGCCTTCAGGCGGATAATACCTGTGGTTGTCTCCTCAGCTCCCCCGCGGATATTCTCCATCAGATCGGGGCGCTCGGAGTGCAGCAGGGTGGCGAAATCGCCGCCGTCGTCGATAATCAGATCCGGCTTGCTCTCCAGTGCCCGGATATTCAGTGCCTTGAACTCTTCCGGGGAAGGATTGTACTTGGCAAATACGGTAATGCCATCCTCAACGAGTGCAGCACACACATCGTCCTGCGTAGATAACGGGTTGGAGCCTGTAATTGTTACCTCAGCGCCGCCTGCCTGCACTACCTTGGCCAGATAAGCGGTCTTGGCTTCCAGGTGAAGGGTGATCGATACCTTGAGCCCCTTGAACGGCTGCTCGGCTTCGAACTGCTCACGGATACGGTTCAGTACCGGCATATGCTGGCGAACCCAGTCGATTTTGAGATGCCCCTCGGGTGCAAGCGACATATCGGCAACAATACTGTTTTGCTTGGATAATGAACTCATGGTAGGACCCCCTAGAATAATTTGCTTACATATAAATAATACGGTGTGTTCCGCTGTAGTCAGCAGGCACAGCCATCAATTCCTCCAGCCATTCCAGCCCGTAGCGGTTCAGATAATACATCATATTGTAGACCCGCTCCTGCAGCTTACCCAGCGGCATTAGCGACAGCTCAATCCGTTCCCACTGGCGAAGTGCAGCCTCATTCTGCTTCTCCATTGCATCCAGAGCTTTGCCCTGCAGGAAGGAGATCTGGTCAATAATCTTATCCTTATTATTGCTGCCCAGCTTCAGCAGTCCTGCCTGAATACTGCCAAGCTGTTCGATCAGCGGCTCATACATCCCGGAGAATACTGTCTTAATCTCTTCGAATTTGTCTTCGAGCTTCAGCTCATCCTGAGCGCTTAGCCACGCCTTACGTTTATCATCCAGACCCGCCTGCACATTTGTGAAGGACAAGCCGTATTTATCCATATGCTTGCGAAGCGTTCCCTCAATGACTGTAAAAGACATGCGCGGAATAATCAGCGGCATCTGTCCGTCCAGCACCCTGAAGGCTTGATGCGGAATCGCCCAGTAAGCCATTTCCCCTTGTCCTAGCACCGTAGCAAGTACAGGAAGTACATAGTCCTGCATCAGCGGGCGGGTTAGCACATTGTTGCTGAACCGTTCGGGATGGCTCTTCAGTAGCTCCAGCAGCTCAGAACGGGAGAAGGAGACAGTAGCTTTCCGGTCTGCGAACCGTCCCTCCGCCTTATGGAGCAGAAGCCTTGCACCCTCATGAATATAGAAAAGATTCGCATTGCCGGGCGTCACATCGGCCTGAAGCTCATATCCGCTGGCCGTAATCCGTTCAGCTGCTGCAAGATAAGCTGCCTCCAGCTCATCATTCCGCTCAATCATGGAAGCGAACATGGGCGCTTCCAGCCTGCGCAGGGCAGGATCGGCAGAATCCAGCAGAATCAGTCCGAATTTGCCGAACAAAGATCCCATCAGCTTGGCGAACGCCTCCGTCATATTCCCGGCGCCCGTAGATGCAGCCGTAACCAGCTCCATCAGCTGCGGTTTGAATTCACTGTCCTGTAATAAGCCGTCCAGCTGCGCAACTGCCTGAAGCCAGCTCTCGGCATCCACCTTAATCTCGCTGACCGAGGACCGGGGCCCTTCGCCTTTATCCAGCTTGATCCGGGTAATTTCGCCGCTCCGGTTCAGCACATAGGTATGATTGACCTCATCCCAGTCATGGTCCTCACCCGCAATCCAGAACAGCGGAACGACAGGCCGGCCAAGCTGGGCCGCTGCCTCCCTGGCTGCCTGAATGGTAGTAATGGCCTTATAGACCACGAATAGAGGGCCTGTGAACAAGCCGCTCTGCTGTCCGCCTGTCACTACCAGGGTCTCAGGCTGTTCCAGCAATTCAAGCGAACGGACAACGGCCTCATTGGAATTATGCTTGCTATTGTAGCTGCGCAGGTATGAGACAACCTCTGCGCGGTCTGCCCGCAGGCTTCCAGTACGATCAAGCCACGCTGCACGGTCTGCACGGCTCTCCGGGCTGCGGAAGTCCCCGCCATACAAATGTCCTACTGTTTCGTATTGATGTATATAGTCACTGGCGAGCGCAGATCCGCCCGGCAGTGGTTCCGGTACAACATTCATCGATAATGGCCTCCTTGTTCTGCAATAACCTGCTGCTATATGTAATTCATAAACCGGTAAACCCTTTATGATTGTATCCAATGTTGGGTGTGGCGTCAAAGTAATATACGCCATCCTTAGGAAGGATATCCGTAAATCGAAAGAATAGGCGAGAGCTGAATGCTCCCGCCTACGCTTCCGCCTGCGATTTTAAGTTTAGGCAAATTGTTTGGCTACGAAATGTCCCTTGGACACCTCAACCAGTTCATAATCACTGTCATTTGTTTTCTCGCCGGCCGCATAAATCGGGCTGCCCAGCTCATCATGCAGATGAATGCGTTTTTTGTTCGCTTCAATCTCTGGGTCCGGAACCGGAATCGCCGAGAGCAGGGATTTGGTATACGGATGGATCGGATTAGCGTACAACTCTTCGCTTTCCGCCAGTTCTACCATTTTGCCCAGGTACATAACGGCCACACGGTCACTGATATGCTTAACCATGGACAAGTCATGCGCGATGAAGAGATAAGTAAGTCCAAGACGGTCCTGCAGCTCCTTGAGGAGGTTAACGACCTGCGCCTGGATGGATACATCGAGTGCCGAGATCGGCTCATCGCAGACGATGAACTTAGGGTTCACGGCAAGCGAGCGGGCAATCCCGATACGCTGACGTTGACCACCGGAGAATTCATGCGGATAACGGGTAGCGTGATCATGGTTAAGGCCAACCATATCCAGCAGCTCTTCAATCCGCTTCTTGCGTTCCTGGCGGCTTCCGGCCAGACCATGAATGTCCAGCGCTTCACCGATAATGTCAGACACCGTGAACCGCGGGTTAAGCGAGGCATACGGGTCCTGGAAGATCATTTGCATATCACGGCGCATCGTCTTCATCTTGCTGCCGGACAGTTTGTAGATATCCGTACCATTGTATTTCACGCTGCCTGCAGTCGGCTCATACAAGCGGAGAACTGTACGGCCTGCAGTAGTCTTGCCGCAGCCGGACTCCCCTACCATTCCCAGGGTTTCACCTTCGCGGATGGAGAAGCTAATATTATCAACTGCCTTAAGAACTCTTCCTTTGCCCACATTGAAATATTTCTTAAGGCCTTCTACTTCAATCAGATTCTTGCTCAGATTCTTACTCAAACGAACTGCACCTCCTTGGCCATCGAATGCAGATTCCAGCAGTGCGCCATAAGCGTATCACTGAACTCTGTGATGCCGGGATCAATCCATTCCTTCACAAGAAGCACTGCTTCCCTGCAGCGCGCTGTGAACGGATAACCGACCGGCGGCTTAATCAGATCCGGGGAAGCTAAAGTGATCGGAATCACCTGCCCGCCCTTCTTCGGGTAAGCTGCGGCACCAGCCGCACAATACCCTTGGTGTACTACGATAACCCGGTCACATCTCACGGCAATTACGCCAGGAATGTGTAATCAGGATGATGGAGGTCCCAAGCGAATGTTCCACATCGCCGGAGATTTCTTGGGGATATTGGTTAAAGCGAGCCTCCGCATTCATAATGCTCACTACCCTCAGCATTTCAATAGCTTGATTATTCGCTTCGGCCGCTGATATATTCTGATGTTAGATCAAAACTTCGGTTATCTGTTTGCCCACTTGGATCATTGGGTTCAAAGAAGTCATCGGGTCTTGAAATATCATGCCAATATCTTTGCCGCATGGGTTCCATCATTATTTATTTCCTATTTTTTCAGCTTAGGGTCAAGCGCATCACGCAGGCCGTCACCAAAAATATTAAAGGAAAGCATCGTTAAACTGATAAGAATCGCCGGGAACAGGAACCGCCACGGATAATACATCCAACCGGTCAATGAGTCATTGATCATCGATCCGAGTGAAGCGACCGGAGCCTGTACACCAAGACCGAGGAAGCTCAGGAACGCTTCGGCAAAGATGGCATTTGGTACGGACAGCGTAATCGTTACAATAATGGGTCCTACAGCATTCGGCAAAAGATGCTTGAACAACAGCCGCTTGGACCCTGCACCCATCGAACGTGAAGCCAATACGAATTCACGGTTCTTAAGCTGCATAATCTCGCCGCGCACAATCCAGGACATCGTAATCCAGCCCGTTATCGTTAGCGCCAGGATAATGGTACCCAGACTTGGTTCAAGTACAACCAGCAACAGGATTACTACCAGCAGATATGGAATGGAGTACAGAATTTCAGAAATCTTATTCATGATATTGTCTACACGGCCACCGAAGTAACCCATGATTCCGCCGTAGATAACCCCGATGAAAAGGTCAATGGCAGCAGCGGCAAGGCCGACAATCAGCGAGATTCGTGCACCGTACCAGGTACGGACAAAGATATCGCGTCCCAGATCATCTGTACCAAACCAGTGAGCGGATGATGGGGGCTTATTCGTGTTGAGCAAATCATTAGAGTAGTAATTGAACTTTGAGAAGAACGGCGCAAAAATTGCAGCCAGTACGATCAGTCCAAGAACCCCCAGCGCGGTCATTGCCATTTTATTCTGGCGCAGACGCTCCCAGGAATCCCGCCAGGCGGACAGACTTTCGCGCTGAATGACTTCAGCCTGCCGTTCATCAATTCCGACCTTACGGAAATCTTCCGGTTTCAGGTTCGCATCCTGCGATACCAAATTTTTGTCAAAAGCCACTCGTTAGCCCTCCTTTCCGCCAGATAGTTTGATACGCGGATCTATAAACACATAAGCAATGTCAGTAATAAACCGTGCTACCATAAGAAGTACACCATAGAAGATCGTAATCCCCATAATAACGGTATAATCGCGGACACCTATCGCTTCGACAAATTGCTTGCCGATCCCCCCGACACCGAAAATCTGCTCAATTACGACAGAACCGGTTACGATGTTAGCTGTCATAGGTCCCATATAGGTTACCACCGGCAGAATTCCGTTACGCAGCACGTGACGGCTCAAGATAGCTGCCCAGCTTAGGCCTTTGGCCTTAGCCGTCTTGATGTAATCTGCATGCAGGACCTCCAGCATACTGGAGCGCGTCAGCCTCGCTATGAAGGCTATAGGCTGCGCTGATAACGCGGTTACCGGCAAGACATAATACATCGGCCCTTTGAACCCGGAGACCGGGAACATGTGGAACTTGTAAGCAAACACATATTGCAGCAGCGAGGCGACTACAAAGCTCGGAACCGCAATCCCCAGCACCGCCAGCACCATTGCTGCACTGTCAATAAACTTGCGGTGATAGAGTGCCGCCATCATGCCGAGGAAGACTCCGACAATAACCGACACGAGAATTGCGATAAGCCCCAGCTTCAGAGACGCCGAGAATGTCTGGCCGATCAAGTGTGTTACATCCTGATTCAGACGCTTCATGGATACACCCAGATCACCTTGGGCAATTTCACCCAAATACTTGAAATACTGATGATAGAGCGGCTTGTCCAATCCATATTGCTCGTATAAACGCGCTTTTATTTCTGGTGGAACCTTCTTTTCAGAAGTAAACGGGTCCCCCGGAATAGCTTTCATCAGAAAAAAGGTCGCTGAAATCAGCACAAATAGCGAGACAACCATATAGAAAAACTTATTGGCAATATAACGAACCATCCCCATCAACACCTCCTTTAACTTTTTTGAGACACATAATTAGATTTTATGAAAAAAATGGCCATTTGTCTAATTTCTTATTTTGTAAGTTCGTGAAATGTTTAACAAAAAGCCTGAAATGCAAAAAAAAGGGATATATATGGAATTCCACATATATATCCCGAAGTGTAAAGTTCCCTTCAGACTATCACTATTCAGTTATATAAGCTGAAGGTTCTGTCATTCTTAGTGCTCGAGCAGGTAAGCGCGAGTGAAGTCAATTGCACCGCTGAAGTCAAGAGTTACACCTTTGAGGTACTCTTTAGTCAGGGAGTTGTTAGTGTAGTAGTAGAATGGAATCAGGATCATGTCATCCTGAATGATCATTTTCTCAGCCTGTGCAAACAATTCTTGGCGCTTTGCCAGGTCAGAGCTTGTTTTGGCTTCGTTAATCAGCTTGTCATATTCAGGGTTAGCGTAACCAGTATCATTGTTACCGCCGCCTGTTACCCACATATCCAGGAAGGTCATTGGATCATTGTAATCCGCAGTCCAGCCGGCACGTGCGATCTGGTAGTTCAGGTTCTGGCGGTTGTCGATGAATACTGCCCACTCCTGGTTCACAGTGTTTACAGTGATACCCAGAGCCTGTTTCCACATATCAGCTACAGCCAAAGCGATTTTCTTGTGGCCTTCACTTGTGTTGTAAGACAATTCAATTGGTGGCAGCTCAGTCAGACCTTCTTCAGCCAGACCTTCTTTCAGCAATGCTTTGGCTCCTTCAATATCTTCTTTGA
Source organism: Paenibacillus sp. FSL H3-0469 (assembly GCF_038051945.1). NCBI lineage: Bacteria > Bacillati > Bacillota > Bacilli > Caryophanales > Paenibacillaceae > Paenibacillus > Paenibacillus sp. FSL H3-0469. The sequence continues at coordinate 2,523,211 of NZ_CP150302.1, forward strand.
AGTAGTCGTCTTTAACTGCAGTACGGTATTCACCGTCAGCGCCCGCGATACCTGGAGGTACATACCCGAAGGCTGGAAGCTGTCCGCCCTGTGCTACGTTGTCAATCAGCGATTGACGGTTAATAGACATTGCAAGAGCTTTACGGATTTTTACATTGTCAAACGGTTTTTCAGTGATGTTGAATTCATAGTAGTAGGTACTTGCGATACCTTTTCTCTGGAATTCTTTAGGGAACTCTTTCTGTACGATTGGTACTTGTTCTTGCGGGATTTCACCGTGAGGTGCACCAGCGCGGTCAAGCTCGCCGTTCTTGTAGCTCAAGAGTTCAGTTGCTCCACTGTTAACCAGGGAGAAGTCGATTTTCGCCAGCTTGATGTTGGCAGCATCCCAGTATTTATCGTTCTTGCTAACTTGCAGGGATTGGCCGGTAGTCCACTCAGTCAGTGTGAACGCGCCGTTAGTGATCATAGTGTCTTTGCTTGTAGCCCATTTAGCATTACCCTCAACGGATTTGTGTACAGGGTAATAAGTATAGAAGGACAGAAGTCCAAGGAAGTAAGGAGTTGGTGCTTTCAGCGTAACTTCAAGAGTTTTCGCATCTACAGCTTTTACGCCCACTTGACTGAAATCTGTAATTTTCTTTCCATAATATTCTTCAGCATTCTTCAGGTAGTACAATTGATAAGCGTAAGGTGCAGTAGGATCTGTGTTAGGATCGAGCACGATTTTCCATGCGCGAACGAAGTCAGCAGCTTCTACAGGGTCACCGTTGCTCCACTGTGCATCACGCAGGTGGAACGTATATACCAGTCCGTCAGCGGAAATATCCCACTTTTCAGCAATACCCGGCTCAGCTTGGCCAGTTTCATCATTCATACGGGTCAGGCCTTCATACATAGTTTTCAGGACGGTGTTGGCTTGGCTGTCCTGAGCTTGTGCAGGGTTAAACGTAGGTGGTTCTGCAGTCAGGTTGACTCTAAGTGTCTGGTCAGCAGCCAGCTTCTCGTCACCTGTTGTTCCTGTGTTCGTGCTGCCCTCTGGTGCAGTCGTCGCCGCTGCATTGGTGCCGCTGTTCGCATTGTTCTTGTTTCCGCCGCAGCCAGCAAGCACTGTGCCGATCACCAGAACTATTGCGATCATGAGCAATAGACTTTTACTCTTCTTCATCTAGCAGTTCCCCCTAAATAGAATGTGGTATATGGTTTATGATTATACAACCAGTGGTCAAAAAAATCTAGAGCAATATTTTCTGAAAACGACTTTTTTTTAATTCTTTAAAATTTTGTGACGTTGACGCTTCACCGGAGCAGTGGAACGTTACATCGCTTGTGATATGTATTGAATGAGGCCTACAACCATAAATAATACGTAACCTACGCCCAGGAAAAAGAATGAAAGCCGCCATACAGCACGAAGTAACCGTTTTCCGTCCACCCCTCCTTTGAGACGGTTTTGCGCACCGCCAATCAGTCCGGCGGATATTAATACAATAAGTAGTATAAGAAAGAATCCAAAGGTTGAGTCGAAAATAATATTAAACAGTCCCGAAACTGACAGCAATAAAAACAAAGTAGTTACGTCCATCGCCAGCATCATTGTTTTCCTCTTATCATGCCTCAGCCCGATTCCTGCGAAATACACAATCAAAAAAGGAACAATCGGAATAACGCTTAACACGCCGAACGAATTCCGGAGAAATTCCAAACAGCCTCACCCCTCCCTCACAGTCATGCCTTCTACCAGTCCGCAAATCCAGCGGTGCAGCGGAGCCTGAATGCCCTGCCGCAGCCCCATATTCACAATGCTTCCATTAATCCAGCGGATTTCCGTCTCCCTTGCAGCAAGCACATCAGCCAACATCGATGATGTATTGCCCGAAGTCGCGCGGCACACTTCAAGAATGGCGTCCCAGGCATCGTGCTCAGGGAAAATCCCGCAGGCCTCTAATATCCCGGTTGCCTCTATATACAGTTCCTTCATAAGCTGTATACGTGCAGCAGAGGCCAGCAATTCGCCGTTCCGGACCCGCCAAATGGCGGTTAGAGGATTAATGACAGCATTGATCAGAAGCTTCCGGTAAATGATGGTATCCACTTCTTTCGACAGAGAAGCGTGAAATCCTGCTGAGGCAAGAGCTTCTATGAAACTAATTATGGCCTCAGGCTTAGATGCCTGCAGATCAGTTTCATGAATATTTATAGGAGAGCTGCTCTTCCCTATACATATTTCCCCTTTACCCGTATGAATAATCTCTGTTAATGTTTTCCTCTTGGCCGCCTCTGTTGTTACAGCCGCCCAGATGGATGACCCCGGCAGCAGCCCCCTAAGCAGCTCCAGATGTCCGCAGCCGTTCTGAAACCCTATGACTACAAGCTTCCTGCCGCTTAGCGGCCGGAGAATCTCAGGCAGAGCCTCATGAAGCACCTTCTGCTTGACCGTTAACAGTGTAACCTCCCCGGGTTCATCCAGCTGACACTGGGTATATCCTTCTACTGGTGCCGCTGAGAAGCTCCCGCCTGGAAGCCGTGTTGCTTCCCTGCCATCTTCATAGCTAATAGTAAGACCCCGTTCGGATAGCGCCTTGCTCTGCTCCTCCCCCCTGCACCATATCCGTACTTCAACCCCACTGGCGATCAGCCGTCCTGCAAGCAGCAGCCCCAGTGACCCCGCACCTATCACATCTATCCTCATGCTAATCCTGCCCCCTGCCATGCCTTGCTCCAATAATTTTCCTAATTATATCCTGCCTGTCTCTGCAAAAGCAAAACAAAAAACCCTGCTAATCCGTTGCTGTAACGCACTCGGACGCAGGGCTTGCTCTCTAAATCTTCTATTCAATCCGTTCCAGGTTTCCGTTCGCATCCATTTTGAAGCGGGTCTTCTCTTCATCCTCTTCGTTAAGAAAAGCCAGCCTGCGGGCACGGTCCATAATCTGGATCAGCGCCTTGTAATCATCATTAACCACACGGTAATCGCTCTGGGCAAGATTCACTTCTCTGGATAGACGTTCATTCTCTACTCTCAGTTCAGAGAGCTCCTCTTCCTTCTCCCGCAGATCGCGCTCTAGCATCTTAAGCTGTCTGCCGGCCTCCTGGAATGTCCCCTTCCACTGCCGCAGGAAGCGGATGACGGCATCGATGGACAAGCTATTCTCGCTTAATCCTTCGCTGCGGCTGTAGTCTTCCTCAATGTCACCGAGAATCAGTCCGGCAACCTGAGCCCCGCGCGAGGCAGGCTGTTTCTTCAGATAGCTCCGTTTCTGCCGCTGTCCTTTGGCAATCCCGATAGCGTCCTCGTAGCTTTTGCGCACGCAGCTGTTCCAGCGGAAACCGCAGGCCGCCGAAGTTCTGCCGATTTTTTCACCCACCTCTTCAAAAGCAGCAAGCTGTGTGCTGCCCTCGCGGATATGACGCAGCGTTATTTCTGCCAATATCAGATCATCTTCTGCACTCCAAGCATCCTGTCTAACGGCTGTCATAAAGCCTAACCCTCCTAACAACATCATGAAATAACCATCTTCAGAACCGGCAGCTCCGCCGGGTAGTGAATAGGGATAAAAGCTGCTTACTCCATTTCTATGCCTCTATTAGAGTTCATAGAATCTATTTGATACTAATTTGTATTGCCAATTTGTCTGCACCTCATACTACCTTTGTTATAAATTCCTCTTTTCCGTCCAGAAGGCATGTGTCAATAATAAAAATCATATATTTTATGAAATTTTGAATTTTTTTCAATGAATTCGTTTACAGTGTTTTAGACAGCCGTTATAATAAAGGGTAAGCAGCTGTTAGCCGGATTCATACTGGAAGGGGGACCCTCTCTTGGACCGCATGTTTCGCGTTTTAGGATTTTTTACACTCACCATCGGACTTATGGCTTTTGCCGGTAATCTGACGGAAATGGCCCTGCTATTCTTTTTGCAAACCGCTTTTTTTGTGATTCTGGGCTATATGAAATTTACGGAAAAGACCTACATCCTGCTCTTTTGGGGGTATATGATCCTGACGTTTACAGGCTTCAGCTATTGGACGATATTTGAGATGGGATTGCCGCTATAACGCATATATATAGGAGTGAACGGATATGGCTTCTTGCCTTCAGGGAGCATTTCCGTTCTTTTTGTTTGCAAAATTGTAGTTCGGGGAGACGCAAAACAGGGTATGATATTTTAACAGGCTGAAACATATTAATAGTACATACCTGTCTAACTCTGTTCAAGGTGGTGGTGCAAGTGTTATCCCGTAAACCTGTTCGCCGGTTATTCGCAGCAATATTGATCCTCACCTGCATCGCTATGCCGCCGGCTTCTCCGGTGTATCTTTCCGCCGGTTCCGGCTCCGCTTCAGGAGTCAGCGCTCCGCCGCCCTCTATGCCGGATGATGAAGAGACCCGCAAGCTGCTGGAGCAGACGCTGTCCTCCGCAGAGATTGAACGTGAGATTGCCCGGATTACCGCAGAACAACAGACGCTGGAGCGCAAAGCCGCTGAGCTGGAAGACCAGGCAGCCGCCAAGCAGAGTAATATCGCGGATCAGCAGGAAAGGGCGGGTGCTGTTGTGCGGGCCTATTATATGGGGGAACGGGATGGGCTTCTTACAGCCTTTCTCTCCGCCAAAAGTATCAGCAGGCTAATCGCTCTAGTCGATTATTATGAGATTATTATGGGGCAGGACCGGAAGACACTCACGGAATATGAGACACAATATAAGGATTTGAAAAGTACACTGACGGCCGCACGGCGCAGCAGTCAGGAGCTGGCAGAGCTCAAGACGGCGCTCGAAGAGCAACAGAAACGTGTGCTTGCCTTAGATAAGGAGATTGCAGGCGGGATTCAGGCCAGTACAGATCCTGAAAGTATGCAGCGGCTGCTGGAGGAGTTCAGTACATATTGGGAGAATATCGGCCTGCATGAGGTGCGGAAGTATTTCAAAGCGCTGGCTTCTGCCATGAAGCAGCTGCCGGAGTTCGTCCAGAGCCGGGAAGGCGTGCTGGTGCGCAAGGGGATGACCTATAATCTCGCCCTGTCTGAAACGGATCTGAATGAGTTCCTGGTTACCCAGAATCCGCTGTTCCAGGATTTCCGGTTTGCGTTCAAGGATAATTCAGTCTCGGCAACGGGTAAAAGCGGGGGCTTGTCGCTGTCGCTGACCGGCCGCTATACCATACAGCAGGAGCCTGTCAACGGCTTAATGTTCCATGTTGATCATGTGGTATTCAATGGTCTGGAGCTGCCGGATACCACCCGCCAGGCTCTGGAGGAAGAATTCGATCTCGGCTTCTATCCGTCCAAAATCGTCTCCTTCCTGCAGGCCACCGAGGTCGCAAGCTCGGACGGCATCCTGCATGTGAAGCTGTCCCTCTCATTCTAAAGGTGGCTTCACTACTGCTTCAAAAGCGGCCGCATTTAGCTTACCGGTTAACAAACCAAGCACTGCCTCCGCCTTCCGGCTCCACTCTGCCTCAGAGCCGGGACCGGGGGTGTTATCCTCTGCAAGAAACCATCCGGCTTCCATCGGCAGCTTCCCAATCTCGGGCTGAGGGGAGCGGTATAGCTCATCCAGTGCCGGCAGACGGTCCGTGTTCTCCAGCCATTCCATTTGGGCCGTGCTTGATGTGACGTAGGCGAGCCATTGGACCGCTGCTTCCGGACTGCCGGATTGTGCCGGAAGGGCAAAAAAGCGGCTCTGAATAACCTCATAGCTTGGTATATCCTCCTGCTTCTTCGGCATCTGCACCGCAAGTGTAGAATTTCCGTGCTTCTTCCACTCCGATAGCGGCACAGCCGCCACCGCAAGCTTCCCATCCTGCAGCAGTTCCCAGATTTCCTTATTGAACTGGCTGGTCAGATACATATAGCTACGCGCCGCTTCTGTCCACTGGGCCTGCTCAAGGCTGGCGGAGCGCAAGCTGCTGCCCATACTATGCAGCACAGCGGCATACCCGTAAGGATTCCGCGGATCCATTGCCAGCAGATAACGCTTCTTATCCGGATCCTCTTTCAACCGGACCAGCAGCTCATTCCACTGTTCCAGGCTTCCGGGCACCTCCGCAACACCCATTCCGGCGAGCCGCTCCGGCGAATACACGAGGACATAGGGATCGATATCCAGCGGTACTCCCCAGTTATATCCGTTCCACTGCATCTGCGGAATAAGCATCGGAAGCGGCGTGCTCCCGGGAACACTCTGGTAGATATCTACAGGCAGCAGATAGCCCCGGGTAGCCAGATCATAAATACTGTGACCGTCCAGCATCACGATATCCGGGCTTGTCCCAATGGTTAGTTCTTCACGTACCTGTGCTCCCCCGTCTTCCGCCTCTACATTCTTAAGGATCACGCTGACTCCGCTGGATATAGTGTACTCTTTGCTAATCTGCTCAAGCACGCTGAATTCCTCCGTACTGAGCGAGACGCGGATCTGTAGACTCTCGGCTTTGCCTGCTTCCCCTGAAGGAGGACGCTCTGATTGGTCCAGCGGCTGTCTGGGCGGATAGCTACCATGATCCGTATTCAGCTCCATGCTGGGTGACAGGCTTGTCAGGGCCAGCAGCAGAACTGCAAACAGCAGCCAGTAATTTTTGCGTTTCAGCACATGCGCTCTCTCCTTCAGCGTTTCTTATTCCTCATTTTAGCAGAGATGCTGGCGCTTGTCTTGGGTTGTGAAACCGTTCTCTTTATATAGAAGGAAACGGTGGGATGGGAGTGTCTGAGAAGCACAGCCGCAATTTGGGCGGTAGTCGCACCTGCGGTGAATATTTGGCCTTCCGGCCGCTGTTGTCTGCAGATTTCTCTTAATTAAACCGCTGCTCGCGGTAGAAATCCGCAGACAAAGGCGGACGCTACCGCTCCTACAGCTCCAAAATTCCCCTCCGGTGCTATCGCCATGTTGCTCCAGCTAATCCCAGCCAAATCCCCTCCTGCCGCTTCCGGGGGGCGGGCAGGAAAAAACCGGGAGTGGTGATCTCCCGGCTGGAATAAAGTTTGTTGTTGGTGCGGGTTACAGCAGATCGGCGGCCAGCTGGGCCAGATGCGAACGCTCGCCCTTTTCCAGCGTGATATGTCCGCTAATGCCCTGCTGCTTGAACTTCTCCACGATATAGCTGAGCCCGTTGCTCGCCGCATCCAGATAAGGGTGGTCAATCTGCTCGGGATCCCCCATCAGGATCACCTTACTGCCCTCGCCGGCCCGGGAGACAATGGTCTTCACTTCGTGGCGGGACAGGTTCTGCGCCTCATCAATGATAATGAACTGCGACGGGATGGAGCGGCCGCGGATATAGGTCAGCGCCTCTACTTGGATACTTCCCAGACCCATCAATATTTTATCGATATCCCCTGCCTTCTTGGTGTCGAACAGGAATTCGAGGTTATCATAAATCGGCTGCATCCATGGACGGAGCTTCTCATCCTTCTCTCCCGGCAGATAGCCGATATCCTTACCCATCGGTACCACCGGGCGGGCAATCAGCAGCTTCTTGTATTTGTGTTCATCCTCTACCTTGAACAATCCGGCGGCTAACGCCAGCAGCGTCTTGCCTGTGCCCGCCTTGCCGGTAATGGTCACCAGCGGAATATCATCATTCAGCAGAAGCTCAAGTGCCATCCGCTGCTGCGCATTCCGGGCGCTGATACCCCATACCGCATCATTGCCCAGATAAAGCGGCTCCAGACGGGAGGCATCACTGTTGACCTTCAGCAGCGCGGATTTGCCGCTTCCGATCTCATCCTTCAGAATTACGAATTCATGCGGATACAGCGGATAGGACAGCGACAACTGCTTCGTGGACAGGAACCGGTGACTGTAATATTCATCAATCAGTGAAGGATGGGCCATCAGCGACTGGCAGCCGGAATACAGCTCATTCAAATCGCCGGTGCGGTCGGACAGATAATCCTCCGGAGTTATGCCAAGCACATCCGCTTTGATGCGGACGAGAACATCTTTACTTACAAGTACCACAGGACTCGGGTCAGCCTTCTCATTCTCCTCATGAAGATAATTGAGCGCTACAGCCAATATCCGGTTGTCATTGGAGACTTCGCCGAACATCTCCTGTACCTTGACGAAGCTGCGGTGATTAAGCTCCACCTTCAGCGTGCCTCCATGGTCCAGTACCACCCCGCTATGCAGGTGACCCAGCTCCCGGAGTCCGTCTAACAGACGCGATACGGTGCGGGCGTTACGGCCGATTTCATCGGCATTACGCTTCTTGGAGTCGATTTCTTCCAGGACTACAGCAGGAATGACCACCTCATTCGCCTTGAAAGCAAAAATCGAATTGGGGTCGTGCAACAGCACGTTAGTGTCCAGTACGAATATCTTTTTCATGTTATCCCCTCCACAGCGCCTGGTTTGATTGATCATACATAACTCTTTTCAGCAAGGGCAACATAAGGTAAATCACTAATTCTCAGGCTGAAAGGAGTACTCACATATGAGAAAATCAATGTGTCTGTTGCTGGTACTGCTGCTGCTGACAAGCTGCGGTATCGCTAATAAAGAGACATCACCCTCTCCTCAGGATAAACAGTCGGCTGAAGCGGTGCACAGCCAGGGGAACCGCGGATTGCGGTCATTGTCGGAAGATGGTACAGCCGTACAAGAGCCCGCCCCGGATTCGGGACAAGCTTCAGAAGGCAAGCACGACAGCGATGTGGCACTCAAGGATCATTTTGAACAATTAGCGCGAAGAGTGCCAGGTGTGGAAGGCGTCCACTGTGTCGTCATGAACAACCTTGCCGTGGTCGGCATTGATGTGGACGGCGCCCTTACCCGTTCGCGGGTCGGAAGCGTGAAATATTCGGTAGCCGAAGCGATCCGCAAGGATCCCAGGGGCGTAAGAGTTCTGGTCACTGCCGACATGGATCTAAGCAGCAGGCTGGCCGAGATGGGCAAGCATATCTCTAAGGGCAACCCGGTCTCGGGCTTCGCCTCCGAGATGGCCGATATTATCGGCCGGATTATTCCGCAGCTACCGGAGGATATTGAGCCGCAAGGCAATACCCGGTAGATCCAAATTTCAAAAAAAGCCTAGTGATAGCACACTAGGCTTTTTGCATGGCGGCAAACACTTGTCCGTCCAGCTTCTCAGCCGCACGTGCATCGTATACCTTCGCATATTTCGGAGCAGATTCCAGGTGCGCACCATAGAACAGCGCATTACGGACCGCTTCAATCTCAATATCAAAACAGCACATCTTAAACGGAACATCCGGCAACGGGTCCAGCCGAACAGCGGCATGACCGTTAATGGCATGCACCGTCCCTTCGCCAAACACGGTAATCGTTACTCTCGGGTTAACCTTCATGTTGTTTACCAGTCTGGAGCGGTGGTCCACAGCCAGCCGGACAATGGAAGGGCTCACAGCATAGATCCAGGAGATCGCAGTCGACGTAGGTCCGCCGGATTCTGCATCCACAGTGTTAAGAAGAACAAACGTCTCCGATTGCAGCATAGCTAGCAAAGTTTCATTGAGCTGAGCAACGGCTTCAGACATAGTTACAGGCCCCCTATGCGGCAAGAATACATTCAATTTATTATATTATAGCACAGGACGAAACTTGCATTCAATTTACAGATTGTACCCTGCCCGCTGCTCAAGGCTGGCCTGAGACCGCTGCAGCGGACACTCCGGATATCCGGTCCTGGAGGCTTTTCTTGGCTGCGTCCAGCTCCTTATCGTTAATATATACATAGGGACTGCGCCAGGTTCCGGTTACCGGTACATATTCGACATTCTCCTTGGGAATATCCCAATAGGTGGCAATCAGGCTCTTAATCTGCGCATTCTCGATATCGCTCTCCAGATTATTATCCACCGCATCCAGCACCCGGCCGATTTTGAGGACACCGCCCAGCGACTGCATCTGGGAGATCAATGAAGTCAGTACCTCGTTCTGGCGCTTATTGCGTTCAAAATCATCCGAAGGCTTCGTCGCCGGCTTGCAGTTGGACTTGCGGTAACGCACATAATCCAGTGCTTTATCTCCGTTTAGCTGGGCTTCGCCTTTTTTGAGATTAATATTGGTGGCGTCCACACTGTCCGTGTAACACATATTGGCGCTGATATTAACGTCCACGCCGCCGAACTCATCTACGATATCCCGGAAGCCCTGGAAATCCAGCACCGTCGTGTAATCAACCGGAACCCCGAGATACTCACCCATCATCTTCTTCATCTGATCCTTGGCAAGCACGCCGGATTCCTTCTCCTTGCTCTTGAAGCGGGAGTAGAAAGCATTAATCTTCGTCTTCTTGTATCCGCCAAGCTCGACATATGTATCGCGGGGTAATGAGACCACCGTAGCCGATTTGGTCTCCGGATTCAAGGCCGCGACCATGATCACATCCGTCAGATTGGACGGGTGCTTCGGGCGGTTGTCCGTACCGAGCAGCAGCATTGTCAGCGGCTTCTCCGAGGCAGATTGCCCTGCGGCAACCGGCTGGTCCACTCCGAATCCTCCGTGGTCCACCTTCCAGTATAAATACCCTGCGTAGCCTAATGCCGCTATAACAGCAATTAGCAGAATGATGAACAGCACTCTCATCAGCCGGGCGAAGAATCCTCGCTTTTTCGGTTTCCGCGCTTTTTTCTTTGCGGTTGCAGCTGAAGCAGCAGACCTCGGCTGCTGCCGGTTAGTGGTGGTGCTTCCTTGCTGGCCGTTCCTTCTGGGTGGCAGATTGCCCTTACTTCTATTCATAATCCGTTTAGTTCCTTTTCATTCAACTGGAATTGAAGTAGATAACTTCGTAATAACTTAGACGAACCCTGTCATCAAAAGTTGCGTCTACTGCCGTTTTGCAGACGCTGCAGCCTTCCGCTTCTGCCGGGCCTCCACCAGATAGCGGACCCGCACAAGCAGCATCAGCCCGACCGCTACCAGCAGGCACTGGATGATCGGCAGCTTGTCATGCTGGAAGATAAGAAGCATACCTGAGCCTGCCGCCATCATCACATACAGTACGATCTCTTTGCCGATCGGCAGCTTCTGATTGACGCGAAATACTTGGTTATACACATAAGTCAGTAAGATAAAAATGACAATATAAGCGATAACTGGATGCTCAGCGAACCAGCTTTGCATAGCCGCTCACTCCTCCCGGATCATAAGTTACGCTTACATTATATCACCCGCAGCCGTTTTATACTGCTATTAATCCCTTCAATTTGAAAGATCCCCGCTGTAAAATGAGAAAAACCGCCGGATTATTCCGGCGGCTTGAATGGAAATATCTTACGCTTGGCTGGCTTGCGCCGCCTTACGTTGCTTCTCTACACGCTCGCGCTCGCCCTTATTCAGGATCTTTTTGCGCAGACGTACAGATTTAGGAGTGATTTCACAATATTCATCATCGTTCAGGTATTCAAGCGCGCCTTCCAAAGAGAAGGTACGTGGAGTCTTCATTTTCACAGTGTCATCTTTACCTGAGGTACGCATGTTGGTAAGTGCTTTTTCTTTGCAAATGTTGACGATAATATCGTTATCACGAGTATGCTCGCCTACAATCATACCTTCATAAATTTCAGTACCTGCATCCAGGAAGAGAATACCACGATCCTCAACACCAACGATGCCGTATTGAGTTGTTGTTCCACTTTCGCTTGCTACAAGCACACCCTGATGACGTCCGCCAACTTGGCCGCCAACCAGTGGAGCATAGCTATCGAAGGCATGGTTCATTACACCGTAGCCGCGTGTCAGCGTCAGGAAGTGTGTGTTATAGCCGATCAGGCCGCGTGCCGGAATCAGGAATTCCAGACGGACTTGGCCGGTGCCGTGGTTAATCATGTTGACCATCTCGGCTTTGCGGCTGCCCAGACTTTCCATAACGGCACCCATGCTTTCTTCCGGAATGTCAATCATGAGGCGCTCAAGCGGCTCGGATCTGACACCATCGATGTCTTTAATGATTACTTGCGGTTTAGACACTTGCATTTCATAACCTTCACGGCGCATATTCTCGATCAGGATACCAAGGTGAAGCTCACCGCGTCCAGAAACGATAAACGCATCAGGACTGTCAGTTTCATCTACACGCAAGCTCACATCCGTTTCCAGTTCTTTGAACAGACGCTCACGAAGCTTACGGGAAGTAACCCACTTGCCTTCTTTACCTGCGAACGGGCTGTTGTTCACGAGGAATGTCATCTGCATGGTAGGCTCGTCAATCTTCAAAACAGGCAGCGCTTCAGGATGCTGCGGATCAGCAATGGTCTCACCGATGTTGATATCCTTGATACCGGCAATAGCCACGATGTCGCCTGCGCCTGCTTCTTCTGTCTCCACACGCTTCAGACCCTGGAAGCCGAACAGCTTCTCGATACGGGCAGTCTTGCTCTTGCCGTCACGCATGATGACTGTAACGGATTGGCCTTGCTTGATTACACCGCGGTTCACGCGGCCAATAGCGATACGGCCCAGGTATTCGTTGTAGTCCATCAGTGTTACCAGGAACTGCAGTGGCTCTTCAACCTTCTCGGTTGGAGCCGGGATATGCTCAACGATTGTTTCATAAAGCGAAAGCATGGTCTCATCCTGCTTCTCAGCGTTCATGCTCGATGTGCCGTTAAGCGCAGAAGCATAGACTACAGGGAATTCAAGCTGGTCGTCACTGGCTTCAAGCTCAATGAACAAGTCCAGCACTTCATCAATAACTTCCTTCGGACGCGCAGCCGGACGGTCAATCTTGTTCACGACTACGATCGGGGTCAGGTGCTGTTCCAGCGCCTTGCGGAGTACGAACTTGGTCTGCGGCATGCAGCCTTCATAAGCATCAACAACAAGCAGTACGCCGTCAACCATCTTCATGATCCGTTCTACTTCGCCGCCGAAGTCAGCGTGTCCAGGTGTATCTACGATGTTAATCAGGAACTCTTTATAAGTAATTGCTGTATTTTTAGCTAGGATTGTAATTCCACGTTCCCGTTCGATATCGTTAGAGTCCATGGCGCGTTCTTGAACGTGCTCGTGTGCGCTGAAAATCCCGGACTGCTGGAGAAGCTGATCGACGAGCGTTGTTTTACCATGGTCAACGTGGGCAATGATCGCAATGTTACGGATATCTTTTCTTGAATGCATGATTTGTATCCAAATCCTCTCATTTATCAAATTAAAACTGTTTAAATTCTTAGCATGTCACGGCAGTCTCACAAAAGAAGCGCCAGGCAGAAAGCCGACGCTCCAACATTCCTTAATTTTATAGTGAAAGTACTATGAAAAGCAAGTCTTTTTCTGAAAAAAAACGTTGCCAAGTCCGCTTAAATTTTCTAATTTTGCCTTAAGTCCGGCTCAGCGGTCTTGAATTGTCCTATCAGTGTGTGCTGACGATCTGTTTACCAGCCACCGTTCCACTTCTTGCGGCTTCCCGGTCTGCCTCTTCCCAGCATCAGCCACAGTCCCGCAGCAACCAGCACAGCGCCGAGCAGATAGAGCGCCCCGGTACCTAATAGGGTGAAGATAACCAGCACTACACTAAGCAATCCAAGGATAACAGCGGCTGTAGTTAACCCGCCGGTTCTGCCAGAGGCATACAGCGAATATTCATACAGTCCCACTGCGATCCCCAGCAGAAGAACAGGCCATAAGTGTCTCATGAGGTCCCAGCCCCAGGTATTGCATAAGCCGAAGAGCAAGCCGTACACCGATAGTATGCCCGCTGGAATAAGTACAGATGCAGAAGCGCGGCGGGTGAAAAAGAGCACATGCAGGAACAGGCCCGGAACCAGAATGATGAGCGGCCATAAGGCCCGTCCCAGAAAACCGAACACCCCCAGCTTGCCCAGCAAGATCACGAGGCCGGCGGCGGCGATGAACACACCCAGTTTCATGTCATTTTTGGAAGACATCTTTCACCTATCCCTTCAACATTTCGTGTCTTTATTTTATCTGATAAACGCATAAAACACCATCATTCTTCACACATCGCGGCGGAGCATTCTCCGGAAAAAAGAAATAAGGCTGAACCAAAGCCTTCCAGCTTTTGGTACAGCCTTATTATTGCCGCTTATCAGCCTGCGGATACTTTCCTGTGCTTCAGCATGCCCGTAACAACCACGATAATGCCCAGCAGCATCGGCAGCATAGCATGAAGCGACGGCAACAGGAACGAAATCACCGGGCCGAATTTGGCATCCTGCAGCAGCATGTTCCCGGCGGTATACGCCAGAATATAGGCGCCGATGAACACCAGCACCGGGAAGCGGTGCAGCCAGCCCACGATAATGCCGCTCCCCCAGACGACAATCGGAATGCTGATCGCAATCCCGATTACGATGAGGGCCAGATCCCCTTTGGCAAGCCCGGCAATCGCCAGTACATTATCCAGGCTCATGATGAAGTCCGCCAGCAGGATGGTGCGTACCGACTTCCAGACGCTGGGGCTTCCCTCAATTCTCAGCTCTTCCTCGTCTTCGAGCAGCAGCTTGAAGGATATCCATAGCAGCAGCATTGCCCCTCCGGCTTCAATATAGGGAATCTTGAGCAACAGCACTGCGGCGAAGGTCAGGATACAGCGCAGCGCGACCGCTCCGGCTGCCCCCCACCAGACAGCCAGCTTTCTGTGCTTCTCCGGCAGATTTTTGCTGGCCATCGCAATGACCATGGCGTTGTCTCCGCTGAGCACCAGATTAATCATTAGAATTTCACCAAGCAGCAATAATGAATCCATCCACTTCAGCCTCCCTGAACTCCATGTAACTACATGTATGCCGGGGGGCGACAAGCTATGCTTCTTGTCCCGCTATTTTAGAAACTGCGCATGTACGGCCGGATTGCCGCGTATATCTATAGTCTACGGCCTGACTGGCCGTAAGGGACTGCAAGCCACCAAACCTATAGGAGTGACCCGGGATGAATACATCCGCTATGGATTTCATATTATCTCTGCTGAATATTGTGTTCCTCGATCTGATTCTGGCAGGCGATAATGCCATCGTCATCGGCCTGGCCGCGCGGAACCTGCAGGGAAAGCGGCAGAAGCAGGCGATTCTGCTTGGTACAGGCGGTGCAGTGATCCTACGGATCATCGCGACGATTCTTGTGGTGTGGCTGCTTAAAATTCCATGGCTGCTGGCAATCGGCGGGCTGCTGCTAATCCTTATAGCTTATAAGCTGCTGTCCGGCGGCAGTGCAGAGACGGATATTCAGGCCGGCGGAACTCTGTGGGCAGCTGTCCGGACGATTGTGATAGCCGATGCAGCCATGGGACTGGACAACGTTATTGCTGTTGCCGGTGCAGCGAATCATAATATTACGCTAGTGGTGCTGGGATTGCTGATCAGCGTGCCTATTGTGGTCTGGGGAAGTACCCTGTTTATCCGGTTAATCAACCGGTATCCATGGATTATCTATCACGGGTCAGGCGTACTCGGCTTCACAGCCTCCACCATGATTTCCGGCGAGAAGGTCATTGCCCCTTATTTCAAGGCACATCCGCTGCTGCACATTCTGTTCATCGCCGCAGTAATTGCCGGTATCCTGGCTGCGGGACACTGGAAGCGCCGCCGGACGGACTCCGCTCTTCAGAACCACTCTTCCTGAAGGCCTGCTTGTGCCGGTACTAAGTCCTCCGGCTTCTCGTTGCCATAAGGTGTAATGAGTACGGTCTCGGTTCCGGCAACCGCCGTATCGAGTAACGCCTGATAGCCCGGCAGCGTCGCTTCAATCTTGTCTACAATCCGCATATTCGGATTCGTCGTCGGCGATTTGGGCACGAACAGTGTACAGCAATCCTCGTATGGCAGGATGGACAAGTCATACGTACCGATGGTCTGCGAGAGCTCCACGATCTCACTCTTGTCCATCATCACCAGCGGACGCAGCAGCGGAAGAGCCGTTGCACGCCCGATCACATTCATGCTGGGCAGAGTCTGGCTGGCCACCTGGCCCAGACTGTCGCCGGTTATCAGCGCAAGTGCCCCCTCCTTCTCCGCAAGGGCGGTAGCAATCCGCAGCATAGCCCGGCGCATGAGTGTAATAATCAGGTTATCCTGCCCGATCCCGGTAAAAGAGGTCTGCACCTCCGTGAACGGAACCAGATGCAGCTTGATTACACCAGCATAACGCGACAAGATACGCGCCAAATCTACAACCTTCTGGCGGGCAAGCTCGCTCGTATAAGGATAGCTGTAAAAGTGAACGCACTCTACCTCCAGCCCCCTGCGCATCGATGACCAGCCCGCAACCGGACTGTCGATCCCGCCGGAGAGCAGCAGCATAGCCTTGCCGTTCGTTCCCAGCGGGAAGCCGCCGACTCCGGCAATATTCTCGCAGAAAATAAGAGTATGCTCTTCACGAATCTCAATCTTCAGCTCCAGATCGGGAGACTTCACATCTACCAGCAGCCCCGGATATCCCTGCAGCAGCGGTGTAGCTATAAGCTTATTCATCTCTATAGAGCCGTAGGGGAAGCCCTTCCACACCCGGCGCGCGCTAACCTTGAAGCTGGTTCCCGCCGCCGGAGCAATAAGATGGAGGAAGGTCTTGCTGGCCGCAAGAATATCCTCGAATTCCGGCCGGGAGACCTTCACCGGGCTAATCGAAGCGATCCCGAATACATTTACGAGCGCCTCCGTTAATTCTCCTGCGGGTTCACCGTTCAATTCGACATAGATCCGTCCGAACTCCCGGGTCAGCTTCACATTAGGATACGGCTTCACCATCTCCTTCACATGCCGCAGTACGGTCTTCTCGAACCGGCTGCGGTTCTTTCCTTTGAGAATGAACTCCCCGAAGCGCAGCAGGAGCATATCCGCATAGTCCATGCTGCTTCCGTATCCGGCTTTCTGTGCTCCGCTACCTGTCTCTGTTGTTGTCATTGGTTATTTCATGCCTCCTTCTGCAATCTTCAAGGATTGGACGGCTGCCAGCAGCGACTGCTCCAGCCGGATCACATCCTGCTGCGTGTGGCTGTCGCCCAGGCTGATCCGTATGCCGCCAAGCGCAGCAGCGGTATCCCTGCCCATCGACAGCAGAATCCGGCTCGGCTCGGCCAGGCGCGAGGAACAGGCGGAGCGTGTGGCGACCGCCATCCCTAGCTCCTCCAGCCTGCGGGCCAAGACCTCCCCTTTCATGCCGGGGTAAGAGAAATGAACAATATGCGGCGCCCCGTCCTCCATGCTGTTCAGCACAAGCTCCGGTATCCCTGCTATATAATTCTCCAGCTGTGCCTTGAGCGGACGAATCCGGGCGCTGAAGGCCTCCCGCTGTTCCCCGCTCATCCGCATGGCCTTGGCTGAAGCTACAATATTAGGCACATTCTCTGTTCCGGCGCGCTTGCCCTGTTCCTGGGACCCGCCAGTCAACAAGGGAAACAGCGTAACTCCTTCTCTGACATAAAGAATGCCCGTCCCGCGCGGACCGCGTAATTTATGTGCGGACAGGCTGTACAGATCAGCCTGCCAGGCCTTCAGTTCGACCTCAAGCTTACCGTAGCCCTGCACGCCATCTACATGAAACAGGGTCCGGCGGTTCACCGCCTTGACCTGTTGTCCGATCTCACGCAGCGGCTGCACCGTGCCGATCTCATTATTCACGTGCATCACACTGACCAGCACGGTATCCGGCCGGACCGCAGCAGCAATCTGCGAGGGTTCAACTACTCCCTGAGAGTCAGGGGCTACGAAGGTAACCTCCCAGCCCAGCTTTTGCAGCTGAAGACAGCTCTCGTAGACCGAAGGGTGCTCCAGCTCCGTGGTCACAATATGCCGCCCTCTGCTCTGATACTGCAGCGCAGCCCCTTTGACCGCCAGATTGTTGCTCTCGGTAGCACCCGAGGTGAATATAATTTCCTGCGGCAGCACATCAAGCGCAGCTGCGCATACTTCGCGCGCACGCTTGATCAGCTTGTCCGCCTCTTCTCCCGCCCGGTGCAGGGAAGAGGGGTTGGCGAAGTGCTTCCTCATCACCTGCTCCAGCGTCTGCACTACCTCCTCATAGGGAGGGGCAGCAGCGGCATAATCCCAATACAGCATATATCGGCGTTCTCCTTTGTGGATTAGAATTCATAACTGCTTATATGTTGCAAAAAGGATCAAACGGCCTGACCCGCAAAAGAAGCAGGGTGCAGATTCCGTTTGATCCTTATATTATACCGCGAATTGGGCGCGGGCGCGTTCTATTTTGGCAATGTAGGCCTGAGTCTCCTTCGGAAGCTCTGAAAGGTTCGCCATAAGCTCAGCATCGCTGCTGACTCCAAGCTTGTTCACCCTGCCCGGTCCGGCATTATAGGCGGCCAGCGCCATCTTCTCCTGTCCGTCATACCGCTTAAGCTGGTACGAGAGGTATCGGACACCGCCGTCAATGCTCTGGGCAGGATCGAAGGGATCGGAGACACCCAGTCCGTTAGCCGTTCCGTCCATTAGCTGCATCAGTCCTTTGGCACCGGCAGAAGATACAACATTCGGATTGAAGGAGGATTCCGTATCAATAACCGCCTTGATCAGATCAACCGGAACGCCATATTTCGCGCTCGCAGTCTGAATTAGCTGTTCATAATCTGTCGGCACGGTCTGCGTTATTTCCCCGGAAATGCCGCTATTGGACTCGGCTGCTTCCCCAAGCTGCTGCCACAGCAGATTCTCCACCGAAGAGTTACCTGCAAGAGCAACATATGTGCTTTTATTGCTGCTGTCAGTGGCTTGAGAGGTCCCCGCCGCCTGCTGAAGCATCGCGGTGAACGCTGCCGCCGAGGAACCGGTCACTCCGGGGTTCGCTTTGGTATCCTCACGCTTCATGCTTGAGCTTCTTAAGTCTACCCATTTCAACTGACCGCTTGGTGCAGCGGCATTGATTGACATGCATTCATTCCCTCTTTCACACGAAGTCTTATATTTGAACTTTACTATTTATTCACAGCGATTACTATATGCCTAAGCGAAAAAACAGACCTCAGACCTGCATAGTTAGGTCTGAAAGCCTGTTTTGGAAATCGGATGTGCAGATTCAGCCGGCTCTAACGGGCAAAAGGAATTAAGACAAAATAGCTTAAAGTGGATACAATCCCCAGCCCCATCGACCAGGCCCCGGCTGATTTTTGTCCTCTGGCATACGCATAATACCCCAGAACAGCGGCAATCGGCCCCAATATAATGGACCAGACGAATAAGGACACGACACCGAAGCCCAGGCCGATGTAGCCAATGCTCCGGTTCTCTCCCTCTCTTACGCCGCCCGTCGTCCGCTCAGCTTCGCCGCTCCGTTCCATAGTGCTCTGAAGCTGCGACGGGAGCGGACTGAGCTCGGCGGCATACTCCTCATTGTGGCTTCTGTCCCGGCGGGGGTAATCGACTCTGCTGCGCGGGCGCAGGATAACCTTTCTGCGGGCGGAACGGTCCACTTTGGGTTCATCATTCGGATTATCCATAAGGGCCTCCTTCTCAAGCGTTCGGCTTGAACGTCAGACAACAGGTTGCGGACGAGGTTCCGGCATGATCATGATGATTACCCGCCGTCAGCTCCTCTGCGTATTCCTCCATGTAACGGCTGCCTGCATGCTGATCGATCTCAATGACAATTTCCTCGGCACGGCACAGGTTCTGTTCTCCCCAATAATGACAGTTGCTCACACTACATTTCACAAGCGGTTTTGTCATAATGATCACCTCGTCATGTATTATGCCCGCTCGGGAAATCAGCTATGCGGCTGACTGCTGCTCACCTGAAAACAAAAAAGACCGCCCCAGCAGCCATATCGGCAGTTGGGACAGCCTTTTACAAAAATAAGGTTATAGACCGGACAATGGATTACACCTGATTCTGCATCCGCTTCTCCGTCAAATAATCATTCTCATAATAAGTCAGATCATCACGCAGTTCCTCATAGACCTTGGTGATCTCCATAATGATATCGCGTGCCGGACGGACAGGCTTCTTGCGGAAACGGATCGCATCCTGACCGGTATAGGCATAACGTCCATCCTCCGAATAACTCTCATTCTTAGGATAGAAGAAGTTATTAACTCCGAGATGATATACATTATATAGCGCTTTTTGCGCGAAAGGTTCATCAAAGGTAGCGCGGCGCAGTGCAAGCCCAAGCTTCTCATAAGACATTTCCGAGAACACCAGCAGATGCCGGAGATCGGACAAGAACCCCCGATAGAAATGCAGCGTTTCTTCATCCTCTTCGGTAACAAGCTGCGGCAGTGCATGCTCGTTCAGGAACAGTTCCATTTTGTCGATAACGGATTTAAGCTTCTCTCTCGTCGATTCACACAACTTCTGCACACTTACTGCTGACATGGCGGTTGCTCCCCCTTATTGTTCCTTGCATTAGTAGTTGTTAATGACACTTAGACATTGTAGCTGTACTCTCTTGATAGTATCACAAAATCTCTTAAGCCTCCACCGTACGGATACCGGAGAAAAATCCTGCTTCTGAAAAGAATAGTGCAAGCCCCGGAAGGCGCTTTCTTTTTGATATTAACATAAAACCAAGGACGGCGGTAGCCTTTTCGTAAGATGCATAAAACAGGCTCTTGCTCCGAACCCTAACCGGTATATGAAACCAAGAAGGAGCGGAAATCATGTCACGTAAAAATTTAACCGTCGCCGGTATAGTCACTGCTGCGCTGACCGTACTGCTGCTCACCTTCGCCCTGCGGCCGGAAGGCAGCGGCGGTACCCTTCGGCAAGCGTCTGTGCCTAATCCCTCTGAGGAAAAAGTAATCAAGAAAACCACCCTCGTGCAGGATGTAACGGCCACTGACAAGCTGAACCGCGTCGATGTAAACAGACATCTGAGCACCCTGCTGGCCGATATGCATCACGCTTCGCCTGAAGCTATCTCAGCATATGCCGCGAGCCTTCAGCAGGGACACGGGCATATTACCATGCTGATGATGGTTGATTTCAACACCCGTAAGACAACCACCTTCAAATCTTCTCTGCCGGAAGGAACCGACCAGGAGAATAAGCAGCTGCTTCATTATCTGAACACTGCCAAAGCTGCGATCAAAGGCCACCAGTCCTATGAATCCCCCTCGTTCATCATCGGCGACAAAAAGTATTATTTCGTAGCCCAGCGTAACCGGGAGGGTCAACTGGCTGTCATCGCCCTGATTAACCAGAAGATTCTGGACCGCGTTGCACTGCATCAGCTCAAGAATCTGCGGCTCATTCCGTACCCGAAGGAAGGCAAGTACCGGATAGAATCCGTCCACGCCGATACCTTGAAGGACATTACGGTCAAGACTGGACATGACAATGAGAACGCCAGCCATTACTATGAGAATGAGATTGTTGTCCGCTTCCCGAATGGTCATCCCACGGCGGCACAGCTTCAGACCATCGCCGCCGATATCCGCTGCAAGGAGCCGCGCAAGCTGGGGTATGCTTATATTTTCCGGTCGGAGCAGATGAGTTACTCCCAGCTCAAGACTTACTTCGCCAAAAAGTGGCATCCGCTGTACGCAGAGCCTCACTATATGTACTTAACCAATGATACGGTAAGTGAAAATACGGGAGCTAATGTGATTACCCCTAACGACCTGCTCTTCTCAACTTACCAGTGGAATCTGCCGGCGATTGAAACCCCGCAGGGCTGGAATCTGTCAAAGGGCAGCAAGGAGATCGTAATCGCCGTTGTGGATACCGGTGTTCAAGCGAACCACCCGGATCTGAAAGGGCAGCTGCTTAAGGGCTACAATGCGATTACCAGCGGCAGCACGCCGGACGACGATGTCGGACATGGCACCCATGTGGCCGGTATCATCGGAGCGTTAACCAATAATGAGGAAGGGGTCGCCGGCATTAGCTGGTATAACAAGATCCTTCCGGTAAAAGCGCTGGATAATTCCGGGGCGGGCACCACCTATTCGGTGGCCGAAGGCATTATCTGGGCGGCAGATCAGGGGGCTAAGGTGATTAATCTCAGCCTGGGCAACTATGCCGACTCGCAGTTCCTGCATGATGCGATTAAGTACGCCTATGACCGGGATGTGGTGATTGTCTCCGCATCTGGCAATGACAATACAGAGCGGCCGGGATATCCCGCAGCCTACGAAGAGGTGATTGCAGTCGCCGCAACGAATGCGGCGGGAGAGCGTGCTTCCTTCTCCAATTATGGGGACTACATCGATGTAACTGCACCCGGAGAGAGCATTGCCAGCACCTATCCCGATAATCAGTATGCGGCGTTATCCGGCACCTCGATGGCCAGTCCCCATGTAGCGGCGCTGGCCGGACTGGTGCGCTCCTTGAACCCTGCGCTGACGAACAAGGAAGTGGCTGCACTCTTGACCTCTAATGCCATCGATCTGGGCACCGCCGGCCATGATAAGTATTACGGCTGGGGCCAGGTGGATATCTACCGAACCCTGCAGGCGGCAGGAGGAGGCCAGGTTCCGCTCCAGCTGTTCCCGCAGCAGGTCGGCAAACAGCTCGATTCTATACAATAAGCTGCTGCCGTTAGCTGTTAAGAGCGCAGATGCCGTTCCAGCAGCAGCAGGAACTGGCGGAGTCCGCGCTCCATCCCCTCCAGCGTCAGCTGCGAATAGCTTAAGCGGATATGCCTGGAGGGTGTATCCCCGGCATAGCAGACATCACCCGGCAGGAAGGAGATCCCTTCCTGCTCGGCCAGAGCGTGCAGCTCCTCAATCGCGGGGGATTCCGGCAGCTGCAGCCACAGATTCAGCCCGCCCCCCGGCAGCTGCCAGGTTACCCCGGCCGGAGCATACTGCTTCAGCAGCCTCGCCGCCGCCTCCTGGCGGACACGCAGCGCGGACCGCAGCTTCGCTGCGTACTCGTCATATTGGCGCCCGATGAAGGGCAGTACAGCCCGCTGGGTCAGCAGCGGACTGCCCAAATCACTGGCTGACTTGGCGGCGATCAGCCGGGAGAGAATATTGCCCTCAGCAGCAACACAGGCGATCCGGCAGCCGGGGGCGAGGACTTTGCTGAAGCTCTTCATATAGACTACATGCCCGGCGGTATCCAGCGATTTAATGGACGCCGGGGGCGGCTGATGGAAGTACAGGTCACTGAACGGATCATCCTCCACAATGAGACAGCGGTAACTGCGGGCAAGCTCCAGCAGTCGCTGTCTTCTTGGCATGCTCATGGTGACCCCGCTCGGATTCTGAAAGGTCGGATTCGTATAGATGAGCTTAGGCGGCCTCCGGTCACACATCGCTGTAAGCTGGTCCACCCGCATGCCGTCCCCGTCCATCGGAACGAAGATCATCTCAGCCCCCCGCCCGGCAAAAACATCAATCGCCCCCGTATAGCTGGGCGCCTCCAGATACACCGTATCCCCCGGCCCAACAAAGGTCCGGGCGACCAGATCGATCCCCTGCTGCGCACCGCTTGTGATCATCAAATCACCGGCGCCCAGCTGGATTCCGCGGCTCTGCAGGTGCCTGCGCATCACCTCGCGCAGCTCCGGGTCTCCCTGAAAATTACCATAAGTGGCCATTAGCTCAGGCTGGTCCTTCACCAGTGCAGCCATGGTCGTGCCAATCGGCCCAAGCGGGAGCAGACTGCTGTGAATGGAGGCCAGATGAAAGGGATATTCTACCTCAGAATAATCGAAGTTACGCCAGAGCTGGGCCCGTGGCAGATAGTCATCATATCCGTCCTGCCACCCCGCTTCTGCGTCTTGCCTGCTCCGGTCCCGTTCTGCCACATAGCAGCCCTTGCCCTGCCTGCACAGAATATGTCCGCGCAGCTCCAGGTCAGCGTAAGCCTTGCTTACCGTTACCTGGCTAACCTTCAAGGAGGAGGACAGCCCTCTGACAGACGGCAGCCGCGAACCCGGCTGGAGCAGCCCCGAGGTGATCCGCTGCGCGATCGTCTCACTGATCTGCCGGGGCAGCGGTTTGTCGCCGCTGCGGAGTAAATCAATATGCATGGCCCGTCTCCTCCCAACTGTTATATTTACCGCTTTACTGTTATACCGCTATACCGTTATGATACTACAAAATTCAGAATAGCAGGGAGCATGAATATGAAGATCAACTATGCGGATATGACGAACCACCTGGGGTCCTCCGCAGTCCGCGATATCCTTAAAATCACACAGGGTAAGGACATCATCTCGCTTGCCGGCGGGCTGCCTGCCGAAGAGCTGTTTCCGGCAGAAGCGATCCGGGAAGCTTACAGCCGCGTTCTGAGCGGCGACAGCTCTGCGCTGCAATATGGACTGACAGAAGGCTATCTTCCGCTCCGTGAACAGCTTGCCGCCAGACTGGGGCAACAGGGCATCCCTGTCTCCACAGAGGAAATGATCCTCACTACCGGCTCCCAGCAGGCCATAGATCTGCTATGCAGAATTCTGCTTGATCCGGGAGACACCGTACTTGTAGAGGCACCGACCTATCTGGCCGCCTTGCAGGTACTGGGCTCTTACCGTGCAGACATCCAGGTTGTAAAGAGCGATGAGGAAGGGCTGCTGCCGGAGCATCTCGAAGAGCAGCTTCAAATGCACCGCCCTAAGCTGTTATACGCCGTTCCCACCTTCAACAATCCTTCAGGCGCAACCTGGAGCACGGCACGCCGTGAACAAGTGGTTGCGCTATGCCGGAAATACGGCGTGCTGATACTGGAGGATAATCCTTATGGAGAGATAAGGTTCGATGAATCCCCGGAGGCCTATCCTAAGGCCCTCGCAGCCATAGACAGGAATCTGGGCGGGGATACCTGCGTGGTCTATACAGGTACATTCTCCAAGATCGTAGCTCCGGGACTGCGGACAGGCTGGATCATTGGCCCTGCGGAGCTGGTCAAGACGATTGCCAGAGCCAAGCAAGCCGCCGATTTGCACTCCAGCACTATCGATCAGCGCGCCCTGCATGAGCTGCTGCTGTCCTTCGATCTTGAAGCCCATATCCGGCAGGTCTCCCGGGAATACAACTCACGGATGAAGCTGCTCTCGGCAGAGCTGGCTTTGCAGAGCTGGCAGGACACCTCCTTCCTGGAGCCGCGCGGCGGCATGTTCCTGTGGCTGAGCCTGCCGGCCCGGATTCATACCGCCGAGCTGCTGCCG
Source organism: Paenibacillus sp. FSL H3-0469 (assembly GCF_038051945.1). Lineage (NCBI taxonomy): Bacteria > Bacillati > Bacillota > Bacilli > Caryophanales > Paenibacillaceae > Paenibacillus > Paenibacillus sp. FSL H3-0469. Next base: position 2,548,198 of record NZ_CP150302.1, read on the forward strand.
CTTGCCGTGGAGCAGGGGGTTGCCTTCGTTCCCGGCGAGGTCTTCTATTCGGAGCAGCCCATGAAAAACACGATGCGCCTGAATTTCACTCATACCCGGCCGGAGCTGTTGCCGCTTGCGGTGCAACGCTTGACCACCGCGCTGTCCCGTTATGAGGAGCGCATGCTGCGTCTTTAAGGGAATCTGCTTAAGAAACATGGGAACATGGGAACATCGGCTCTGGCGGCGTCTGCGAAATGGCTTTTTCGCAGAGTCGTCTTGTACAGGTCCTCCACTTTCAAAGCCCTCATTCGTAACGATATGAACGATATGTGGACTCAGAAGACCCTATTTTGCTAAAAGGTCTTCTTTTCTGCTCGTTGCGGACTGAGGGGCCGCTATGGGGCCAGTGGGAACGCAAAATGAAGCAAAACTTGGTTGTTAAGGGCCACTGAGTCCGCATCGCTTACAAAATAGGCTCATTGTCCGAATTAATGGCTTTTGAGTCCGCGAGTGAAGAGGCTGAAGTATGATATTTACTGAATTCCGTTGTATATAATGAATGACCCGCGCGTACTTCTCCTACTCATGGCTCTCCTTCGCACTTAACATGGGGTCTAGAACTTCTTAATAACAAAAAGGCGGCCCCCATCAGGAGGCCGCTAACTCAATGTCTGTATGTGTAATAATTAATTACTGCACTGTGCTTGTTTAAGTTGTCAGTTAGGAAAGTTTGCCGTAAGCCGGGTTCTGTGCTCGTTGTGGTTCAGACGGGAACTACCCTCCCACCATAAGCGACAATCATCTATCTAGGCCATACATTACTGCACAGCTCCAGCGACCAACCTAGACGCGCCTCAGGCGAAGGCTGCGGCTTCCGTGAAGAAGACGCTGCGTCTCATTAGGTCTTGCTCCAGATGGGGTTTACCAGGAACGAAGTCACCAGCGTTCCTCGGGGTCTCTTACACCTCGGTTCCATCCTTGCCTGTGCCGCCCGAAAGCGGCCATCGGCGGTCCATTTCTGTGGCACTATCCTTCAGCTCGCGCCGACTGGACGTTATCCAGCACCCTGCCTTGTGGAGCCCGGACTTTCCTCCCGCATACGCTCTCACGCATACCGGCGATTGTCTGTCAAACTTTCCGAAACAACATTGTATATTATACAGATATGCCGCCTAGTGCACAAGTGTAAATAATGACGGCTTACAGGAATGTAAAAGGCTCGGTATCAGGCTGCGAGGCATGCACTGCCGTACCGTACTTATGCTCCGTCAGCTTGCCGGCCAGAAACTCCGCTACCTTCACCTTCATGATCTTCTCCGCATTATGGCCCGGATCGATTAAGGCGATTCCCGCGAGGTGCGCATCTTGTGCGGTATGGTAATCGATATCGCCGGTCACCAGCACATCCGCTCCCTTGAAGATAGCGCTGCTGTAATACTTGGCACCGGACCCGCCCATGACTGCCGCCTTGCGGATAGGACGGTTCAGATCTCCAACCACACGCACGCTCTTCACATCCAATCCGTGTTTGACCGTCTCGATGAACTCACCAAGCGTCGCCGGCTCCTTCAGCTTCCCTACTCTTCCGAGTCCAAGGCTGCGTCCCTTAAGGTCCATGGAGTAGAGGTCATAAGCCACCTCTTCATATGGGTGAGCCTTCAGCATGGCCTGTACCACCTTGTTACGGATCGTATGCGGTACAATGGTCTCGATGCGGACCTCCTCAGCCCGCTCCAGCTTGCCTGGCGTGCCGAGATACGGGTCCGTGCCCTCCTGCGGAATGAAGGTGCCATAGCCTTCGATATTGAAGCTGCAATGGCTGTAATTGCCGATCCAGCCCGCTCCGGCGTTCAGGATGGCATCCAGCACCTTCTGGTGATGATCCTTCGGTACGAATACAACCAGCTTGGACAGCTGCTCAGTATGAATATCCTTAATCGGCGCACCGTTCTCAATACCCAGTGCCTCGGCCATCCAGTCATTCATTCCGCCTTCGGCCACATCCAGATTCGTATGGCTGATGTACACGGCAATGTCGTTTTTGATCAGCTTCTCATATAAGCGGCCCGCCGGGGTATCCGTCAGAATCCCTTTGATCGGCCGGAAAATCACCGCATGATGGGCAATGATCAGATTACAGCCCTTCGCAACCGCTTCATCCACAATGCTCTCATTGACATCCAGCGCCACCAGCACCCCGGTGATTTCCTTCTGGAGACTGCCGATCTGAAGACCAACATTATCCCATTCCTCTGCCAAATGCTTCGGGGCAAGCTGCTCCATATATCCAATTACGGTCTGTCCTTTAGCAAACATTCCAGCACCTCCGCAATCCGTTTAATCTGAAGCTTGATTCTGCTGCGCTTCTCCTCAGCCGCCTCCAGCTCCGAACGTGCGAGCGAGGCCAGGATGCTCTCCAGCTTGGAGATTTCACCCTGCCATTTGGCAGCGAAGACTTCATTCGGCGCTTGCAGCAGCAGCGGTCCCATCTCCAGCAGCAGCGCCTGATCAAGGGCCATCTTCCCTCCGGCAAGCAGACGTTCGCTGTACAGCTCTTTATTCGTCCCCGCCGCTTCAGCACCCTCAGGGACAGCGGTCAGGATCTCATAGATTTTGCCGTCTTCCTCCAAAATATGCTCCGAGACCAGCACCCAGCTGTTAGCCAGCAGCCAGCGGCGCAGAATATCCTCGCCTACATTGGGCTGTAGCGCGAGCGTCTTCACCCCAGCCAGCTTGCCTAGCTTCTGCCCTCGTTCCAGAATCGCTGCGATCAGCGACCCGCCCATCCCGGCAATGGTAATGCAGTCTGCTTCCCCCGGCTCCAGCACCTCCAGCCCGTCTCCGCGCCGTACAGCGATCTTTGCACCGAGTCCTGCTTCCGCAACGCCGCGAAGCGCCGCTTCATAGGGTCCCGGATTGACTTCTCCGGCAATAGCCGAAGGCACACGGCCGCTCTTCACAGCGGCAACAGGCAGCAGGGCATGATCTGAGCCGATATCGGCAAGTCTGCTGCCCGCAGGGACCTGCTCCAGCAGCAGCTGAAGCCGGTCTGATAATTTTACATTGTTCATGAGGCCACCCACGTTATCCATTTTTTTCTGAAGAGGAACAGCAGCGCAAGGCCCACTGCAATCTTCAGTATTAATACAAGCGAGGTCCATTCCGGGAATCCCGCTCTGAGCCATAGCGCGTCTACCTCCGGCATCAGCCAGAGGGCAGCGCCCGCCCCCAGGTACACTCCTGAGACCCCGCTAACCTTGTGATACATCAACCAGCTCATCCAGATCATAAGCACACACAGCGGAAGCCAGAGCAGCTCCAGCTCCAGCAGAGAGGCATCCGGCCGGACATGTCCGAAGAATCCTGCATAGAGCAGAGCCCAGAAGGCATATCCGCAGAAATGAAGCAGCCCGATACGCAGAAAAAAACCAAGCACACACCACAGCAGACCGCAAGCTGCAATCAGCAGCGGTGTCCAAAAATCAGGATCCAGCTTATGCAGCTCAATCAGCCACAGTCCGAATCCCAGCGTTAAGATGCTGCCGATTCCCGCCAGCATCAGACTGATTGTCTTATTGCGGTTCAGGTAAATCGCTGAATATCCATAACAAATAATTAGGACGCTGAGCGCTGTAGCAAGTTGCAAAGGCCAGGGAAAAACGCTAAAATAAAGACTAATCAAGAAAATCAAGGAAATAATTCCAAAACCAAACAGCCAAATTTTGATGCTTCCCTGCTGGAGATTCCGTAACGATACCGGATTGCTGTCCTCCACCTCTGCCTGATCATCATACAGGTTGGTCAGGAAGTCACAGTATTGCTCCGGCAGAAGCTTGCTTCTTCTCCAGTATTGGATTTCTCTTAATATAGTATCACGTTTCTCCAGGTTCAACCGGCATCCCTCTTTTCAGAACTTGCCTTGCCTTCACTTTCATTACAACCTCCCGCACATGGCGGGGCTCCAGCATTGGTGAATCCCCTTGACAACATAATAGGACCTCCTGCCACCGTGCAGCAGAAGGTCCAGTTGTAAGGTCTATTCGAGGAAATCCTTCAGCCGCTTACTGCGGCTGGGGTGACGCAGCTTACGAAGCGCTTTGGCTTCGATCTGGCGAATCCGCTCGCGGGTTACGCCGAACACCTTGCCCACTTCCTCAAGGGTTCTCGTCCGTCCGTCATCCAGTCCGAAGCGCAGGCGGAGCACATTCTCTTCACGCTCAGTCAGCGTGTCCAGCACATCCTCCAGCTGTTCCTTCAGCAGCTCATATGCCGCTGCATCGGCAGGCGCCAGCGCCTCCTGGTCCTCAATGAAATCTCCCAGATGCGAATCATCTTCCTCACCGATCGGTGTCTCCAGCGATACCGGCTCCTGGGCAATCTTCATAATCTCTCTAACCTTCTCAACGGTAAGCTCCATCTCCGCAGCAATCTCTTCCGGCGACGGCTCGCGTCCCAGTTCCTGCAAGAGTTGGCGGGAGACCCGGATCAGCTTGTTGATGGTTTCAACCATATGCACCGGAATACGGATCGTACGCGCCTGGTCGGCAATCGCACGCGTAATCGCCTGACGAATCCACCAGGTGGCATAGGTACTGAACTTGAAGCCTTTGTTATGGTCAAACTTCTCAACCGCCTTGATCAGACCCATATTGCCTTCCTGAATCAGATCCAGGAACAGCATCCCGCGGCCGACATAACGCTTGGCGATACTGACCACGAGCCGCAGGTTCGCTTCTGCCAGTCTCCGCTTCGCTTCCTCATCACCATTCTTGATGCGCATCGCCAGTTCCACTTCATCGTCAGCCGATAACAGCGGCACGCGGCCGATTTCCTTCAAGTACATCCGGACGGGGTCGTTGATCTTGATCCCCGGAGGCAGCGACAGATCATCGTCGAAGCTGAAGTCGTCACCTTCTTTGTCCTCATTGTCTTCGCTTGGACGGAGGCTGTTCACCTCTTCATCATTTTCATTAACAACCTCGATCCCCAGATCGCTCAGCTGCTCGTAGAATTCCTCCATCTGCTCGGGGTCCTGATCAAATGGCGACAATTTCTCCATGATATCTTTGTAATTAAGTGATGATCTTTTCTTCCCGTGATCAATAAGCTGATCCTTAACCTGATCCAGAGTAAATTCCGCTTCCAGTTCAGTGTGCTGATCGTTCGCCATAATTCGACTCCCTCCTCCCTAGGTACATCCTGTCAACAGCTCATTGTCTCTCTAGGGCTAAAATTTCACTTGCTATTTGTGCTGCACGCAAAAAGTCACCGGATTTCTCCGCCTGAATCATCTCTTCACGCCTATGTTCAATTTTGCGCTGCAGAGGATACTTCCGCACTTCACGAATACAATCGTCCAGAACCTGGGTACTCCAGTCTGGAGGGGTATCCATCATGGAGATCGCCGTTGCGGTCTTCTCCAGACGGTCGTCCTGAAGCGATGATAGAAACCGGCTGATGCCGGGTGGTTTGCCTTGCGCATAATAAGCATATAGATAAGCGGCGATTGCCGCATGATCATCAATATTGAACTCTTCCCCGAGCCGTTCACCCACATAGGCCGCTGCTTCCGGGTCTTGAATCATTAAGGATAACAGCCGCCGTTCCGCAACATGGTAAGCAGGCAGCAATGTAGGTGTCTGCACTTGCCCTTTTTTATGCCTACCATTATTCCACCTATTATCGTTATTATCCCCTTCGGGATTGTTTTTTTGCATGGAGGCCCGAAGTAAATTGCAATCCTGCTTCAGACTGTCGTAGGACAGCTCAAGCTCGGAGGCGATTTCCCGCAGGTACACCTCCCGCTCCGTTGAAGAATGGAGTCCGGCGATAATCTCCAGAGCCTCCTTGACATAGGCAATTTTGCCGTCTTCCTCTAGGAGTATATGGTTTTTTTTCAGATATATAAGCTTAAATTTGATGGATGACACGGCAGAGTCAATCACTTGTTCCCTGAATCTGTCCCCGCCATGCCGGGAGATGAATTCATCCGGGTCGAGGCCGCTTGGAAGCAGTGCTACCTTGACCCGCAGACCGCTGGCTTCCAGGACAGGAATGGCCTTAAGGGCGGCAGCTTGTCCAGCCTTGTCTCCATCATAGGCAAGCACAATCTCATCTCCAAGGCTCTTCATCAAGCCCACGTGACCCTCAGTAAGCGAGGTTCCCATCGTGGCTACCCCGTTCTGCACACCTGCCTCCCAAGCCGAAATGACATCACCGTATCCCTCGAACAGGACGATTTGCCGCGTTTTGCGGATGGATGCTTTGGACTGGTGGAGATTGTACAGAATGCGGCTTTTGTTGAATAACCGGCTCTCCGGAGAGTTAAGGTACTTCGGCTGTCCCTCCCCGAGAATGCGTCCGGCGAAGGCAATCGTCTTACCCATGCGGTTCGCAATCGGAAAAATAACCCGGCCGCGGAAACGGTCCAGATATCCTTTGCCTTCCCCTCTGGCAGACAACAGTCCGCCCTTCTCCATCTCGGCGAGATCGAAGCTGCGCTTCTCCAGAAACTGCAGCAGCGTATCCCAGCGGTCCGGCGCGTAGCCGATCTGGAACTGGTCAATCATTTTGTCGCTGAACCCCCGGGTTCTTAAGTAATCCATAGCGGCAGTGCCGTATTCCGTGTTCTTCAGCAAAAAATGATAAAACTTCGCCGATAATTCATACGCCTGAATCAGCCGGTCCCGCTCTGGATCGGGGGCAGCCAACGCCCCGCCTCTCCCCTCAGGAACAGGGATATCACTCTCTTCCGCCATGATTCTGACTGCTTCGGGGAAGGATAATCCTTCGATTTCCATCCTGAATTTGATGGCATTTCCGCCCATACCGCAGCCAAAACAATGAAAGACTCCCCGGTCAGGGGTAACAGTGAAGGAAGGGGACTTCTCCGAATGGAACGGGCAGAGGCCCCATAAATATTTACCCTGCTTGGACAAATGGACAACCTTGCTGACTGTATCGACAATATCATGCCGCGCCAGCACGTTCTCGATAACCTCTTCGGGAATAGGACCATGTCCGCTAGCCACTTCAACCACCTTCATCTCTTAACAGTTAAATATAATTCGCTATAGCTGGACATTCTCCTGCAAAATTGTTAAAAGTTTTGTCAGTTTATGTTGAAAAAGATTTTTTTCCTCTGCGGTAATCGCTTTGGGACCCTTGGAATAGTGACCGCGCCTGCGTTCAACCGCCTTGGCATGCCTGCTCTCCAGCATAAAATCCATGGTAGAATTCTCATATTCCTGGCCCCGGTTCGAAAGTGCAAGGCAGCGTTTGCCCAGCGCCAGCGCCGCCAGTCCATAATCCTGCGTAATTACGACATCTCCTGCAGAAATATGATTGGCGATATAGAGGTCGGCACTGTCAGCCCCGCGGTCCACCTGAACCACCGTAACGCCTTCTTCCGCCCGCAGCACATGATCATAGGAAGAGACCATCAGCACCGGAAGCCCGAACCTGCGCGCCACGGTAATAATTTCCTGCTTAACCGGACAAGCATCACCGTCCACAACAATCTTCCTTAGCCGGGAAGTTACCAAGCTTAGCCTCACCAAATTCCTGTGTAATATATATTACGCGCTAACCGTTCAAAAATCCTTCTTTGGTAAAGCATAAATACGGAACGAATGTCAACTTACGCATTGGCACCGTTCCGTATATTTATACCCTAAACCCTCGATCTATACCATAAAATCGTAAACATTACTTAAAACCTTCCTAAATTACCACACCAGCTTGCCGAAATCAGCAAACAATTTAGAATCCGCATGAATGCCGGCCAGCAGGGCCAGACGGTTCGAGCGGACGCCTTCGTCTTCGGCCATAACCATAACCGAATCGAAGAATCCGGTAACGGCTGCTTCAAGTCCCGACAGAATCTGCAGGGCTTCAGCGGCATGTCTGGAAGCAAGAGCTGCGAGGTAAGGCTCATGAATACTCTGCCAGGTCGAGTACAGCTTCTGTTCCGCTTCTTCCTTAAGCAGGGCAGGGTCAGTAACTGCACCTTCCGGAGCTTTAGCGGCCAGATTGCTGACACGGGTCAGTGAATCCACGGTGATTTTGAAATCAGCCTGATCGGTTACAGCATTCATCAAAGCCAGACTTCTGCTTACTACATCAACGATATCATCGAATCCCGCCGCAAGCGCTGCATCCACAACATCATAGCGTACATCATTGTCGGCTAACAGGCGTTTGACGCGCAGACCGAAGAACTCATACAGGGTTATACGCAGTTCAGGGGTGAAATGTTTCTCTGCACGGGAACTTCCATGGACTTCCAGAGCCGCTGCAAAAATCTCCTGCAGGCTCAGGCTCAGCTGATGCTCCAGCACAATCTGGACAATCCCTGCCGCCTGACGGCGCAGAGCATACGGGTCCTGGGAGCCGGTTGGAATAATTCCGATGGAGAAGCAGCCGACAATTGTATCGATTTTATCAGCAAGGCTGACTACAAGACCTGCCTGTGTAGAAGGTACGGCATCTCCGGCGAAGCGCGGCTGATAATGCTCGAAGACCGCTTTGGACACCTGCTCTGCTTCCCCAGCCTTGCGGGCATAATCCTCACCCATTGTGCCTTGCAGCTCAGGGAACTCACCCACCATTTGGGTCACCAGATCGAATTTGCAAATATCCGCTGTACGGCTCACTTCTGCAGCAGCCTCAGAAGACAGCTCAAGCTTCACAGCCAAACGGTCAGCGATGGCACGGATGCGGCGCACTTTATCACCTACACTGCCCAGCTCTTCATGGTAGACGATATTCTCCAGCTTGGCCAGTGCATCGTTAATCTGCAGCTTCTGGTCTTCTTCATAAAAGAATTTGGCATCCGACAAGCGGGCGCGCAGCACCTTCTCGTTCCCCTTGGCGATGACATCCAGCGATACCGCATTCCCGTTACGTACCGTTACGAAGAACGGCAACAGCTTGCCGTCTTCACCGAACACCGGGAAGTAACGCTGATGCTCTCGCATCGAGGTGATCAGCACTTCCTGCGGAATATTCAGGAAGGCCGGATCAAAGGTACCGAACAGTACAGTCGGCGTCTCTACCAGGAACAGCACTTCTTCCAGCAGATCCTCCTTGATCGCAATCTTCCAGTTCTTCTCTTCCGCAAGCTTATGAATACCGATTAGAATCAGCTCTTCCCGCTCCTTCACATCCACCAGCACATGCTGGCTGCGCAGAGCTTCAACGTATGCAGCAGGCTCAGCGATCACAGCTTCTTCCCCAAGGAAACGGTGGCCGCGGCTCACATTGCCCGCTTTGACTCCGGTAATCGTAAGGTCAATGATCTCTTGGCCGAAGAGAGCCACCATCCAGCGGATCGGACGGACGAACTTGAAATCATAAGCGCCCCAGCGCATATTTTTCGGGAAGGTCATGCTGCTGACAATGCCCTGCAGGCCTTCGGAAAGAAGTGAGGCTGTCTCAATGCCGGTGCTGCTCTTGGTCACATAGATGTATTCCACGCCTGCCAGTTCCTTGAACGTGAACTGCTCCGGTGAAGCACCCTGACTGCGGGCAAAGCCCAGTGCCGCCTTGCTCCATTCGCCGCTGGCATCCAGCGCAATTTTGCGTGACGGACCTTTGACCTCTTCGCTTACATCCTCTTGCCGTTCAGCGGCATCCTTCACGAGTACGGCAAGGCGGCGCGGTGTTGCATATGCGCTAACGCCCTGATGACTGATCCTTGAGGCCTCCAGCCATTTCGCCGTTCTGTCCTTCAGTTGCTCCATCGCCGCCCGGATAAAGCGTGCAGGGATTTCCTCCAGACCGATCTCGAACAGAATATCCTTAGACATGGTCAGCACCTTCTTTCTTCAGCAGCGGGAAGCCCAGCTTCTCGCGTTCCTCCAGATATGTCGCCGCTACGGTGCGGGCCAAATTACGTACTCTCGTGATGAAGCCTGTGCGTTCCGTTACGCTGATTGCGCCGCGCGCATCCAGAAGGTTGAAGGTATGCGAGCATTTCAGCACATAATCATACGCCGGGAAAACCAAATGATTCTCCATCGCCCGCCGTGCTTCCTCTTCGTAGGTGTTAAACAAGGTGAACAGCATTTTGACATCCGAGACTTCAAAGGTGTAAGTGGAATGCTCAACCTCCGGCTGATGGAATACATCTCCGTATGTCATGCCGTCTACCCACTCCAGATCAAAGACATTTTCCTTATCCTGAATATAGGAAGCCAGACGCTCCATCCCGTAAGTAATCTCCACCGCTACCGGACTTGCTTCAAGTCCGCCAACCTGCTGGAAGTACGTGAACTGGGTAATTTCCATACCGTCCAGCCACACTTCCCAGCCGAGACCCGCACAGCCCAGTGACGGATTCTCCCAGTTGTCTTCGACAAACCGCACATCATGCAGCAGGGGATCTACGCCAAGCGCCTTCAAGCTGTCCAGGTACAGCTCCTGAATATTGTCCGGGGACGGCTTGATGATCACCTGGAACTGGTGATGCTGATACAGGCGGTTCGGGTTCTCCCCGTAACGGCCGTCGGACGGACGGCGTGAAGGCTCCACATAAGCAACCTTCCACGGCTCCGGACCCAGGGAACGCAAAAAAGTCATAGGGTTCATCGTGCCCGCCCCTTTTTCCGTATCATACGGCTGGACGAGAATACAGTTCTGGGCGGCCCAGAATTGCTGCAGGGTCAGAATCATCTGCTGAAAGTTCATAACTACCGGCTCCTTCGCTATACAAGTGTGGTACTGCCTCTTGCTTATGACTGGCTCTTGCTGCTGTGCGATGGAGGCGGCACCAGCTTCTATGTACTTGCAGTCTGTGATGGAAAAAGAATCTCCCGCACAGCCACAAGCCAAAAAGCTCCCGCCCCCATGCCTGATGAACAGACATAGGGACGAGAGCTCAAATCTATTCTCCCGCGGTTCCACCCTACTTGATTACGCAAAAATCACGAAATCCACTTTTCATGCTGCCGCTTCTGTGCTCCCGGGTGCCCTGTTCATGAACGTCGTCCCGCCAGGCTTCCACTACCCCCGGCTCGCTGCTGCGACAATACCGCCCACTACTTCCCCGATCTACGCACTCTCTCCAGTTCTGGAGCAAACACGGCAAACTTATAAAAGAAACTGAACTTATAGTAACGGATAATTTGCGATTCGTCAAATATTGTATTTATCGAGCTGGTCCAGGAAGCTCTGCGACTTCAGTCGCAGCCCCAGCTGCATATCCATGAATCCCCGCATGATGGCCTTCAGCTCCGCACGGGTCTCCGGCTTCACATCGACATTTCCCAGCCTGGTCAGATCCAGCGCCGCGAAGATCCGCAGCAGCTTCAAGGCACGCGGGGAAATCTCCATGGCCGGCGGATCGTTATGCCGGCAGCTGCGGCAGAGAACTCCCCCCAGACGGGGACTGATTCTGAGCTCCTCATCCGGCTTGTACTTGCCGCAGACGATACAGGAATCGAGCTGAGGCCCGTAACCGGCAGCCTGCAGCACCTTCATTTCAAATACATTATTGATAATGCCGGGATCTTTGTCTTCCTCCAGTGCATTCAGACAGGCGGTCAGCTGGCGGTACCAGAAGCTGCCTGTCTCTTCATCATGCAGTACCCGGTCGAGCAGCTCGCAGGCATAGGATGCATACGCCGCCTTGACCAGATCCTCCCGCAGCGGATGATGGGACTTCGTGATCTCTCCGGCATTGAGTGTTCCCAGTCCGCCATTATTGCGGAAGAACACGAACTCACCGGTTGTGAACAGCTGGATCAGGGCAGCATGACGGCTTTTGACCTTCTTGGCGCCCCGCACCAGAACCCCTACTTTACCCGCGTTCTCGGTGCAAAGCGTAATAATGGCGTTCCCTTCACCGTAGTCCATGCTGCGGATGACGATCCCTTCCACCCTGTATAGCATGCCTCTTCCCCCAACCACTCGGCAAGCAACCAGTCCTTATTGTGCTTCTTCATCGATGGCCATCTCTTCCTCCGCCGGCAGCGGTCCGCTGCCCTCGGGCGAATCCCCAGCTTCCCTGTACAGCAAATACGCATCGAGATCTCCAGTCATTGCAAAATACTTCCACGAAAAATTCCGCATTCGTATTCATCCTTTCTTCGGAAACACGATGTCTCTTCAGATGTAGGATGTGCGATGCCCCAGGATCTATCCGTGCAATTCCTGCCAAGTAGAGGCGGCGTGAGAGGTAATCATTCTTTATGGAAGCCCAAATCCCGCAGGACGCGGTCCTGGTTACGCCAGTCTTTTTTCACCTTCACCCATAATTCCAGAAAAATCTTCGAGCCCAGCAGATTCTCAATATCCGTCCGCGCACGGCGTCCGACTTCCTTCAGCAGCGCCCCCTGCTTACCAATAATAATCCCCTTCTGGGAATCGCGCTCAACAAAAATAACTGCAGAAATATGCACAACCCCATTTGGCTCCACACTCATATCCTCAATCGCCACTGCGATGGAATGCGGTACTTCTTCACGGGTCAGATGCAGAATCTTCTCGCGGATCAGCTCCGCGCAGACGAACTGCTCGGGGTGATCGGTAATCTGGTCGTCCGGGTAATACTGCGGGCCTTCCGGCAGATATTTCTGCACCTGCTCCAGCAGTGTGTTAACGTTATTACCCATCTTGGCTGAGATCGGTACGATCTCGGCGAACGTGTGCAGCTTGTTATACTCCGTAATCATCGGCAGCAGCGCTTCCGGTTCAATCTTGTCAATCTTGTTCATGACCAGAATGACCGGAGTCTTAATGCTGCCAAGCTGTTCCGCGATAAAACGGTCCCCGCCGCCCATTCCTTCAGACGCATCCACCAGGAACAACACCGCTTCCACTTCATGCAGCGTGCTCATCGCGGTCTGATTCATGTAATCGCCGAGCTTGGACTGTCTTTTATGGATACCCGGGGTGTCCAGGAATACAATCTGTGAGTTATTCGCCGTATAGACCCCGTGAATCTTGTTACGGGTGGTCTGCGGCTTGTCCGACATAATGGCAATCTTCTGGCCGATTACCTGGTTCATGAGTGTTGATTTACCTACGTTTGGTCTGCCGATAATGGCGACAAACCCTGATTTGAATTTCATATAATCTTCCTTCCTGACTACGTGGTTAATATCGTCCATGGCGTTTTAGATGAATCTAGTTCAAACTTAATATCAATTCAAAAGCCTTCACTCTTAAAGCTTTTCGATCCCCCTAAATCCCCCTTCGCCAAGGGGGACCCCAAGGGCCCCGGCCCTCTGGACACCCGGAACTGGCGTGGGCACAGCGGTTGGCGCGGGAAGAAACTTTGAAAGGGGGATCGCTTTTCGTTCCCTGCGGGAACCCGCTTAACTGCGGCTCGCAAAAAGAGACTGGTTACTTTAACAACTAACTAATGCCTTAATTGTATTTTGTACACTTATTCGGCTCCAAAACAGCGATGATTAGAGTTTAGTTGTAATTCATACATCTATTTTCCTCATTAAAGTCACTTTCGGCGATATCCGATGAATTTAGTTGTACATTTTACACGTAAATCAACTTTTAGCGGAAATAGTGGAAAGTTAGTTCTACAATATACAGTTACTCTGGAGCATGAGCGCTTACCGTTCCCTGCGGGAACACGTTTGACTGCGGGGCGGTTGGTTGGTTAGATACAAGGCCCATACGCTTCCTGCACACGCACACGCACACGCACACGCACACGCACACGCACACGCACACGCACACGCACACGCACACGCACACGCACACGCACACGCACACGCACACGCACACGCACACGCACACGCACACGCACACGCACACGCTTAATTGTATTTTGTACAGCAGAATTAGCAAATCCAAGGTTTTTTAACGGTTCTATTGTATTTTGTACAGCAGATTTGCTGCAAACACGCCATAAACAGATTATTTTCCATTTTCAATTGCATGAAATACAACAGAACCTTGTGTTGGACCAATTTTGGCTCATTCTATTGTACATTGTACAACAGAATGCCCAACAGCAATATGTTGCAGTCCACAAACTAACCTATTGCTATCACTCCGCACTCTGCCCCTGCGCCAGATCCGCCGGACCGAAAGCGCCGGGGAGCAGGTCACGCACAGTAGTCTCCACAATGTCACCCTTCAGGTTGCCGAGGATGACCGGCATATCGGGGCCGCACAGCTCGACCATCACCTGGCGGCAGACGCCGCAAGGCGATACGGGGCCATCCGTGTCCGCTACCACTGCGATGGCTTTAAAGGTACCGGGCTTATGACCGTCCGCAATGGCGCGGAACATGGCCGTCCGTTCGCCGCAGTTGGTGGGACCGTAAGCAGCATTCTCGATGTTGCAGCCGTGGTGGACCTTGCCGTCCTGATCCAGCAGCGCTGCCCCAACCCCGAAGCGGGAATAGGGTATATATGCATTGGCTCTTGCCTTGATCGCTTCCTGAAGAAGTAACGCAGAATCCATAGTTGTCCTCCTAATTAAAGATGACGGAGCGCGCAAAGCGGGTCCGCCTCTTACACCAGCTAAAGTTGTAAACTGATTATGACATAAGACCTGTGATCCAGTCCATCACGGGATGATAAAAAACATAGATTCCGGCAATCACGGCAAACACCGCCGTAAGCAGCACGGCTCCTGCGGCGGTATCTTTGGCCTTCTTAGCCAAGGGGTGAATCTCAGGCGAAACCAGATCAATCGTTGCTTCAATCGCCGTGTTCAGCAGTTCGGCTGTCAGCACCAGCGTAATGGCCAGCAGCAGTAGCATCCAGCTTGACAAAGGAAGCCTGAACACAGCGGCGGCAATCACTACGAGAACAGCAAGGCCGCTATGCACCTTCATGTTCAGCTCCGATTTGAAGGTTGCTGCAATGCCGTGCGCTGCGAAGCGAAAGGAATGCCAGAATTTTTTGTGGCCCACCGCCGTATTCTTGACCATTAGCGTGTCAACCCGACCTGAGCCAGAGCCTTCTCCTGCTTGGACATCATTTCCGCCTCCGCCTCCGGCTCCTGATGATCATAGCCCAGCAAATGCAGGAACCCGTGGACGAACAGGAAGCCCAGCTCCCGCTCCAGCGAATGGCCGTATTCCTCAGCCTGCTCCTGCGCCCGGGTAACCGAGATGATAATATCCCCAAGCACATTCGGCACTTCTTCCAGCTCTTCGTCTTCCTCTGCTAAGTCATATTTAATCTCCAGCTCGTCTTCTCCGGCCTCATTCATCGCGAAGGAGAGCACATCTGTCGGACGGTCAATACCGCGATATTCCAGATTCAGCTCGTGAATGCGTTCGTTATTGACGAAGGTCAGATCCACTTCCCCTGAGTCAATCCCTTCTGCTTCCCCCGCCGCCCGAAGAAGCCGCTCCAGCAGCTCAATCAGATCGCCGTTAATTTCATGTTCATCCTGTTCATTGTTCCAAACGACGCTCAGGCTCATTTTTGATGGCCCCTTCCTCTTTTTTGGGCTTGCGCACATCCTCGGGGTATTCAATCCGGGAATGGAAAATACCCATTACTGTCTCTTTCAGTGTCCGCGAAATAATATCCAGCTCCTTGAGCGTCAGATCGCATTCATCGAACTGATGGTCATCCAGCCGGCTTTTGATAATTTTCTCAATCATGGTCTCCACCTGCACCACGGTTGGCTTGCGGAGCGAACGGACGGCGGCCTCCACACTGTCGGCGATCCCGACGACTGCGGATTCCTTCGACTGCGCCTTCGGGCCGGGATAACGGAAATCCTCCTCCGTGAAGTCCGGCTCTACACCCTTATCCTCTGCAAGCTTCAATGCCTTATGATAAAAATAATGCAGGAACGTCGTGCCGTGATGCTGCTCCGCTATATCGCGGATCGGCTTCGGCAGCTTGTATTCCTTCTGCATCTCCACCCCGTCCCGGGCGTGGGCCACAATGATCGACTTGCTCAGCTTCGGCTCAATCGAGTCATGCGGATTCTCCATATTGTTCTGGTTCTCTATGAAATAGAACGGGCGCTTCGTCTTGCCGATGTCATGATAATACGAGCCTACCCGGCACAGCAAGCCGTCCGCACCAATCGCTTCGGCCGCAGCCTCGGACAGATTGCCTACCATTACGCTGTGGTGATAAGTCCCCGGCGTCTCAGTAAGCAGCTTGCGCAGCAGCGGATGGTTCGGGTTAGACAGTTCAACGAGCTTCAGTGCCGACAGAATACCGAACGTTACCTCGAAGAACGGCATCAGGCCAATGACCAGCACTGCGGTAAGCAGACCCCCGGCAAAGGAAAAGCCCAGAGCGTATAACGTATTCGTCTCATTCCATACGCCTCCGCTTAGCATAGTCAGTATGGCTACGGTCAAGCAGCCGAGCAGAGACACCATAATACCGCCCTTCAGCAGCGTTGAGCGCTGTCCGGCACGGTGGGTCGAGAAGATGGCAACATAACTTACGATTAGGGCAAAGAAGCCGAAGGTGAAATCAAATATCGTATTCTGCTGAACATTCAGCAGGATACTGGCCAGAATGCTGAACAGAATGGAACAGAAATAAGCTAAAGTCATGTCCAGCAGCATGGAAATCAGCATCGCGCCAAGAGCCACAGGTGCCAGATAGCCGATATATGTCCGCACATCGGTCTGCAGGAAGGCCGTCAGCTTCATCATAACAATCGTAATGATAAAGACCAGTACCAGCATAAGCAGCTGGGAGTTATTGTATTTGAAGCCTGAGGCTCCGCCATTGTAGCGGATGAAGGTCATCAGGCCAAAGGACAACAGTGCAGAGAGCAGCAGCAGGCCGAGCTGCGGCCAGTAATTAATCTCTTTGCTGAGCAGCCCGTTCTCATCCAGCAGCTTGTACAGCTCAGGGGTAATCTCCTGATTCTTGGCGACCAGCACATCCCCTTGCTCGATGAACACATCCGGCGTATTCTGACGGGCCTGCACCTTCGCTTCCTTGGTCGCATCCTCGTCATAGAATTTGTTGGCGGTGATCACCAGCCGCACCAGCTCCTGCACCACCTCGCGGGCGGTCCGCTGCCCCAGCGAACTGACGCTGACCTGCTCGGCCACCTTGGCGCGCGCGCTCTGGGCGTCGGTAATCTGGTCATTCATCAGCTTGGTGACAATATCACGGGCCACCGGCTTCATTTCGATGATATCCTGCTGAGTCAGGCGCGGGATCTTGATATAGGTCTCTTCCGGAATGACGTAGGCCTGATCCTTGATGACGGACTGCATTTCATCCAGCAGATGCTCGGAGTAAGTCCCGGCCTTCTGGCTGGCCGCCACAAAATTAAGAATAAAATCATTCGCCCGCCGCGGAATCTCTTCCCGGTAAATCTCTGTCTTCTCACTCTGTGAAATCGTATCATCCTGATTCAACCCGCCGATCCGGTCCAGCAGCAGAGTTACTAGATTCTCCGCCCGGATAGGAATAATGGCATAACGGTTGGTCACATTCTCTGCAGCAGTCTCCTGGGCCTTGAGCTTGGCGTTGGTGTCCAGGATTTGCTTGGGAGCTGTAATCTCCTTGGCACTGCGGGTTCCCTCTTTGATATCATACCTTTTGGGCAGCAGATCAGAGGACAGGCTGAGGTAGAAAACAACGGCCAGTAACAGGAAAAGAGTATAGCGCGTCACCGCGCTATACTTCCATCCGCTGCTGCTATATACAAATCCGCTTAATTTCGATGGTTGCTTTGAGGCCATGAAGACAATCCCCTTTTTTATTGGAGGTTTTCGGCAGAGCGGTCATAGGCAACGATAATTTTCTGTACAAGGGAATGACGGACAACGTCCTGCTCAGCGAAGTAGACAAAGCCAAGCTCCTCGATACCGGAAAGAATCGTTTTGGCTTCGATCAGCCCTGACTTCTTGCCGCGCGGCAAATCGATCTGGGTCACATCGCCCGTGATGACCATCTTGGAGCCGAAGCCCAGACGGGTGAGGAACATTTTCATTTGTTCGGGCGTGGTATTCTGCGCTTCATCAAGGATGATAAAAGCATCCTCCAGCGTACGTCCGCGCATATAGGCAAGCGGTGCAATCTCGATCAGCCCGCGCTCCAGCGCCTTCGCCACCTGATCAGGCCCCATAACGTCGTACAAGGCGTCGTAGAGCGGCCGCAGATACGGATCTACCTTCTCTTGCAAATCTCCCGGGAGGAAGCCCAGGTTCTCCCCGGCCTCTACAGCCGGGCGCGTAAGCACGATCCGTTTGACCGAGCCTTCCTTCAGCGCCGTCACCGCGAGGACCACAGCCAGATAAGTCTTGCCTGTGCCCGCCGGGCCGATGCCGAAGACGATATCACGCTTTTTGATGGTGCTCACATAATGCTTCTGGCCAATCGTCTTGACACGAATCGGCTTGCCGCGGAAGGTGGTTGTAATCTCGCCCTTGAACAGGTCCAGCAGCTGGTCGGCACGGAAATCCTTCGCCAGCTCCACGGCATACTGCACATCGCGTTCGCTCAATATATAACCCCCGCGTACGAGTGACAGCAGCACGTTGAAGAGCTGGCCCAGCATGTCCACTTCCCGCTCCGTACCGCGAATTGTAATTTCGGCCTCGCGTGAGTTAATAACTGCCGGAATTTCTTTCTCAATGATTTTCAGGAATCCGTCCTGCGGGCCGAACAGGGATTGCGCTTCTCCCGCATTGTGCAAAGATATTTGAATGCTTGTAGTCTGTTCTGACAAGTAGCCTCATTCTCCTCAATTGTTTACTATCGGAAGTTCTTCCGCGATTCTCTCTTCCACCTCAAACAGCACTTTCATATAAACTTTACCATTCTCTTTCTTCTCATGCAAAATTTTTTGACTTTTGATGACGCTATCAGCGCCGTAACGCGCGAAAATATCGCTCTTGGCCCGCGTTAGTCCCTCCGCTCTGGCTGCCTCTGGAGTAAGCGCTTCAGCGGTAGCTTTGATCTCCAGCTCCTTCTCGGTCATCAGGCCCAGCGGCAGCTGAAAAGAGCGCCACGACAGCATGTCGGGCTCTGAAAGCGTACGGGACTTTGCAAACCCGGAGTCCCCGTAGCCCCACAGCTGAATCGCCCATTTGCCGAGAACAAGATAGGTGCGGTCCTTGCGTTCTCCTGTATACGCACTGCCCGTTCTTTTGAGCGGTACCTCCAGATTATATTCATGCCATACAAGGCCTTTAACCATGCCTTTGGCGACTACAAACTCAGTATTCTCCTCGTCACCCAGCGCTCCGGAGATGAGGATGTCCCCTTTTTTGACCCGCGAATTCCGGCTGACCACCGGTCTGCCCTGCTCCGCATAGATTTCGGTCACCACCGCATCGGTCCGGCTGATGAGATGGCGCTGGCTGAGCAGCGGTTTATGATCCGGGCGGTCGGCTTCAACTACCTGGATGGTAATGCTCGTCCCGGTCCGGTGGAACCCGGCCCATGTCAAGCCCGGAACCAGGGTGGTCAGCTCCCGTGACAGCTCGTCCGACTCCTGCATGCGCCAAATCCACTGAAACGGATAGACGCCCTCCTTGCGTGCGGCTTCCAGAATGTCCTCGGTCGGAATGCGGGTATTCCCTTCCACCTTGACGCTCCAGATCATTGAGGAGAGCAGCAGCAGGCCTACACCGAAGATCAGCATCCCTGCGGCAAAAAACTTCCGTCTCCACAAGCGCGCGAGGCGAAACGGAAGTCCGTGCCTGGCTGTAACACGCATGCGGCAGCCTGTCTTTTTGAGGAGCGGGCGGAGCCGGAAAAAGTCATCCAGCAGCAGATTCAAATAAGCGCCGTCCCCGGCAGGCCTCACATCCCAGATGATGATGCCCGCTCCGGTTACAGCATTAATGAACTTCTCCACCTGCGGTCCGCTCACATGCAGTGTAACGAACCCCCGCAGTGATGACAGAGGCGGTTCTTTCATGGATTCTCCCCACTTTCCTTATATCTGATTTCACCGATTACTCCAATGACGGCAAGCTCCTGGCCCAGAATGTTGCGGATGACCAGTCCTTCGCCGGAAATCTCCAGCACTCCTTGGGTTAATGCCAGCCTGAGCTGCTCCGAAGAAAAATGCAGCACGCCGCGGTGGTTCTCAATATACAGCTCCTTATTGCCGATCAGGGTGATCCGGGGCATCTCCTGCAGCACATCCTGCGGAAGATCCAATATCCCGTTTGTCCATCCCCGCAGCCTGCGGCCGATACGGGTCATAAGTAGACGCTCCCCCTTCCTGCCTTCTGTACACCTTATGCGGCAGGGCGGCCGTTTATGAGAAGAACTCACATGCGGTCTCCTGGTACAACAGCAAAAAAGCCTGAATCCTTTCCCGCTAAGGAATAGATCCAGGCTTATTGCAGCATTACAGGTTGACCAGGAAGCGAAGGCAAGAACTTAGCGCCGCGTGGAATGCGGCTGGCGGGCACGGGGCGGACCCAGCACCTCCGCCCACACCAGACCGCTGCGCAGCGTGTCAGGGTCGCCTGTGAGCGGATGGCTGGTGAATGCCGGTGAGGTTGCGCCAATGCCCTCTCCGCCTGCCTCAGAGCCCGCAGACGGGACGGCAGCGGCCATACCGTCGAAGGCAGCCTGCAGCGCCTCCAGCTCCCGCTGCATGCGTGCTGTGCGGGCCTCCACGCTATCCAGGTCATCGGCCTGCTCCAGAGACACCCCTTCGCCGGTCTCATCACCGGCAGCCGGCTGCTCAGCCTCAGCCCAGGCTGGCGAAGACGGGACCTCCTGTACATCCGGCTGCGGGGCAGGCCGGTCTGTGTCTGCCCTTGTCCCGGCATGCGCCGGGAAGCCGCTTCCCTGCTGCTCCGCACGCCGGGCCTTCCCGCGGCGAGGCAGCGTATTACCGATGTCCCCTCCGCCGCCGCCAAAGGTAGGCATTCCCCCGCGCGGAGCCTGTTTGTCTTTGCCCTTCTTTTTGTTCAGATTGGTGAGGATCGCAATAGCCGCAAGTACCAGGAAATAGATCACGCCGCTCATGGGAGCTCACATCCCTTTATTTGTGGGGCGGACGGCTGCTGTCGTCCCCATCGTTTAGTTTGCCGAGGGAGCCGCGCATCTGCGTATCTGCCTCGATATTTTTCAGATTCATATAATCCATCACGCCAAGCTTGCCGGAGCGCAGGGCTTCGGCCATCGCCAAGGGAACCTGGGATTCAGATTCAACGACCAGCGCCTTCATCTCGACCACGCGGGCTTTCATCTCCTGCTCATGGGCAACCGCCATCGCCCGGCGTTCTTCAGCCTTCGCCTGGGCGATGCGCTTATCCGCTTCTGCCTGCTCAGTCTGCAGGTACGCACCAATGTTCTTGCCTACATCCACATCCGCAATATCAATGGACAGAATTTCAAAAGCCGTCCCTGAGTCCAGACCCTTGGATAATACAGTGCGGGAGATGGAATCCGGATTCTCCAGCACATCCTTATGCGAGTTACTGGAGCCGACTGTGGTTACAATTCCCTCGCCGACACGGGCAATAATCGTCTCTTCGCCCGCACCGCCGACCAGCCGGTCGATATTGGCCCGCACCGTTACCCGTGCTTTGACCTTAACTTCAATCCCGTTCTTGGCCACAGCCGCAACAATCGGCGTCTCAATGACACGCGGGTTAACGCTCATCTGAACCGCCAGCAGCACGTCGCGTCCGGCCAGATCGATGGCGGCGGCACGTGTGAATTCCAGCGGAATATCCGCTCTCTGGGCGGCAATCAGCGCGTTCACTACCCGGTCTACATTCCCTCCGGCCAGATAATGGCTCTCCAGCTGATTGATATTCAGCCCCAGCCCGGCCTTGGTCGCCTTAATCAGCGGATTGACAATCCGGCTCGGTGTTACCCGGCGCAGACGCATCGCTACCAGCGTGATAATGCTGATTTTGACCCCGGAGGCCCATGCAGATACCCACAGCATTACCGGGAAGAAGCTGAAGAAGACGCTTAGTACAATAATCACGGCTACCGCGATCAGCAAAAAAGTAATCATAGATGCTTCTAACATACGCTTACCAACCTCCTATATTTAGATAGACAACAATTATTTCGCAGCTTCCTTCACGACCACGCGGCCGCCCTCAACCTTCACCACGGATACAGCCGTCTGCGCCTCGATGAACCCGCCTTCTGTGACCACATCTATCCGCTCACCGTCAAAGGTGGCGGTTCCAGCCGGACGCAGCGGGGTTACGCTCATGCCGGAGGCTCCGATCAGACGCAGCTTCTCCGGGACAGGAACAAACCCTTTGTCTCTGGTAAGGCTATCCTGAAGGATGAACCGGTTCCAGATTCCCCGCTCCTTGAAGACCACGGCTACAAACACAATGACCACAGCCGCCGCCGAAAAAGCAATGCCCAGACTGAACAACGCATGCGTAAAGCTGTAAGCAGCCCTCACAACACCCGCCACCAGACTGATGGACCCGAGTATTCCCAGAATACCGAAGCTCGGCACAAACAGCTCCAGAATCAGCATCACCAGTCCCAGAATGAACAGGAGCAGCGTCTCCGCTCCAGCGAATCCGGCCACATAGTTACCGAAGAAGTAAAGGGCAAACGCCAGCGTACCGACAATTCCGGGCACCCCAAAGCCGGGCACCAGCAGCTCGATGAACACACCGGCGATACCCACGAAGAGCAGGATTGTCATGACCACCGGATGGGTCAGAAATTGCGACATTTTCTCAGCACCGGTATGCTCAATGCGAAAAATGTCGTCTGTTGAGTAGCCCAGCCAGGTAATCGCCTCCTGCTCCGTTCCTGCAATCCGGTCGGCGTAACCGGCCTGAAGCGCCTCATTGCTGCTCAGAGCGATAATCTCGCCCGCCTGCTTGTTCACACCCAGCTCCGGGCGGTTAACTACCAGATGAACATCCATCATGCCGGCAGCCACTTCAGGATCACGCCCGTTCAGCGAGGCAGCTCCGATCATTTTGGATTTCCAGTACGAAATCATCTTGGCGTCTTCCACGCTCTTCCCATTCATGTCCACCAGCGAAGCAGCCCCGATCATGCTGCCCGGCTTCATGATAATGGCGTCCGCGTTCAGCGCGATATAGCTGCCTGCCGATGCGGCGTTGCCTTTGATATAGGCCACTACCGGGATCTTGCTGTCTCTGACCAGGGTGCCGATTCGTTCGGCGGAATCCACCCGTCCTCCGGGCGTATCGATCTCCAGAACAATCAGAACTGCGCCGTAATTCGCCGCTTCCTGAAAGCCCCGTTCCAAAAAGCTCTGCAGACCCCGCTGAATCTCCTGGTCCACCGGAATAATGAACACGGGTCCGCTGACCACTGTACCCGAAGCCGCTCCCGGTGCGCGAACCGCTTCATTATCCGCCTGAACGGTCCCCGCCACCGGCAGGAACAGAAGAACCATTAAGGCCGCGATACAGGAAAATATGATGGTGCGTAACTTCTTCAAGCCTGCGCCCCCCTTTTGTCCATGAACCATTTGCATTCTCAACTTATCATTGTATGTAAGCCTGCATATAATTCTTAGTATACCTTATACGCAGGTCTATCCAAAAAGCTCCACATAATGAAAAACACCCCTTATAAAAGGGGTGCTAGCGTTATATTATTGCAGAAATTGCTGAACCGCCTGGTTCACAAGTTTACCATCGGCGCGACCTTTGACCTTAGGCATCAGTGCGCTCATCACCTTACCCATTTCACTTTTCGAAGAAGCACCGGTTTCCTGGATGGTCTGTTGTACAATTACTTTAATTTCTTCTTCGGTAAGCTGCTCGGGAAGATATTTAATGATAATCTCGATTTCTGCCTTAGTACTCGCGGCAAGCTCATCGCGACCCGCTGCTTCAAATTCTTGGAGGGCATCTTTGCGCTGTTTGATCTCACGACTAAGGATATCAAGCACTTCGTTGTCGTCTAATGTTCTCTTCAAATCTATTTCAAGATACTTTATTGTAGAACGAACCATTCGAATGGTGGAGAGTGTGAACTTGTCCTTACTCTTCATCGCTTGCTTCATATCTTCGTTTAATCGTTCGCTAAGATTCATGCGTGGGTAATCCTCCTAAAACTTTCTCTTACGAGCAGCCTCAGACTTCTTCTTGCGCTTTACGCTTGGCTTCTCATAATGCTTGCGTTTCTTCACCTCAGCCAAGACACCATCCTTAGCAATGGAACGTTTAAAGCGACGAAGTGCAGCATCAATTGTCTCGTTTTTGCGAACTTTCGTTTCAGACACCAGTTTTCCCTCCCTCCGACCAGACCGTCCAAGAGCATAACAACACGGTTCATCACCTTTCATTATAGGTCAAAGCTAAATAAGGTGTCAACCTTCGCGTTATTCTTTTTTCAGCCAGGCTGTATATAGTTGGATTGCTTCTTAGGCATGAGAACTGGAGTTCCCGGTAAGGGCACCAAGCTTGGCTCCGCCCAGCAGATGAAAATGCAGATGCGGCACTGCCATCCCGCTGTCCGGGCCGCAATTGTTAATCAGCCGGTAGCCGGTACCGGCAATTCCGAGCTCTGCGGCAAGCTGCTGTGCTACGGCATGAATCTCGCCAATCAGCGGCAGATCCTCAGTTGTAACCTCATTCATGGAAGCGATGTATTTCTTCGGGATAATCAGCACATGCACAGGGGCGGCAGGCTCAATATCGTGGAACGCCAGAATCCGCTCATTCTCGAACACTTTTTTGGACGGGATTACACCTTCGATTATTTTGCTGAATACAGTTTCCATACCACGCTTCCTCCCAAAAAATTTGTAATGCAGAAGCTTGCATCCGGCACTTTCCGCAGCACAAGCTGAGATAATAGACACGAACATGACTCTTATTCGTGCAACGGCCACCCGCCACTCACAGGCGATGATCCGTTATCGTTCAATCCAGCTTGAGCTCTGCGGGACGCACACGCCTGAAGATCTTCGGGCTTCCGGCCTGATCGGCTTCGCGACAAATTTCAATTTATGGAACTAATCATACAGGATGTTGAGCAATTACGAAAGGCGGAAGGCTATATTCGGTGAAATCAGATGTTGGGGGCGGCTTATGCTGGGATTGTGAGGGAAAGTGGGCGGGAAGCGATGTTATTAAGGAAATGGAGGGGGAGTAACAAGGAGCGTGGGATTAGGGAATAGGGAGAGTAGACTGTATTATAACAGATAACAGATCAGGTATGACCGCTGCTAACTTTGCGTGTGGACCCAAAAAAAAGACAAAAAAAAGGAAACACCCTTCACAGCTCATATGAGCTGCTTCGGCGGCGGACGTATGAGAAGGAGTAGATTCCCTGTCATACGTCCGCCGAGGTGTTTCAAATAATGTCGGCTTAGCTGTATTATAACAGGGGGTTGGAGGTGTATCTGTGATTCTCATCACAACCAACCCCGTCTTTCACATTTTTTCCAAAAGAATGGTTGAACCCCCGCCGCCCTGCTCTGCAGGAACCACAATCAGCTTGCGCGGCAGCCGGGCCCGAAGCTCGGGAACATGGCTGATGATGCCCACGGACAACTGGTCATTATGCAGTCTCTCCAGTGAAGTGATGACGGTGTCGAGCAGATCCGGGTCCAGCGTACCAAAGCCCTCATCCAGGAAAAAGAATTGCAGCGGATATTGTCCGCGCAGTTGAATCTGGGCTGACAGGGCAAGCGCCAGCGACAGGGAGGTCAGGAAGGTCTCTCCCCCGGATAACGTGGACACCGGACGTCTTACGCCGCCGTTCCCGTCATCCCGGATGACGAAGCCGCCGCCTGAATCCACCTCCAGCGCATAACGCTGCTTACTTAGGAACCGTAGACGCTGTGACGCAGCCTGGCACACCTGCATCAGCTGTTCTTCAGCAATATACTCCACAAAAGCATTGCCGCGCAGCACGGTCTGCAGCTTGGATAGACGCTCCTGCATCGCGGCATGTCCAGCCCGCTTGTCCTCCAGCTCTACCCAGCGGATATGGCGCTGCTGCAGATCCTCCAGATCCCGCTCTGCCCGCGCACGGGCCTGAAGCGAGGCTTCATCCTCCTCTTTGCACCTCAGCAGCGCGTCCTGGCTCTCCTGCCATTCTTCACTGCTGAGCACAGCTCCAGCCAGCTTCTCCTCAATACTCCGCAGCTGCAGCAGGCACTCCGCCTCCTCTTCGCGGTAGGACTTCACACGTTCAGCGGCCTGTGCCCGTTCTCCAGTCTCCAGAGATGAGGCTTCCACCTCTGCGGCCGAAGCAAACGGCGAAGACTGCAGACTCTCCTCCCACTGGGCGGCAGCGGCGGTATAATGCTCTTGCGCCGATTCTGCCGCCTGGCGGGCTACCGCAGCTTCGCGGGTCTGCTGCTGCGCCTTATCCGCTGCCCGGCGGTGTTCCTGCCGGCTGCGTTCCAGCGCAGTCTGCAGCTCCAGCAGCCTGCGTTCACAGGCGGCCAGCAGCTCCCTGGCAGGCTGGCCGCCGGTCCCTTCGCGCAGGCGCTGCTCTTTATCGCGGGCAAGTGCCTCCTTGCCTTCAAGCTGCGCATCCCACTGCGCCAGCTCCTTATCCAATCCGGCCAGTTGCTCGTTCAGCGTCTGCACAGCGAGGTTTTTCTCGTCCAGGAACTTGACGCTGATCTCCAGCCGGCTGCGAATCTCTTCAGCGCGTTCATCCTTGCCGAGCATCTCCTGATACGTTCTCTCCGCTTCCTCCGGGGCAAGCTCCGGGAAGAGACGGCTCCATTCTTCCCTTAGCTTGCCGGCTGAAGCAGCCAGCTCCTCTGCCTTGGCAGACAGCCCCTGCAGCCAGGTCTTCTCTGCTTCAGCACCCGCTGCCTCCTTGTGATACACCTGCTCCAGCTCCTGCAGGGAACGCTGCCAGTCCGAAGCCGCACGGCGCAGCTCTGCAGAGCGGCTTTTGAGTGCGGCCAGCTGATCATTCAAGGCAGACAACCGGCCATCCAGCACGGATAAGGCTTGTTCATCCGGAAGCTGCCCGGTTGCCTGGGAGCCGGTAGACTGCGGGGTGCTTACCGAATCAGGTTCGGCGTGGAAGCCGGAACTATTAGGAGTGTCTGATGCTGTATAAGAGCCGGAACTGCTTGAGCGCTTGGTAGCCTCAATAGACTCCGGAGTGTCTAAGGAACCGAAAGCGGTGTGGGACTCGGAATTGCTGAGAGTGACAGGTCCGGCATCCGAGCCGGAACTGCTTGAGCGCTTGGGTGCGGGTGCGGCGTGGAACGAAATGCTTGCCGTCTTGTCCGCAGCCGGCTCTGCCCCGGCGGCGCCAGCGGCGGACTGGTGCAGCGCCTCTTCAGATGCGCCTCCCGCTAGCCCAGCGAGCCACGAGCTGTCCTGCTCCAGCAGGCTGCGCAGCAGATGGCGCGTCTCCAGCGCCTGACGGGCCTGAGCGCGGACATGGCGGAGCCTATTGTCCAGCTCCTCAGAGTCCCCCTGCTCCTGCTGAAGCGCAGGGGAGGGGTGATGCTCGCTGCCGCATACCGGGCAGGGAACCCCTTCCTGGAGTTCACCGGCGAGCGCCTGTGAGAGCCGGTGAACCTCCTGCTCCTTCAGCGCAGCCTCCAGCGCGCTGATGTGCGCCTCCAGGCGGCCGGCAGCGTCTCCCGCTGCCCCTTCGGCCGTCCGCAGCTCTTCCTGGTGCAGGGCGGCGGCGGCCAGCAGCTCCCCGCGCCCGGCATCCAGCGCCTGCCGCCGGGACCCGGCGGCGGCCAGCCGCGCTTCCGCTGCCGCGAGCACCGCCGCGCGGCCCTGGCGCTCACGTTCTGCCGATTCCCGCTGGGCCTCGGCAGAACGCAGTCCCTGCAGTCTCTGCATGGCTTCCTGCAGAGACTGCCGCTCCTGGGAGCGGACCGCCAGCGGCTGCAGGCTCTGCTGCAGCTCGTGCTGTTTCTTTTGGCCGCGGGCCAAAAGCTCACGCTCCCGGGCCAGGCTCTCCCGTCCGGCGGCTAAGGACCGGGCGGCTTCCCCGCGGCGCGCCTGCAGCGCCGCCCGCTCGCTGTGCAGCGTGCTGAGCTCGGCCTCCAGCTCCAGCGCGCGCCGGTAGCGGCCCTCCTCCTCGCGGAGGGCCGGCTCGCCTGCGGACAGCGCGGCCTGGGCCGCTGCTTCCGCTTCCGCCCCGGCCGCCGCCTCCTGCACGGCGGCGGCGGCCAAGGCCTCAAGGCCCCCGGCGCGCTGCGCCCGGGCCTTCCAGGCCTCCTCCGCGCTGCGCCAAGCCTTTAGCGCGGGCAATCTGCGCTCGGCCTCGTCCGCCTTGCCGAGCTTCTGCTCCAGGAGGAGGATCTGCTCCTCCTGGGCCAGCAGACCCTGCCGCTGCGACTCGCGGCGGGTCCGTTCCTCCTGCAGCTCGCGGATGCGGACGAAGCGCTCGGCGCGCTCCGCAGCCTCCGTGAGACGCTTACGGCAGTCCGCCGCATGACGGATCGCCTCCTGCACACGGACGGCGGCCGCTTCCACATCTGCCTTGCCCGCGCTGCCCAGCCCCTGCTGCTCGGCTTCCAGAGCGCGCAGCGCCGCCTCGTTCTCCTTGACGCGGCGGCTCAGCTTCAGTGCCAGCCCGTCGCCGTACTGTTCCAGATGGAACAGACGCTGGAGCATCTGCCTGCGGTCCACGCCACGCAGCGACAGGAACTCGGCGAATTTGCCCTGCGGCAGCACAACAGCCCGGGTGAAATCGTCCATCTTCAGCCCGATGTGCTCTTCGACACAGCGCGTAACCTCGGCCAGCTTGTCGGCCATCACAAGATCGCCGTCCGCCTTGACCTCGATGAACCGGCTGATCGTATTGCTGACCGACTGCTCCCCGGTGCGTTTGAACTTCCGTTCCACGCGGTAGCGCCGCGCCCCGGAAGAGGAGTTCAGCTCGAAGGTGAAGGCCACGCTGAGCTGGTCCTCGGAATGGTTCATAATTCCCTGGGTTCCGTTCACGGCGCGCTCCACTTTGCCGTACATCGCCAGTGTAATCGCGTCCAGCAGACTGGATTTACCGCTGCCCGTCGGACCGAAGATCCCGAACAGCCCCGTCTCGGTCAGACTGGCAAAATCAATTTCCTGCTCCGCCCGGTAACTCTGCAGCCCGGATAATTTCAACAATATCGGCTTCAAATCAGTTCTCCTCCCCTTCCGCAGCTTCATGCCGCTCTTCTTCAGCCAGCTCCAGGAAAAGTGCGATCAGACTGTCATCCGGCTCCGCACCGCCGGTCTGGCGCTGATAGAACCTGCGGAACAGCTCCTGTACCGGCATGCGGGAGCGGGACATCTCTTCCAGCTCCTGCTCCATCTGCGGATAGATTGGCCGGATATGGACAATGCCTTCCCGTGACTTGCGCAGCCGCTGGATATCATTCATAGACATGGCCTCGGTTAGCCGCAGCTCCAGATCAATAAATGCCCCGGCGTCCCTGCCCTCATCCAGCCAGCCGTAGACCTCCTGCAATCCGCCTGTGGACTTCCAGTTCACCAGCGGCCGCCCGCAGGAAAGATAAATCTCCTCGAACACCGGCTCCCCGCCCGGTGCGACATCAATCATGGCCACCGACTTGGCCTGACCGGCTTCGGAGAAGCTGTAAGCCAGCGGGGAGCCGCTGTAGCGGATCATCCCGTCGCCTTTGACCCGCTGGGCGCGGTGAAGATGCCCAAGTGCCGTATATTGCGCGCCGCAAGAGAGTGCCGATGGATCAACGGTATAGGCGCCGCCGACCTGAATTGGCCGTTCGGAGTCGCTCTCCACGCCGCCCAGGACATAGATATGGCTCATTGCCAGGTTAACGGTCTCCGGGGTGAACTCGCGTCCAAGCAGATTCATCAGCCGCCCGACCCGGGCGCTGTAAGCCAGCCGCAGCTCAGCCTCTCCGCTGTCTCCGGCAAGCAGCTCGCCCAGCCGGGCTTCGGAGGGGTAAGGGAGCGCAGCGATTTTGGCAACCTCGCCAGTTCTGGCAGCATGCACCGTGACCGGTTCCGAAGTCGGCATTCCGACGAGCGTAATCCCCTGTCTGCGGACAAGCGGAGACACGGAAGCTACGCGCTCCGGCTGGTCGTGATTGCCCGAGATAACCACCAGCGGACGGCCGCCTGCCGTCAGTCTGGCCGCCGCGTCATAGAACAGTTGCTCCGCCGCAGCCGGAGGATTCACCGAATCGTAGACATCCCCCGCCATCAGAATCAGATCCGCCCCGGAGGAATCGGCAATCTCCACCAGCTCATCCACGAACTGCTCCTGCTCCTTCTGCCGGCTCCGGCCCTCCAGTGTCCGGCCCAGATGCCAGTCGCCCGTATGCAATATGCGCATTTCCGCCCTCTTTTCCCCGCCTGTCTGCGGCAATCATATATAAAAAGAACTTAAGATTTGAACTCAAAGCATGACCGTCTCTGAGGTGTACCTTTGGACTTCCATACGCTGTTGTCTCCTGATTTCGTTGATCTTTCCTTCTGTTCGAGGTTGAATTAGGTTGAATTAGGTTAACGGCGGCTGCACCTCGTCATCGGCCAATTAATCCTGCACGAAATACAACCTTCCTGCGCTAAGTAGCGTTCTTATACTGGAATTGTTGCAAGAATGGCAGCATTCCCCCTGCTTCAGGCCGATGTACAGAGCTATTCTTGTCTTTCATACAGCAATCCGATCCAACACGCAGCAATGTCTACACTCAAGCTGTAATAAGTGCAACATTTCGCATCATTCTGAGGGAGAACGACTTCGCTCAGCCAACGATCGCCAGACCGCAAGCATATAATTTGTCTCAATTACCGCTCAGCACCTATCTCCACCGCAGCAAACGCAACCCTTCCCCACTACTCACAACCTAACAGCATGTCCGCCGTCGAAAAAGTACAGCCATACCTCGCTGACCGGCTCGCCCAGAATATCCATCAGTGCCTTACTGTACAGCTCCAGCTGGAAACGGTATTTGTCCGTCAGCTGTGCAAGCCCGTCCCCGTGCGGAGGGATATGATCTGTTTTGTAATCCAGCAGAATCAGCCGTCCCTCTTCCCGGAACAGGCAGTCGATCACCCCTTGAATCAATACTGTCTCCGCAAAATCACCGCCGCCCGGCCCATCCGCAAGTCCGGCAGCCGCTTCATCCAGATAATCAAGTCCCCGGTAGGCTTCACCGGCTGGCATCGTGTAGCTGAAGGGCTGCTCTCTGGTCTTCCAGGCAGAATGGAAGAGTCTGTGGCCCAGCTCACTCCGGCAGAACTGCTCAACTTCCTCCAGTACCACCGCATCCGCCTGTTCCCTGCTAAGGATAGCAAGCCTTTCAAGACGCGTAAGCGTGGCCTCCAGCACAGACCGGTCTACCGGCTCATCCAGCGGAATATGCTGCATCACTGTATGGTAGGCTGTTCCGCGCTCGGCAGGGGTAAGTCCCCGCTGCTCCATGAATTTCGGCCGCTGGAGATGCAGGCTGTCCCTATACCCGCGTTCGTTCCGTTCGTCCGGTCCGCCCGGGAGCTTCCGCTCCTCCAGCTGGTCGTACGACGGCTGCTCCTGCATCGACAATAACCCCTTGAGCTCGGTGACCGAGGTCTTAGCAGGGATGCTTGACGCTGCCGCATACCGGTAAGTCCAGCCCAGTCTCTCCGCAATCTGCGCAGCGGCCGGGGTCTCAGGTGTTGACACCGTCTTCCCCCTGCGGAGCGCCTCCAGAATTACCCGGCGTTGTTCGTTCTTGTCCTGATCACCATCCCCGGCAAGAAAAGCGCCCGGGCTAAGCTCCGCTGCACCAGTCACCGTAATGCTCCAGTTCGACTCATCGCCATGCAGCACAGTGGATACCGGCCCCTCACTGCCTGCCAGCTTGCGCAGAATAGCAGCGGCAGGGTGGCGGATCAGCGCCGGTCCCACCCAGTCCAGATAGCTGCGGCCCCGGGCCAGCAGGTGATCCGCCAGCAGCAGCTCCTCGCGGCCCTGCATCGCTGCCCAGCCCGAAGCCGTGCGCGGCAGATCTCTGACCGTGCCGACCAAAATCATTTTGTCGCGCGGACGGGTCAGTCCGACATAGAGCACGCGCATCTCCTCAGCGAGCAGCTCCAGCCGCGATCGGCGGTTAATCGCCAGATAGGGCAGCGTCGGGTAACTGACCCGGGTCTCCCGCTCCACGAAGCGCGGCCCGAAGCCAAGCTCCTTGTGCATCAGGAACGGAGAATGCAGGTCCTGACGGTTGAACATTTTGGCCATGCCTGCCAGGAAGACAACAGGAAACTCCAGACCCTTGGACTTGTGGATCGTCATAATTCTGACGCCCCCGGCCTCCTCGCTGCTTCCTCCGGCAACCCCCAGATCGCCGCCGTTCTCCCTCAGCCGTGAGATGAACACCAGAAAGCGGAACAGTCCTCTGGCCGAGGTCTCGTTCTCGAATTGAACAGCCCGGTCATACAGCGCCTTCAGGTTGTTCTGGCGCTGAAAGCCTCCAGGAAGCCCCCCGACCCACTCCAGATACCCGCTCTCACGGTAGATCCTCCAGATCAGCTCGCTTAAGCTTCCTTGCCGGGCCGCATTTCTCCAGTTCTCCAGCCTGTCCAGGAAGGACTTAAGCTTACGCTGCAGCGTAAGCGGAATATCCCGCAGCGCCGCCGAAGCATCGGTTCCGTCAGTTATACCTTCCTGGACACCCTCATTTCCTGACGATGGCGTAAGCTCTGACGCGGCGGCTGTCTCTCCGGCTGTGTCACCGGTACCGGCATCCTGCCCCGCCAGCAGCGCGGCCTCCCAGAACAGATCCGGCGGATTGTCCCGCAGTGCCTCCCCTGCTTCAGAAGCCGCAACCAACGCATCGTAGAACGTCCCTCTGCTGCACAGCCGCACCTTCGCCAGCTCCTCCTCCCGGAGATTCACCACCGGTGAGCGCAGTACTCCGGCTAGAGGAATGTCCTGACGGGGATTATCGACAATCTGCAGCAGGGAGAGGGCAATCTCCACCTCCGTAGCCTGAAAATACCCCTTGTTCTGGTCACCGTACGCCGGAATACCTTCACCCCGCAGCTCCTCAATCATCAGCGGCGTCCATACCCGGGCCGAACGCAGCAGAATGACAATGTCGCCGTAGACTACGGGACGCATGATCCGCAGTGCTTTATCATAGATCAGCAGCGGCTCACCGCCGGTCATTCCCGTCATCTGCGAGATGCGCCGGGCAATAGCCCGTGCTTCCAGCTGCGCAGTCTCACTCTCGGCAGCCTCCAGCTCTAGAAGAG
The DNA here is from genome assembly GCF_038051945.1 of Paenibacillus sp. FSL H3-0469. Lineage (NCBI taxonomy): Bacteria > Bacillati > Bacillota > Bacilli > Caryophanales > Paenibacillaceae > Paenibacillus > Paenibacillus sp. FSL H3-0469. The sequence goes on from NZ_CP150302.1 coordinate 2,581,248, forward strand.
GCAGCTCATCGCCCTCTGCTGCTTCGTCCGCCGGCCCCGGGGCAGAGCCCCCCTTGTCGATCAGCAGCAGCTCCGGCGCAAAATAAGTATCCGGCCCTTTCTCTGCGGCTTCCGGGAAATTCGCTCCGTATACCAGCTCTGCCCGCTCGTCATAACTGATCTCCGCGACATTGCTGTCCATGATCTGCCGGAAGACCATATTCACCGCATTCACCACTTCCAGCCTGCTGCGGAAATTGCGGGCCAGATCGATGACCAGGCCATCTTCCTGTTTCTCCTGTCCCGGATCAGTCCCCGCCGCCCGGCCCTCTGCCTCACCGGCATGCAGGTCGCTGCCCGCACTGTCTCTGTGGGACAGCTCATTACTGAACCTGCGGTATTTATCCAGGAACAGTCCCGGCTCCGCCAGCCGGAACCTGTATATACTCTGCTTCATATCCCCGACCATGAAGCGGTTACCGGGGGCTTCCCGGGAGATCAGCCGGACAATCTCCTCCTGTACGCTGTTGGTATCCTGATATTCATCCAGCAGCACTTCGTCAAACTGGCTGCGGTACTCTATCGCCGCATCCGACGGGAACGAATGCCCCGGCTGCGAGTCCGGATGGCGCAGAATCTGCAGGCAGTAGTGCTCCAGATCGCTGAAATCCACCAGCCCGCGGCCTGCCTTCTCCAGACGGTAGCGTTCACCGAACGCGATTACGGTTTCTGCCAGCTCCTGCATCAGCGGAGCCGCCGTATGTAGTTCACCCAGGAAGGATTCCGCCGGACGGCCGAACAGGGATTTTTGCAGCTCGAGCAGGCTCTTCTTCACCTGATCCCGGATCGCCTTCACGCTCTCCTGAAGCAGAGGGTCCGTAGCATCCTTCTTGCAGGGCTTCAGCTTCCCGAAGGAGATCTCCATGAAGATATCATATAATCCGGCCCAGGGCTGTGATTCTACCGCATCCAGCAGACCCTGCGCCATCTCCAGATCGGCTGCAAGATTCTCCGCATAAGGCGCCGGACCGCCGGGCTGAAGCGCGATCTCACGCCCCTGCTCCAGCTGGCTGATCGCCCCCTTCAGTGTAAGCCGGGCTTCGGCAAGAATGCTCTGCACCCAAGGCGTATGGCTCAGAGCCTCAGCATCCGGCAGCGCAAAGTCGGCTGCGGTATCCCTCAGCCACTGCGCAGGCCAGGGATGGCTGCGCGCAAAATCATGCAGCCGCTGGATCAGCGAATGCACCGCATCATCGCTCCGTTCACCGCTGAACCAGTCTGCGAGCTGCACGAACAGGGTATCTTCCCCGTCCCCGGCAACCTCGCCGTATTTCTCCTCCAGCAGCTCTTCCAGCAGCTCCTGGCGCATCATCTCCGCTTCATGCTCATTCAGGATACGGAAGCCGGGATCAATCGGAATCATCTGGTAATACCGGCGGATTACTTCAAGGCAGAAGGAATGCAGCGTGGTAATGGAGGCTCTGCCCAAGAGAGCAAGCTGGCGGCGCAGGTATTCATTCCCGCCTTCACTGTCCTCCGCAAGCTTACGCTCCAGCGCTTCCCGGATACGCTGGCGCATCTCAGAGGCGGCTGCCTTGGTGAAGGTTGCCACCAGCAGCCGGTCCACGCTGAAGCCTGCTTCCTCATTGCTAATCTTGCGGATAATCCGCTCGACGAGAACCGCCGTTTTGCCGGAACCGGCTGCCGCCGCCACGAGAATATCGCTGCCGCTCTCGGCAATGGCGCGCCACTGGTCGTCACTCCATAGACTGCCTTCCGGCTTCGTTTCGGGTACAGGTCTTGTGCTCACAGCTTCTCTCCTCCTTTGCGGGACAGCATATCCCAGATTACTTCTTTGCCCGGCTTACTTAGAATGTTATAACTATTGCCCTCCACCGCTTCATCGAACTGGCAGACGGGACGGAAGGAGCAGAAGGTACAGGCTGTTTCCTGCTGGATGCGGTAAGGCTGTATCGCCACATCCCCCTCCGTAATGCTGGTCCCGATCTCCGAGATCGTGCTGCGCACCGAGGACCGCAGCTGCCCCCACTGCTCTGGGGTAGCTACAGATGCGCTGCTGTAGAAGCTGCCGTCACTCTTCAGCGCTACCGGAACAATAGAGGAATACCCTTTGTCGAGTGTGGTATCCATCAGCGAGACCACCTCGCGGTCAGCGGTCAGCAGGCCCTTCATCTTGAAGCGCTTCATCAGCTCCTGCTCCGCCTGCTCCCGGTTCATTCCGTTGGCTGAGGTCAGGAGCGGGTCATGAACGTGGAAATAGAGCGCTCCGGCAGGCAGTGCTGCCTGGCCGAGCCATTGCTCGGAATAGGTCAGCAGCACATCAAGGTAAGTTAACATCTGCAGCGACAATCCATAGTAGACCTCATGCAGCTTGAGGTCCTTCTGGCTTGATTTGTAATCGATAACCCGCAGCAGAATCCCCTGCTCCCCTTCAGCCTTATCCACCCGGTCAATCCGCCCGACCACCTCCATGACACAGCCGTTCGGCAGTGTAATTCTCAGCGGAGGCAGCTCCTGTCCGGGACCGAAATCCAGCTCCAGCCCAACCGGCTCGAAGCTCCCGCGCCGCGAATGCTCCCCGAGGATGACCGAAGCGCGGCCGACAATATTCTTCAGCTTGCGCGAGATATAACCGTAGCGCTTGCTGCTCATCAGAATCTCTCCCTGTAACAGCGGAGACAGCTTGTCTACGGTCTTCCCCGCCTCCGTGCGGCATTCCTCCGCAGTCATGCTGCCCCAGCTGCGGCCTTGCTCCTGCAGCCGCTTCGCCATCTCACTGAGGGCCGCATGGAAGAGCTGCCCGATATCCGGAGCCTGGAGCTTGTAGAGCTGGCGCTCCTTCAGCCTCAGCCCGTAGGAAGCGAAATGAGAGAAGGAGCAGGCAACGAACCGCTCCATCCGTGACACGCTGCCGCGCAGCGTGGAGCCGCCATACAAGCGCAGACTGGTCTCCTTCTTCAGCCGTATGCCTTCATTACGGTAGAACAGCGAGCCGAGCAGCCGCTCCAGCTTCAGCTTCATAGACAGATCCGCATGGCGGTATTCCGCTGCCTGTTCACCTGCTGGCTTGTCTGCGCCCTGCTCCGCCGCAAACCAGTTATAGACCTCCCACCACATGCCGGGGATCTCTGCACCTTGACGCCACTGGCGGAGCTGAAGCAGCAGCATGCGGAGTGTCTGCTCAGGATGGCCGATGAAGTCCATATGGACAGCGTCGTCATCATTACCGCTCGGCGGGAAGCCGGAGAGGAAGTGTTCATCTAACTGCTGCGGGAACATTCCCTGCAGCTGGCGGATAACCTCCGAGGGCAGCAGCGCCTTCCCCTCATCATCAGCTGCAGCATAGCTGATCCACAGCTTCCTGCTGGCTGCCGTAAGCGCATTGTAGATCAGGAAACGTTCATCCAGCAGCTTCCGGGATGAGCCAGGCGCAAGCTCCATACCGGACTTCTCCAGCAGGAGGCGTTCCCCTTCGGACAGAATGCCGTCTTCCTTGAACTGCGCCGGAACCACTCCTTCATTGAAACCGAGCAGGAAGGCGTACTTCACTCCCGACACCCGGGTACGGTCCATCGTACCTACCAGCACCTGGTCAAGTGCGGGCGGGACGAGCCCCATCTTAAGCTCTGCCAGCCCGGTCTCCAGCACCCCGGCGAACAGGCTGAATTCTATCCGTTCTTTGCCCATCATTTCGGCAATCTGGTCCAGCAGACCCAGAACAGCGCCCCAGAGCTGGCTATGCTCCCGTGCGGCTTCCGGACGGCCCTGCTTCAGAGACTCCGCTCCCATCCCTTCAAGCTTACGTGCCGCTTCCGTATCCTCCAGCAGCAGATATACCGCCCGGCATAGCTCCAGGCCGCTGCGGCTGGCTTTGATTCTCTGCTCAAACGCCTGCAGCGGTTCGGTGACCGCCTTCCGGCAGGCCTCCATCCTTGCCAGCATCGCTTCATCAACAGCTTCACTGCCCTCCAGCGAGAGGCGGGGAATCCCCTTCCAGGATCGCCCGTCCGTCCAGCGGTAGCCGTGAATTCCGCAAGCCAGCACGTAGTTCTCCAGCTCATCCATATGAGCGCGGGTAATGCTTCCGTCCAGCGGCAGCAGCAGCTCTGTCTTCACGCAGCGGAACACATCCTCATAACGCCAGCGGCGGCGGACGACATCCAGGGCAGAGCGGATGAATTCCACCAGCGGATGATGCAGCTCACTAAGCTTCTGGTCCAGGAAGAACGGAACGCCGAAGTCCTGAAATAACGGGGCGATCAACGGCTCATAATCGGCCATATTGCGCATGAATACCGCCATTTCCCCATATTTGGCTCCCGATTCTCTGGCCAGGGCCTGCATCTCGCGCAGCACGCCCTCCACCTCGGTGCGGCGTGAAGCCGCAGCCCGGATGCTGATGGCTTCCTTCACCTGTTCAGCCGGTCCTGTCCAGGGATGCCGGCGCTGTAAACCGCGCTCCAGATGTGCGAGAACGGGAGCGTCCTTGAACCTTGGCAGGACGGGCGGAGCCAGCAGCTCATCCCACACGGTAAGTCCCATCTCCTCTGCTAACCCCCGCAGCTTAATATAAGTAACCGCCGCCGGATGGAACAGCTCCAGTTCATGCGGGGCAGCGCCCGGCGGATAGATCCGGTCCAGTGTAAGCGCAATGTTCATGGTGTCAGCATACTGCATCAGCTCACGTAGGACGATGAATTCCTGGTTGCTGAAGCCGTGGAAGCCGTCCACCCAGATCTCAGCGCCGCGGATATAGGCAGAGTCCGCGATATGCTCAGACAGTTCGGCCAGCCTGTCCTCTTCATCGATATAGAGCTGTGACATCTCCTGGTCCAGCTCGCTGAAGACGAGATGCAGATCATCCAGCTTCCCGGCCAGTATAGGGCTGCCCAGTGTGGCATCCCGCATTCTGCCGATCTGCTCCTCCAGGTCTCCGGCTCCAAGACAGCAGCGCTTAAGCTCCGTGTGCAGACTGCTGAGCCGCTCCACAAATCCCGGCCGGTCCGAGGAAGCGCCGAACAGCTTCAGCTCCTCCTTGCGCTTGCTGATAATCTTGTAGATCAGCATTTTCTTGCCTTCTTCACTGATGGGCAGACTCGCGCTCCCTCCGGTCTCCTGCTTCACCCGGTAGGCAAGACGCGAGAAGCTGAGCGTCTGGGCGCGCAGACTTCCCTTCACACCGCCCGCCGCCAGTAGTCCCCGTTCCGCTCCGAACGATCCCTGCTCGGGAACAAGTATAATGATCGGGGCCCCCAGCGGCTCTGCCTTCAGCCTTGCGGATACCCGCTCCCATATTGTAGTTGTCTTGCCGCTGCCCGAGCGGCCGATGATGAAGTTAACCGTCATTTCAGCAGACTCCTTCCGTTGAATTCTGGCACTCTATGCGACACCAGAATCTATGAAAACTCTCGTCTCAATAGTATAGCATACCTCCACCGCACGCTCCAGAACGTACGTTTGCCATTGTTTGCAAAACACACTAAGTGAAAACCGCTTTGCAGTCCTTTTAAAAGACGGTACCGTTTCGTCGAGAAATAGAAGGATAATGTATGGTGTGAAACCTATACGCTTATATTTAAATAAAAGACTCTCCCGTAGCCGCGCAAACGGCGGACGGAAAAGTCTGATTAAACTCATGTAAATTAGTTTCAATGCTAACAGATAGTTGTAGAATACATCAAAAAGAGCCTCTATAAAAGAGACTCTTCCCGCAAAACCGGCTGCCCCGCCGGGTCTGGCACTTCTGTTCTATTTACTGCGCACCTCAAAGATGGCGAACTTCAGATAATGCCCCTCGTCCACGCCGAGAATCTGCGGATGATCCTTGCCTGCGGCCCGCCATTCGATCAGTCTCAGCACCTTGCCGGCATCCTTGGCCGCTTCCATGATCGTATCGAGGAACAGCTGCGGCTGCATGTGGTACGAACAGCTGGCCGTGACCAGATATCCGCCGTCATTCACCAGCTTCATGCCCTGCAGATTGATGTCCTTGTACCCGCGTACGGCACCTGCCACTGCGCTTTTGGTCTTGGCAAAAGCAGGCGGGTCCAGAATCACGACATCCCACGTGCGTCCTCCCCCGGCGGTCATCGGCTTCGCGGTATCCGCCTTGGCAGCCGGTTTGCTTCCGGTTTTCCCTTCTGCCGCTGCGCCGCCCGTAGCGCGCTCGGTGCGTTCCTCCTGACCCTTGACCTGATTGCGCAGGAAGGCAAATGCATCATCTACCACGAATTCCACCCGGTCACTGAACCCGTTGATCTCCACATTGGCCTTCGCGCTCTCGATGGCATGCGCAGACACATCCAGGCAGGTTACCTTCTTAGCGCCGTATTTGCAGGCATGCAGTGTGAAGCTTCCCGTATGCGCAAAGCATTCCAGCACAGTTGCACCATCCCAATATGGGAAGGTAACAGGCTTGCCGCTTTTGTTGACCGGCAGCGTCTGTAGTGACCCATCCTCGATTTCTACATTCTGCAGTGTAATTCCGCTGCGCCCGCCCCAGCCCTTCATCAGCGGAGCAATCGATGCTCTATTCTCCCGCTGATCGAAGAAATAGCCGGTCTTCTGCCCCTCTTCAATATCGACGATGACCTTCAGCCCGTTCTCACTTACGGTAATGTGGCGCGGGCATTCGCCGTAGAGCACACCCGTAGTCTGTTCCAGTCCCTCCAGCTCCCGTACACTGACATCGCTGCGCTCATAGATGCCGCGCGGCGCCATCACCTGCACCAGTGCCTCCACTATCTCGGAGCGGCGCTGATCCATAGCCAGTGTCAGCAGCTGCACCACAAGGACTTCACCGAAGCGGTCAATGATCAGCCCGGGCAGAAAATCCGCTTCCCCGTAGACCAGACGATAAGCGTCCGCCCCCGGCAGGAAGCGTTCCCTGTGCCGCAGACAGTCCGCGAACCGTTCTACAAAAAACGCCGTGTCCATCGCCGCCAGCTTGTGCTGCGACAGAATTCTCACCCGGATCTGTGAAGCCTGATTATAATACCCGGTAGCCAAGTACCTCCCCTGATGGGTCAGAACATCCACCAGTCCGCCTGCCTGCGGCTCTCCGTCTACAGATGCTACTTCACTGGCGAAGACCCATGGGTGGCCCTGCTCCAGTCTTTTTTTACGGTTGCGTTCCAGAATTACTGATGCCAATACCTTCAACTCCCTATTCTTGTTGCCAGATTAATATACATGTCCTATGCCTGGCGTTCATATATTGGTACAACCCCCGTTCAAAAAGGAGCCTGTCCTTATGATCCGTGAACTGTTATTCCCTGTCCTCTATGGTCTTGTCATATTCCTCGCCGGCATGAAGGTGATGGAAGCCTCGCTGTCGCGGCTGGCCGGTCCGCTGCTGAAGCGCAGCCTGCACAAGGCTACCTCCACACCGGCCAAAGGCCTGATCGTCAGCGCCCTGCTGTCGGCGCTGCTGCAGAGCAGCACCGCAGTAACGGTGCTGACCATCGGCATGGTCAATGCCGGGCTGCTGACCTATGCCCGCACGCTTGGCATTATTCTCGGCAGCAACATCGGCACCTGCCTGACAACGGAGCTGATCAGCCTGCAGATCAGCACGCTGGCCGCGCCGCTGCTGATCGCGGCGCTCTGCCTGTGGGCCGCCGCCGTGATGGCCGGCGAGCTGGCCCCCCAGTCCCGGCGGCTGCTTGATCTCTGCCGCCGGATCTCGGGACCGCTGCAGTTCATCTGCCTCGCGGTCACCGGCTTCGCGCTCGTCCTGTGGGGCATCGCGGTCATGCAGTCCATCGGCCCCGCCCTGGAAGGCAGCGCCCTGTTCCGCTGGTTTCTCGGGCATGCCGCAACCAGCGCACTCTGGGGGCTGGCCGCCGGGGCTGTGCTGACGGCGATGGTGCACAGCAGCGCCGCAGTTATTGGCATGGCGATGGGCCTCGCCGCCAGCGGCGTGATGCCCCCTGCGCTTGGCATCGCCATCGTCCTCGGCGCGAATATCGGCACCTGCGTCACTGCCGTCATTGCCGCCATCGGCAGTACGCCTTCCGGCGTATTCGTCGCCTGGTCGCATGTGGCGCTGAATATCGGCGGCGCCCTGCTCTTCCTGCCCTTCATCCAGCCGCTGCAATCCCTGTCCGCCTGGATCGGCGGCGGACCTGCCGCCCAGCTCGCCCACGCCCAGACCATTTTCAACGTCATCTGCTCGCTGGGAGTACTCCCGTTATGCTATCTGCCCGTCTGGTCCCGGCTGGAGCAGCGGCTGTAGCCCTGAGCCTTCCAAGAATCGTAATCGCAGTCCTCATTATACTTCAAATCCGCCGGACAGTACTAATTCAAAGCTTAATTACGCAAGAAATTTCCCCTCATTGATTTTGCAAGATTAATAAGCATAATTGAAACTAAGGGAGATGATTCCAAAGTTGAGTAATCAGAATATCAGTACAACAGTTTCAGGGGATTTAATCGTTACCCATCTAATTGGCAGGATTACAACAGATGATGTT